>CAZJLP010000026.1:63284-66223 GCA_964546955.1 uncultured Opitutaceae bacterium | reverse complement strand
CCCGCTCCAGCCCCAGCGCTTCCGCAAACACCCGCGCGAGCTTCTCCTCCACTTCATCCCGCGGACCTTCGTACGCCCGCTCCACCGCTGCGATCTCCGGCAGCTTCTTGCGGTCCACTTTGCCGTTCCCCGTCAAGGGCAGCTCCGCCAGCGCCAGCCACTGCGATGGCACCATGTACCCGGGCAGCCTCTGCGACAGCCATTCTTTCAGGGCTGCCGCTTCCACGTCTCCGTCTCTCGTCACGTAGTACGCACTCAGGCTCTTCTCTTCTCCCCGCGCCACCACCGCTGCAGCGGCGATCTCCGGATGCTCTGCCAGCACTCCTTCGATCTCCCCCAACTCCACCCGGTGGCCCCGGATCTTCACTTGGTCGTCCATTCGCCCCAAGTACTCCACCGTTCCGTCCGGCAGCCACCGCGCCAAGTCTCCCGTCCGGTACATCCGCTCGCCTTCGGCGTACGGATTTGCCACAAAACGCTCTGCCGTCAGCTCTGGCCGCTCGAGGTAGCCACGCGCCACGCCAGCTCCGCCTACGTAAATTTCTCCCACGACTCCCAACGGAACCAATCGTCCGGAATCGTCCATCAAATATATTCGAAGGTCAGCGATCGGTCCGCCGATGGCGCTTATCTGCGGCCGGCTAACATGCGACTCACCGATTCGCTGGTGCGTGACATGTACCGTGGTTTCAGTGATTCCGTACATGTTCACCAGCCGGGGGCATTCCTCTCCTCGGCGCTTGAACCAAGAACTCAGTCCTCCTACCTCCAAAGCTTCTCCGCCGAACACGATCCAGTTGAGCGCAAGCTTGTCAGCAGCTGCAGCCGCATCGATCTGCATAAGTTGCCAAAATGCAGACGGGGTCTGGTTGAGCACGGTGACTTTTTCCCGTGCGAGCAGCTGATAAAACTCGTTCGGGCTGCGGCTTATCCAATAGGGCACGACGACCAAGCGCCCCCCATGCAGCAAAGCGCCCCATAACTCCCAAACCGAAAAATCGAAAGAGTACGAATGGAACATTGTCCAAACGTCACTGCTCCCGAATCCAAACAAAGTTTTCGTCGAACTGAAGAGCCGTACGACGTTTCGGTGCTCCACCATGACTCCCTTTGGTCGTCCGGTGGAGCCAGACGTGTAGATAACATAGGCAGTATTGGCATCCGAAATTCGGCAATGAATATCCGGTCCTTCGTCTTCGCTCAATGTGTCCTCGATGAACAAAATCCGCTCGACGCTCGATGCTTTAGCTTGATGGCTACGGCGGGTAACAAGAAGGTGCGCGCCGCTATCGCCCAAAATGTAGTTGATTCGTTCCGCCGGGTATTCGGGATCCACCGGGACATACGCCCCGCCGGCTTTGAGTATTCCAAGAATGGCCACCACCATCTCCAAGGACCGGTCAACAAGCAGGCAAACCAGTGTTTCCGCGCCGACACCTGACCGCTGCAGATGACGAGCCATTCCGTTTGCTCGCCGGTTCAGCTGCTCATAAGTCAAGCTGTCGCCTTGATATGTTACCGCAACTGCATGCGGTGTGCTTCTCACCTGTTCTTCAAACAAGCCGTGCAGGCATCCAGTCGCGGAAGGGGCGCTCCCGCTGGGATTGAAATGCCGAAGAAGCAGATCCGTTTCGGCAACACTGAGCAAGTCGACCTCTCCAATCCGCATTGCCGGCGCCTCGACTACTGTGCGAATCGAAGTCCGGAAATGCTCCATCAAGGCCTCGACTCGCTCGTCGTCGAGGGCCGCGCGGTTGAAAGTGAACTTGATGCCGATGTTCTCGGCGGGCAGCACGACAACGTTCAGATTGTAGTTGGTCCGTTCGCGAAATTCTCGCACCTCTATCGTCAGCTCATCCTCGGCTCCTCCCAGGCTCCTTCCGAGGGGATAATTCTCGATGACGAGCAGGTGGTCCACAAAGCCTGGTTCGACTCCGGTGCATTCCTGCACCTCGACCAAGCTCAATTCGCCAGCCTGAGTGCAGGCAAGCGTCTCGTCCCTCTGCTGAAGGCACGCCTCTCGCAGCGTAGCCTGGCGGCTGGGGCGAAAACGCAGCGGTACTGTATTTATAAAGAAGCCCACCGCATTGGTCTCGTCGGAATCCGACAGCGAGCGGCCCGAAATGACGCCGCCGAACACCACATCGAAAGAGCCTTGATAACGCTGCAGGACCAGCCCCCAGGCGACCTGAAAGACCGCGCCGATCGTAAGCTGATTCGCGCTCACGAAGTGCTGAATGGCGGAACTCAGCTCTCCGCCCAGCGAGGCTATGCGCTCACCCGGAACATAGGCACCCGCGAGCTTATCCGCCCAGACCGCAGGCGACGGAAGCGTATATCCCCGCAAATACTGGGCCCAAAATTTCTTCGCCTCCGCGCCGCTCGATGCCGAAAAGCGTTGCAGTGATTTTCCCCGCGACCATGCGGGTGGCAGTCGTGGATCGGTGCCTTTTGCGGCGCCCCGATGCAGCGCAAGCAAATCCTTTATGAGAATCGGGAGGCTCCAACCGTCGAGAATGATGTGGTGCCATGTCATGCCCAAGAGGAATTGCCGCGGGCCTATTTTGGCCAGCCGCGCGCGAAACAATACTCCTTTGCCGAGATCGAATGGCTGGTCGTAACTCTTTCGTAGAAGGCCCTCCGCCTCGCTTGACAACTCGACCGATCCCGAAAGGTCATCATATGCAAAATCGGAAGTTTTCTGCATGTAGACGACCTGTTTGAGTCCCGCGCCTGCGAGGTATACGAAATTCGTGCGCAACGCCTCATGTCGCATCGTCAGTTCCCCTAGGCTGCGCTCGAGAGCGCTCGGATCGATATCGCCGGCAATTTCTAGGACTAGCTGGCGACTGTAGGCGCGTTCCGTCGGCGCTAGACTATGATGAAAATACACGCCTTGCTGCAGCGGGACGGCCGGGCGGACAAATTCGATCGCTTCC
>CAZJLP010000026.1:51181-63274 GCA_964546955.1 uncultured Opitutaceae bacterium | reverse complement strand
CCCTGTTAGGCAGCGCCTCAATCTGCACCGGGGTCAGGCTGAGATCTCCAAAATCGCTGCCGGTATACGTCGGGCGCCTCTGGGTGCGGCAGTGCTCCACGAGAACTTCCAGCCAAGTCACATAACGAGATGCGAAGCTCGTGATTTCCTCCTTCGAAAATCTGCCTCCATCGAAGCTGAATCGGAATGTGAGGCGGCCGCCTTGAACGATTCCATTGACACTAAGGCTTCTCGTCTGCCGGTTCTCACCGCCAACGAGCGCGCCCGTATCGGCGAGATTCACTTCATGTTCCGACGCCGACAAGTGGCCGAGATAATTAAAAACGATTTCCATCGGCACCGATAGGGCCCGCAGCTCCTCGACGCTGAGTCGATGCGAGTATCGTAGAATGCCATATCCAATGCCCTTGGCGGGAACTCGCCGCAGCATTTCCTTGGTCTCGCAAAGATGCTCGGGCAACGCCGCTCCGCCCCCCGCCTGGAGCAGAATCGGAAAGTGCGTGGTAAACCAACCTACCGTGCGCCCGACGTCGACGCCGGGCACGATTTCCTCGCGGCCGTGGCCTTCAAGGAACACGCGCACGCAACCTTTCCCAACCCAGTCCCCTAATGCGATGCCGAAGGCTGACAATAGCACGTCATTGATTTCGGTATTGTACGCCGTGTGTGCGGTTCTCAGCAGCGCGGAGGTATGAGCAACGTCGAGCTCCGCCCAAACTTCCTTCAACTCGCTCGTTTTCGCGAATTCACGCCTCTTTCCGGGCAAGGGCGAAACGATGGCGTTGCACACCTCTTTCCAATACGGCAATTCGCCTCGGACGGCATCGGAAGCCGCATATTGTTGCACAGTCCGGGCCCAGTATTGGACCGAGTCCGTCTTCCTCGGTAGATCCCTCTGAGCGTACGCCGCTTCTAGATCTTCCAACAAAATGCGCCAGGACACTCCGTCGATCACCAAATGGTGGACGATCACGAGCAGCATATCCGACGACTCCCGGCGAAAAAGCACCGCCCGCAAAAGCGGTCCGGCGTGCAGATCCATGCCGGCGTGCAGACGATCAGCTGCTTCCACCAAATGGCGTTTCCAATTGCCGACAGGGAGAGAAACCGTAGCCAAGTCCACACGGCGCTCCTTGATCGGCAATATTTCCAAAGCGGTGTCGTCTTTCCTCAGCACCAAACCCAGCGCGTCGTGATGTTCGACCAGGCGTTGCAGCGCCCGCCGTAAGATTTCCTCGTCGTAGCCACCGTCTCGCTGCAGCAGTACTGCTTGGTTGAAATGGTGGCGGGCGGCAAAAGCAGCATCTAAGAACCACCGCTGAATGGGTGTGAAAGGAACGAGGCCCAAGACCTCGTCTTGCGTTATCACACGTCTATTTTTCCCAACGTGAGGAGCGAGTTGGCGAACGGTGGGGTGGCGGAATAGCTGGGCGATATCCAAGCTGTAACCGGCGCCCCGGACGCGAGCCGTCACCTGTATCGCCTTGATCGAATCGCCCCCCAAGGCAAAATAGTCATCGTCCGCACCGACGCATTCGACTCGCAAAACGTGCCCGAACGCTTCGGCCAGTATGATCTCGGCCTCGCCAACCGGCTCCACGTAGCGTCTCCGCGGAGAGCCGGGCGCTGGCAGCGCTTTTGTGTCAACCTTTCCGTTAGCAGTCAGCGGCAGTGCGTCGAGCGCCACGAAATGGGCCGGAACCATGTAGGAAGGAAGGCGTGCTTTCGCGTGAACGGACAAGTCCTCGGCCTCCATGCCGTCTTTCGGCACGTAGTAAGCGCAAAGGCTTTTTTCGATCTCTCCGGCAGACGCCGCGGGTATCACCGTTACCGATTGTACCCCGGGATGCTCGCGCAGGACGGATTCGACTTCCCCCGGCTCGACTCGAAAACCGCGGATCTTTATCTGCTGGTCTTTGCGGCCGATAAACTCCACGCGACCGTCAGGCAGCCATCGGCCGAGGTCGCCCGTTTTGTAGAGACGCCCGCCGTCCTCGAAGGGATTCGCCACGAACCGCTCGGCTGTGAGATCGGGTCTTTCCAGATATCCACGCCCCACTCCTTTGCCAGCGATGCAAACTTCGCCCGTTGATCCAATCGCGACGGGTCGATTGAGATCGTCGAGGATGTAGGCCCGGGAGCTGGTCAGGGGTCTGCCCAATGGGACAGTCGGTCGAGACGCCGTCCCATCGAAACCGCCGGCGAGCACGCCCACCGTGGTTTCCGTCGGTCCATAGTGATTGTAGAGCGGACAATGCGGATTCCGCCGCAGGAAAGCGGCGGCCGCTTCGGCTGAAAGAGATTCCCCGCCGAAAATCAATTTTTTCAAAGGCAGCACCGCGTTGCCTCCGCTGTTCCACAGCGCAAAGAAATGGCTCGGGGTAATTTTCAAGACGTCGAGCTTTCTCTCGCGCAAAGCATCGGAAAAATGCTGCGCATCATTCGCCTCGGCATCATCAAGGACGCACACGGCCCCGCCCGTGCACAGCGCTGCAAATAACGCCGTGTTGCCCAGATCGGCGCTGAAGGTGGATATCCACCCCCAGCGCGAGCCCTCGACCACGCCTACGCGGGTCATCAGGCCTCTCACGTAGTTGACCAGATTGAGGTGGCTGATCATGACACCCTTCGGTTCACCCGTGGACCCGGACGTATAAATGACGTAAGCCAGCCCATCGGGCATTGCCGCACAGGGAATGTCGGAATCTCTTCCTTTCGAAGAGAGTATCTCCGCCAGACTGATTGCCGGGCCGGTAAACTCAATGTCCGTGCGGGCGCCACTCGTGAGCAATACCCGGCAGCCGCTATCCCTGAGTAAGAAGTCAATCCGGGCGCCGGGGTGGGCTGGATTGATCGGCACATACGCCCCCCCCGCTTTCATTATTCCAAGCAGGCCAACAATCGCCTCGATCGAGCGCTCGCAGAGAATTCCCACCCTCGTTTCCGGACTGACCCCGAGCGCCTGCAGTCTTCGGCCAAGTTCGTTGGCTTTCGCATTGAGAGCTCCATAGCTTAACGTTCGCCCCCGCTCCACCACCGCGGGCGCATCCCTGTTCCGCGCTGCGTGCGCTTCGAATAGGATGTGAATACAAGTCGCCGGACTGTCGGAAGCCGTATCGTTGAAGACGCTCAGAAGTTCCTCTTTCTCTTCATCGGTGAGCATTTCCAGCGTCCGCACCCCCTGCGTGGCGTCCTCCGCTACGGAGCGAAGCAATCGTTGGTAGTGGCGAGCCAATCCTTCGATGCGAGACCTGGAAAAAAGAGCTGTCGCGTACTCGATCGACACGTCCAGGCCACCTTGGCTTTCCCGCAAATGGAGGGTCAGGTCGAACTTCGAGGTCGTCTGCTCCAACGGCCAAGTCTCGACCGCTACGCCATGCAGAGCCAGCGGGGTGGTATTCTGGTCGGAAACCAGCAAGACGTCGAACAGCGGGTGCCGGCTGGCGTCACGCGCGATCGCCAAATCCTCGACCACGCGATCGAACGGGTATTCGAAATGATCATACGCTTCCAGCATTGTTTGCGCCACTTGGCGAAGGAACGCGCCGAATGAGCTTTCCGGCGAAACTTGGTCCCTCAGGGCCAGTGTGCCGACGTAAAAACCGACCTGATCGCGCAGCATCGAGTGGTTGCGGCCCGCCGCGACCGTGCCGACCACGACGTCTTCGTTCGCGGTGTAGCGATGGAGCAGAATCTTCACCACGGCGGTCATGAGCGTGAAGATCGTTGCCGCCTGCATGCGTCCGACGCGCCGCAGGCGCTCTACCTCTTCCGCTCCAAGCCTGAATCCGTGCAGTGCACCGGCGTAATTTCTCCTCGTAGGTCGGACACGATCGAGCACCAGTTCCGGCGAGGCGGCGACACCACCCAGTTTTTTGCGCCAGTACTCTCGCGAGACATGCAGTAGTCCACTGTCGATTCGCCGGCTATGCCAGGCTGCAAAATCCCGGTATTGCAGCGCCGGCATCGGTGGGCCGCCGACCGCGCTGTCGTCCGCGGATTCATAGTATTCCTGCACCTCCCGCAACAACACCCCGGCAGACCAGCCGTCGCCCACCAGATGGTGAAATGAAAAGACGAATAGCCATGACTCATCCGTGAGCCGCCAGACTCCCGCTCGGACCAGTGGGCCGCGCTCCAAGTCCAACGGTCGCGCCTGGAAATACTGCGTCTCTTCCCGCGCGCGAGCCATGGGATCTGGCGATGATCGGAGGTCCTTGCGCTGCAGCGTGAAATCCGGGCGGGCCGACACGCGCTGCCGAGGGACTCCATGCTTTACCGGAAAAGTGGTCCGCAGCGCTTCGTGACGCGAGGCCGAACGCAAGATTGCGCGCTCGAGCCGGTCAACATCCAACGGCCCTTCGATTTTGTGGGCTACCGTCACCTTATAGGCCTCTGGCGCTTCGGTAAACTGCGCGAGCAGCCATAACCTCCGCTGGGCGTGCGACAATGGGTAGTCCGGCTCGTCGGGCAACGTCGGAATCGTTTCATGCTCCGGGCGAGCAACCACGAGCCTTGACGGCTCCTGCGATCGCTCGGCGAGATGCGCAGCAATATGGACCTCCATCAGATCGACTGAGTCGTGCTTCAGGAGGTCGGCCAAGCTCAGCGAAATCTGGAACTTGCGGTTGATTCGTCCCAACAACTCGAGCGCGGAAAGCGAATTTCCACCCATCAGGAAGAAGCTGGCACTTGCATCGAGCTCCGCGCACTTGAGCGTGTGCCGCCAAAGCGAATGAAGCTCCTTCGCCAGGGCGGATCGGCCTTCGCTCAGGTCGGGTTTCGCAGCCGAAGCGCCATTCGCTCCACTGACGCTCTGGAGCTTTCCTTGAAGGAACATCTCCCGCACGCGAAGGCGCTGTAGCTTCCCGCTGCTCGTGCGCGGAATCGTTCCCGCCGGCACAAATAGAATTTCGTCGAGCCCGAGTTGAAAATTCCCGTAGACCGCCTTGCGGATGTCCGCGGCAAGCGATGCAGCGACCGGCTTTGCTCGCGGCTGCAACTCCTGCACCGCCACGACACGATCACCATCCGCGACCGTAAAGACCACTCCGGCGTTTTTTCGCAGGATGCCGTCACATGCCTGAATCGCTTCCTCAATCTCGACGGGATAATATTTTCTCCCGTGCGAGACGAGGATCTCCTTGAGCCGCCCCGTCACCACCAACTCGCCCCCCACCAATGCGCCCAAATCGCCGGTCCGGAGAAATTCTCTGCCATCCCGCAGGGTGCCCCGCGACGCCGCCCGAGAGGACCCCGTTTGCCGCCAATAGCCTGACGACACACTTGGACCACGAACCCAAATTTCTCCGATCGTCCCCTCGGGCGTAGGGGACAAATTCGCGGGATCAACGATCACGACTTCCTGCCCGGGGACAGGTACCCCGCTGCTCATGAGCGCCACGCTCGACGTGGAGGAACCCGGTGCGGACTCCATGTGGCCGTCCCTGAACTTGTCGTTCTGCACGATCAAGGGAGCGGAGTTGTGCTTCCCGGAGACTATCAAGGTGGCTTCCGCTAAGCCGTAACAGGGATACCACGCATCCGGCCGAAATCCAGCACGGCCGAATCGCCGGCTAAATTGGGCGATCGTGGCCGGCTTCACATGTTCAGCTCCATTGAAAGCCACCCGCCACGCACTGAGATCGAGACCTTCGCAATCAACTTCAGGAATTTTGTCGGTGCATAAGTCATACGCGAAGTTCGGCGCTCCGCTCGTGGTCGCACGGTATTTGTGCATGGCCTTCAGCCAGCGCACGGGCCTTTCCACAAATCGGAACGGCGACATGTGAATCATCGGTGTTCCCAAGTACAGCGGCTGCAGGATGCCGCCCAGAAGACCCATGTCATGATATGGCGGCAGCCAGCTCACGACGACAGTCTCGGAGTTGTGCCCGAATGCTCGCCGAACCATTTCCTGGTTTTCGATTATATTGGCGTGTGTAACGATCACGCCTTTCGGCGAACTGGTGGAGCCGGACGTGTATTGCAGAAACGCAATTTCCGAGGCGGCACACGGCGACGCAAGGTCCCCCGTGCCTGCAAGCAGCTCATCAACGCTAAGCCACGTCGTGCGCAAACCGGCTCCGGCACGATCCTCTGTGGATGCCTGTAGGATTTCCGCGGTTGTTATCGTAACCGCCGGTTCACAATCTTGCATGATCGCCGCAACTCGAGGCAGCATTCGCCGACTCAGCGGGGGGTAAGCCGGCACGGCTATTATTCCCGCGTGAAAACAACCCAATAAAACGGCAATATAGTCATTGCCGGGCGGCAAGAGCAGAAGCCCCGGACGGCCGGAAAATTGACTTAATCGCCTCGCGATTCGGCAGACCCGCTCGTGCAATTCGCCATAGGTAATGGTGACCTCCGCGGCTTCTCCATCCGCCAAGAAAGTGAACGCAGGCCTCTCGGGTTGAGAATGACCCAGCTCCTCTAAACGATAATGCAGTCCGATGCGCTTCATTCGGTCAACGCGGAACACCGGCTCCGAATCTGTAAACAAGAGCTTCGCCGTACCACCTCTGGAGGTCTAGACGGATACGTTTCAATAGAACTCGACGCAAATGAAACATTCAGCGAATCGGCTGCAGATCTTCTCCCAATACGTCGCAAGGCGAAACACCGACATCACGCCAGCGCGAGCTCGGTCCATCGGCGCACAAGATAGCGAAAAATGAGGGTAACAAGAACCGCGCAACCAAGTAAGCCAAACGAGCGCGAGGAAAATGTGCCACCGCTAACGGTCAACACTATTTGCGGCTCTCTGCCAAAAGAACTCCCGACGACGAAGAGTACTCCACAAGGACCAATGCGCCTCCACGCACGGAAAAACCTCGACATAAAACAACTGAATCGGCATCGGAGGCAAATGGCGCCCCCGGAGCCGGGAAAAGATTGACTCGGCGCCCGCATTCGTCGGCTTGTTCCGGTTTAATGTCAGAGAAGGTTTGCCTGCTGGCAGCAGCGGCCCTTGAGAGACCCAGGAGCCTGGCTATCAGCTCCCGTCTTTGCTTCGAGATGCTTCAGTGGGGAATGTATAAAAAAGCGATGGTAAACACGGGGCCCATGGCGAAACTTCCATAAAAGGTCGTTTGCGCCGAGCGACCTAGAAACATCGGGTGCAGGGTGCGGACAATGAGCGACTGTTCGTCATCCATGAACTCCACATCGACGTCAGAAAACCCGAGCCACGTTCCTGTCCGCATATATTGCGCCTTATAGAAGGCTTCCTTCGCGCAGAACACGACCGTAGCCCAAGCGTTCCGAACATCGGGTGACTGCGTAAGTATCCAACGCCGCTCACGCGAAGAAAGAACTTCCGGCCAAATGTCTTCCACGACAGAACTCGAGAGCTCGAGATCGATTCCAAGGGTCACTATATCCGATTTTCTCGCGACTACAGCAACGGCGGCGCCCGCCGAGTGAGAAATGCTTCCCACATAACCATCCGGCCACAGCGGCACGCGATCCTTGGAAGAAGGAATAGAAACGCGCCGAAGGCCCACACCTTGAAGCGCATCTCGCGCTGCAGCTCGCCCAGCGGCAAACTCCACCTGCCTCTTGACCACCGCTCCGGCGATGCTGGGCACTTCGTCACGGAAAAGATCCTCAATTCGGCCTTCGCCACGAACGCCAACGGCGCAGGAACAAGGTATGAACGATTCCACTGAATTCTTGATCCACCCCATCGTCGACGAAGCATTAAGTGCCCCTCGTAGCACTCCTGATTCCAGCATCATACTCGGCACGAAACTGAGGATGCATCGCAGGATGTCGATGGCAAAAGAGCGAACTGCGCTCGGAATTATTTTCGCCGGCAGGCCCGCGCCTCAAATGGATTTAGATTGCTCTACTCACAAAGCGCGTTGCCCGGCCACCGCAAACAACGTTCGCCATTTGTTGGTCGTCGGTTTGGAGGGGGGCTGCAGCTCGCAGCTTTCACGATGCGGGTTTCAGTCGCGGTTTGCGGGTCTTCTTTGGCTTGCGGACAAATCGCCTCCCGGTGATTGCTAAACCCGTCCACGCCAAAAGGCATGCCGCCACGCAGCCTGCCGCAACCCCTATTTGCCCTAGGAAACCCCCGAAATCACCGACGTGCAATCGCCTTGCTGATTCACTCGTAGGGGTTCTGACCATAACCCTATCTATTTCAAAATCTCCGTTCGTCCCGGCAGCCTTCTCCGTCGAGGCAAAGTAAAGCGTAACCTCCTGCCAATCGGGATGCTTCTTCTGCAACGCCTGAATGAGCATGTCCATCCTGCCACCCCTAGTCGCCGCCCCGCCGACCGGCTCAATCCCCATGGAGAGTCGATACGATGCGACACTTCGCCCGCTATACTGCCATCCGTATGAAATTAATACCCCGGTTGTTGAGAGCAAAAGAAGCACAGGAGCACTCCAGAGTCCGATCACATTGTGCCAATTCAAGTCCCGTGCCCGGCCTTGACTTCGAGGAACGAACCAAACGAGCGGCCTAAGCGTCGATCGTGAGAGACGGCGAGGTAGCCAAAGGCAAAGCCCTGAGACAACCAACAAAAAACACCCGACATTACACACAGCCACCACCGGCCGAAGCCCCTCATTGCCCAGCCAGCGGTGAAGATGTTCGACCGTGCGAAAGGCCCTGACGGAGGCGTTTCCAGAAACCTCCCGAACTTCCCCTGTGGACGAATTCACAGTGAGTGCTGTGCCACTCTGGAAGAGGACCGTGACTGCGCGACTACGATCAGCGCAAACGGTAACAGAATCGACTTGGTCCAACGGATGTTGGGTTGCAGCAGCCTCAAGGACCTCATACACGGATTTTCCAAACATGCTGGGAAAAACGGCGGACCGTAAACGCGAATCGGCGGAGTCCGCCTGCGGCGCAAACAACAGCACCACGCCGGTTACGGCCATGATCGCTATCACTAGCCCCGCGGCGCAGCCGACAGCGAGATGGAATAAATACAAGAGCAACCGGCCAACACGCACCGCCTGCCTGCCACGTGAGCCGAGCGTCATAAGGGCGGCGCTGAGCGGGCGGAATAGTGACGGGGATTGCGCGTCGCGGTCATGCAAAAGAAGGCTGCTCTGTCGGTGAAGAATAAGAAAGCCATCTCTTTTCCGCCAACCCCTCCGGCGAGGAATTCTCCTCGCCTCGCAGACGAGCGAACACTGCCGCCTTCAAAAACCTCCGCCGCTGTCACGAGAGGGGAAAGCAAAGGCCGGAGAAAAAACGCAAGCCGAGCTCCCGCCGAACCTCACGACGCGAAAGCCAATCCTTGTGAATTCCAATGTCGATAAGCTCATCCAACAGAGGCGGCCACGCATTTGCTTGCTGCCACTGATACATCAATACCGTTAACACCGCTTGATCCTGTCGGTGATTGTCGCGACTTGATCCGACTGGCGCGATACACGCCGGATCAAGGGCGCATCGCTTCCATGCCTGAGCAAGTTCGTCACACCCCGGATGCCCAGACCTGAGGCCAACCACTGCGCCGTTGCGGTTGCGCTTCGCCAGCAGACCATCCGACGCCGCCAGGTACTTTAGCGTTCCCGGATGAGTCCATTTCGACACCGTCCCCGGACTGAGCGGTGAATAGATCCCAAACTGAGAAAGCACCTTCCGGACACCGCGGAGCGGTCGACGAACGATATTGCCGGCGTCCAACCAAAGAACCGAGCCCCCAAACTCAACAAGCAGGTCAGCCACTATGATCGGCTTCCAGGCGTACTGGCCTCGCGCCACTCTGATATCGACGTGCGGAGGATACTTCTCGAAAGGAAAACGACGAAGCGTGTAGCCGCTGTTTTTCAGCTCGCGCGCCTCCTCCGGCTTGAGACCGATATCATAGATAAAGGTAGGGGTCTTTTTTTCAAACAGATACAGGCTGAAAAGAAGATTTTTCAGACAATGGTAGTGATTGTGACTCGCCGCCGTGACAATACGGAGGGGGAAATCGTTTCCGCTTTCAATGGCACTCATTGCGTAAGGATAAGGTGAACTCCGCCGAGGCGCTGTTCTCCATCAAAGGCTGCGTCGATCTGCGCATTCGCCGACTGTCTCGATCGATCCGGCGTATTGATTCTACTGTCACCGCTTAGAAACTCCCCGTCATGCTGAAGGCTGCCTTGAAAACGCAGTTAGATGTTTGTGCTTTGCGGCGTCCAACAGCTTCTTCGCAAACTCTCGCACTTCGCTCCCTCCCTTGATGCGAGCAGCGAACTCGCGAACCCTGTTCTTCACCGCCGGATCAAGGGCCCAATCGAGTGCAGCTTCGAGCTTCGACACCGTTAGTTTGCCTGGCCGGCATGTCCGCCCCAAGCCAAGCTCGCGGATGCGGGCGCCATTCCCAAACTGGTCGTATTTGAAAGGGACGACAACCATCGGCACACCCGCGCTAATGCACTCCTTTACGGTTCCATATCCCCCATGCGTGATTGCCGCTGAAACGCGGCGAAGAACATCCATCGTGGAAACATTTCCAACGTAAGTCAGGTTGGTTGGAGGATGGCGTTCCCGCAGAGGAACGGGAGTCTGAAGAATCATCCTGAGGTCCGGCCGCCGGTGGCACACTTCCACCACACAAGCGTAGGCGTGACGCAAGTCCCGTTCGTTGTAGTTCCGGATCTGCGTTCCAAATGTACAATATACCGTCTCGATGCCCTCCTTCCCGACGCACTCCTGAGACGCCCCGAGCCGAGATTGATCAATGCATAAACCCAAATACTGCGTTTCATTGTCGCAGGCGAAATCAAGCTCTCTTGGCCCCAGAATCACCCGCGGAAAATCAAGCATCGGGCCGTGCCAGGCGATGCGCACCCGCCTCCCACACTGCTTCGCGAGCGCTTGGAAGCGTGCATGCATCGACAATGCTGCCACAACCGACCGAGGATTCCCAAGCAGACGGCGTGGTTTGACTAGACCATAGGCTTCGCAGCCGGCCATAAGCCACGCCAACGTCATGCGCAGCCGGTTGACGAGAGAGCGTGACGGACCTAGCTCGGACGCGATCGGCGGAACCGATTCGCCCCAATACGGATAATTGAACACCGACAAGGAGTAGACGGTTGCCCCGGAGCCCACCGCTGCGAACGCCCCACGCTCGATCAGCGGATCGAGGAACAAGATAGTAACGCCCAGTTCCTGTAGGAGGCGTCGACCCGCGGCTGCTACACCGTCCATCTGCTTTCGTCTCTCCTTGAAAGGCGAAAACAAAAAAGGAAACCTGCTCTTAGGTTCAAGATCGCATTCGAAAGGCCGGTTTGCGGCAGGCACAAATCGAAAGTTCGCTTTTTCTACCCAACGGGCGCCAGACGGGTCCCCAATGTAGATCACCGTGGCCCCTAACTCGCGGAATGCCGTTGCCAATTCGAAAGTCGGGTACAAGTGGCCCGGCGCAGCGACCATGTGGAACGCGACGATCATTCCTTTCACGCGGAATCGGAAACCTTCTCAAGATTCGGCCGGGGCGACTCGCGGCAAACGGGCAGATCGAGTTGTCGGCGAGCGAAAAGGCCCTCGGTGTTCACCTGCTCCTCCGGATGCTTGTAGAAGCATACCAGTATATCTTGAAAATCTCCCCCTCTAATCGGCGATGCGCTTAAATTGTAGCGATAGCCTCGCTCCTCGAATACAGCGAGAAACGTCGAAAATGATTCCTGGCGCCGGCTTATTTGATGGTGGTACTCGATAATGTAGACGTCAACACGGTCGAGAACACCAGCTTTTATCAAATCAGAAACGATTGCCATTTCTGCCCCCTCGACATCAATTTTGACCAAGTCAACCCGCCCCAATTTTTTCAAGTGTTCGGAAAGAAGGACCGTGTTCACGTTGATCGTCCGATCGCCGCCTCGATCCGCCAAAAGGCTACTCTTCACTGAAGCTTCTTCATCGGGGTAGAACGAAAGTACGCCTGCGGCCTCCCATAACCCGACATTGTGCAGTGTGACGCCGCTGATTTCATTGGCCGCAATGTTTCGCTCTAGAAGCGCGAACGTCGCCGGATTCGGCTCGAACGCATGAATGATCGAATCAGGATACAATAGCTTGAAGAACAGGACTGACATTCCTATGTGCGCGCCACAGTCGATGATACGGCA
>CAZJLP010000026.1:9441-51171 GCA_964546955.1 uncultured Opitutaceae bacterium | reverse complement strand
CGCTTTGGGGCGAAAATTATAGGACGCGTGGACAAAAATTTCGCGAAAAAGAAAGCTTAACCATCCATAACTATTACCGTAGACCGTAAACCCGAGGATCCGTTGTCGGCAGCCGATTCCCGGCCGGACTGCAAAGTTGGCCTTGACCCACAAACCAACCATCGTGACGAACATGGACCAACGACTTGCAGGAATTCCCGACTTATACACCGCGCCCGCTTCGAGCCAAAAGCCACAAAAGGCAACTGGCAATCGTAAGACCTGCCTTAGCATGCGAAAGCCTTCTGAGATGTGCCGAACAGACGCAACTACGAAGTAGCCGCCTTCCTCCGGCACGCACTAATCTCCTACGAACATGAGCGATGAACGCGCGGAAACTGAATACCCTGGGCAGATCGGTGCGGCCTTCTCGCAAGACTTGCAGAGATGCATTTTCGCGGCAGAAGCTGCTTTGGATCGGACAATTGGCCACAAGCATTCCGTCTCTGTCACAGAACGTCTGGATAAAGGTAAAAGAAGCATTATCTTGCGGGCTGTCGCAACGGGCCGGTCTGGCCGCCGCACCCCGATTATAATTAAGGCAGTCCGCGCTCCTGATCACCACGCTCCCCCTGCATTTACTCGGATTCCCATCGGCTTCGCGCGGGAATGGGCCGCCATCGGCCATTTGCACCGAGCCGGGGGAAATCACGCGCCGGCCATGCTCGCCGGAGACAGGGAAGGCGGGCTCCTCGTCCTGGAGGACTTGGGATCTGAACATCTTTCCCTGGCCGCGCCGCTGACTGGTTCGGACGCGGCGCAAGCCGAGCACGCCTTAACCCAAAGCGCCGCGACATTTGGCCGCATGCACGCTGACACTGCCTGCGCTATTCGGGAATATATAAATTTCTTCCAACAGGAATTTCCCGCGATGCCACCGCCGGCCATGCTGGGATACAGCTGGATCGACACCGGAAGGAAACGAATGATCCAATATACGGGCGACGATTCGGTTCCCTCGGGTGAACTGGACTTCGTTCGCGAGCGGATTCGTTGTCCTGGACCCTGGCTCGCGCTGACCCATGGCGATGGATGTCCAGACAACATCATGCTGGTCGGCAACACCGCTCGCCTGATTGACTTTGAAGCCGCAAGACCCGGACATTCGTTGCTCGACCTCGTTTCCCGCCGGCTCGCTTTTCCGAGCTGCTGGTGCGCAGGCCGTACCCCTGCTGAAATTTCCACACGGACCGAAACCGTATATAGAAATGAATTGGCCCGAACAGTGCCACAGGCGCTCGACGATCGGATGTTTGCAACCGAATTTGCCACGGTAAGCGTAGCATGGTTGATGCGTAGCGTGGGAAGAAGGCTGACTGATTGCCTTGACCGAGACCGGCAATGGGGGCTTTGTGGCACTCGCAGTAGATTGTTATGGCACTTGGAGGCAACAATCGATCTAACGGGACGAGCCGACATCCTACCTGGCTTTCGACGAACCGCGACAAAATGGCTTCAAGACCTTCGCACACGCTGGCACCGCAGTTCGCCCGTCCCGCTGTACCCAGCATTCACGCGGTAATCTTCCCGTCTGCCGGAGCCATCCCTCTGAGCCCGCGGCCCCAAGAGACCAATCTCGTCACCGACGGCTCCGCGGGTTTTCCCATCATTGCCATTCCGGAATATGAGTGAGCCGTCGACTTCGGGAGCGCCCGGTTCGGCGGTGGCGTTGCAGCATTTGATCCTGGTACCTACAGGAGGCCTCTGTAATCGGCTGCGAGCAATCGCTTCTGCTCGACGACTCGTCCGTTCGCTGGGGCTCCGCGGTTACGTAGGCTGGAACTGGGGGCACTTCGAGGACTATTTTGAGCCCATACCGGAGTTGGAGTTCGTGGCCAAGAGCCCTTTCAAGGCAGAAAAAATAGTCCATCATCAACCGCAAAGAATTGATCCTTCCCCGCACCGGTGGGCCGATGTGAACGTTTCCAGCCTTGAGCTGCATTCGGGTTACATCTTTTACGGCAGCCATGAAATTCCTGATCAAAATTATGCAGCACTTCGCGAGAATCTTCCGGTTCTCAACAAGCGCTTGCGGGAAGCGGTGGACGACTTCCACGCCCGACACCTCAAGAACGCTGTTGGTTTTCACATTCGACGAACAGATAACACACTCTCCTGCAGCGGCTCTCCGGACCGTCTGTTTATCGGCCATGCCCGGCGAATAAAATCGCAGGGCAAAAAGGTCTTTCTGGCCACAGATAATACGAAAACCGAACAGATGATGAAAAATCTGTTTGGCGATATGATCGTAACGTATCCCAAAAGGGCGCCCCTGCCGCAACGATGGCCGCGCACCTTTGATCTTTTGGCAACGGAAGACGACGTAATGGATCTATTCTTGCTGGCTAAAACTGAATATGTGATAGGCAGCGTTCGCTCGTCATACACTCAGCTGGCAATTGTCATGAATGGAGCAAGGCGCAGCGAAATTGCGGTAGCGAAATCGTTATTCAAACTACGCATGAGATTCACGCGTGCGAGATGGTGGTGGAATCGAGTCATAAAGTCGGTCATGGAACAAGTCCGCCGCTAATCCACACATCGAGCGATCGTGAATTCCAGCTTGAACCGCAAGAAGGGCGTCACCAACTTAAAATGATGGATACGAGCATTCCCAGGATCGTCAACGTATCGAAAGACTCGTTCGTTCGCGACTTCCTCGAGCCCCAGCAGCCAGTGATTATAGCCGGGGTCGCTGACAATTGGCCGGCCTACTCGAAATGGAGTTTTGATTACCTCCGGAACACGGTCGGCTCGAAAAAGGTGCCTGTTTTGGTCGACCCGGTCGGGGGCCCGCCCAGAGGCGGATCTCCTGCCAGACAAAATTGGCAACTGATGCCGATTGCCCAGTGCCTGGACTCGATCGAGCATACACCGCTTTCCGGTGGAGAAAAATGTCATATCGCCCAACAGCCAACTCAGGACCTGCCGGAACTGAAAGACGACTTTTCACCGCCGCCGCTGATCGCAGCCGAAACCATCAAGGCGACCAACCTTTGGATTGGACCGGCCGGAAAAGTGACTCAGCTACATCACGATACTTCCGACAACTTCTTGTGCCAAGTGAAAGGAAGGAAGCGGCTAACGCTTTTCGATCCTAGCCAGTCGGAGTATTTATATCCGAATGCCACGGAAAATGGACGGTATCATGTAAGTCGAATGGACATCGATTCACCGGACCTGGAGCTTTTCCCTCGTTATCGAAATGCCAAACCCATCGAGTGCATGCTTCACGCCGGAGAAATTCTCTACCTGCCGGCGTTCTGGTGGCACCAAGTATACACTATCGATATAGCGATTTCGTTGAACTTCTGGTGGCCTGCTCATATTCGCAACTACGTGAATCGGACCGCAGAACCCCACTTAGCGCGTACCGTTGAAGACATCCCCGCTATGTTTGTGGCGGGCACCAGCCGCACGACGGGATTTTCGGACCTGCTCGACGTTGCGTCTTACGCTCTGCAACGCGGGGAGGCGCGATTCGCTGTGCTTTCTGCCGGAGCAGCGTTAAAGGCATTGATGATCGTTCTCTGCCAAAAATATAATATCAGTCTTCAGACGGAGGCAGGCGGGAAAAAGAGCGCCTCTGTTCTCCACGAAAATTTGCGAGAGCGTTGCGACCGGTGGCGCCACGAATCTGCAGACGTACCTACCTGGATTGTGAAACAACTCGCGGCGGCTGGTGACAACGATATCGGCTACAATCCCGCGGACGTCTCCGAAACCATTGATCGGATTCGGCAGTTCAAACGGGCGATGCTGGCTTAGATCCTGCGAGACTAAACGTCGAATCCGCGTCCGTTGGCACGGTCAGCACAGACATAAACGAGACGTCTTCATACGCGCCTCGCTCATTCAAAACATCGAAAAGCTCAGGCGGGTTCGCCGATCGATGCCCGCCAGCGATCCAGAGCTTCCATATTGCCCAAAGTGTCGTCCAGCGACATGGCAGCCGACTCCCTTTTTCCGGCAGCAATATTCTGAGCCACCTCATCCGCCTCCAGGCTGTAAAGCCAGGATTTTGCCTCAATCACGATTTCCTGCGGCTCCTTTGCCCCGAGTTGATGATGGAATATCCTTACCTCACCGCCTTCGATCGCCGGCGTCCATGGACAGGGCACATGCAACCAACCCTTCGAGCCGTAAACACGGAGGCTATTGTCCTGCTCCACGGCTATTCCACAAGCCACTTGAGCAAGGGTTCCCGTCGAAAACTTAAGCACAGCCGCGGCATACCCGTCGATCCCCAGCGTAGGATGAATGCGGCCACAACCGTGAAGATCGATCGGATTCGCGAAGGCGCGCCCCATCTCAGTGCCTACGAGCAGGCGAGCCATGGACACAGGATAGCAACCCACATCCAAAATGCCTCCGCCGCCCAGCTCGTGAATATAAATCCGCGACTTGGGTTGAGGCGCGGAATAAAAGCTGAAAGTAGCCTGGATCATGCGGAGCTCACCGAGCAAGTGGCTCGCTACCAACTCTTGTATCCTCGCCGTTTGAGGGTGGAAGCGATACATAAACCCTTCCATCAGAAATACGTCATTCTCGCGCACTACTTTTATCGCTGCCTCAGCGTCCTTGCGAGTCAAGGCCAAGGGCTTTTCACATAAAATATGTTTCCCCGCCTGGGCCGCTTTGACGATCCATTCAGGATGAGAGGAGTGCGGGGTTGCAATATAGACCACGTTGACGTTGGAGTCGGCCAGCAATGCCTCGTAGCTCCCGTGAGGCCGGCAGCCTTCGAACCGAGCCGCAAACTGACCGGCGGTTTGCGCATCTCGGCTGCCAATCGCAACTAGTCTTCCCGATTGCGATCGGCTCAGTTGGACAGCGAAGATGCGCGCAATTCGCCCGCTTCCAATTATTCCCCAATTAAGCGCAGTGGTCATCGCCGGCGCGCATAATTAGGCAAAGAGCGGCTATAAGCTTCCACGGGCAAAACCCGCGCGGCGATCCGACGATAGCTCTGCGTATTCCGCAGGCCGCCGAAGAAGCGTCGATTGCTCTACCATGCGGAGCCATCTCGACACAATTCATGCAGAAAAATCAACCAAAGCCGTGTAACGAAGGCCGTTGGTCGGCCACCAAAGATGCTTCATCAAAGCATTTACGTGCTCAACTACCGCCAGGAGGTTTCGTGGCGATCCTATAAACCTCTAAAGCGCGCAACTGTTCCACCGATAACACCTCACGAGCCATCGTGACTACATCGTCTGTAACAACGGCGAAAGGAGGCGGAATCGAAAGCCCTGAAGATTGTTGCAAGGTCAGGCCTGAGGCATCGGGCCGCTGCTCGACGGGAATTCTGTCATACCACAACTTGACCAGCCTGGCCGCCGCCTCGTCATTCAACGGCGTGGCCGAATAGCTTAAAGATTCCTTCAACGAATCCACGACACTACGCATGCCGCGAGACCGCTCGTATTGCTGGTATTCGGAATAGGCCGGTTTTCCCAAAAATGCTTCGATGCGGCCGTTAACGTCGCTTTGGGCTTGCTCAATCGCCTTCTTGAGATCGGCCCCCTTCAAATGGCTGTCGAGCCCATGCTCGGTCGCAACGCTCTTCACCTCCTGCTTTTCCATGATCAGCTCGCCCAGCTTTTTCTGCTGCTCCGGATCCAATCTGAGCTTATCAAAAAGTGGACCGTATTCAACACGAGTCTTAAACCGAGCTCGAGTCAGGGCCAGCGAACGAAAATCCTTATGGTTGATCGCGCCAACAAATAACTTCCGCATGGGCACAGCTGCGGCAGCTGGCTTCTCGACAGCTTCAGGTTTATCGGCGGACTTAACTTGTGGTAATTGCGCTACCGTAAGGGACCGGGCGGCCTTGAGACTGGCTTCTGCCGCGGCTAGTCGCTGTGCGCTGCCAGCCGCGTCGAGCTCCGCTCGACTCACCTTCAGGCTGGCGATCTCACGGCTCAGTCTCCAAGCGTAAATACCCTCGCCAATGATCAACGAAGCGAGAACCGCATGTATAACGATGCGTGATGAGTTCATGTAATGTAGACAAGACTACTTTCTCAACTCCCGCTCCCCGTCTTCGCCGGTGCCGCCTGCAGGTCCTTAAGCGTTTTCGTTATCCACCGTTCCGCCGCTCTCTGTCTCTGGTAGAGCTCGAGCGCCGCAATCTGCTGGGGAGAAAGAAACGCTTTCGCAGCTGTAATGATCGGGCGGTTGACGGGCGCTTCATAGTCCGCGAGCGCTTTCCCAATGTTATCCCCATAGCTCGTATTTTTCGGCATGTTCGAATGCAAAAGATTCACTAGGTTTGTGTACTGAGCTTCGGATAGCTGATCGGGAGAGCCGCGAAGGTACTGTTGAACTTGGTTCACCACTCGCGACGAGGACATCGTCTGCTCATATTCAAGGAACTTGCCGTAAGCCTCCTTGCCGAGCAACTGCTCGATCTGAGCATCCAACGCCAACGCAGATTCCAAGACCAGCGGCTTAAAAACGTCCGGGTTCTTCATAGTAATACCCTGGGCGCGCGCCAACGTAACTGCGTCGTTGAATCCTTGCTGCCGGTCCACGAGCAAAAACTTCAGCTTGTCCAGTTGATCGGGGGAAATCTTGAAGTCTCGCGCAAGCTTCCGAAATAACATCGCGTATTGCTGGTTCAGATGTATTTTCTCCGTCACCAACTTTGCTGCCTCCGCCCGACGAGCTGCTTCGTCCGAAACCTTCGGATCTCGAACGTCTTCCCCCGTCGGACTCGCAGCACTCGTCTGCGCGAGGACGAGGTTGCCGGCCGAAGCCGCTGCCGCATCTCCCTTTTTGATCTCCGATTGCAGCGAACTAAACTCCACCTTGATTTCAGAAACGCGCCGTTCCTCTACGGCCACTCTCTCTCTGTCTTCTTGGACGGCAACACGCAAGTCTGACAACTCCCGCTGCATTTGCCAGATCCACCCCCCCAGTCCCAACGCCGCGACACCCATGAGCCCGACGGAAAATCCATTTGAAACAGGCATTCAATATTGTGCATTCGCTCACGGAAGCAGTTCAAGCAAATTTTGCGGTTTGCTCCTCTAAAATCGGCATTATAACCGCCCGTCCCACCGAGTATCAATGCGGCACTCCACCGTTACCGTTCCAAGCGCCAAGAAAGTGGCCGGCTTGGAATCTATCAGTCTCAACCTGCCGAATTATTTTCCCGCAGCGATGGCGGGCACTAGCTGCAAAGTATGGGCAGCGGGGCCGGGCAAAAGGCGGCCGGGTTGCCCTTCTACCCACTGCGAATGTCCATCGCGAAAAAAAGGAGAAAGCGGATTCCCCGACTGTCCGCCCGGCATTGTGAACAGGCCTTCTTCCTCGCGGCCCGGTGAAACGACGATTCGATTGGAGGCTCCGAACGCCGGACCCTGAATCCGTGGCATGTTGTCATCGCCTCCCAATGGCTCGCGTGGCATACTCAAGAATGCCGCAAAAAGTGGAACGTCGCCTGCGAGAGGATGGCTGATCGCTGCCGTGTTTCGATGACCCCACTTCATGTCCTCCAATCGCAGCTTTCGGCGCGCGGCTTCGTCAATGATATCATCAACTGCGCGCACCATCAGTTCGCCCCAATTTGCAAAACGCGCGTCCAGAAGATGAATGGGACGCTTCTCAAGAATGGCCCAAAGAGCGGGCTCCAGCTCCAGGAGACTGGCATCGAAATCCGGATACGTTCGGCGAATGTGATTCCATATTGGCTCGAACACCATCCGCCGTATTCCGTCGCGCCAATTTCGCACCAGGTTGTAACCTGCAGAATCCGGCGTGGCGCGACCACCCCATGCCTCCACCAGCGATCGGAATCGCTCTCGTTCAGGACGCCGGCGAAGCGATTCTGCATCAAGTACGGCCAGTAGCAAGCGCTGCCAACGCTCGAGGAAGCGCGCACGGTCATCGAGTTGGATTGCGAGCAGCTGCTCCGGCTTGGCGTTTTCCAGTCGCGCCAATTCGTCGCGGATCTGGGTCGCGCGCGCGCCCAAATCGTAGTGACCGTAGCCCAGACGCGCGAGCGCATCTCCCCCCACAACACGATTGTTGGCCGTCCACAACCGCCCGGAAGGGGGATTCAATATCTCAGGTATTTCCTTGGATTTCCAATAACCGGCCCAGCGGTGTTGTCCGTCAGTCCACGAGGTCGGCAGCCGTCCATCCCACCCAACGCGACGTGGAACCTTTCCGCAAATTGTCCAACCCATTTGGCCGTCGCGATCGACGGCCAAGATATTGAGGCAAGGAGAACCACTGTCGCGGGCAATCTGGAGAGCTTCCGATGCTGTTTCCGCCGTTTCCAGGTGCATGAGGCCGAGATCGATGGCGTCGGGATCGTGCATGCTCCAGCGAAGAGCAAGCAGACGAGAGCGGCCCAGGCTCCCAATAATTGGACCCCATCTCGTCCACGATGTGACCTGCATTTCAGGCGGACGTCCCCTCACGCGGATGGCATGCGTCCGCGGCTCGAGCGGAGCAAGGTGATGGGCGTCGAGGCGATACAGCAAGCGGTCATTTGCACCCGGTTCCACGATCACCAGATCCGTGCTATCGACGTACGAATTTGTAAACGTCCAAGCAACTCGCCCATTGCTGCCAGTAACAATAAACGGAAGGCCCGGTACTGTTATTCCGACAATACGATTCTCGCCCCCGTTTAGCTTCTTCGGCCATGTCATCTGGACTCGATACCAAGTATTCGGCACACGCAGGCCAAGGTGCATGTCTCCCGCGAGCAGCGGGATTTGGCTCGCGGTGTGTCGACCGGAAAGCGCAAAGTTGTTGCTTCCAGCCGCCGAATAGGAAGATTGTGAAACCGCCGGCACGAGGGTATTGTCCTCAACACCCGCTTTGGTTCGCGGTGTCCGCACATTCAAGTCTTCCGCCGCGGGAAGTGCCGGCTCTTCCAGTTTGGTCGCGTCAAGGGGGGCATCCCACTCGCTGCCTAAAGGCTGCAGGAAAGAGAAGACGCGCGAACCAAGCTGCTCGCGCAAAATCGCGGCGGAATATTCACGTTTGCCGTTGAATCCCTGCAGATCCAACGCGAGGCAATAAATTGTCAAGATGACGTCCTCAATGGTCCAGGGCGCGGGATCGCTGCCGGTCAGAAAATACTCGAAGGGTTTGGTACGCAGGCAGGACAATCCGCTGTTTACTCCTGCCGTATACGCCTCCGCCACCGCTCGTTGTTCCGGCGGTATTCGCTGTAGCACTTCACGAGCTAATGCCCTGAAATCATGCGGACGCGAGAGACGATCGCGGGCGACCGCCCGAGGGCCCAAAAGGGCGGCAAGTTCCCCAGACGCCCGCCGTCGGCCTAGGTCCATTTGAAAAAAACGGTCCTGCGCATGCAAAAACCCCAACGCCCTGGCGAGGTCCAGCCGATCATTGGCCTTGATCGTCGGTACACCAGCCGAGTCTCTTGTGACCTCCACCGGCGCGCTCAGTCCCGCTAGCCCGACTTGGCCGTTAAGTTGCGGCAACGTGCCGCGAAGTTTCCACCACCCCCAGCCCGCAACCGCAGCCACTGCGACGCCGAGCACAAGCAGCGTGCAGGCCGAGATCCGGATTATTTTCCTAAAAGTGTTTGTCATTTTACGCCCGTCCATTCCCCCAAAACGAATGAAACTTTGAATTATCCAGACCCGTTGACACGTTATCCAAATGACGCTGGACGGTCAGCAGCGGAGCCCTGCGCCGTGGATCGCGAGGCCATCACCGGGGCAGAAATCAGTGCCCACCGGCAGATGCGTTGTCAAGCTTGGCACCCGCGCGAAACTCAATGCGGCCCGAAGGATGAAAATCGATCTTCTCCACTGCATGGCGCATGCTATATCGCTTCGTCCCGATCGAACTCGCCGGTGCACTCCCCTGTTTAACGCAGTCCCAAATCCACCAGAGCACGGGCGGTTAGCGTGGCTACGGCCGATTCAATCCTGTCGAGGCCAAAGCGCCCGGCGAGCGTGCGCAGCAACACATCGTAGTGAATAGTCTTTTGGCAAAGCCTGAGAATGGACACTTCCGACTCGCCGAGGACGATGACCGATTTACCCCTGCGCAAACAATAGGCCTCCGCCTCCGCGCTTTCGGGTATTGCGTCTTCGCGACGCAGGCGGCTGACCAATGCAAGATTTGCCGCCTTTATTGAATCCCGCTTTACCGCTCGAACCACAAACGTGTTGTAGGTGGTGCGCACGTAAGCGTGATCGTGACGGGAAAACGAGTAAGGAAGCGCGACAAGGTCCAGCCACCCGATCTCGAACCCGCAACGTTCGAGCAACTCAAGGATCACCGCAGGATTGCGCTCGAGCCGTGCGTTGTCGCCACGGCAGGTCACCATAATTGCAAGCGATTGCCCAACGGATGTTTGCTGGCACAGCCGAATCAACGCCGTCTTCATTCTTTCTCCGCCAAAACAGTCCAACAAGAAGGGTGCACAGATCATTTCGGCAGCGATTGGAGAACCGTTATGGAAGACGTTGCGAACCACATAGCTGATTTTTCCATTTCCCCCACTGAGAGGCCGGCGAAGCCGGCTCGGTCTGGAGGAGGTGCACAAACGCTTTCTCTCGCAATCGGGCTCATAAAAGACCCGCATTTCCCGGAACGCACGAGGCAGCAATTCAAGTCGACCCTCGATCACCGATTTCCCGAAATAGAGCGCCAGCCAGGAAAGATCTGCGCAAGTGACGGCGCTAAACTGCGGTTTAGAGGCCAGGAAATCGCCCAAGCCGCACGTGCCCGCGCCGTAGATAAATATCGATCCAATACCTGCGAAAAAAGCCCGGCTTTCGAGAGAGGAAATCAAGACCTCAAATTCGTCTACGCCGTCGTCATCCAACCATTCGCGCTCCAGCAAGCAAACGAGCGAATAATCGTTGTAGCCGATGATGTCGGCAACCAAGGATGAATCCAGTTCGGTGCTGTCCCTTTTGCCGTCAGACGATCGTTCGATGTTCCCCAGGATGGGCGCCAGCTGAGGGTATTTCCCCTTCCCGATCCGCGCTAACACCGCGAGGTATTCCTCCGCATCGGGAAGCTCCAAGACAATGTCTTCAACTTTAGGATACGCGCGAAGATCCTGGTTCATTGAATGCGACCGGCTTCTTGAAGCCAGCATTCTCGGTCAGTGCACTGAAACCCTGAATCGAGGCCTCCTGAACATACTTCGGCGAGCGCGCATTTGCTCACGATCGTAGAATGTTGCACCCCTCGGCGAGGCAGTTCTGGATGCCGCGATCCCGCCAGCAGTTTTCCGTCACCCGCCTCGCCCGCTCCGTCGCTTCGGGATGCCGGATCTTTTTCGATCCCTTGCCACGGGCGTTTCCAATCCGATGATCCGGCGACACGTCAGCCATGTAAAAACACAACCTTACGCTCCAATGCGAATCAACGATAGATTTTGGACATTCGAGCGCATACCCTGGGTATGATTAGGATCGTCGATTTACATCTGCATCCGCGCAAATCATCCTCGTTGTCTGGCAACGGGAGGGGCCGGGGAAGCCCGGGCAATGCTCGAGGCAGCACTTCGCAAACCGTCAGATCGCCTAGGCTCAATTAGGCATATCCGGCGGCCAGCCTTCCCTTTTCCTCAGTGACAAGGCTGGTGCGCGCTCCTTCCTAATCCAGACCGACGCAACGCAACATCGCCAAATAAGACACAACGTTTCGCGCCTAGAAATCCTCCACGCGAATTCCAAGGAAGCGTCAGCGAACGCGCTGGAGCGGAACTGCGGCGGGACGATCTTCAAAGCCAGTCAGCTGATCAGCGCGCCGCGCTTCCGGGCTCGTAAGCAGCGCAGTGATCCGTTGCCTCAGCATTTCCGCGTCTTCGGAATCGGTAACTACCAAGGTATGTCCGGCGTGCACCCGCTGCGCCAGGTAAGTTCGCGCCGGATGCAGGAACACAGATCCTTCTTTGAGCCAGACCCGCCGGGATTTGATTCCACCGCTGACCGGAGCGCCAATCGATCTCAGCATGTTGTCAGACAATAAAATATAAGGCATGAGCACCGCCCAAAGCGTGCACACAAACGGGCCCGCGACATAACTACCTCCGTTCAGCACAATGTAGAGGTCGACAGCGAAAGAACGGTCCGACTCATACCACCCCCGTGGGAAACGCGGCGACTTCCAGCGCTTGATCGCCCCACTGATGATCGCCGAGCCCGCCAGAAAGAAACCCAGCGCGAAAAATCCCGTGGCAACGGGATAACGCTCGAGCACGCTGCCGGGATTTCGGCTCCAAATCGCGTACCCTGCAAACACCAATAGCGCGGATAGAGCGAAAGGGGCGGTGATGCGAATCATCGGCAACCAGGAAAGCTTCAGACTGCAGATTCGAAAAGTCACGTGCAAAGCAATCATCCGAGTAAGAAGGGGCCTCGGAAGAGCTGGAATACAGGACCCAGCCAACGGCTACGCGAGTGCACGAACCTGAACAAAGTGGTTTACAGGACCCGGAGGTTCACGCTCGCGCCATTTCCAATCGGGCTATTTATCGTCTTACATTCACCGCGCTCGGCGAGGCGTCTAAACACTACAAGATCATTATGAGTCGCTGCTGGCCCGCTCGGGCAACTGGGATTGCAGCGGCACAATCCAGTCCCTTGGCAAAGGTCCGGCCAGATCGACGAGCGGATCGATCAATCGCTGGCTCGGACGCCCGTTCATG
Source organism: uncultured Opitutaceae bacterium (assembly GCA_964546955.1). GTDB lineage: Bacteria > Verrucomicrobiota > Verrucomicrobiia > Opitutales > Opitutaceae > CAZJLP01. The sequence continues at coordinate 38,468 of CAZJLP010000026.1, read as the reverse complement.
GTCGCATAGGCGTCCACCCGCACTTGAATGTGGCCTGATCCCACCGGGTCGAGCTCCCTCGCTATTTTTTGCGCAAGCGCCCGAATCACATAAGGATTTTGCGCCAGCATCGCCGCCTGCCAGGGGGTAAGGTAGTCCGCCGCGTCAAAGACGCGCTCGACACCGGTCCGGCGATCAAGGACGAAAAATGTCACCCAACCGGTTTTTTCGATGAGCATCACTTTCCAAGAAAAATTATATCCGTTGCAGCTCCAGCCGCTCGGACCGGTATAGAACAAACCCCTCAAAGGAAGGCTGACTTGCCCGAACATGTACGTGGCAAGCAGCGACTGCTGCCAGCGTCGCAAGGGAAAAGCCGGTCGCGATGCCACTTCTCTACTGCTCGTGCGAAGTAGCGCGCGACCAGGTCGGCTCCTTGACCGATTCACCATTCTCTCGGGCCAGTCGGGCGGGAAAAAGATGAGCGCACTGCCCAGCATGATCCATGGGAACATCCCGATGGGAAAGAGAATCCACGTGAAAATATGGAAAACCACCGCACTCGCGTAGGCCGCCAGCCTTGTCCGCCTCCACAGCAGGCAAAGAGGGATGGCCAAGTCAAACAACATGCCGGTCCAACTGGCAACATACGCGATCCACGAAGCATCTAGAACGGCTCCAATCAAAGGCAGCTCCGCACGGGCCGGCAGCCAGATCCGAAGAGGCTGGGCGCGCAGCAGCCAATCAGCGTTGAGCTTCGCGACGCCGGAAAAAAAATAGACAATCCCTATCTGGAATCGCAGAAGATTAACGGTCCAGCTAGGTACATGCTCGCAACGCACTCCCCGACGGAGGACTGCATCAATCGACCATATCCTATGCGCTGGCACGCAAACCAAGATACCGGCAAGCAGCGCGACCAAATAATAATGATTTAAATATAATGTTTGGTCGATGAGCTCCAGATAGACAAAACCCAGGAGGAAAAAAAAGGCAGACCAGCGATAGTAAAAGCCAGTCGCGATTCCGATCGCGCACATTCCCAACACTCCCACGTGCAGATGCATCCATGGCGACGGCCAAGCCTGTATCCATTCGAAGCCGGGATATCCGACATGGAGCCTGGGATCGGTGAAAAGCGTATCCACCCAACCCAGCGCGAGCAAACGAGCCATTGCCAATGCCATTATGGCGCCAAACAAGATGCGAAATGCAGCAAGGGAGTGGCTGGCGACCGGCGCGTCAACGACCGAACCATAGAGCGCTCGGACGCCGTCCAGAGTCGGCCGGAATCTCCCAGAATGTACTCTTGTGGTTCCGAACGGCTTCAACGTTTTAAAGCGAAGGCAAGTTTCGGAAGCGCCAATTCTAATCCCCATCGGCGGGGCCAAACGTCAAAGTCACTCCAAGAGCACTTACCAAATCGACTTTGATGAGCCGTTCCAACTCTCGACAAGCTTCGAAGGCCAGCTTAGCCTCAGCGGCGCGGTCCTTGGGCGAATCCTGCTCTTGAGCGAGAGCGTCGGTCGCTTCGAGAAGGGCCTTGAATTTCGCTTCAAATGGAAGCGCAACCGGAGCGCCGATATGCCGCAACCAATCGTCGAGCCCAAACCCCTGATCGCTAGAATACATCCTACGGCTCCCCTCCAGACTCGCGTGGATCATGCGTCGCGCCAGCCCGCTTGGAACGCCTAAGGTGTCCTTCTGCACGCTCGAGATCGCCATCGCGCGCAGGCGGTCTTCATTCGTTCGGATCGTCCAGGCCAGCTGGTTGACCATCGCGTTAACACTCGCTTGTCCTCCGTCGCAAAAAGCCTGCGCTGATGCACTTCGCGGCTCGCGCCATTCGGAGGCCAGAGTGCTGGTCTTTGCCGCTAACTCCCCTGCTATCAGGTGTAGAAATCGTCGGCGCGCCGCCGTGGAAGGACCGCGGATGAGTTCAGCTGCAGCGTCCGGAGGCGGATAAAGCAAATACTCGATCGCCCAAACGCCTTTCGCCGCAACACTCAGCTCGGCAATTGTTCCCTCCGAAATGGTATCGACGCTCTTGATGGCGCGTTCGATGCTGATTGACCGCGCGGGGAAAAAAAATGCCGGAGCGTAGCGCACGTCGAGCACCGGTCCTCGCTTGAAGCATTCGAACTGCGCAACCGCGATCGCGACCTCCTTCCAACAGGCCCGGACAACCGCCAGGATGTCGTCGCTCGGCTCCGCTTCGAGTTTGGCGGTGGCTTTAAGGAGCGCAGCGCATTTCCGTTCAAGCTCAGAAGAGGCTGGAACAATGACGTTCTCTGCAAGATCGCGAAGAATACGCTCCTTCGCCGGGAGCGGCGTCCGCTGAGTCTCGGGTTGTGCGTTAAGATCGCTTCGCACAGCCCAGATCAACGCCAACAAGCCAACGAGAAAAATACCGCGGAAACGCATCGTAAGGATCTACAGAGATTGGAGGAAAACAACCAGCGCATTGCGGTCTTCACGAGAAAGAGATCGGAATTGTTCCCGCGCGGTCTCCGCTTCGCCTCCATGCCAAAGAATGGCCTCGGTCACGTCGCGCGCACGACCATCATGGAGGAGCGTGCTGTGGCCACTTACCTTCGCCGTCAGACCCAGCCCCCAAAGCGGAGGCGTCCGCCACTCCCGGCCGGAGGCGGTGAAAACCGGACGCCTATCCGAGAGGCCGTCTCCCATATCGTGAAGAAGCAAATCGGAATAGGGACGAATGATCTGCTCCGAGAGCTCGGGGTAATCGTGATTCATGCCGGTTTTCAGTTCGGGTTGATGGCAGACCGCGCAGCGAAGTTGCTGAAACACCTGCCTCCCCCTTATCGCCTCCGCCGCGGAAAGGTTTCGAGCAGCCGGCACGGCCAAGGCTCGCGTATATTCCACCATGGCTTGAAGGATCTCATCGTTTACTTCTGGATCGCCTCCATTGGGCAATCGACCGGCGTCCTTCTGAACCGCCGTGTGATTTTCGCTTCGAAATAAAGTCGTGGTCAGTCCCATATCCTGCTGAAGGGCCGCTGCGATCTGTTGGATCAGCGACGGTTGCTCCGCTTTCCAACCAAATCGCCCGACCGCCACGCGGCCGGCGCGGCGGTCCCAGACTCGATTGATAGCGCCGGAAATGCCGTCTCCATCGCGATCATCCGGGTCTGCCATTGCCTCCAGCGTGTTATCCGGCACCGCCTCCAGCAATCCTAGGCCAATCATCGCCGGTGCAACGCGGCACGACATCATCGCCTCTGCTGCGAGCGGTCCGTACCCTACCCGCTCTAGGCGTACCACCGGCATTCGCAGCGTATAGGTCTCACCGCTCGCAAATGTTCCCTCAATGTATCGATATTCGGTCAAAACTTGAGCTTCCGACGCGACCCGAGGAAGCGATGACCCTTGGATTTGGCCGCCGTAAACTGGCTCGGGGATGGGTCCGTTCTGGCCGTCGACTCCGGGAATGCTCAAACGCAGCACAGCACTCGTCAACGGGCTGGTCGGGGAGTTCGGCGGCTGGCCACGGCCGTCCTTGAAATGGCATGTCGAACAGGACCGGGCGTTGAACAGTGGCCCCAAACCATCACGCGCTGCCGTTGACGCCGGAGCCGCCACCCAATTCTGTTTGAAAAAAGAGTTGCCGACAAAAAAAGCCGCCCTGCGCTCTTTATTCAGGCTTGGAAACGGAAATCCGAAGGCTTCTCGCGACTCGTCGAAAACCGTGCCTTTGCCGCCCGTAAGTGTCTCGTTTGAACTAGGCGCGGACGCGCGATCACTGCTCCCCAAATCCCGGGCAATCACGACGATCACGAGAACCGACCATGTCAGTACCCCGATGGCAATCGCACGAACTGCTTTTCGGGAACCAAGATGCATCGCAATTACCTAGCCCCTTGGGCCCGAATCCAGCGGCGACAAGCCCAGACGATTCAGCACCTCGGCTAACGTTTGCGTCTGCGCCTCCAGCGCTTGAATCGTCTTGTGGATAGCCTCACGCGCTGGATCGGAGGCCTGGGCGCCGATCGCTCGGTCAAACGGAGCCACGATATTGCGCGCAGCACTTACGCTAGCTTCGACCTGGGGGCCCAATTGCACAGCCAAGTCGGGCGCGACAACGCTCAAAAGTTTGTGCAATCCCGTCCCCTCCACCTTCGTTCCGCCGCCACTCTCGTAACGTCCAAAGTAAATATTCATAACACCCAGGGCATTGTACAATGTATCGAGGTGAGTGGTGTCGCTAAAACAGGACTGTTCGTCCTCCTGCTCCTTCGTCTGGTACGCAACTGTCAGTCGCTCTCCCGCAAGTTCTACTCCGCCGAAGGTGCCAATTCCGTGAATCAGTTTTCTCAGCGCTTCGTCGGCCGGAAGGGCAGAGAAAGCCGCCCGGTAGTTGTCAGGAGATTTGTCGCGCCAGCTCTCGGCGACAGTTCGAAGATCCTCGACCAGGAGATCTACCATCGCCTGAAGGCAGTCACGACGGCGTGCCGCGTGACGCATGGCGCGCTCTTCACTCACGACGTAGTCGAGAAATGAACGACTGCCTGCACCGTTCGGGCTTTCGTCTTGTCCCCATAGCAAGAACTCGACCGCGTGAAAACCCAGACAGATATTCTTCTCGCCCTCTTGCTCGTTTAGCGATGCCAATACTTCCTTGGACAAAACGGGAAAGCGCTCCGGATTGTTGATGATGCCCGCATTGCTGTCTCCCGCAACTGCGTCAACGTAACTCTCGTCAATCGGCCAGCCATTGATCCGAGCTTCGACTTTCTCGATGGGACCGTCGCAAAAACGAAAAGCTTCCGATTGCAGGTAAGGGATGCGCGCGGCAATCCAGGCGGCACGTGCATCCTGCAAGGTTCGTTCCGATGGATGGTTTAAGAAATCACGAATGCAGAGCTGTAATTTCTCAGCCTCGCGCAAGCTATCGTCATAGACGGCACAGGCGATCTGAGCATATGTCCGTAACACCTCTTGCCTGAGTAGCCCGCCGTCGTCCTTGCCCTCCGTTGCCACGACTGGTCCTGGCATAGCCGCTAATGGAACAAGCGCGGCCACGAACGATCTCACGATACGCATGATTATATAGCCATTATACATGTCGCCAGACTGCCAGCCACCAACTCCGCTAAGCACTGCTAGTTACTTCACGTCATAGATGACTAAGCAAGAAAAAACGGGCGTTTGGGAGCTCTCAACCGCGATCCTCTAATCAACGGGGACTCATGCTCATCGAGGGGGGTAACGCTTTGGACAATTGCACTCCATGCCGGCCTCAAAAGGCGGAGGCGTCAAACGGCGATTTTGCTTGCCGCCCTAAGCGAGCCTCCGAATGTTCCGACCCGGCCGCCGATTTCGGAAGCTATGCCTGCATCCTCGCCGCACCGGAGTCCTATTTTTATTGTGGGTTTACCCCGGTCGGGAACCACGCTTGTTGCGGCGATACTCGATCGGCACAGCCGGATCTGTATTCTCCCCGAGACTCATTACTATCACTGGTTTCTCCCCCGCCGGGAGCTTTCAGCGCACAACCGCTGGGAAGGGCTGGTCGACGAATTGCTTGAATTTAAATACTGCGCGCCGGCCGCGCTGGGAGTAAACCGCGCAGCTCTACTAGCGGCATTGCCGACCGATATGCCGCCCGTCTGGCCTCGTGCGCAAGCTCAGCTCTTCGCTGCTCTGCTGGAATGTTACGCCGCGCAGGAGGGGAAACCGCTGGTCGGCGAAAAAACGCCGCTTCACCTGTTCAGGCTGCATACAATCATCAAGGATTTTCCCGATGCAAAAGTCTTGTGGGTCACTCGCGACGGGCGCGACGTCCTGCTTTCGACCGCCGAACTTTCAACGGGCCTCAGGCAATCGCTGAGAGTTTATGCCTGGCGATGGAGAGAAGGCATCGATTACATGTTGAGCTTCGAAAAGCGTCACCCGAATCAAGTCCATCGTGTGAACTTCGAAACGCTCCTGGCTTCGCCTGAAGCGGAAACGCGACAGCTCTGCAACTTCTTGAATGTTTCCTTCGAGCAGTCGCAAATAGACCATCAGACGCCGACAGGGGTGGTGGCGCAGGACGAGATAAGTTGGAAGTTTCGCGTTTTCAAACCCTTTGACCGCAGCCGGACGGGGCGGTGGAAATCGGATTTTGATGAGGCGCACAAATGGATGCTGAATTCCGTGATGCAAGACAGGCACCGCGCTATCGGGATCGTGGATGAAATTGGCTTGGAGGGGTGTCCCCTATTACAACGCGCACGGCACGGTGTGGCAAATTGGCTGTGCCAAACCCACCCGCGTATGTATCGCTACATGCACAATCGATTCTTCCGGCGCTTCTCTCCTCGGGAGCGTCAAACCGATTGACACTCCATGGTCGCAAGGCCAGAGCCGTTGGCGAACGTGCGGGGCCGCATCTGATTTGTCCATCGCCGGCCGCGGACAACCCTTCGCAAGTGCGCAAAATGCCTTCTCCTCATTGAACTCATGTCGCATTCCCTCTCTTTGTCCGCCCCGCGGCTACTCGCCATCACCCAAGATATCGGCTGCGCGCTTCGGGCGCAACGAATCGCGATTTTTGCGGCGTTGGGATTTAGCCTCGTAGCCCTGGTAGGATTAAATGCCCGCATCTGGCCAACTCTTCGGCTAACGCAAGTCGTCCCGGCGTACATGCTGCTTTTTCCCGTGCTCACCGGGCTGCTCAGCGCCCGCCGAAACAGCTTTCCCCCCGCTGGCGGGGAAATGTCACCAAACAAAGTTTCGCCTTCGGTCCGCTGGTGGACACCACAGCTCGTATGTATCGTGATCAGTGTCGTCGGCGGAGCTTTTTTACCTTGCGTGCTCCTCGCACTCCACGCTGACGCCTTGCCGGGGAGCGCCTGGTACGGAATCGACACCAACCTGTGGCCTACTCTCGCGCTACCCACCGGAAAATGGTATAGCGGCGGCGTAAATTTGACGGTGGCCTTGCTCGCCACGCCTCTCACCATCGCGCTGGCGGCACTGACCCGTTCACGATGGGTCACGGCACTGCTCATCGTCGGTGCTTTTATCCTTGGTGCAGAATTACTCCCAAAGGCAATAAACCGACAGTTCTCCCAGTTTGGGATTTATGACATCATTGGCCAGATAACCCCGTCTCGGGCCAATCCTCTCGCATTGACTCTGGCCATTTTTGTTCCGTTAGGCCTGATGGTCCGCGAAGCGTATTCCCCCTCTCGACGACTTGTGCCGCTCCGCGCGGCACTAGGCGGCATCATCCGTATCGCCCTATTCACGACCCTGACTCTTGCGATTATAGGAAGTGTAAGATTGGCACCCGTTCCGCTCCCATCGCTGCTGAAGCGAGTAGAATCCGCCGCTCGGCTTCCGGCATTGTCCCTCATGACGACAGGGGCAAATGAAGTTCGTGAAATAATTTCGGTGGGATCGAAACGTCTCGGTTCTGACCAGGAAATCACACGTGATGCTCAATACTCCTTAGGTTCCAACACGAAGGCGATGACGGCGACTTTGATCGCAATGTTGATCGAGGAGGAAAAACTTTCTTGGGAGACGAAAATCTTGGACCTGTTTCCCGAGTGGAAGCAGACCGCCCGCAGCGAATATGCCGAAGTCACGGTCAGCGACCTGCTTCATCACCGCGCCGGAATCCAGCCTTATACCTATGTTCCCGGCGCCCAATGGAAGGAAGACGTGGAAACACTTACCGGTCCGGCCGAGAGACAACGCCTCGAATTTTGCCGCCGCGCCCTTCACCGCGCTCCGGTCACGATTCCGCGCACGACCTATTTTTATTCCAACGCGAGCTACGCTATTGCGGGAACGATCATCGAAAAACTGACGGGCCTGACGTGGGAGGCGGCCATTCAATCCCGGCTATTCGCTCCTTTGGGGATTTCAGCGACGTTCGACTGGCCGGCTACGAACGACCCTAATCAGCCCTGGGGACACCGCCAAACGGACAAGGGAGTAGAACCGCACGATCCTCACGATCCTCATGACAACTATCATCTGCCGCTTTGTTTCACGCCCGCGGGCGGCGCAGCGATGAGCTTGGCGGATTATGCCAAGTTCCTTCAGCTCCACCTGCGCGGATTGGCGGGCAAAGACGGTTTGCTCAAGGCGGAGAGCATCAAACGGCTTCATTCGCCAATCGGCGGCCACGCCGCCGGATGGGGCGTTTCGATAGTGGGGGGCGAACCGGTCAGCGGACACAGCGGAAGCGGAGGAACATTCTACGTATTGGCGCATATCTGGCCCCAGCGTCAACTCGCGCTTGTCGCCGCAACCAATGCCGGTGGTTCTCGCGCCTCGAATGCATGTACCGAAGTCCTGTCGCGCGCCGTCTATTACTACGGCCCGAACCGCCACCCCTAGCACCGCCCGATCAAACAGCTGGAAATCGCCGCTTCAAAATCAAGCAGGGCTACCACGACAAGCCAGTCTATAGAGCACCCAGTCGATGAAATCTATTTTGGCACGCGGAGTGGCTGAAAATGTCGGCAAACGTAATTTTGCCGCGCGCCGACGTTGCGCTTTCAAAAAAGGGACTGCGTACTTGCACGATCAAGCCCATTGGCGGCACATTCTTATATAAAGATATGGCAATTACTGCGCGTGACGCACGTACAGCATCTACAAGCGACGTCGCAGAGGAATTAGTCAGGCCGATTTAAGTTGTTTCTGGGGTCAGACTAGAGACCAGTCACCCGCTTACACGGGATCTGGAAATATACGCAGTCCGGATTTTCGATAAGGGAGCGGAGTCTCATATCGTCGCTATCAACACGGAAAATCCATCGGCCGCCGATTTCAGCCATTCTGCGGGTTTGCTTCAGTACCGCAATCGTCTCTCGACAAGCGTTCACGACGCGATGCAGCCCTGCAGCAACAAGTAGACGTTCCCAATATTATAAGCCATGGCAAACGCCGCCATGCCCCTTGCCGATATGCGGTGGCTCTCGATCATGCTTTCATATTGAGCCTTAGCATGATTGCGTCTTCTCCGGTTACGTATATTATATACCATCTCACGCCGCCTGCCTTGTGACCAAGAGCGACATAAGTCGTGACAATAAGCGTTGGCCCTGGTCCAAACTAATTTCAAAATATCCCGGCAGAACAGGTCACCAACCCCATCCGTTCAGACGGGCGGCTTGCCCTACCGTGCCGGCCGGAAGCCGAGCTGGAGGCCGTTTCGCCTCGGCGGCCGCTGAAATCATGTTCTAACCCTGAGGCTGCATCGGTCCTCCCGTTTGGCGAGTTGTGCTCCCGCACGAACGGTCATCAGTTATCGCGCGAACAAACTTCGATGCGCTTTCGATGCAGTTGGACCAATCTCCCGGGGCTGATTGTCTGGCGAGGCGAAGGTTTGGGTACAGGGGGCAGGAATCCGAGGCAGCGGCCCATCGCCAGCAAGGAAAAAACGGCAGCAGCACGATCCCACGCTTTCCCATCGCACCGACAAGGTGTGCAGTAGCGGTGTCAATGGTCACGACCGCATCCAAGTGCGAAATCAAGGCAGCTGTGTCGTCAAAGGTTTTGATCCGGCCTGTCAGGTCGGTCATCCCGAGTTCGTAAATGCCTTCCGAGAAACGGGCACCCGCGCCAAATTGCAGGCTGAAAAGCCTGACGCCTGGAATCTCAGCGAGCGGTTTCAGCAGCCGAATCGGCAACGATCGGGCACTGTAGGCATCACTTTCACATCGGCGCACGTCCGTATGCCAGCAGACGCCTACTTTGATCCCGCGGCCACCAGAGACAAAAGGCCTCCACTTTGCAATCGCTAGATCGGAGGGGCGGATGGCCGCGGCTTTATCGGCAAACGACCTCCACGTCCAATCGAGCAGCAATGGGATATGCGGCGCCACCACATGATAATCGGCCTGACACACATCGTGGGGCAGGCAAACTTCGTCCACTTCCGGCATCGATCTGATGAGCGGCAGCAACGGATTGCGAGCGACGGCGATAATTCGACAATTGCCTGCCTGCCACTTGAGCAGAGGCAGAAATCGGAACGACATGAGATCGTCGCCAAATCCAGCGCTGTCGGGATTGGTGACGAGCAGTGTTCTATCTTCGAGTGGTTGGCCGGTCCACTCAGGGATCCCCGAGGGCTTCGCGCGGCTCAAAGTCTGCCGACCGTCCAAAAGTCCACGATAGGCAGCGCCGACGCTCAATTTATGCCCCAGCGCGAGCAGAGACCGGATGCGCTCAGGCAGAATCAGAACCCTGAGCAGGGGATGATTGGGATACTCAGCCTCCGCTGTGCTCAGACATTCGTCCGCCGTCGAATGATCACCCAGTGCTCGCGCTATTTTCGCCAGGCCACCCAAAATCCAAAGGCCACAGGGATCGTCGGGACGACGCGACCAAAGAGCGAGAGCCCGTCGATATTCCATGCTCGATGGTTGATAGTGGCCCAACGCTGCAAAGCCGTTGGCGAGCGCAAGCGAACGGAGCGATTCATCGAGGTCTCGCCCAAGGTACCGCGAAAAGCCTTGCATGGTTCCCTGGGCTCCTGCCTCCGCCACGTACAGGGAGGCGAGTTGCGTGCAGGCAAACTGATGTTTCGACTGCACGTCCAGCACGGCCATGTAACTGGCCTTGGCTTGATCGAACCGGGAGAGACAACCGTGGTATAGCAACCCAATGGCCGCATGGTAACCGGGGTTTTTCGGGCGGCTTTCGATTGCTCGCTTGTAATAGATTTCAGCCTCCAGCGCCCGCCCCGCCGCCTGAAGAAGCGTCGCCAGCGCAAAACATAACTCAGGGTGATCTCGCAGCTCGCAATTCTTCAGGATCTCAATTGCCAATTCATTTTCTCCGCGGTCCGCCAGTACCAAGGCAGCGCGCTCGACCTGGCTGCGCTTCAGTTTCCCTGTCCGGGCAAGTTGCTCAAGCGCCGCTGCCGACAATATGCTTTCGGTGCCCATGGGCCAATCTTATCCGTGGCACGCAATCATCATCGCTGGCGACCAACTACGGATTGAACGCGGACGGGCGTTCGCGATGAAATAGAGTCGAGTCTGCGTAGGCCTTTGCAACCGCCAGCAGCTTTGCCTCACTAAATGGCCGCGCCATAAAAATCACGCTGGTTGGACAACCGTTTTCGTCAAAGCCATTCGGCACCGCTAACGCGGGATAGCCAGCACGGTTGGCCAGTTTGAACTGTTGCTCCACCAGGCCAGAACCGGAAAAGGACGAACTGTTCAGCTGAACGACTGGAGACTTCCGGTTGCTCCATCGTCCGTCGGCTGCCGGCGCGAGATAGACATCCACCTGTTCCGTCACCTGACACAGCTGCTGCATCATGACACCCCGTCTGCGTTGAGATTGAAGGTAGTGGCACGCTGTCACCTCGCGGCTGCGGTTGAGATGCGCCGCCCGCCCGCGATTGGCCAAAAGACCGTCTCGACCGGAGAGAAACAGATCCTCGAAAAACGCCGCTGCTTCAACACTGATACTCAGCTCGTCTACGGGACAATCCAACGGTTCAACCGGCAGAAGATCAAAGCCCATCCCGCGCAAATGATCGAGAGTTCCCTGTTCATTGTTCCGCCAAGCTGCGAGGCGGCCGGGCTCCGCGAAGGCGCGTTCAATGTATCCGATCCGCAGCGTCCGGATGTCCAACGCAGCGTTCCAGTTCAACGGAATGTTGACAACGCTCGGATCCCGGGCGTCCGGATGAGAAATCGCGTCTAAAACCGCCGCACAATCCTCGGCCGACCGACAAATCGGGCCGACACGATCCTGAGTCCAGGAAAGCGTCATAACGCCGTATCGGCTCACACGGCCAAACGTAGGCCGCAGGCCAAAGACTCCACAACGTCCCGCAGGGCTCACGATCGAACCGCAGGTTTCGGTACCAATCGAAAAGCCCACCAATCCCGCTGCAGTAGCCGCGGCCGGGCCCGCTGACGAGCCACTCGAACCTTGGAGGACGTCCCATGGATTTTTCGTGCGTCCGCCAAACCACTTGTCTCCTCCAGCAAGTTCGCCGGTCGCAAGTTTGGCTGCCAGTACTGCTCCGGCGCGCGCAAGCGCAGTGACCACCGTGGCGTCCAGCTCGCTCAGCTGATCCCGATACGCGCGTGAGCCATACGTTGTCCGGTAACCAGCGACAGAAATGACATCCTTCGCTCCCCAGGGAATGCCATGTAGCAAGCCACGGTAATTTCCGGAGTTGATCTCGGCGTCTGCGCGCTCGGCCTGCGACAAAGCCAACTCGTCGAGCATGGTAACGACGCATTTCAGCTTATTGTTATGCCGCCGCAATCGATTGAGGTACATTTTGGTTAGCTCGACCGAGCTGACCAGACGTGACCGCAACAATCCCGCGAGTTGAACGACGGGCCAAAAAGCGACTTCTTCCAGGTCTGCCGGGCGCGACGGCTTCTCAGGGGAACTCCAGATCGGAGGACGCGACACCTCGTCAATCTCGAGGCCGGGAACGAGGGGACTGAAGTGGATTGGCGGCGCAACATGGTGCGCTATCGATAACGATTTCTCCGAGCTGGCGCTCGAGGTTTTAGATCCCGCATGTTCTCCGTTTTTAGGGCTAGGCTTTGGATCCGCGCGTCGCGAAGCCACCACCCAGTGGAGACCGAACGGGTCGATGAAAATTGCCTGTCGGCCCCCCCACGCGGCATCAGCTGGCGGAACAATCACCTCTGCTTTTAACGCCTCCGCTTTCGTGACCACCGCATCACTGTCGGGCACGTGCAGCAAAAGGCGTACCGCCGGACCGTGCTGCGCGAGAGGTGGCGGCGGAACGCCTTCCTTCGGGTAATCCGCGAGCATGAAAACGGCAGCACCGATGTGAAGTTCTGCATGGGCAATCTTCGACGTGCCCGGATAGTTCACGCGGAGTCGTTCCGTTGCACCAAATAGCTCTTTGTAAAATGCGGCTGCCTCGGACGCATTGCGCACCATTAGACAAGGAATCACGCTTTCATATCCCGATGGCAACGAATGCATGATTCTGTTATGTTACTGCGCCGGTGGTTATCATTGTGCCGATTTGAGCTGAAACAGTCCGCCGTTTTTATTGACAACAATTTTGTCGTTCGTGTTGTGGACACCAATGGTGCCATTTTGGAGTGCGATCCGTCCGCAGCTTTCGTTTTTGGCAATAATAGTTTCAGCGCAACCACAAAGCGTCGCCCCGCAGTGGCCGTCCGATAGTGGCATGCCCCGCCACAAATGGCGGCGCCCCATTCCCCCCTTTCCATGAACTATTTGTCATCTCGCAGTTGCGGTAGCTGGGTCAGAGTGCCAAGCCCGCTGTCGACGGCTCGCCTGCGACTTATTTGTCTGCCACATGCCGGTGCTGGCGCCTCCACTTACTACCGATGGAGAGAGGCCTTGCGGCGCGTTGGCGTGGATCTGGCCGCCGTCCAATACCCGGGCCGTGAGGACCGGATGAGTGATCCTCCTATTACCTCGTTCGATCAGATGGTGACTGCCATCGTTGGCGCTTGGGAGGAGATCGCCGGAAGCACCCGGTGCATGCTGCTTGGTCATAGCCTGGGAGCAGCCTTGGGATTTGAAGTTGTCCTGGAGCTGTCCCGACGCGGCTGCCGCAACCTACCGCAACAGCTCTTCGTTTCGGGACGGAACCCTCCGCATGTGAAAAGAACCCGTCGCAACATTGCCGACCTGCCTGATGACGAATTTATCCGCAGTTTATTGATCGATTACCCCGCCTCGCTCCCTCCGGAGATTCTGGAGCATCCAGAAATGCTGCGCATCGTAACCCGTGTGTTGCGCTGGGATATCGCCACCAACGAAAGCTACGGCGGAGGGGTTCGTCCGAGTCTGTCTATGCCGATCACGGTTTTCGGCGGCTACGATGATCCCTGGACCTCAGCAGAATCGCTAGCGGAGTGGCAGCGCTATTCGTCGCATCGGTGCTCAGTGCACATGTTTCCCGGGGGACATTTCTTTCACCACACCGCGTCATCGGAGGTCCTGAAGACGCTTATCGCCGCCCTGGACCTCCCACCGATTTTATGAAGGTGCCGCCGTCAATTGCTGAGTAAGATTTCCTTTTCGCCGAAAAGCCGCTCGGCGGTGATTCCTCGTTGACGACAATCTTCGACCAATCGATTCGACGCCTTGATTGGGTTCGATTCTTCGGTGTACTTCAGGCTCATAACATAGTTTAACCAAGGCTCCTGTCCCATCGCGTAGACATACGCTTCCTTGCAGTTGAACCGATTGACGATGTCGATGCCGCGCTCGTAGTTTGAACCGGCTAGGCGACGCGAATGATCCATTTTGCGGTCAAGAGGCTTGGTCAACAGCGGCCCGTAGAGCCAAGTCAAAGGCGCTCCATCGCATTCCATCCCGAGAAATAGGCCATCCACCTGGCCAATGACCTTTTCCACGTGCTCGTAAAGCCGAGGTTCGACATTACACGAATCGGCAGCGAACAGAAGTTTGTGCCGGCCGGTTTGGATAAGATAGGCGCTCTTGGTTCGAATCGCCAAATCCGAGTGTTCGCCGAAGAATGGGATTCCAATGATGTGTCCGGTGGAAATCGGTATGCGTTCAAACTCCTCGATCGAAAGCACATTGTTGAAGCCGACTTTCTCGAACATCATTTTAAGGGAAGGATCCTGTAGCGCTCCGTTTCCATTTCGCGGCACCACGATGGTTTTGATCTTGTGCCGCAACTGGAGCATTGTCTCAAACAAGATGTGATCCTGGTGGTTGTGCGTAATGAGTACGTAGTCAATCTCCTCCGGCAGATCTTCGTACGTAAAACGGGAAACTTCATGATCGTACGTATAACTCAACACTGGATCGAGCAGGATTGTGGTGTCGCGGGTTTCGATCAGAATGCAAGCATGCCCAAAGTAGCGCCACCGGAGACCATCCCCTTGGTAACGCTCGTACGGTCGGGGCGGCTCAGAAGTGAAAAACGCCCGGAAACTATCCAGATCCCCCGCCGCCACCCCGAGCTTATGCGCGATGTCGTCGACCGAGCCAGGACGGGTCTTCATCCGAAATAGCTCGTCGATCACTGAACTGGCAAACGGTATCCTGAGGTGGACATCGCCCGGTTTTGCCAAGCGAGGCGTGCTTAAGATGAAGGGCCGGTCATCATCCTCGATGAGCGACAACATGAGGCTTTGCCGAGTGGGATCATAAAATTTGCTCTCGTAGAGCAGCGGCTCGATGACGCGGAAGGACGGATTGTTATTCAGATCGTACACCAGTTCCACAAATCCGCGCAGGATGTCGGGCACTTTTTCGTAAAGAGGTTCGAGTGAAAATCCCTTCGCCTCCGTGCGAAGCAACTGGTCGAGTTGTTTCACGGCAGCGGAGAACGCGACCATTTGCCCCTGCGCCTCGCGCGTTTGCTGAATCAAAGCGCGAATATCATCGACCCGGCCTCCATCATAGTCGATGAAGGGCCCGCCCAACATGGCGGGATTTTTTACCGCGGCAGCGTGCGTCTGAGGATTGCGCACGTATGACTCCATGATATTTAGGTGGCGATCCACAATATTCATGGCGGCAGTTGCGGGGGAAATCAGATGCGACCAGGCGTACCAGTGTTCGACCAACGGTTCGACTTGTACGTTTTGCCGCAAATACAAGGAGTTTGATTGGGTGACCATTACTATATTGAATTA
This sequence comes from uncultured Opitutaceae bacterium, assembly GCA_964546955.1. GTDB lineage: Bacteria > Verrucomicrobiota > Verrucomicrobiia > Opitutales > Opitutaceae > CAZJLP01. Next base: position 22,860 of record CAZJLP010000026.1, on the reverse strand, counting down.
ATAAACTTAGGGTAGCCCTGCCGTTGACCGGGCGGAGCGCAATTTCGGTATGTCGGGCGCGTCTGTACTTCCAAGCAGGTGCATCTGTCGAGCAACTTTTTCAAGCTTATCTCCACCACAAATTCAGAGGGGTTATTTGACCGCATCCATGTACAAGCTGTCGGGCGCCCGAAGCGGGTTTTCAATGAGCAGCTTCGGATCCAAGGACCGCCCAAACGCCATCCTCTCAGTTTTGCTGAAGCCTGCTTCCCGCAGAACAAGCGCAAGGGTTTCGACATCATACGCGAACTTATGCTGATAGCCTTGCCGAAAGACTTCGTTCACAAGCTCGATCTTGGTGCGATAACAGCCCGACAAATAAAGATCCTGCCTGTTCGGCGTAAGCCGGCCAATCGCGTGCATCTCGTCCCAGCCGTCGGCAATATAAGCGCGAAGGTATTGAGCCGCGTCCGGCACGATCACCCGCAACACCCCTCCTTTGACTAGGACTCGCTGACATTCGCGTAAAAAACGCGGAGCCTCCTCCGTGTAGTCGATGTGCTCTAGAAAATGCTCGGTGAAGATACCTCGCACGCTTTCGTCCTGGAAAGGGATATGCGACCGGCAATCGATCAGGCAATTGACTCCCTTAAACCGGTTGCTGTCGGCATTCACCCAACCGGCGCGGCCCGAAGATCCTGCTCCCACATTGACATAAAAATCGCGGCGCTTTCGGTAGTTCCAGACTTGGCAGAAAGTGAAGAGTCTAAGCAAGGCACAGTGAACCTCCCACCGGACTTGAATGCAGAAATGATAAGGGAAGAACTTCAGGATTCCCCTTTTCCAGTGTGCGGCGCCCCTCGCGCGCTGACCGAACCACCATGGGACTTTGTCGATGGAATAATTCTTGATCACATTGGGGAGCCTCCGTCCACCGCCGCGCGATTGCGGACCAGCGCGACTGGGTCGCAACGCAATGCCACCTCCAAACTCAAGTCGATATTAAAATGAGTCCTCCGCGGAGTGACTTGAGAGTCGCCCCCAGCTGGCCCGATTCAGGACGCGCCACGCTCGGCATCAAACTCAATCGGCACGAACCCGAGAGCGATCCTCACGATCTGCATCGCAAGCCTGCAGTGTCTTCTCCGCGAAACGGGAAATGTCGTAACTCGCCTTAATCTTGTCGGACAGAACGCGAAGACGCTCCTTCATCGCCGGCTCCAGCGTCGCGGTCAATGCCTTGTTGAGGCCGTCCGCATTCAACTCGGAAGGCGCAAGCAGGGCTCCAATCTTCAGTTGCTGAACGATCGCGCCATTGGCGGGTTGATCGTAACGAAAAGGGATCACAATCATTGGGACGACCGCATCGACGCACTCCTTCACCATCCCGTAACCTCCGCCGATTATGCTGATCGCCGACCGCGGCAGCACCGCCAATGTCGAAACCAGTCCGACGCAGGTCACATTCGCCGCCAGCTCGAAGTCGCGAAATCGTTCCGGAATCTGGAGGATTAGTTGAACATCGGGTCTTCGCCGAAAGACCTCGATCACGACCTTATAGACACGAGCTAACAGTGTCTGATCGTATTCGTGCACCTGCATGCCGAACGAACAGAATACAATAGGCTTATCCTCGGGGCCGCTCCACTGAAAAGGCTCCTGCGCTCGACCGTGGTCGATGCACAGCCCCAAGTACTCCACCGTCCCCGGATAAAGGAACGCGAGTTCCCGTGGCGCAAGAATCGCTTGAGGATACTCGATTACAGGACCGTTGACGGAAAACCTAAGCCGGCGGCCTGCTTGTCGGGCCGAGGAGCCCAGCTGGGAATATAGCGCGAAAGACGCTAAGAACGAAGGACGCCGGCGGCGAAAAGAAGCGCGAGGAGTGCGGAGCCCCCAAAACTCGAGCCAAACTTTGAGCCACTCCAACTTCGTGTGATAAGTATAACCGAGTCCCGTTCCACGGAACAGCCCAGAGGTCGGTGGAGGCAGACCATCCCCGTGCAAGGGGAAGTTCACGGCGGACAAATAGGAAAACCGAATCGGCGTGCCGAGGGTCGCTAGAGCCACCGTCGGCGATAGCGGATCTCCGAAAAGCACATCCACTTTGTGCTGCTGCAACAGCTGCCTCCCAGCTGCGGCGGCCGCGGCGATTCGCCCTCTAAACGAGACGGGGCCTCGGCTCAGAAATCGCCGGGCTTCCCTCTCCCGGATGTAAGTCAACGACTCCCTTTCGACAATTCCCGCTCCTTTGTCTTCCCCGAAGTAGACAACGGTATGCCCGCGGGCCTGGAAGGCCTTCGCGAGCGGAAATGTCGGAAACAAATGCGAGGCCGCACTCGCCATGTAAAAGCCGATTGTCTTCATCGCGCCGTCCGGAAGCTAGCCCGTCTTGTGGGCTTCGTTACCTCTCCTTGACTGAAAGAAGATCGGTCAATTGCCCGCGATAACAACGTTGGCCGCAATGGTAACTCCGCGTGCATGTTCGCGAAGATATGCTTGGAGATCCGCTGCCGTCAACGAAGCGGAGACGGTCGGCGGGGGCGACGGTTGGTTCCGTGGGGCGAGTAAGCGTTTTTTTGCGTAAATGTTCGAACAGCCCATTTCGGAAAACAATTGGTGCTCCTCGCAAATGACAGAAAATCCGTGCGTCTCGAGTGTAGCCACCACTTCCTGTGCGCGCTCTGCATCGTGCGCTTCCAACACGACCTGCTCGATCTTTTTCCAATCCGACGCATCAATTCCCCTCAACACGTCCATTTCAGCACGCTCAACATCGATCTTCAAAAGATCGATTCGTGCAATGTTTTCCTCGCGCATAACGTCAGAAAGCCGGCGCACGGTGGTCATGACCGATTCAGCGCGGTGCTCGACCTCCAGCTGCCTGTCGATTTCTACAAAACGGCCCTCTGACGCGCTTTCCGCCTCAGAACCCAGTCTCTTTCGCAGGAATTGCTTCAGGCGGGCGAGGTCGCCGTCGTGATCCACATACGTACTCATCGCCGAGTTGGTCGGACGCATTGGGTAAAAGCTGAATTCCACCGCTCCGTTGCTTGCGCCAAGCGCAATGTTGAACGTCGCCACCGCGGCCGGACTGCCGGCTGTATTTAGCACCAAGCATGAATATGTGGGCGGCATCGGCTCGAACGCGTAAACTTTACCCAGCGGACAACGGCTGGCGGCGTAAACCGAGAACATTCCTATGTTTGCTCCCACGTCGAAAATACATGCATCTTGAGGAAGCGTGATGCCGTGCTGGAGATACGTTTCCTGGACGAAGATTTCCTGGTACAACACATCCGTCTCAAATCTGCTTTGCCGGATGATCTCGCAGCCGTTTGGCAGTGCATGTGCATAAGGCGAGTTGATGCGCACATTCCGCGGCAAGACATACACGATCACTCCGCCGCCATTCGCGGGATCCGCAAAAACGCTCACTTCGCGAATTGCGGGATGAACCGCCAGCGCGAGCTCGAGCGCCTTTATTTGCTCCGCTTGGCCAGGCTCCGGTGCCGATGCTTTCGATCCCAGAAATGCTAGCTGTCCGTCCGGCTGCCATCGACCGATATGCCCCGTGCGATAAAGCCGAGCGCGAAGCTTGAAAGGGTGCGGAATGAAATCGCTTGCCCCCAGCTCCTTTCGATCGATTCCTCCTCGTTCCAACACCTCTTCGGTGACGCAGATTTCTCCCGGCATCCCGGTCGCGCAGAGTTGCGCATCGGCACGGGTAATGAAAATCGGATACAAGCCGATTAAACGTCCCAGGGGAACCTTGATAGCCCCTTCGCGTATCAACGGCTTGTACCCTGCCCAGCTCGAAAGAGGCGTACAAGAACCCAGGCTCATGTGGCGCAAGCTCCTTTCACCCTCCGGCTTCCCGCGACAGCGTGGCCCCCGATCGAGATGGCGACCGATCGTGGATTTCCGCACGAAATCGCCGTGCTCCGGATGAGGTCGGGGCTAGTTTCTCGTAAGGCATCGTTCCAAAGTGACCGCGGCAAATGGAGCAACCTGATCGTTCCGCCGAATGCGTTCGGCGAGACCCTGGATCCGCGTTCTCATCTGCGGATCGAGCACCGCATCGATTGCGTTTTCAAGCTTTTTGTCATCGAGCTCGTCAAGCCAACACGCCTTCCCGATCCCGAGATGCTCGACCCGGGCCGCATTCCCCGGCTGGTCAAAACGAAATGGAACCACAACCATCGGAACACCCGCATTCACGCACTCCTTCAGGATGCCATACCCTCCGTGAATCACCGCAGCATCGACGCGATTTACGATCTCCAACGAGGAGAAATGCCCCATGTAAGTAATATTCGGGGGCGCATTCACATCCCGAAAATCTTTCGAAGCCTGTAGCAACAAATGGAGTTCCTCGCGCTTTCTGAAAATTCGGACGAGAGAATCGTAGGCTCGCCGCAACGCTTCTCGGTTGTAACGCACGACCTGGGTGCCAAACGAGCAAAAGAGCGTTTTCTTTCGCGAAGGAAGTCGCCTGCTCAACTTCGCCTGGTCGCGCGTGTGGTCGATGCAAAAGCCCAAATACGTGCCCAATGAAGCAGGGGCGAAATCCAGCTCCCTCGGCCCCAGCACGACCTGCTGGCGGTTAAGCGCCGGACCGTACCAGCCGAGCCGCAAACGGTGTCCATATCGACGTGACTCGATCCCCAATTTCACGTGTATCACCAGCATCTTCAGAAACGAGCGCCGGCCAGTTTCGACAAAACTGCGCGCACGTCGTAAGCCGTACGTTTCCAAAGCGACACTGAACCATGCCTGCCACAGACGCAGCCGATAACCAATCCCGCTCGCCGGCACGAGAGAAGAGCTCGGTGGCGGGACGGAATCTCCGAGCAACGGATAGTTAAATACAGCGAGGTGGTAAACGTGGACCTTCGTTCCCAGTCCCGCAAACTGGCCGAGGTCCATAATCATATCAACAAACAGCACGTCGACATTTTGTTCGTTCAAGACATGCTTCGCCTTGGATATAAAGGCGTCGATATGGGTGGCGAATGAATGCAAGTTTTTCCAGACGCGGCGCGGGTAAAATTTCGGCTCTTGCGTGTGTGCCTTCTTTTCTGAATCCAGAGTGAGCGCGCCCTCGAGTACGACCTCCAAACCTTCTTTCTCTACTATTTTCGCCCCATTCTCATTGACGATGTAGATCACTCGCGCGCCCTGACTCAAAAAGCTCTTGGCAAGAGCGAAGGTTGGGTACAAGTGGGACGCATACGACATCATATAAAAAGCGACCGTCTTCATTTCAAATGTTCCCCTGCGGCGGACACTAATCCCGTCGAGTTGCGTGCCCGGCGGCGCCGTGACGGACCACAGGCGCTTCCATCTCAGCGTCCCTGAAGCATGACGTCGGCTTTGTGCGAGATGCTAGGTTGGTGCGATTAGCGGCTCGCATGCTTCTAAGCAGAATAGTCACGGAAGAACAATGTAGCGAGTAGGTGCGGCGGCTGCAGCGGCGCAGGAGTTCAAATGCTTGCTCAATTCACTCTCGGAGCAAGGATCCGATGGCGTCACCATCGTGCGCTTTCCTGCAGGGTGACAACGAACTGCCGCTTGCTTCCGGGCATAGAGATTATAGGTGCCAAAAGTCGAAAACAGTTCGTTTTCCTCGGTAATAATTTGGAATCCGTGCACGAGAAGCAGGGCGCTTACTTTGTCTAGCACCGCTTGGCTGTGAACTTCCATCACAACCTGCTGGATTTTCCCCCAGTCAGCGGGATCTATCCCAGCCAAAACATCAAGTTCGGAGCGCTCGACATCGATTTTCAGAAGGTCGATGCGGTCGATTTGCTCATCCCGAATGACGCTCGACAATCTGCGCAGTATCGCAAGCTGCGGGCTCAGGTTGACCGGCAGCGCCATGGTCAAAAGCGCCGTCATTCGCGGGAAATGCACATCGTCCCCGATTTTCGCTCTGAGGCGTTCCACCACCGTTCGACTCGCCGACTCGGGACTCTTGTCGGGTTCGTTTAACACCTCATCGAGCACCTGATCGATTTCACTCCGGTGCGGCGCCCAGCTCGGCAGGGCATCGCGCATCCTTGCTTTTACGATGTCGATATCACGTTTGGGATCGACATATCGGCTCATGGTGGACGCGTTTGGCGCACCCGGATAAAATGTAAACTCAACGGTCGTATCCATGCTGCCGAGTCCGCACTGATGCGTTTTGATTCTCGATGAAGCCAGCGCCGTGTTGCTGCGGAGACACTGAAACGTAGGCGCCATCGGCTCAAAGGCGTGGATCCTTCCCTGTGGGCAACGTTCGCTCGCATATACACTGAATACTCCAATGTTCGCGCCAACGTCGAAAACGCATCCATCTTCCGGGATTTCTAAGCCGTGTCGGAGGTACGTATTGGCCGTGAATATCTCGCGAAACATGATGTCGGCAATTTCCTTGCTTTGATGCAGGACACTGCGGCCGTTCGGCAATCGATAGGCATGGGGATATTGCACCCCTGCCCACGGCGCCCGGGCGACATACGCTGAAAGTTGCGGCTTGGCCCCCGGAATCTGCGCCGTGAGCACGACCGTCGCGGCAATCCCCGGGCGTGATTCGAGCGCAAGTTTAAGGGCCAAACACTCAGGGGATTGGTCTTCTGTCCAGCCGACAAACTCGAGCGTTCCATGGGGCGTCCAGCGTCCCAGTTGTCCCGTGCGGTACCAGCGGGACCCCGGTCGAAATAAATGAGGAGAAAATCTGTCGGGTCTCAATTCGCTCCGGCTGACGCCACTGCGAGAGAGGACCTCTTCGATCACACATATTTCGCCGGGCATGCCTCCCCTCGCCGGGGCGTTGTCTTGATCAATGATGAAGACAGGATAGCTACCAATCGGACGTCCCGCCGGGCAAGAAATGCGTCCCTCCCGCGTTATTGATCGGTAGCCGGGCCATGAAAATTGTTGTTTCGTTTCCGAAGCCATCGGTCACGCACTGTACGCATCACCTCACTACCGTCGTTATCGGAACGTGGCTTAGGCCAATTGCGAGGGGGGTCAAGGCAAATGCTCCATCTCGCCGCGTTTCGAGTGCCGTTGGATGCTTCCGTTTTGTGCACGAGAGATCCCGTTCCTCCCCGAATCGGCTATAGGCGGCTCGGTGGTTTTTCACGCCTCCAAGCGCGCCGGATTGACGAGAAGGGATCAACTTCTTTACGAATACATGAAAGCTCAATCCGACAACGTTGGCTCTGCCCCGATTTATATGCCGCGCAAAAATACATATGTTCTGGGCACTGGCCTTTCCCACGACGGCTCCGCCTGTCTGCTGAAAGACGGCGAAATCGTTGTCGCGATCGAAAAGGAGCGAATCACGCGGCGAAAGCACGACGGAGGAAACGACTCAGACGCGATTCAGTACTGCCTCGATACCGCGGGAATTTCGCTGTCCGATGTCGCGCTGGTGGTGCAGAACGAACTCTACGGAATGTTCGAATGGGGAAACAGCGAATACCTGGGCGAGCCGCGCCTTTTTCGCGACGATGTTGGGGTTCCGATCGTCACTATTTCTCACCACCTTGCGCACGCTTACAATGCCGTAGGAATGGCGCCGTTTGATGAGATGGCCATTCTTGTGATCGATGGTTGCGGCTGCGCCTACGACGATGCCATCGACAAAGAAGGAACTGTGTTTCCTCCTTCAGTCAGCCCGGATCTCGCTCATCTCTATTTTGAGAAAGAAAGTTTCTATGTTTACAAACATGGCCGGATTACGCCCGTCTTGAAGGATTTTTCGGAGATCGGCCTGGTCCTAAAAAGCCACGCCCTCTATCCGCCGGTCAAACATTCCCTGGGTCACGTCTACGGAAACGTCAGCAAGTATTGTTTTGGCGATGCAAACGACCTGGGCAAGCTAATGGGATTGGCGCCCTACGGGAGGGCCGGAATATATGATTTTGAGATTTTCGAGTGCAAGGACGGAAGGGTATTCGTGCGCCACGATTGGATGAGACGGTTTCGAAAACCGGCCGCTAGCCCGACCGAGTTCAAGGCAAACTTCCAATACTACGCAGACCTTGCCTACTGGACGCAAAAGGAGCTGGAGCGAGCTTTGCTTTATATCGTCCGCTGTCGGCGCGAAATGGCGAATGGGATTCCGAATTTTGCGTTTACCGGCGGCGTTGCGCTGAACGCTGTCGCGAACGCGCTCATCGAGCATGACAGTGGTTTTGAAAAATTCTTCTTTACTCCCGCCGCCGGGGACAACGGCCTAGCCATTGGCTGCGCGTACTATGGGTGGCTTGAAGTCCTGAAACGCGAGCGGGCCCGGCACAGCGGCTCTTCCTGTTTCGGTCGAATTTACAGTACCGACAACATCGCCGGAACCATCGCTCCCTTTGTTGTACCGCAGGCAATCGGTCATCCGGAGGTCGCCGCTGACATCTGCCGGGCCCTGGGCGCTGGAGCGCGCCCGCTCAAGGCGGGTCAGAACGCGATATTTTCCTTTAAAATAGGCGACTTGGGCACGTTTTCACTCCACATCAATGGAGAAAGTGTTCAGGTGCTCGTCAAAGGAGCCGATCGCCCCGATGCTCGTTTCTCCTGCGGGTTGGCTGAAATAGCCAAAGTCCTCAATAGCGGTGGAAATCTAAAGTCGCTGCTAGCTGATGGAGGCGTGCGCCACATTGGAAACTTGGAGCGGTTTTTGGCGTGTTTCGACTTCAAAAAGGCGCAGATCTCTTTCCGGACCGCGCTGGAAAGCAAGCAGGTTCGCGACTGTGTCCCGCAATACTCTCGTTCCGCAACCGTTGCGGCAGATGCCGCCGATCTGCTGGCCGATGGAAAAGTTATCGGCTGGTTTCAGGGGGGTTCTGAGTTTGGTCCCCGCGCGTTGGGCCGAAGAAGCATTTTGGCCGACCCAGGGAAGCCGGGCGTGCGGGATTTTATTAATTCGAAAATCAAGTTCCGTGAGGACTTCCGGCCTTTCGCTCCCTCGGTGCTGCGAGAGGACGTATCCCAGTACTTCGATTACACCGGCGAGAGTCCCTACATGATTGTCGTCGCCAAAGTTAAACCGGCGTGGCGCGAAAGGCTCGTGAATGTTGTCCACGAAGATGACAGTGCGAGAATCCAAACCGTCACACCCGAATGGAACCCGCTCTACTACGACCTTCTTCGGGAGTATAAGCGGAGAAGTGGAGTTTCCGTCCTGCTGAACACGTCGTTTAACCGCCGGAGAATGCCGATCGTCGAAACGCCCGCGGACGCTCTCTCCTTCTTTTATGAATGCGCCCTAGATGCTCTGATCATAGGTGACCATATCGTCACCAAGTAGCGGGGCCGCCACCGTAGTTTTGCCGATTTACACTACCGGCGGCCGGTCTTCAACCACCGACGGAAGAGCACCGCCCATGAAGCGAACCCTTCTCGCAAACGCCTCCAGATCGTAGTTGCCTCGGATACGTTTGCCCAGTTCTTGCGTGCGGGCCTTCATTGCAGGGTCAAGGATCGCTTCGAGCGCGGCCTCCAATCGGATCGTTGTCAAACCCCGCAAAGCGCACTGCACGCCAATCCCGTGATGATGAACTCGGGCAGCATTCCCTGGCTGGTCGTATTTAAAAGGAATCACGACCATGGGTACACCCGCGTCGACGCACTCTTTCAGCAACCCATAGCCGCCATGAATAATGGCCCCATACACTTTTGCGGTCATCTGCAGGGACGAAACAAGTCCAACGCAAGTGACATTAGGCGGCAGCCGGAAGCTCCGAAGAGGTTGCGGAATCTGCAGTACAAGGTGGAGATCCGGCCGCCGAGCGAATACCTCCACGACAAGAGCATAGACTTTTCGGAGCCGGTCCTCGCCGTAGTCGTTGATCTGCATCCCGAAGGAGCAAAAGATCGACTTCTTGTCGGACGGCAGGTCAATCGCGAGCGAGGTTTGCACTCGGGAGTGATCAATGCAGAACCCAAGATACTCGGCCTTGCAGCCGTACTCGAAATCCAACTCCTTCGGCCCGAGGATCAGCTGCGGCAGTGCGAGTATGGGACCATGCCATCCGAGTTTCCAAGGGCGTCCCGTCTTTCGGGCTGCTGTGCGAATTCTTCGCGTCAACAGCCACGTGTTAGCCCAGCGACGTCGTCCACGCAGGTTTTGGACGGCGGTGAGGCCATAGATTTCCAACAAAATCCCAAGCCACGCCCATTGAATCCGGATGCGGTACCAGGCACCTGTGCTCGGAATCACGTCGGAGCTCGGTGGCGGTACTGGGTCGCCGTAACACGGATAGTTGAAGACGCACAAATGGTAGACAGGAAGAGGGACGTCGGCAGCGACCAGCGAACCGATTTCGATAAGGGCGTCTAAAAACAGCAGGTCGACTTTAAGTCCGACCAACAGTCGGCACGCGGCCGAGGAAAATGTGGCGATCTTTTCTCCAAAGTCACTTTGAATAGCAGGTTCTACTGGCGTTGCCGATGGGGCCAGATATCGGCCGGTTTCGGTTTCGCGGATATAGCGCAATCCTTCCGGCTCGATAATTTTCGCGCCGCGGTCCCCGCCAATATAGACTACGTCAATGCCGAGAGCCACAAGTTGCTTGGCCAGGGCAAGCGTGGGATAGAGGTGCCCCGCTTCGGGCACCATGTAAAAGGCGACCCGCCTTACCTCGGCCCTCCCCCCCTCGCGCTCCGCTACCCCTTTCGTGGACGACAATACCGGTTGGCTACTCACGGCAAATCAGGCCATCTTTAAGCGGCTTTGCGGCTTGCGCGTCCGTTTCTGGTCGTGTTGCGAATGCGACCAGCGTTTCCTGCACGAAAGCTTGGACATGATCCTGCGCGCTTATCTGCTGGCTCAGTTTCGTCACGCGTTCCCGCATCTCCGGGCGCAGGACCGTATCGAGAGCTTGGTGCAGAATAGGGCTATTTAGACCAGCGGCATCACATTTAACGCCGATTTGCAGATGTTGAACCCGTGCCGCAGTGCCCCGTTGATCGAACAAGAAGGGAATGACGATCATCGGCACGCCCCTCAGGACACATTCTTTTACCAAGCCATATCCGCCATGCACAATCGCCGCATTGACCTCACGAAGCACATTGAGCACAGGAATCGACTCCACGAAAGTAATGTTGTCCGGAGTACAGGCCGCTCGGTAGGCGGCAGGAACGTGTAGCAGCAAATCCAGATCAGGCCGACAAACGAATGCTTTCACGATCGCGTCATAAACGGCATTCGCTCGGTCGTAGCGCGCGGTCTGCCCGCCGAACGAACATACGACCGTCCGTCGTCCTTCTCGGGCGACCCAGCGGGTCGATCCTTGGACGCGGCTGGTGTCGATACAAAAGCCCAAATAGCGGGTGCGCGGATTCGGAAAGAAGTCCAATTCGGCGGGACCGAGAATAATTCGCGGATAGTCGAGGAGCGGCCCAAATTGACTCCAGCGGACCCGGCGGCCTGTCCTTTTCGTGGCGTGAGACAGTTTACGGTAGATCATCCAGACTAAGGCGAAGTTTGGGCGGACAGAGCTGTGATCAGACAGAAGACCCATTCCCTGGGCCAGAAACTTCAGCCATGACAGGTGCATGACCGCCCTATACCCGATCCCGAACCTTGGAACGAGAGATGAGCCCGGAGGCGGATAAGGTTCTCCAAACACGGGAAAATTTAAAACAGAGAGGGTGTACACCTGAGTGCCCGTTCCGACTGCGGCCAGCGGAGCAAAGCCCAGGACTGAGTCGACGAATAGAATGTCCGCCTTTATTCCGGACAAAAGCTGCCGCCCATCGCGCACAAACGCGTCAAGAAGGCGCATTCTCTTAGACATCCCGGAAAAGAAGGTCCACCATGGCTGGCGCGACTGCTTTTTGGACGGGTGGAAAATTTCCATACGCCTATCCAGAACGAAAGGCAGTTTCTCCCGCGCGACCAAAGCGGCTCCGGCGTCCCCGACAAGATAGATGACATTCGCGCCCAGCGAGCGGAAGCATTTGGCCAGGCTAAAAGACGGATACAGGTGCCCTGCCGTGGGCACCATGAAAAAGGCTACGGTCAGCGGTCGTTTATGAGCCAATTCGGGCAAGACGTTCACTCCCACGTTCGAGTTGCTGGGCGAGGGCTTGCTGGACCTCCGTCACTGAAATTGTCTTCATGCAGCGATTCTCGTAGGGGCAGGGAGCTCCCCCAAGCAGATAAAAGCAGGGAGAACACACGTATCGCTTGTAAATGTTGACGTTGTTATCGTGCCCCCAATGGCTTGGATTGCTGTCGCCCCAAAGGACTACGCCAGGCAGATCGAACGCATTCGTCATATGCGCGACGGACGAATCGACCCCAACAAAAGACGTGGCGTATTTCACCAGACCGAACAATTCCCGCAATGAGGTTTTTCCCCGCCAGTCCAGCGCTCCTTCAAGCAACGGCTCTCGTTGCGCGCCAACCTGCAGGAAGGCGCATTCAGGGAAGCTTGCGATCAATTCCTGCCATGCGGTTGGCGTCCAATGGTGGTTGGGGGAGCATTTCGAGTACACGTGCATCAAGACCACCGGCTTATTGAACGCCGCCATCGTCGCGCGAGCTCTCCTTTCCTCCTCGGGCGTCAGCACGATTTGGACGTGTTTATCTTCGAGCGCCACCCCGAGCATTTCCGCGACCACATCTTTCACGTTCTTGTCCGACAGCCATCCCGGACACATACGCTCCTGGAATGCGAGCCGGCGGTGGCAGGCTCCCGTCCATGGACGCAAATATGTGCTAAGCGCGAACTGCGCTCGTGCGACAAGGCTCCTAGTGGAACGGAATTCGTCAATCCAGGGGTTATTGCGTAAAACCTCGCGATGGCCTTCCCAAGAATAGACAACAATCCGGCACTTCGGAAAGCTGGCTTTCATCGCCTTGAACGTTGGCGTGCAAACCAGCATGTCCCCCACCCCGCCCCACCCACGCATGATGAATGTTTTTATCGCCATCTGTGGTTCAGTTGCGGACTGCAATGGAAGTATGGCTCCTCGAGTTCGCCCTGAGTTCCGGAGCAACAACCAAATCACGTATCCGACGTTCGCGTAGGTGTGATTTAAAGAGTGTCAGAATCATTGGCTGAAAGATACACCTGCGCGACCGGTCGTCGAAATGTAACGCTCAGGCGGCGTCGAGCGGGCCGCGACCCGGCGCACTCCCAGCGCGCGCAATCGTTCGCGACCGCGTTCCAATTGCTTAAGTAAAGCCGCCTTCACCTCATCCACAGTAATCTCGGTCATGCATCGATGATCATACGGACAAGGGATGCCGCCGAGCATGTAGTAACAGGGGGAGCAGGGAAGAAGTTTATAGAGATTTATATTGTTGCTATGCCCCCAATGACGCGGATCCGTGTCTCCCCAGACAACCACCCCCGGCAGATCAAAGGCATTTGTCATATGTGCGACAGACGAATCGATTCCAACAAAGGCGGTGGCGTACTTCACGAGCGCCATCAA
>CAZJLP010000026.1:0-9427 GCA_964546955.1 uncultured Opitutaceae bacterium | reverse complement strand
CGCACCGGCAATCGGCGGCTCGCGCTCAGAACCGACCTGAAGGAAAACGCACTCGGGCACTGCCGCGATGACCTTCGGCCAGCGCTTTAGGTCCCACTCATGATTGGGCGAAGACTTCGAGTAAGCATGGAGGATGACAACATTTTGTCCGAATTGGTCCAGTGCCTCGAGCGCCCACTGCTCTTCCTGCGGTGTCGTATACAGTTGAACTTTGCGGTCCCGCAGCTTCACCTGCAGGAGATCCGCGGCGATCTCCTCGACATGCTTGTCCGACAGCCACCCTGGAAACGTGGTATCCTGGAATGTGAGTTTATAGTATCGGATCTTCGTCCACAGCTGCAGTCGGCGTGTCCACTTTAACCGCAGACGATTCCACCGGCTGGAAAGCGATCGAGCACGAATCCACGGGTTATGGCGGAGCACCTCCGTGTGGTTGTCTCCCGAATAGACGGTTATGGCCGCCGACTGATTCGCCTCCTTCAAGGCTAGTAACGCCGGCGTACATACGAGCATGTCGCCTATCCCACCCCAGCCCACGACTACAATTCTCCTGGCCATGCAAATGAGCGAGATATTAGCTTTTCATGACGGAGCAGGCGAGATCTCCGTGTGGGTGGCGCCACAGACACTCGATAGCGCAGTGAGCTCTCTTAGCACCGCCGAATGAACCATTCGCTGATGGTACAAGAAAAGTCCCACCCGCAGCCGTCTGTCCTGGAAGGGGCGGGCCTCCTCCTGCGCGGCCGCGGCCGCAACACAACGCAGCCGGTGCTCAGTCGCCTCGATCTTCGCACGGATGAGTTTGAGTGCCGGAAGTAAGTTGCCGCCCGTGGCATCTAACTCTCTCCCGATGTCGCCCAGTTCGCGAAGCACTGCTTGGCAGATTCCTCTTTCGTGGAAGACAAATACGGCCACTCTCCAACGCCGGTCTCGGACGGGTACCCGCAACTCGGCTGCCGCCACGGAACAAAGGAGCGAAAGCCTTTCCGCCGTTTCAACAACTCTCTGCTGGAGTAAAGTGGCGGTGGTGTCCGTCATCAGAGGTGAGCGCTTGCTTTCTCGAACAGCTCTCGCTTGCGCAGTCGCCCGGACGATTCCCTCACGGGAGTTGCCCATACGTCCCGTCCGCGTCCTTCATTCCTGTACTCGCGGTGAAAAAGTGGATACGCCTCCGTCATACGAGTACCCCGGGCAGATTGGTTTTCGCCAAGCCAAGCCGCTCGCGCCGAGCCCGCCCGGCCATTAACTGGGTACGAAGGGCAGCCTCGACCTCAGCAACGGAAATGCTTGTAAAACATTCTTTGGCGTAGGGACAGAGGCCGTCTGGCTCGAGCATGTAAGAGCATGGGGAACAAGGGGGCGCCTTATAAAGATTTATGTTGGTTTCATGACCCCAAAACTGCGGACTGCTGTCACCCCAAATCACAACTCCCGGCACATCAAACGCGTTGGCGACATGCGAGAGAGTGGAGTCCACTCCTACGAAGGAGGTCGAAAACTTAAGGACGGCCGCCAATTCCCGGAAAATGAGCTTCCCGCGCCAGTCGATGGCACCATTGATCAACGGATCGCGCGATCCACCGGTTTGCACGAACACGTAGTCAGGCATCCGTCGGACCAGTTCCTCCCACCGGGAGTTTTCCCATACGCGGTTAATCGAGCTTCGGCAATGCGCGTCCAACAGTACCACCTCCTTAGTGAATCCCTCCAACCGTTTCCGCGCCCGCTCCTCTTCTTCCGGTCGAAGAAAAAGTTGAACCCTCCGATCCGAGAGTTGGAGTGAAAACAATTCGGCGATGTGATCGACTACACTCGCATTCGAAATCCAACCCGGCGCGATTCGGCGCTGAAACGCGAGACTGCAATGCTGCGCCCCGGTCCATCGCGCCAATAACTTGCTCAGAGCCAGGCAGACCCTCCCCCATTTCGTCCGAAGGAGCCGTACCCGATCGACGCTGGGATTATATTCGAGCAATTTTGCATGCGTGACGCTCGTGACGTATAGCGTGATGGAGCATCCCGGAAATGCCTCCTTCAGCGCTTTGAAGGTAGGAGTGCTGAGCAGCATCTCCGGCAACCCAACAGTGCTAGTCAAAACAAATGCCCTCGCGGGCAGAGAAGCGGTGGTCATCACGCCGTGCGGCTCTACATCTCGTTTAAGATCTTGTAAAGCCGGCGAACCATGGCCGTCGTGTCTCCCATGAGACCAGCCGCCAGGAGCGCATTGTCGAGGATCTGTTCCGCCATCAGCCGAGCGCGATCAGGGTCCCTTTTCATCGTCGCGTAGAGGCGCACAATGACGGAATGTCGCGGGTTCAGATCGAGAATCACGGGCGGCGTCACGTCGGACCCATGACGAATAAGGGATTTAGTTCGCCGACGGAGATGCGCCGCCATAAAAGGTTCGGCGTTCAGCGCCACGGCGGGCGAGTCAACCAAACGATCACTGGACCGAACATCGTTTACCTTGCTGCCCAAAACGTCTTTGATCCATGTACAGAGGTCGTTCGTTTCCATCACGCCCAACGCGGTTTCTCCCGCCGGCTGCGTCAATTCCGGGAGTTTGATCTCGGCCTGGTCCGCCGAAATGAATCGTTTCCCGTCAAACTCCCGCAGGTGGTTGATCACGTACTCGTCGACGGACTCGTAGCAAAAAAGAATCTCCACGTTTCGGGCCTTGAATCCCTCGAGATAGGGTCCGGCCTCCAAGCACTCCCGGTTTGGGCCCACGAGAAAGAAAATTTCCTTTTGCTCTGCCGGCATACGACTCACGTAAGCCGGCAAGGAAACAAGTTTACCTTTCTCGAAGCTCGAGGATTCAAACCGCAGAAGTCGCCCAAGTGAGTCGCGATAGGTGGCGTCCATAAACGCGCCTTCTTTCAGAAAAGCCCCGAACTCTCCGTAGAACTCGTCGTATGCAGCAGGGCGAGCGCTCGCCTCATCTTCCAGCATCTTCAGAAACCGATTCGTGAGAACCTTTCTGATCTTTTCCAGGAGCGCACGGTCTTGCATCGACTCCCGCGAGATGTTTAGCGGGATGTCCTCGCTTTCCACCACCCCCTTCACAAAACGCAGCCATTCGGGCAGCAACTCTTTCGGGGCGCCATCAATCAGAATACGCCGGGAGTACAGCGCCACTCCCGGGGGGATGCGCCCAAGACCCAATTTTTCCGGGTTCTCCTGCGGAACAAACAAAAGGGTGTTAATCGTCAGCGGCGCGTCGGCCCTGAAATGAAGCCGCAGGCGAGGGTTATCGTAGGCGTGTGCCTGGAAGCGGTAGAACTCGGTATATTCCTCTTCCGTGATGCCATTCTTTTGCCGGAGCCAAATGGCAGGAACCGTATTGATGCGTTTACCGTTCAGACTGATCGGGAATGAGACGAACGCGCTGTACTTCTGAATAATTTCTCGGATGCGCCATTCTTTGGAAAACTCCTCCTGCCCTTCCTTGAGCTGGATGACCACTTTGCTTCCCCGTCGGTCCACGTCCGCGGGCTCGGTCGTGTACACCCCGGCGCCTTCGCTCGACCAAAGTCGCCCGTCCTCCGTCGGCCGCCACGAACGGGTATAAATGGTCACGGACTGGGCCACCATGAAGACCGAGTAGAAGCCGACGCCGAATTGCCCGATCAAATCCCGGGTCTGACGACCTTGGTCTGCCAATGCCGCGGCAAACTTTTTCGATCCCGACGACGCAATCGTGCCGATGTTCTCTCTTAACTCGAGTTCGCTCATACCGACTCCCGAGTCCTGTATCGTCAGGGTGCGGGCTTGCTCATCCGTAGTAATCTCGATCTCCAATTCGGCTTCGCTATCATGAATCTCGGTTTCAGTGATCTGGAGATGCCGCAGCTTCTCGAGTGCATCGGATGCATTCGATACTAGCTCGCGCACGAAAATCTCTCGCTCGGTATAAAGCGAGTTTACCACAATATCCAACAGCTGCTTTATTTCTGCTTGAAACTCGAACTTTCGCGGAGGTGGAGTTATGCTCATAAAAAAAGCAAGCAGGTAGGCGCGAGCTCGCTACACTACGGAAGGCAGAAGAGCCGGCGCACCCGCGGGCGTCTCGGGCTCGAGTTCATTTGGCTTATTCGGTTCGCTAACCGCTCCACTCCTCACTTCCAGCACCTGATCGAAGAGCCCCAATATATTCCGATTATGCGTGATCACCAGCACGGTCGGTTTATAGGAAAGGCTCTTGATTTGCTGTAAAATTCGCATTTCTGACTCGCTGTCCACCGAATTGAGCGCCTCATCCAGTATTATCACGCGTGGCTGCGCCAGCAAGGCTCTGGCCACCGAAAGCCGTTGTTTTTGCCCAGTCGACAATGACGTACCTTCCTCTCCGATGACCGATTCGAGACCTTTAGGCAACGAGGCCAAAACCTTTTCGAACTGCACAATACCGATGACAGCGTCGATTTCGTCCTGCGTCGCATCGGGTCGGACATAAGTCAGGTTTTCCCGGATCGTGCCGTGGAACAATCGTGGATACTGCTCCGACATGCCGAGCTGCTTCCTGAATGAACTCCGGCTAAACAGGTTCAAATTGGCACCGTCGATCATGACGGTGCCCGCACTGGGTTCGAAGAACCGAAGCAACAACGACGCGATCGTACTTTTTCCTGAACCATTCGCTCCGATCAATGCGACCATCTTCCCCGCTCCGATGCAGAAACTCGCCGAACGCAGGATGGGCTGATTCGGCGTGTTTTTGTCTGCGACCAAAGGGTACGTGAAACTCACGTTCTGGAACTCAATTCTGCCCGCAATAGGCGGCATGATTTCTTTCCCGTCAGGCTCTATCACTGCCGGATCGCTCGACGATCGGTGAAGGCGGTCAATGGCGTGGCGCGTGTCTTCAAACGAGAACCGGTAGTTGAGCACGCGACGGATTGATCCTTGGATTACGCCCATGAAGGCCATGAACTCGCAAAGAGCACCGACACTGATCTTGGAACCCATGACCAAGTGGGCCCCATACCCCGCTATCGCTAGCCCGCTCAAAGTGGTGAAGCCAGTGTGGAAGGCCTTCTTCTTCGCTCTTTTCAGCCCGATCGCTTCCAACATCGTGGTCGCCTCCACAAAAGCCGTGGCAAATGCTTCCGTCTCGGCGCTTTCCTTGGTCGATTGCTTGATGAGCCGAACGTGGCGAATTCTCTCGTTAAGCCGGCTTCCTGTATCCCGCTGATGCTCTTGAACTTCATGTTCGATCGCCCGTAGTTTCGGCGACCGGAAGGAGGACACCGCCACAATCATCAGCACAATAACGGAAGAGATCACTGCTAAATGGACACTGATTGTGGCCATGGCGAAGCAGACCATCACGATCACCAGTACGTCTGTTATGCCGCCTAAGCACACATCACAGAACATGTTTGCGACCGCGCCACCGTCCGACATGATCAACTTAGCCGTCTTGCCGCTCGGAGTCGCTTCAAGATAGCCGACAGAGCTATCGAGCGTCTGCCTCAAGATTCGCGTTCGGATAGTCGTGGCGATGCGTTTTGACAGGCTCGAGTTGACCTTGGACTGCTGGACACCGAGGAGCAGCCTCAATATCACGACTCCAACATAAAGGAGGACCAAGCTCATTGTCACCGACAGGTCTGCCCTGTTGAACAGGCCGTTTACGAGATGCCGAATGATCCGCGGGCATGGCAGGGCCAAGAAGCCGATGATGACCGCCAGACTGAGAGAGTATGCAATGGCCCAGCTTTGTGGTCGCAGCGGCGGCAGCAGGTGCCATAACTGCCGCAAGGTCTTCAGGACGCCGGGGTTATTTTTCGAGGTGGTCATTACATTAGCGCCAACCTAACAGAGAACACGTCCCAGCGGCGAAAGTGATGGATACGCCTTTTCTAGTACGACCATTGTTGAAAAACCGCTTACTCCTCCGCGTGTCGCCTCACAATGTCGAATACATCCCTCGATCGCTCCGAACCATCCGGCGGACACTGAGGAATAATCACACATTCGAAAACGCAACGCTCCACGGTCGTCATCCGCCGCCGCATCGCAACAATTTTCTATGAGTAGGCTCCCTGCAAATCGGCGTTGTGACGCGGCCAAAGAACTACGCGCACTCGCTGAGTGTCAGCAACGGGTCCGCCGTGAACCGGCATTCATTCAAGTCCGCACGTCAACGTCGCAATTTCTCCGCCCTCACCCGTCCGCATTGCCGAGTAGCAAAAGCAATTGTCGAATCTGCAACCATACGGAACCGTTAGGCGAAGCCGCCTCGCCCGCCAGCGACTCCTAGGCGGACGGCATGCTAGCGTCCATCTTCTTTCTCAGACTGAGCGGACGCATATCGGTCCAAACCGTTTTCACATATTCAAGACAATCCTTCTTCGGGCCGCTCTTACCCGCTTCCCGCCAGCCTTTCGGGACCGCAAGATAGTCCAACCAAATGCAATATTGCTCTTCGTTATTAACTAGTACCTTATATATGGCATTATCGTCATTCTCGCTCATATCGACGGATGAATTGTAGGTTACTGGGGAAACTTACCCTCGCCGTGCAACCTTTGGCGCGCCTTTCTGTTGCTGTCAAGCAAGCTCCGGCGAGCGCAGCAGGAATTGCCAAAGCGGCGAGAGCTGGATCCTGGCGACCGTAGTCCACCCCGCAACACTTCGTCCACCGCCATCGTTAGAGCCTAGGGCGATCGTCGCCTTGAAACCCAGGGACGCATAAGAAGCCGGTATGCACGGCGCGTCCTCGGCACCAGTTTATTGACAAGCTTCAGAGCCGCATAAGGCAGCCAATTCCTTAGTACGACACATTCCTTCGAACCGTTCAGGAGGCTTGCCACTTGACTGTATGAAGACGCGAAGCTGCCTACGACATACTCTGTTTTAGCCAAAAGGAACAAATCGATAACATCCGAAGGGCGGTCGAATTGCCGCAGCGTGCGCTGCCCCGAAGCCTTTTGCTTGGGATACGTGACTAGAGCATCGCCAAACAACTGTTTGAACTTAAGCTCCGTCTCGCTATTGTCCGTCGCGAGAAATATTCTTTTTCCCGCCGCAACCAGTTTCCTCGCCCGTGCGACGAACAGCTCGTCTGGGGAACATATTCTCGACAGAGCGTGGTCGGTCCGGCGAATATGAAATCCGACGGCTCCGTTCAAATGCATAGCATGGAACTCGTCGACGATACCCTTCAGCCGCAGACTGGGCTCGGGAAAATATCGTCTAAACTCTGCGGGGTCGAAAAGCGGAGCTTCGTGGCTGCCCCAAAAATAGTAGCCTGACCGCACCATCACCGTTTCGGCGGTCACCACATCAACCCGTCGGATCTTTTCCGGCGCGTGGAAGTCCAGTTTGTGTTCGATGCTGATGCCGGTCTCCTCGGGCAGCTCGAGATAAACCTGGACATCCGGCATGTAGCCAAAATTGTCGTGCAGCCCACCCCACGTCCAGGTGGTCGAGCATCGGGCTTGAGTGAGGTGGCATAACCGGCGAGCCGAGGCCAGGGCTCTCAAGCGATTACACAGCCCCCATTGAGGATCCAGAATCAGGTGTCGAAGCTTTATCCGTGTGGGGTTCATAGCCGCTTGATGCTTTGTTCGAGGATTTGCCCCAATACGCGCGGCGTTGCCCATTTGGACAACATCAATCGTCTAGAAACTATGCGCCACTCGCACTCGCTCCGCGGACCACGCGACGAAGCGCCAGAACGTCTAATGCGGAATGAGGCAGAATCATTATCAAGTAGCGAACCGGCGGCATTTCGGCAATAATGAAGGGCTCCGCTCAAACACATCCGCCTGGCCGCATCAGCAATCTATAGCCGTAAAGCCTTTGTATGAGGAGCAACCTTAATAAACCTTTGACGCCAAAGCGAAAAAACTTCCTTACCGTCCAACTCATCGGTGGTATAATTAAAAGGAGTCTTCTGGGACAAACGATTCCAGAGCGTTTCGGAAATCTCCTTGTTATACTTCATATATAGATCGCGAATAAAGTGACCCGTACCCCCGGGGGGCGAATACAATGCAAAGTGCTCCAGCAAACTGACGGTAATAAACATCCCTTCATTATGGCCCTGCATTTTCTTCTTAATCAAGAAATCTTCTATAACAACATAATTGACATCGCTGGTCAGCAAAAACGCGATCGCCTCGTCGGGTGCATGAACGATCGGCTCGTAATTGTTGTTAAATGAAGTATTGAGCAGAACAGGGACCCCCGTCTCCTGAAAAAAGGCCGCAATCAATTTCCAGAACTTAAAATTATCTTGCTGAGAAACCGTCTGGATCCTGGCGGTTCCGTCGGCATGAACTACAGCGCCAAGGGATGTCCGATATTGCTCCTTCGCTTTTAATATAAACGTCATAAAGGGGTAATCTCTCTTCCCATTGGCGGGAAGCTGGAAGTATTCGCCAACCCTTTCTTCCAAGATTGCCGGTGCAAACGGCCTAAATCCCTCTCGCATTTTTATTATCGCATTAATCCTATCCTTATTTTCTGCAGGTCGCGGATCCGCAAGAATACTTCTATTTCCAAGAGCCCTTGGCCCGTATTCCTCTTTCCCGCAAAACCACCCGATCACTTCTCCCCGCGCGATCAATGATGATGCCTTGCCAGCTACATTTTCGCATTTTTCGTAACTAACAAAAGCTTTCCAGCGATCCAGCTCTCGCTCTATTTCGGATGCAGAATAGTCCACGCCAAGCGACACCGATCTGAGCGCGCGGTTCCTAGCACCGGCGTTTTGCTCCAACTGGCAAGCTAACACGGCCCCGACCGAAAGGCCATTGTCTCCTGAGGCAGGAAAAACAAACATATCGGTGAAAAGACCGGCGTGCAACAATTCGCCCGTCAGCTTGCAGTTCAAAGCAACCCCTCCCGCGAGGCAAATTTTCGACTGGCCTGTTTGCTCTTTAAGCCACGTGATCAAATGAGAAACTATGACTTCCAGTGTAAATTGCAACGATGCAGCTATGTCTTTATGCTTTTGATTAAATTCTTCTCCCTTAATTCTCTTCGGACAAATTGACCTAAGCAGGTGAAGTTCATCAAAATTCACCACAAAATCGCCGTCAGGATATAAAGTATAAAATTTATCGAAAACATCCTTGTATGTACTCGTATTTCCGTATGGAGCCAACCCCATAACCTTGTACTCATCAAAGACGTTCATGCCCAAAAACTCGGTAACCCTCAGATAAAAATGACCCAGAGATTTCTCCACGCCGAGCTCTCTCACAAGTTCCAACTTGTTGCCTTCGCCGATGTACGCAGATCCCGACAAACCATCCCCCATGCCGTCCAGTGTGACCACAAGGCTAGATTCGAACCCCGACTGGAAAAAAGCAGAAGCAGCATGACAATAGTGGTGACTATATAATTTTATTTTACCCCGATCGAGTTCATATCCAGTGTGTTTTTTAAAAATATCCTGCAGCAAAAGCGACTC
>CAZJLP010000025.1:48797-68257 GCA_964546955.1 uncultured Opitutaceae bacterium | reverse complement strand
CGCGTGCCCAATCATCCGGAGGCCAATCGGATGATCCCATCGATCGAACTTTGGCTGGCGCGGCCTGGCTGGATGCGTTTCGTGCCCTGGGTCCTGACTACGTTGGGAGTGTTGCTCGTGACTTTGTTGATCGTTTGGGCGCTCAAGCCCGCGGAGCCTCCACCGAAACGCGCGCCGCGTCCGACTCCGTCCGTCTCCACTCCCTCACCGGTCACGCCGCCGCCGGCGGGCTCTGCGACGCCGTCGCAACGGAAATCGCGTTGATTGCAGCCGCGAGGGTGGGCCGATGCTCCTCCGGTCCGCGAAGCTTTTGGAGGACGCCGCACCTGCCGGGACAAATCTTGCCGGATGTTTTTCTGCCACGCGCCGACACCGACACGGGAACGCATCCCGCGCCGTCGCTGCTCCCAACTCCGTTTGCTCTAGGGTTCATTCCCTAGTTTTTGCCGCGTTCGAGGGAGCGTTTACACCCTCTTAACGAGTTAAATTCCAAAACCGTGGACTCTGCGCGGCCCGTCACGCGTGATGGACGCTCTTCCCACGGCGGAATTGGTACCCCTTTTTGACGAACGCGTAAACACCCTGCTTTCGACTCATACCCCTCTTGAGGGTCGAGAGCCTTGCGCGGAAGTCAAAAAGGGACCATCCGCCGGGCAAGCCATACGTCTGCGCGGAGCAACTCCGGCCGGCGCCATCCCAAACCCCGTTACTCATGAAAGCACCTGTGTTTCTTCGTAAGCTTATTCCAGCTTTCCTGCTTCTTTGCCTGAGCAGCGCCTCAGTTGTGTTCGGCCAGTTCAAAGTCGTCGGCTACGCGCCCTCCTGGGCTGGTTCGGCGAGCGCCATTCAGTATTCGAAACTGACACACATCAACTACGCCTTCATTCTGCCGACCTCGTCCGGCGGTCTGACCGCCGTGGATAATCCGACGAAGCTGAGAGATATAGTGACCCGGGCCCATGCGGCGAACGTCAAAGTCCTGATCGCAGTCGGCGGTTGGAATGACGGCAACGACAGCGCTTTCGAGGCGATGGCGCGCAGTTCGACCGCTCGCACCACCTTCGTCAACAACCTGGTCAATCTTTGCAACCAGTACAATCTCGACGGCGTGGACATCGATTGGGAGTACCCGGATCCGGGCACTTCGGGGAGCAATTATGCCCTCATGATGCAGCAACTCGGCAGCGCAATGCACAGCCGAGGCAAACTGCTCACCGCGGCCGTCATCGCCAGCGGCAGCACCGGTGGCGGCGTGCCGAACAGCGTTTTCGGCGTCGTCGATTTCCTGAATCTCATGGCTTACGACGGCGGCGGCAGCAATCACTCGACCTATGAGTACGCGGTCAGTTCGGTCAACTACTGGGTCGGCCGGGGTCTGCCCGCGAGCAAGGCCGTCATCGGCTTGCCGTTCTACGGCCGCAGCAGCAGCTCCTACGTGGCCTACAATACCCTCCTTTCCCAGGGTGCCAGTCCGAACAGCGACTCCTTCAACGGCGTCGGCTACAACGGCATCCCCACGATCAAACGGAAGACCAACATGGCTTTCGATCGCAGCCTCGGCGGCGTGATGATGTGGGAGCTTTCCCAAGATGCCACTGGAGCGAACTCGCTTCTCACCGCGATCGATCAGGTCGTCGATGCGCGCTCCGGCGGCGGCGGAACAGTCGCCGCGCCCACCTTCAGCCCCGGCGGAGGAACTTACAGCAGCGCGCAGTCCGTCTCGATCAGCACGACGACGAGCGGCGCGACGATTCGTTACACCATCAACGGCAGTAATCCCACCTCGACGACCGGCACGGTGTACACCGGCCCGATTTCCATCGGCGCTACTTCGACTGTGCGCGCCATCGCTTACCTGTCGGGCATGAGCAACAGCTCGGTCTCGACGGCCACGTACACGATCAACACGGGTGGCGGCAGCGCCAAACTGCCGATCGCGGGATCCGCGGTCACGGCCAGCTCGAACGACGGTAATGTCCCCGCCAATACGGTGGACGGAAACCTTGCGACGCGCTGGTCCGCCAGCGGGGACGGACAATGGATTCGCTTCGACCTTGGAGCGGCGAAAACCGTCAGTCTCGTCAAGATTGCGTTTTACAACGGCAACGTGCGTACCACCACGTTCGATCTCCAGACCTCGGCGGACGGCAACACCTGGTCCAACGTGTTGACCAATCAGGTGAGCAGCGGCACCAGTACCGCTCTTCAAACCTTTGACTTCACTGACCGACCGTCCGTCCGCTATGTCCGCATCGTCGGGCATGGAAATTCCGTGAATGCATGGAATAGCCTCACGGAAGTCGAAGTTTGGGGCTTCTAAACCTTTCTGGCGAAAGGCCAAAATCTGAGGCGCTCTTCGGAGCGCCTCTTTTTTCGCGCGGCTCCGGCGCCCAACCGGGTGGGCCCCGCAAAGGCCTTTTCTAGCGGGTGGAGGCAATGATCGGCTTATTTGCCCGGAGTTTCCCCTAGAACGGTTTCCTTGTTCGCGCCGAGAGATTTCGCGCGGGCAGGCCGTTAGAGTGGGAGCCCGAGTTTCGCCTGATTCGGCGCCTCGATTAGCCCCTTAGCCCCATGCCCTCCTCCACAGCGTATACGCCTGAGATTCAGACCGAACTTCCCTCCCTGCAGGGCAAAAATGCAATCGTATCCGGCGGCACCTCCGGCAGCGGACGCGCCATCGCGACCCTGTTTGCCGCCTACGGCGCCAATGTTCTCATCTTCGGCCGCCGGGAACACGAACTCCACGACACAATCTCCGAATTGGAGCACGCGCGCGGCCGAGCGTATGGTTTGATCGCGGATCAGTCCCGGCCGGAGGACATTCGCCGGGTCTTCGATGAAGCAGACCGACGCTTTGGTTCGGTCGACTTCTTGATCAACAACGCGGCCGTTCCCGCGAGCGAGCTTATGCAGGGGGACGATGCGGATTGGCGCCACCGACTGAATACGGACCTGTTTGGCTTCATCGATTGCACCCGCCGCGCCGTGCAACGCATGAAGGCTTCGGGGGGCGGGCATATCGTGAACATTGGATCGCTCGCTGCTGTGCCTCATGCCCGCGGCGAATCGCTTTACGCGGCGGCTAAGTCAGCGATCCACGGTTTCTCGCAGACGCTCCGGAAGGAAGTTGCGCCCTTTAATATCAAGGTCTCCGTGATCGAGCCCGGCTATGTCGCCGCGGATTTCCGCGTCGGAGAACTCGCTGATCCATCGGTGCAGCGCGGCAGCCTGGAAGAAGGGGCAATGCTTAAACCCGAGGATATTGCTGTGGCGACCTATTACTGTGTCACTCAACCGCGCCGCTGTACGATCAGCCTCCTCCAGATTGAGCCTCTGAAGGGCGAATGAACCCGCGGAGAGGAAGGGCGCTTGTGCTCCGGTGCAAAAGCAGATTGTTTGTGCTCATGCGCGTCCCCTCTTTCCACCTGCGGGCCGGTGTTGTTTTGGCGCTCGCTTTCTCTCCGTTCTCCGCCCGGGCGGCTGTGCCGACCTCGACCGTCCCCGCCGGGGTGTCGGCAGCGGCCCCGTCAACTGTGCCCGGGTCGTCTGCGCCAGGCGCCGTCGCGACCGTTCCGCCCCCTGTTGTCCCGCCCCCGCCCGTGGCAGGTTATCCGATCGGTTGGTGTATCCGTGCAAAACCGGAGGTCTTCGCCGACGCCAAAAAGGCGGGCTACGAGTTTGTCGAGCTGGCGCTGCAGGACGTGCTCAGCCTGTCGGACGAGGATTTCACAAAGCTGGCCGCCCGGCTGGATGAGATCGGCTTGTCCGCGTGGTCCGGCTACAATTCGGTGCCCAAGGAATTGAAGTTGGTGGGGCCCGAGGTGGACCAGGCCAAGCTCGACCTCCACCTCGCGAAACTTTTGTCCCGTGCCGCCGCGTTAAAGCTACGTTTCCTGATCCTCAACAGCGGGCCTTCGTGGAAGATGCCGGACGGAATGAAGCCGGAAGACGGCTTGGCAGAGCTCGCGGCCTTCGGCCGCAAATTCGCGAAAGCCGCTTCCTCGCACGGAATCACGGTGCTCGTCGAACCGCTGCGTACAACCGATTCGAATCAAATCACGACCATCGACGAAGCGGTGAAGCTGGTCGAGGCGGTGGATCATCCCCATTTCGCCATGATGGTGGACTATTCTTTCATCACGATCCAACAGGACAATCCGGCGAATTTGATGAAGGCGGCCAAGCACCTGCGTCACATCCATATCGCGAACCCCGCCAATAAGCGTCGCTACGCCATGGCGGACGACGAATCGGACTACGCGAGTTTTTTCCGTGTGCTGAAGCAGATTGGCTATCGAGGCGGTTTAAGCGTCCACGGCGGCACGACACCTGAAGCCTGGTCCAGCGACGCTTCCCGTGCGATCACCTTTCTCCGCGCTAAGGCCAAAGAGCTCGCGACCAACTAGCCAAGATCGCCGCAGCGTAGGTCGTCCATCCCCGCTGCTGGCCTCGTTAGGAGGCCACTAACGATTTCGTCAATGGACGAAATTCGTGGGTGCAGCTTCGACTTATCGCCTTCTCACTAACCGGGGGTCTGCAGGAGGATGACAAATATTGATTGAAACCGCGCGATATGGCTCCTCCCTTCTTCAAAAGTTTCTTTTGTCGTGGGCGGCTTCGAGCAGGGCGACGATCATTTCGTTAAGCGGGGTCGCTATTCCGTGTTTGCGTCCGAGCCGAACGATCACGCCATTGCGCGCGTCCACTTCCATCGGCCGTCCCGCCATTCGATCTGCTTGGATCGAATTGATGGAATCCTGGGGCCCGTTTTTGTAGCCCGTGATGACGTCCTCCACGAGGTCGTCGCCTAACTGGGCGCCTTCGGCCCGTCCCACGGCGATACATTCACGGACGATCCCGCGCATGGTGTTCGCGATCCCCTCGAATTGGACGATGCCGGCGGGTTTGAGGAGAATCGCGGACAATGCGCCGGCGCTATTCAAACACAGTTTTCGCCACGCCGCCGTTTTGAAGTCGGGCGTCGTTCTCACATCGAGGCGAGTCGTTTGGAAGAGCCCGGCGAACTCCTTTCCTTGATCTCCCTCGGGAGCCAGCATCCAACCCGGTTTTCTCTGACGGATGCGTCCCGGCGCGGTGCGCTCGGCTGGACATTCGACCACGATGGGGACGATACGCGACGGCGGCAGGAAGGCGGCAAAGCGTTCGACGTGCTCCACTCCGTTTTGCAGCACGGCGACTCGCGTCGTTTCGCGGCAAAGACGGCCCAGCCACTTCGATGCGGGTTCGGCGTCGTAGGCTTTGGTCGCGATCAGGACCCAATCCACGGCGGAAACGTCTTCGGGCTCCGTCGCGACTTTTGGCTTCGCCGTGATTGTGCCTTCCGGTGTTTCGATCTCGATCCGGTCAAAGGGAGTGCGCGCGCACACGGTGATGCGATGAGACGGGTCCTGTGCCAGCCACGCTGCAACGGTCGCGCCAATTGCTCCCGGGCCGATGATTGCGATGTCTGCCATAGTGGCTGAACCGAAGGAGAAAACCGGGCACAAGGCAAAGCGCAAAGCCGCGCTTTGCCTACCGTCTCTTTTCCAACGTTTCCAATCGGGCACCCTCCGCTCCGTTGCGGTTCGACCGGGCACGAGCGATGCGCGTCACAGGATACCAAATTAGGCCGCGGTAAACGATCAGGAGGAGGAGCATTCCAATGATCGCGTACAGGAGGCCTTCACCCGTAATCGGCAGGGCGGGTTTGAAGATTTGCCAAGTGGCTTCGGCGATCTCCGGATCGCCGTGCCGCACCAGCATGAAAGGACGCGTCCAAACCGACGCGTTTTGAATGGCGCCCTGACTGGCCTCCAATTCCTGAACCCGTGCGACTGCGGACGACATAACCCCCCCCAACTTTGCCACGGCCGCATCCGCGTTCGCGTTGGTGCGCGCGATAAAGGTGTCCAACGAGAGTCCCGACTGGGCCGCTGTTTCCTGATACTGTTTCACGATGCGCTTCGCTTCGTCGACGTGACCCCCGAGCCGCTGCAGATATTGCTGCGCGAATTCGGGCGCCTGAGAAAAAACCAACGCTCCCGCGACGCACAAAATGCGATCGAGGAATCCATCTCCCGCCTGCAGCAATACGCGCCCGGGCTTCATATGGCCACGCTGGTCGCAGGCGCCCTCA
This sequence comes from uncultured Opitutaceae bacterium, assembly GCA_964546955.1. Taxonomy (GTDB): domain Bacteria; phylum Verrucomicrobiota; class Verrucomicrobiia; order Opitutales; family Opitutaceae; genus CAZJLP01. Next base: position 62,121 of record CAZJLP010000025.1, on the reverse strand, counting down.
AGGCAAGCTCGGGCTTGGCCGCGCCAGGGGCTGACCGACGGGCGAGCTGTGTGCCGCTTTTTGCGCCTGCTTCCGGCTCGCTCACTCAGGCGTCGGAATATTCCATTCCAACCGCCAGCGTTCCGACTTCCACTCGGCCGCCCGATTGTAGGTGTCGAAATAGTTTCGCAGCTCCGGATCCTCGCGATAAGGCAGGGCGCGGGCGAGGAGGAGGGGCACTCGGTCTCTTTCGTCGCCGGAAATGTCCTTTTTTCGCCACGGCTTCTTTGCATCGCCGTAGGGAGCGAGGTACTTGAGCGCGACCTTCAGGCTCTGACCTTCGGGCCCCTCGTGCCTCCATAAGTCCAAACCCACGGCTTCGCCCAAGCGGGCGGCGCGCATGAGCGCATCGAGATTCATCAATGAATAGCTCAGCGATTTGGTTCGCGCCATTTCCAGCGGTTGGGCGCCGTCAGGTTGGATCTGGACGTCGATTCGTTTCGCCGGAACCTCCGCCAATATCCTTTTGGCCAGTTCGCGCTCACCCAGGGCCAAAGCCATGTGCGCGGTCTGCGCGTCATACCAGGAACCGTGGTTGTTTCGCTCGCCGCTTTCCTCCAGGCCATTTTTGCTGGTGATAAGCCACGTGACATAGGCCGTGATCCAGTGGCGAAACCCCGCGGCATGCGCGGGAGTCCATGCTTTGGATCCCGCCAACAGGGCGACATTGTCGCAGAGGTCTCCGAAAGCCGCCGTCTCGATGATCCCGATGCCGCGGCCCGTATTGATTCCCGGGATCCCTTGTGCGTATTCAAGATGTGGATTCATCCGCGTCTCGGGGTCGATGAGCCAGACCCGGAGCAAGCGGGCCGCGTGTTCGGCGTAGGGCTCGTGGGCGGTGAAGTAGTAAGCCAGAGAGAGCGTGCGGACGCCCAGAACGAGGTCCCGCAAGGCGGCGCGATCCGTCCCTTTTTCCGCTTCCGGATTCCTTTCGCCGTCGCGACGGATGTAGGGGAGACCATCGGCTTTCGCCGGATCCGCCCAAAAATACGGCGCCTGGCTGAGATAGTCGTGTTTGTCGCCGCTTGGAGGGGTGCGGGACTTGTCCATGACCGACGCCGGTTTGATCTGGAGCGCTTTGTCCGCGTCGCGCCGCAAACGGTCGAGGGCCGGTTGCAGTCCCGGTTCTCCTTTGCCGAGGCTTTCCTTGGCCTCCTCCAGCGTCGGCGCGGAGAGGAAGAAGGTTTTGGGCGGGGCGGCGGCTTGGACGAGGGCGGCCGCGGCAATGCACGCGACGGCGAGGAGGACACGCGAAAAATAAGACTTCATGGGGGCCGGCAGAGTGACTCAGAGTACATGGCAAAGATCGCAGGTCCAAGCACCCGCCCACGAGCCTAAGCGTGTCCGCCTTTGGGGTGACACGTCTGTAACGACTCTTCGCGAAGGCTCTTTACAAGCCCTGCGAATCGACAAGCCAGATGAGGGCCGCCAGAGCGGCTGACCCTAAGTGGAGTTCGCGGGGGTTCACTGTTTCCAACGTGTCGTCCGCGGTGTGGTGATAGTCGAAGTACCGCTGGGAGTCGGGCATCAGGCCGGCGACCGTCGCCCCTTGTGGCAGGAGCGGGCTCACATCGACGCCCCCGGTGCCTTTCTGGAAGAAGTATATGCCGTACGGCTCGAAAAGGGGACGCCACCGCAAGGCCCGCTCGTGGGCTTCCATGCTCACGTGGCCCAAATTGAAGCCGCGGGGTTGGAAACCGCCATTGTCGCTTTCCACTGCGAGAAGATGTTTTTCCTTACGCTCCTTAACGAGGCGCGCGTATTCGATCGCGCCGGCGGCGCTGTTTTCCTCGGCGGTGAACAGCACGCAGCGCAACGTGCGCCGCGGCTTGAGGCCTAGGGCCCGGAAAATGCGCAGAACTTCCATCGACTGCACGATGCCCGCCCCGTCGTCATGCGCTCCCGGGGCGATATCCCAGGAATCGAGATGCCCGCCGACGAGAATGATCTCGTCGGGGAATTCGCCACCCCGGATTTCGCCCACGACGTTGTGGGACAAAGCATCGGGATGAGTTTTCGCGTGAATCGCGATCTGCACTTGGTGCGTGGGGTCCGCCTTGAGTGCGTTCGAAAGCCGCTCGGCGGCGACCGTGCTCAAGGCCGCGCACGGAAGCTTCGTTTGGCCAGGCTCGAAGGCGGTGGTTCCGGTGTGCGGCACGTCGTTGTGCGCCAATGTCAGAGAGCGGACGAGGACGGCAGTTGCGCCCAATTTGGCCGCTTCGGCGGGCCCGCGATTGCGCTGATCTCCGGCTGCCCGATAGGCGACGCCGGTCTGAATCTGAGTCGGGTCCATCGGCCGGTTGAAGAAAACGACCTTGCCGGCGATTTTCTCGCGTCCCAAGGCCGCCATGTCGGCGAGGGATTGAACTTCGATGACGCCGGCCGTGAGTCCGTTCGGCGGGGTGGCCTCCGATCCACCGAGGGCCAGCGCCGCGAGCGACACGGCTTCGCCTTTCGTTCCGCGAGGCGGAAGAAGGGAGACGGATTCCTTGGCGCCGCGTTCCCAGTGTGGCACGGAGACCGCCTGGAGCGTGACTCGATCGCAGGGTAGTGCTTCCAATTTCGCCTTGGCCCAAATGACCGCCCCCTCGAGACTCTTCGAGCCCGACAGGCGTCCGGGATGGGAGGTCGTCAATTCCCGCAGATTCTCATAGGCGGTGCCGCGGGTGAGTGCTTCGGCGTAAATGCGACGAATGGTCTCTGCTTCGGAGGCGGCTGCCCGTGCGCAGATGCCTTGAGCCAGCGTGAAGATCAGAACGAAGACCGGCAGCAAGGGCGGGCGCATGCCCCGGATTCTCCGGGCCTTTCTCGCGGAGGCAAGACGGCGTTGTTCCGACGTCTGGAACGAAGTCAGCATAGCAGGTGACGGCTTGCGCCCGCGCCTAGGTTCAAAGCCACTGTCGACGGCGCATAAAGGCCCACGCCGCGACGGTGCCCAATGCGGTGAGCGCAAATGCGACGGCGTAACCGGAAGGCTTCTTTAGCTCGTGCATGAATTCGAAATTCATGCCGTACCACGTGCCGATCAAAAGTGCGGGGAACGTCAAGGCGGTGATGCCCGTGAGGACCCGAATGCCGGAATTCGCTTCATGGCTCGATTTGTTGAGGTAGATGCGAAACGACAAAATCAATTGATCGGACCATGCGCCGGTCTGGGCCTCGACCCGGCCCAGTTCTTCCGATAAATCGCGGAGGTAGGGGAGGATCACACTGCGAATCAACTTGTAGTTTCCATTCGCCAGCTCAGACGCGATGACTCGCTGGGGCCGGACGATCTGTCGGAGCTGTGAAATTTTCTTCCGCAGCGCCACGACCCGCGGAAAGAGTTCGTCCGCAGAAATCTGTTTTAGAACCCCGTCTTCGACCTGATCGATTTGCTCCCGAAGACGGTCAAGCACGGGCTGATAGGCTTCGACCAAGGCATCGAGGATCGTATGTGCGAATCGGTCCGGGCCGCGCACCGGCGGCCCGCCTTGTTTGGAAAACCGCTCTACCGTGGCTTCCGTTGCCCGGAGCGGCTGCCGGTGAAAGGTCACAAGGAAGTTTTTACCCAGGAAGAGATCGAGTTCGTTCGTCTTCAGCATGTCGCCCGATTGATCCGCATCGAGCGCGTGCAGCACGAGGTACAGGTACTCGTCGTATGCTTCCACCTTGGGGAACGGCGAGTCGCTGACGCAGTCTTCGATCGCGAGCGGGTGAAACGCAAACGCGAGTTCCAGGACTTCCTTCACTTCTTCATCGGTCGGCGCGGAGAGATCGACCCACAGCATCACCCCCGGCTCCGTCCGCAGCATGCCCAGCGATTCCGGAGGCGGATTCAGGCCCACAAACTTGTGGTCGCGGTAGACGAGCGTGGTGATCATGGCGGGGGCCTAATGAAGGATGATGAATGTAGAATGCAGAATGAAATGGCCGCCTAATGGAGAATGATGAATCAAGAATGCGAAGCTCAGGTTGCTAGTCGCGGCTCCGAAGTTGGGCCGCTGCGTCTTTCTGCATTCCCCATTCATCATTCTTCCTTCTCCATTAGCGAAGGCGCGCGAGCGCTTCGCGTCAGATCCATCTCCTTCGTTTGCACCACCACCACATCGCGCCGGTGAGCAGGACTGTCGCCCCGAAGGCGATTTGATAACCGATCGGAGACGAGAGCTCCGGCATGTGTTCGAAGTTCATGCCGTACCACGTTCCGATCAACATCGCGGGCAAAGTCAGCGCCGTAAGCGCAGTCAACGCTTTAATGCCCTCGTTTGCCTGGAAGGTCGACTTGCTGAGGTAGAGGTCGAACGAGATCAGCAGCTGATCGGCATAGGTGGCGGCCGATTCGTCGAGGCGGACAAGACCGTCGCGGAGGTCGCGGAAATACGGAAGCATCAGGGCTCGGATAATCTTGCTGTCGCCGTGGGCGAGACGGTTGACCACATCGCGCTGAGGGCGGATAATTTGGCGGAGGTGGTTGATGTCGCTTCGAGCCTGCAGCAGCCGCGGGATGAGGCTGTCCCCGCTGGCCTTGGTCAGGACCACTTCCTCGATGGTTTCGAGTTCGCCCCTTAGTTCTTCCATCACCGGCTTATAGTTATCGACAAGCAGATCGAGGACCAGATGGGCGAGACGGTCCGGGCCGCGAGCCACCACTCCCGTGGCCTTTACACACCGATCCATGGCGGCGCTCACGGATTTCAAGGCGGTGCGGTGAAACGTGACCAGATAATCTTTCCCGAGGAAAAGATCCAGTTCGGTCGTTTGAAATTTGTCTGTCCGCGTAAAGTCGACCGCGTGTGTAACGATGAAGAGGTAATCTTCGTAATCTTCCGCCTTGGGGAGGGAGCTCGGTGTGACGCAGTCCTCGATCGTGAGGGGGTGAAACTGGAAAACCCCTTCTAGGATCGTTTTTATTTCGTCCGGCGTCGGGCTTTGCAAATCGACCCACAGCACCAGTCCCTTGTCGGCGCGAACGAGTCTCAACGCCTCGATCTCGAGATCGCGTCCCACCAACTTACCCTCACTAAAGACAAAGGATTGAATCATGCGCGCTCGAACCAGAATTGACGGCGGACGCTGCGCCGCAAGCTCCGATGGTGGGAAGGGCTCGCCCGGGTTCGAACCGCGTCCCTGACTTGCCTCCCGGGCCCCCTTCGTCACACTACAGGTTTTCATCGGCCCCTAGAACCATCCGGCTTCGCCGGCATTCGCATCACGTATGTTTCATTCTACTCGTGCCCTTTTCTCCGCAGCGCTGCTGTCCATCGTCTCCCTGGTCCCGGTTCATGCCGATGAAGGCATGTGGCTGCTCAACGCGCCTCCTCGGCAGCAATTGAAGGAACGTTATGGCTTCGAGCCCACCGCAGCCTGGCTCGAGCACGTGCAGAAATCCTCGATCCGGCTCAACAGCGGAGGTTCGGGGTCCTTCGTCTCCGCCCAAGGACTTGTGATCACGAATCACCACGTCGCGTCCGACGCCCTGCAGAAACTGAGCAATGCGACGAACAATTACCTCCGCGACGGTTTCGCCGCGAAGACTCCCGCGGATGAACTCAAGTGCCTCGACCTCGAACTCAATGTGCTGGTCGGGATCGAAGATGTGACGGACCGGCTCAACTCAGCAGTCAAAGCCGGCGCGACCCCCGCCGAAGCCTTCGCGGCGCGCCGTTCGGCGAAAGCGGCGATCGAAAAAGAATCCGTCGACAAGACCGGACTGCGCAGCGACGTGGTCACGCTCTATCAGGGCGCCATGTACCACCTTTACAAATACAAACGCTACACGGACGTCCGCCTTGTTTTCGCGCCGGAGCAGCAGGCGGCCTTTTTCGGCGGCGATCCGGACAATTTCGAGTTCCCGCGCTACTGTATGGACGTCGCTTTCTTCCGGGTTTACGAGAACGACCAGCCCGCGAAGGTGGAGCATTTTCTCAAATGGAATCAGAGCGGCCTCAAAGAAAACGAACTCGTCTTTGTGTCCGGCCATCCCGGCGGCACCGAGCGATTGCTGACTCTTTCAGAGCTCGAGTACCAGCGGGACGTCCGCGTGCCCGCCGCGATGAATTATCTCAAGAGTCGCGAAGTGCTGCTGCTGAGCTTCAGCGCGCGGGACGAAGAGAACGCCCGGCGCGCAAAGGACGAGCTGTTTACGATCCAGAACAGCCGCAAGGTCTACGACGGACGCGCGGCCGGTCTGCTCGATCCCGCGCTGTTCGAAGCGAAGAGAGCGGAAGAAGCTGCGCTCAAGGCCCATGCCGCGGAGAAGCCTGAATTCGAGGCCAAGGATGCCTGGGACAGGATCGCCGAGGCTCAAAAGGTGCTCGTGAAGCACGCGCCCCGCTACAACTTGATCGAACCCTACGGCTTCAATTCGCAATTGTTTTCGATCGCGCGGCGGCTTTATCGGGCGCCGCATGAATACGCCAAGCCCAACGGCGAACGCTTGCGGGAGTATCGGGATTCGGCAAAGCCCGAACTCGAACTGTCGCTGTTCTCCGCGGAGCCGATTTACGACGACATGGAGATTTTGAAGCTGAGCCACTTTCTTACCTACCTGGCGAAGGAGTTGGGCGTGAACGATCCCGTGGTGAAGGCGGCTTTGGCGGGCAAAGCGCCGGCGGCTCGCGCGACCGAGCTCGTGCTGGGCACCAAGGTCAAAGATGTCGCCTTGCGGAAAACTCTCTATGCAAAGCCCGCGGCGGAACTCGCGCAGCACACCGATCCAATGATCGCCTTGGCTCGCGCTGTGGACAGCGAGGCCCGCACGGTCCGCAAGCTCATCGAAGAGCAGGGAGAAATCAAGGAGCAGGCGCATCAACGCATTTCCAAGGTGCGCTTCTCCAAGTTCGGAGCCAACCAGGCGCCTGACGCCACCTTCACGCTGCGCCTTACTCATGGCGTAGTGAAGGGATACGAGGAAAACGGCAAGCCCGTGGAGCCCTTCACCAAGATGTCGGGACTTTATGAGCGTTCCGCTCAGCACAAGGGCAAGGAGCCGTTCGATTTGCCGCCGCGTTGGATCGCGGCGAAATCCAAAGTAAATCCCGCCACCCCTTACAATTTTGTCAGCACAAACGACATTATCGGCGGCAACTCCGGCAGTCCCGTGATCAATCGCGACGCGGAGTATGTGGGACTTATTTTCGACGGCAATCTCCAGTCGCTCGTGTTGAACTACGCCTATTCGGATGTGCAAGCTCGCGCGCTCTCGGTCGACGCGCGCGCAATCATGGAGGCCCTCCGCGCGGTCTACGGTGCCGACGGATTGGTGAAGGAGCTGGGCGGTAAATAAACGGAAGCCAGAAGCCAGCGGACCAGAGGCCAGAAAGCCGGGAGCCAGACTTGAGAAGACAAGGGCCACATCGCTGACATCCGCCGTAGAGTAGCATCGCTGCGAGCAGCGACTTCCTACACCAAAAGTTTCCTGTTCTAACTCCTGGGATCTGCCCTCTGGCCTCCGGTGTCTGACCTCTGGACCCCTGATTTCTGGCTTCTGGCCTCGGGCTTTCCGGCGGTCTTACTTCGCGGCCGGGGCGAGCATTTGTTCTTCCGCCCTGACGACGGCTTGGATGAATGCTTCCACCGTGGAGGCCGTGAGCAAGGCTTGGCGATTGACCGGGTCCTTGAGCATCTTGCAGAGAGAGCTTACGACCATCAAATAGTCGGTAGGGTTGGACTTCGGCGTCCCGAGAACAAAGAGCAAGCGGACATTCTGATTGCCGCCGTTTTCAAAGAGAACTCCGCGGTCGCTGCGGCCCACGGCGAGCACGATCTTGTGCACATGCTCGGTGCGTGCATGGGGCAGGGCGATCTCGTTTCCTAAGCAGGTGGTGTCCAGGCGCTCGCGTGCCAGCAGTTCGTTGTAAAAGCCCTGAAAATTGCCGACTTCGGGATGATTCTCGAGCAAACGCGCCACTTCGTTGAGCGCCAGCGTGCGCTTCGAACTTTGAACATTCAAAGTGATGCGAGAGGGATCGAGAAGCTGAGACAAACGTCGGGCCATACGTGCAACGAAAATCGTTAGAAAGGAGACGCCGAGCGATAACGTTGGCAAGGTGGAATCGGCACTTTCACGGAAATCTTGGGCGATTTTTGGCTGCACGAGCACAGCCAGCGACACCTCTGCTGATGTCGAATGAGGGCCGCAACTCCGCCCACTGATCGCTGAGTGTCAGGGGATCTCTGAAAACGAGGTGCGATGCAATTCAGGTGGAATCCCGCGCGTGCGGGATTGGTTCAGGTCCGACGTTACTAGGACATTGCCGTCCAATAGCCCACCCAGGGACGGCGGGCTCCACCTTTTGTTGGTTGGCCGCGTTTTTCGGAGCTCCTTCGAAGGCGGATGCTCGGCCGCCGCCCTGCGGTAGAAAAAAGGCGCCCCCGAAGGGCGCCTCCTAAGAGCTTCCAGCTCCGCGCTCGAGACTCAGGCCTTACGTCACCGCCGGTGACTCAGGAGGCGTCGCTTCCGGAGCGGCCGTGGCTGCTGCATCGAGCTGTTCCTCGGTCTCGACGATGCGCGCTACGCTCAAGAGCTTGTCGCCTTCGCCCAAGGTCAGGAGCTTCACTCCCTTGGCGCCGCGACCGGTCTCGCGTATCTCTTTGACTCGGGTGCGGATGCTCTGGCCTTTGGCCGTGAGGAACATGACTTCGTCATGGTCTCTCACGCTGAGGGCGCCCGCGACCTTGACCGAGCCGTCCTCCGGAAGATCGATGGCGATGACGCCCGTACCGCCGCGGCGGGTGAGTCGATAGTCAGCGAACGGAGTCCGTTTGCCGATTCCATCTTCGCGAGCGACGAGCAAGCGGGCGTCTGGATCGCAGACTTCGATGGCCTGCAAATAGTCTCCGTCGTATTTGAAACGCATTCCGGTCACCCCGACCGTGTTGCGGCCCATGGCGCGAAGGCCTTCCGGTTTTTCGCCCATTTCAGGGGGCGCGGTGCCTTCGATCGGGGGCGTCGTGTCGCTTTCGAACGTGGCTGCTCCCTCGAAAAACCGAACTGCCTGCCCCTGGTGTGAGACTAGGATGATTTCGTTCGAGCCGTTGGTGAGGACGCAGCCCACGAGGGTGTCGTTCGGCTCCAAGCGGATACCGGCGACGCCGCCTTCGCGCGTCGCGTTCTCGTATTCCGAGAGGCGGGTTTTCTTCAACGTGCCGGCTTTCGTCGCCATGACGATGTAGAAGTCTTCGCTGAAGGCCTCGACACAGATCATAGCGGCGATCTTTTCGCCTTCGGACAGCCGCAGGAAACTCGACACGCTCTTGCCCTTGGTCGTCCGGGCGCCCTCGGGGATGTCATAGATCTTCTTCGCCAGGCACTGGCCCTGGTTGGTGAAAAAGAGCACAAAGTCATGCGTGCTGGCAGTGAAGAGCCGCTCCACGAAATCGTCCTCGTAGGTTTCGGTGCCGATGATGCCCTTGCCGCCGCGCTTTTGGCTGCGGTACTCGGCGACGGGTGTGCGTTTGATGAAACCCAAGTGCGAGACGGTGATGACACAGCCCTCGTTGGGGATGACGTCTTCCATGCGGAATTCCCCGGCCGCAGCAATGATCTCGGTCTTGCGATCGTCGCCGTATTTCTCCTTGAGGGTGAGAAGCTCGGTCTTGATGACGGTCAACAGCTTGCTCTCGCTTTCGAGGATGCTGCGCAATTCTTCGATCAACTTCAGCAACTCCAGGTACTCGGCTTCGATCTTGTCGCGCTCCAGTCCAGTGAGCTGATACAGTCGCAGCTCGAGAATCGCATCGGTCTGACGCACCGAAAGGGGGTACTTGGCCATCAGCTTTTGTTTGGCCTCCTCGCGATTCGATGATGCGCGGATTATTTTGACGAAGTCATCGAGGTTATCGAGGGCGATCTTGTAGCCCTCGAGGATGTGCGCCCGGTCTTCGGCCTGCTTGAGGCGGAATTTCGTGCGGCGGGTGACGACATCGCGGCGATGCTCGATGTAGCACTCGATCAACTCTTTGATGTTCATCTGCTTCGGCCGCTTCTTGTCGAGGGCGAGCAGAGTCACGCCGAACGAGGATTCCAGTGCCGTCTTCTGGAACAGCTGGTTGATGACCACCTTGGCCTGTTCGCCGCGTTTGATTTCGATGACGACGCGGGTATTCTCGTCGGACTCGTCGCGCACGTCGCGGATTCCGTCGATCTGCTTGTCGGTCACCAATTCCGCGATCCGCGTGACCAAGTTGGCGCGGTTCACGTTGTAGGGAATCTCGGTGATGACGATCTGCTCCATCCCTCCCTTGACCTCTTCGGTGTGGGCCTTGCCGCGGATCCGAACGATGCCCTTGCCGGTCTTCAGGTAGGAAAGGATCCCTTCGCGGCCGGAGATCGTGCCGCCGGTGGGAAAGTCGGGTCCCTGCACGATCGTGCAGAGTTCGTCGACGGAGATGCCCGGCCGATCGATGATCGCGCAGGTTGCCGTGATCAACTCCCGCAGATTGTGGGGCGGGATGTTGGTCGCCATCCCGACCGCGATGCCGGTCGACCCGTTCATCAGGAGATTCGGCAGAGCGGCCGGCAACACAGTGGGTTCGACCGTGGATTCCTTGTAGTTCGGGGCGAAGTCGACCGTCTCTTCTTCGATGTCGGAGAGCAGTTCCTCGGCGATCGAGTTGAGGCGGCACTCGGTGTAGCGGTAGGCAGCGGGCGGATCCCCGTCGACCGAACCGAAGTTGCCTTGAGGATCGATCAAGGGATACCGCATGACCCAGGTCTGCGCCATGCGGACGAGGGTATCGTACACCGAGGAGTCGCCGTGCGGGTGATAGTTTTTGAGGACTTCACCGACCACGCCCGCGCATTTGTCGAAGGAGCGATTGTGCAGCAGGCCTTCCCGCAACATCGCGTACAGGATGCGCCGCTGCACCGGCTTCAGCCCGTCGCGCGCATCCGGCAAGGCCCGCGAGATGATGACCGACATCGAATAGTCGATGTACGCCGTCTGCATGATGTCGGTGATATTGGCGGACGAAAGTTTCTCGGAAGCGGTGTACACAGTTAAAACAAATGAAGAATGATGAATGGAGAATGCAGAATGAAGGTCAGTGTCGGCGGGAGACCGAATTCTTCATTCGACATTTTTACTTCTAAATTAGGCGAAGCCGTTAAACGTCCAGGTACTGCACGTTAAGCGCGTTGTCCTCGATGAATTGGCGGCGGGGAGGGACTTCGTCGCCCATGAGCAAGGTGAAGAGGGCGTCGGCTTTGGCGGCGTCGTTAATCGAGACTTTCAGCAGGCGCCGTTTTTCCGGATCCATCGTGGTCTCGAACAGCTGCTTCGGGTTCATTTCGCCCAGGCCCTTGTAGCGCTGGATGCTGAGGCCCTTGCGTCCAAGGCCGCGGATATGCGTGAGGATCTCGAGCGGGGAGAAAAGCTCGGTTTTGGATTCGCTCTTCTGGCCGAGATTCTCCGTCACGGTATAGCGGGCGTCTTCGGTCCGTGTGAAACGGTCGATCTCGAGTCCAGTGGCGGCGATCGCGTTGAGTAATTTAGACATCTCCGTCGACTCGAAGATTTCGTGAATCGTGATGCGTTTGGTGCTGAAGGGATTCTTCGTGGTCGAATCCGGCTGCTCGAAGAGATCCGCGTCCAGGCCATGCTGCTGCACAAACGTCGCGCGCGCGGTTTCGTCCTTCAGGAACTCGTGCGACTCGCGGTTGCCCTCGCGAATACGCGCGACATAGCGAGGCAGGGCGTGCGTTGCCGGATCGCGGCGATCCAGGTACTCGGCCAGGATCGCGCCATACCGCGTGACGCCGGCGCCCAGTTTTTCCAGCGCGGCGAGAGATTCGACCACCTTGTCGATCAGCGCGGGGGCGAAAACGTGGAGGTCCTTGTTGCGGGTGAGCACGACGTCCTCGGAGCCCAGTTCCAGAAGGATGCGGTTCAACTGTTCATCATTGTCGATGTACTGCTCGCGTTTCTTGCGCTTGATTTTGTACAGCGGGGGCTGGGCGATGTAGACGTAGCCTCGCTCGATCAGGCCCTTCATCTGCCGATAGAGGAAGGTCAGGAGCAGGGTGCGGATATGGGAGCCGTCCACATCCGCGTCGGTCATGATGATGACGCGGTGATAACGGGCTTTGTCGGGGTTAAAACCGCCAACATTGTCGTCGCCTTCTCCGATGCCGGTGCCCACCGCGGTGATCAGCGTGCGAATTTCCTCATTGGAGAGCACTTTATCCAGACGGGCCTTCTCCGTGTTGATCAGTTTTCCGCGCAGCGGCAGGATCGCTTGAAAGCGCCGGTCGCGGCCCTGCTTGGCCGAACCGCCGGCCGAGTCGCCTTCGACAATGTAGAGCTCGGTCAGCGCTGGATCCCGCTCGGAGCAGTCCGCCAGCTTGCCGGGGAGGCCGCCGCCGGAGAGAGCGCCCTTGCGGACCGTTTCCCGGGCCTTGCGGGCCGCTTCGCGCGCGCGCGCGGCGTTGAGCGTCTTGTCGATGATGCGCTTCGCGATCGCTGTGTTCGACTCGAAGAAAAATTTGAGCTTTTCGCCCACGATCTTCTGCACGATGCCGTCGACCTCGCTGTTGGAGAGCTTGGTCTTCGTCTGACCTTCGAAACGGGGTTCGGGAACCTTAACGGAAATCACCGCCACCAGGCCTTCGCGCACGTCGTCACCGGTGATCGACGGGTCCTTTTCCTTGATGAGATTGTTGCCCCGGGCAAAGTTGTTGACCACGCGCGTCAGAGCGGTGCGGAAACCGGAAAGGTGTGTGCCGCCCTCGATATTGAAAATCGAATTGGCGTAGGCGAAGACCTGATCGTTGTAGCTGTCGTTGTACTGCATCGACACGTCCACCACGATGTTCGGCAGGGTGGCATTCGTCTCGTTCGCGACGGAGTCGCTGAACGTGATCGGCTTGTCGTGCACTACATTCTTGTTCGTGTTCAGGAATTTCACGAACTCCGTGATGCCATCCTTGAAGTAAAACTTGTCGCCCTTCTGGGCGCGTTCGTCCGCAAGTTCGATGTGGATGCCTGGATTCAGGAACGCCAGCTCGCGGAGCCGCTTGGCCAGGATCTCATATTGAAATTCGCGGGTCGTCTTGAAGATCTCGGGGTCCGGACGAAAGGTGATTTTTGTCCCCGTTTTTTTGGTGTCTCCGATCACCGTCATTTTCTGCGTCGTCACACCCTGCGCGAACCGCATCTGGTAGACCTTGCCGCCGCGACGAACCTCAGCCTCGAACCATTCGGAAACCGCGTTGACGCACTTGGCGCCGACACCGTGCAGCCCCCCCGAAACTTGGTAGGCGCCTTTCCCGAATTTTCCGCCGGCATGCAGGTTGGTCAGCACC
>CAZJLP010000025.1:39135-48787 GCA_964546955.1 uncultured Opitutaceae bacterium | reverse complement strand
GGATGCCCCGGCCGTTGTCTTCGATCGAGCAGGACCCATCCAAATGGATGGTGACCTTTACCTCGCTCGCGAAGCCGGCCAGCGCCTCGTCAATCGAGTTGTCGACGACCTCAAAAACACAGTGATGCAGACCCCGTTCGTTGGTGTCGCCGATATACATGTCGGGCCGCTTCCGAACACCCTCCAGCCCTTCGAGTTTTTGAATTTTGGAGGCGTCGTAATCGACGGCGCCTGCCTGGGCTTTGGAGAGGTTTTGCGAGTCGGGTGAGTCGGCCATGTCGGAGTGGGAACGTCGAGGAACGGAAAGGTAAAAATATTTCGGAAAAGGGGGGCGCGGACAACCCCTTTTTTGCGTAAAAAGCGGGCTTTTTTCCGAGGAGAGGAAAAGTATTTTAGGTTGCGAACCTAAGATTAAAATTTAGCGTCCCGAAAATGAAGTTGTCGGTCAAAGTCGATTATGCCTGCCGAGTCCTGGCGCAGCTCGCTCGCCAGCACGGTGGAGAAGGCTTGGCGCACATCGAACAGCTCGCGAAGATCGAGGCGGTCCCGGCCAATTATTTGGTCCAAATTTTGAGCGAATTGCGCAACGGGGGACTCATCGTGAGCCGCCGTGGAAAACAAGGAGGCTACGCGCTGGCGCGCTCCCCGGAAGACATCACCCTGCTCGACATCGTGCGCGTGATCGACGGCGACCTGCTCGAGATCACCACTGCCGGGGAGGGGCAGTCCGGAAAGCGGGTAAATCAAATTTGGAAAGAGATTCGCCTGGCCTTGGAGGCGAAGGTCAAGACGTACACCTTGGATAAATTTTTGGCCAAGGCGGGTGAGGAGATGTACTACATCTGAGCGGCCCCGCATGGGGAAGGGTGCCCCATTCTAAGGCTTGAGCGGTCCGCTGTGACTTGCCATGACTGGGCCAAACCATGCGTCACCCTGCTCTCGAAAGCCTCCTGATCCTTCAAGACCGAGACAGCAAGCGCCTGGCTCTCGAGGCTCAGCTGAAAGCGACGCCGCGCGAAATCGCCGCGGTCGAAGCCAAGATCGCGGCTGAAAAAAGCGCCATCGACGTCGCTCGCAACGAGATGAAGGAACTGGAGGCCAAAAAGAAGGTGATCGAGACGGAGATCGGCTCCGCCGAGGTGAAATTGGCCAAGTACAAAACCCAGCAGATGGCCGTGCGCAAAAACGACGAATTTCAGGCCCTGGGCCACGAGATCGAAACAACCCAATCCGCAATTGGAACGTTGGAAGAGCAGGAGCTGGGTGTGATGTATTCGATCGACGAGGCGAAAAAGAAGTTCCTGGCGGCTGAAGCCTTGCTGAAGCAGAACATCGCGGGACACGAAACGCGCATCCGCAACCTGAAGGAGCGCGAAACGAACCTCGCGGCGGAGCTTCAAACCGCCCAGGCGGAAGTCGCCGCCGCGCGCCGCCCGCTGGACGAGCCGTCCCTGCGACTTTACGACCGAATCGCCGCGCGGGGCCAGCCGGTCTGTGTTCCGATCCGGGGCGGCAAATGCGGGGGCTGCCACCTCAAGGCCTCGAGCGATGTGGAGTCGCAATCGCGCAAGGGCGACAAGCTCGGAACGTGCGACCAGTGCGGCCGCATCGTGTACTGGGAGTCCTGATACAAACCTGCGATCGGCTCGCCGGGCTACCCCGCCGATCGGCGGAGCAGTCAATCCCGGTTCAGCGCCCAGGCGAGGAATGCGCGTTGTGCTTGCGCGCGGCGAGACCCTGCGCTGGCGCACCGGGGCCGACCCGCTCGCCAGAATGAGCGGGCGCCACCAAGCTCGGCCTGTCCGCGAGCGGCCCATGGCTCTCTCTCATGCCGCCCGCGCGGGTCGCGCTTGCACAATCGGTTTCCTCTGGCACACTCAGCCTTCCTTAGTTTCGGGGCCAGATCGTCGCTCCGAGTTCTTTGATCCCAAGGCGCGGGTAACGCCGCGCTCGTTGCAACTCTGAGAGGAAAGTCCGGACACCACCGGGCAGGATTCCCGGCAAGAAACGTTGACGCGCCGAGGCGGCCGGTCGAAAGGCCACCGCCCGGACACGCTTCCGCTCAAGCCGGGGCACCGCGGGTTAATCCCACGGTGACGGACAGTGTCACAGAAAACAAACCGCCTGGAATCGCCGTTTCGGCGGCGGTCCAAGGTCAGGGTGAAAAGGTGGGGTAAGAGCCCACCGCGCTCGTCCGCGAGGACGGCGGCACGAAAAACCCAATCCGGTGCAAGACAAAATAGGCGGCTGGGCGGCCCGCCCAACAGCCGCGGGTATGTCGCATCCGGTCGCAGCTCCTCGCGGGGCTGAGACGGACGGGCTTCGCAAGAGGCCCGAGAGAAATGACGGTCGCACGAGCTCCTCGAGAGTTCGTCCACAGAATCCGGCTTACGGCCCCGAAACTAAGGATTTTTTCGGCTCATACGGTCGCTTCCGTCTCCTGCCGCGCGTCGCCATCGCGATCACCGCGGACATACAGTAGGGCGAGATCCCGGGTGAGTGTGAGACGCGAGTGGCTCAACCCTAGAATCTCGCCCTACCAAAAGCTGACGAGCGAAGGTTATCAGACGCTAGAAAACTGCGTTAGAGCCATTGAGCCTAGGATTTAGACCTTAGCGGCTTAGAGCCCTTCGGCCCTAGCCCGCAGCGGGGCCGGAAAGACAATACCCTTGACTCTCCCCGCTGGGTCTGAGTTTTTGCCCAGCTTCCCAACTTTAATTCGTCATGGCCAATACCAAGTCAGCAATCAAAGCAGCCCGTAAGACTGAGCGTTTCACCGCCCGCAACAAAGGGGTCAAGACCCGTCTGAAGACCCTTCACAAGAAGTTGGAAGCCGCGATCAAGGGCGGCAATGCTGAGGAAGCCAAAGCCGCTGCGATCGCTTATACGTCCGCGATGGACAAGGCGACGAAGTCGGGGGTCGTGCACAAGAACGCCGCTTCTCGCGCGAAATCGCACGCCGCCAAGTACGCGTTGGCCAAGTAAGCCGGCCTGAGTTGAATTTCCGAGAACCCCGCCCGCCCGGCGGGGTTTTTTGTTGTCGGCCGCACGCCGAAACAGGGGCGAATAGCGAATGACAGAGGCGGAGAGCCACCTTCTGAATCGGCCTTCCTCCGAACCATTTCACAAAAGACAACGAGGAAACGAAGAGCCGCTTGTGGAGCGGAATTTTAAGTCCACGCTCGCGCTGGGCGACCGTCGTGGGGCTAACGCGCGGTCCTTCGTTCTCTCGTTATCTCTGTTCAATCCGTGGGGTGGTCGGAAAGGCGAGGTTTAAATGCCGAGCTGCAGCGCATGAACGCGTCCTCGGATTACTCCGTTGCCGCGAGGTTTGAGTTGAGCTGGGTGAATTCCTGCGCGTTGATCCGTCGGACTTGTGGCGACGTCTTCTCCCACCGTGCAGTTGTTCCTCTTTCGGCAGGCGGATGCCGCCTGGCGGGAGGTCGTCCTTCCCTGGCTTGCGGCCCCCTTGGACGCGCTGGAGCGACGGTATGTCGTCGTTCCCACCCGCGGTCAGGCCCAAGGTTTGAAGCAGCGCTGCCTGCTGGAACATATTCCGCTACTGGGTGTGGAGTTTCTTTCCCCTGGGCTCGCACGAAAAAAATGGCTGGCATTGGCCGCGGCGGACGATGCGACGGCGGCGAAACCCGTCCTGGGGCGCGAGCTCCTCTTGCTGGGGTTGCGCACCGCGATCGAACGCCGGCTGGCCGGACTCGCGCCGGACGAACCCGCCTGGGGATTCTGGAAGAGTTTGCAGAGCGATCCGGAGCGCGCGCTCGACGATTTCGACGATTTGTTGAAAGGCGGGTTCCGAGCGGAAGACTTCCCTCTCGAGCCCCTGCGCGATGTTTTCGGCGAGCTGACGGAATGGGTCGAACGCCTCGGTTATGACTTTGCCGCGCGTCAGAGCGAGGCCGCGGCGTTGCGCGCGCTTCCCCCAGGTGCACCGCAGATCGGTGGACGCCTGCTCGTCTACGGCCTCGGTCCGGAGATATGGGGAGAGTTTTTCAACGTGGCTGCTTTCGCGCGGCGGTTCCCCGCTCTCACGGTTGCGTTGCCCGAGCCGGTCTTCGGCGGTCCGGACGCGCTCGACGAGAATTGGGTCGCGTTGTGGGAAAAGTTTCTGGGCGTCGAGCCGGTCGTCCTCCCGCCTGACGCCACGGCTGGGGCGGGCGACGCCGCGGCGGACCTCTTGGCCCACCGCGCCGCTCCGCTTTCGTCCATCGAGGCCGCTTCGCCGGGCGCGCGGATAATTGTCGGACGCACGCGGGCAGACGAAATGGAGCTGGTCGCAAAAGAGGTGGCGGAGCTTCTCGCCACGGGGGCCACCGAGATCGGCGTCGTGTTTCCGAACGCCGATGGCAGCCACCTTCACCTTGCGCGGCGGCTCTCCGAGAAGAAAATTCCATTTGTGGACTTGCTGGAATCGGCCGGCACGCCGTCGCTGGACGCGCAGATCCAGCGATCGCTCGTGGGCTTTTACGAGAGTGGAGCGACGCTCGAGGCGCTGCTCGATTTATGGCCCCTGTTGCGCGCGGTCGGGCAGGTTCAGCTGCCGATGGCCGGGGCGCGGCTGGTCTGTGAACGTTTGTTCGACGACCGACAGACTCACGCGCTCGAGGCTTACGTGACGCAGCTTGAAGCCAGTAACGACAAACTCGATCGCGAAGTCGGTCGAATCGCCTCCGCGCTGCTGCCGCCCTGGCCGGCCGAACTCTCCTTGGCCGACGCGTTGAACCGGTTCGAAGCCTTGTCCGCGCGTTTCGATGTGGCGATGCCCCCCGGCTGGTCAGCCCTGCGCGCTTTCGCCCAGCGCGATGCGCACGCGCTGCCCGCCCGGGTCGTCTACGCCGCCCTCGCGTCGTTCGTCCCGGCCGCGAGCCCGCCGTTGGCCGCGCGAGGACGCGCCGCCTTTGCGCGAGTTACCTTGACCTCCCGCCGGCGAGCGGAGGGCTTGGCGTGGTCGCACCTGATCTTCGTCGAGGCGAATGCCGGGCGCTGGCCGCTGCGCCGCGATTCAACGCCTTGGCTGACCGACGCGCATCGACAAGAGCTCAATCGCCGGGGGCGATTTTCGCTCGGGCTCTACACCAGCGACCACCGCGCGTGGCTGGAAAGGCAAAGCTACGCCGCCCTCGCCCGCGACGCTCGGGAGGAGGTCGTTTTTTCGGCCGCGCTGTACGACGACGAGGAGCCCGAGATCAAGCTTGCGCCCAATAGCTGGCTCGAACGCGTGATGTTGAGTCGTTGCGCCGACGCCACGATCGAGGCGGCTTTCGCGGCGCTGGCTCGGCCGGGGCGCCCGGCTCACGTCCCCGACCCAAGTCCGGCTTTCGCCCGCTGGTTCGAACTTTGGCGGCGACGCCGGGATCCGGCGCGGCCTTTCGACGAGTTTTTTCTTTCGCACAAGAATCCCCGTCTGCGCCCCGAGGTGCTGCCGGTGCGGTTGATCGAGCGCGGCGCGCAGGACCCGGCGGAACTGTGGTTCGAGGCCGTCTTGAAGGTGCGGCGGGTCGACTGGACTCCGCTCGCCCGCACGCGCAAGAAAGGGCTCGGCCTCTTGGCTCACCAGATGATGGCCCTCGCGTTGCGGACGCCGGCGGTGGAAGAAGCGTTCGGCGAAAGGCCCCAGGCGGCGCCGGCGTGGGAGCGGCTGCAGGCCGCGCTGGCCGGTTGTCGCGCGCGCTGGCCGCGGGACCGGTACTGGGATTCATTTCATGCCGAGTTGTCCGCCACTTGCCGGCTGCTGCTCGAACATGTTTTCGCGCTGCCGGCGGGGCGATACATCGCCACAGAGCTGAAGCTACCGGCGGGAGCCCACGTCCGAGTCAGCGCGAAGGATCGTTTGAAGGTCTCGGGCCGGGTCGACCTGGCCCTGTTCGATCGCCCGGGGTGGGAGGGCGCGACGGTCAATATCGTGGATTTCAAAACCGGCGCCGATGCGCAGCTCTCGGTCGAGCGCATGGCGCGGCACGGCTCGTCGTTGCAGCTGGGCGTGTACCTCGCGGCCGCGCAGTCGCTGGGCGCCGTCGACGGGAACGTCTGGATGGTCAAACCCGAAGCGGGCGGAATGACTTCCCTCGGTTTGAGAGAGCTTCCCGCCGCCTTGGTTTTGCTCGAGCAGGTGATGCGACAACTAAAGACCGGCCGTTATGGAGCGCTGACTCCCGACCGTTCCGACTACGCGCCCGACCCGTATGGATGGCCGCTGGCTTGCGTGCCGATCGCAGAAGCGATCCTGGCCGAAAAATTTCAGGTCACATTTGGCTCGGACGAGGCGGAAGGAAAGGATGGCGATGCCTGAACTGATCGACGGGGTCGCGCGCGAACGGTTTCGCCTCGAGTGGGACCGCAATTTCGCCGTGAGCGCAAACGCCGGCTCGGGCAAGACGACGGCCATTTCCGAACGGATCGCGGCCATGGCGTTGTCGGCGGACGCGGCGCGGCTGCTGCCGAAGACCGCGGTGGTCACGTTCACCAAGAAAGCCGCGGCGCAGATGGGCCAGCGCGCGCGGAGCGTTCTCAGCCGCCGTCTCGTGGAGCGGGGGGCTGCCTCGCTTGCTCCGCTCGACCATCTCGAGCGCGCCTTCTTCGGCACGATTCACAGCTTCTGTCTCCTGCTCGCGCAGCGTTATGGCCAGACCTTGGGACTGAATTTGAATCCCACCGTCGTGCCCGAGGACGATGGCACGCTTTGGGAGACCTTCCTCGAGCAGGACAGCATGCAGTTCGCGGAGCTGACGTCGGAGCAGATCGACGCTTTTCTCCGCCACGTGCCGCTCGAGAATCTTTTCGAACTTGCGCGCACCCTCGACGCCGTGACCGCCCGGACGTTCCTCGACCGGAGACCGGTCGGGCTGCCGCCGCCGCCGGAGGACGCGATGTTGCAGCAATTGCTCGAGATCGTGCCCAAGGGCGCGGGCCGGAAGAACTGCGAGATCAGCCAGGAGGGCGCGCGCGCGTGGGCCCGTCGTTTTCGCGAGGAGAAAGGGTTTCTTCCTCCGTATGAGTGCACGGGCAGCGCCGCGCGGTTGAACGAACTCGCGACGGCGTGGATGGCGCCGTTGAAACTTTGGCTGGCCGATGCGGGGGCGACGCTGGCGGCCGAGCTCGCGACGCGCTATCGCGCGTTTCGCTTCGAGCGCGGGGTTCAGACCTATGCGGACCAAGTCGAAGCCGCGCTGCGCGTCCTGCGCCAGCCCGCTGTACTCGATGCGATCCGCGGCGAAGGCTGGCGTGTCGTTCTGGACGAAGCCCAGGACACGGATGCGCATCAATTCGCGGTGCTGGCAGAGATCACGCGGCCCGTGGGGGCGCCGCTCGCCACGTGGCCGACGGGCGGAGGAGAGCCGCCGCGGCCGGGGCATTTTTGTCTGGTGGGGGATGGGCAGCAGGCGATTTACGGAGGCCGCGCCGATATTCGAAACTTCCTCCGCTATGTGGAGGCGTTCGCGCGCGGCGATGGCGGGGAGTTGCTCGCTTTTCAAGTGACGTTTCGCGCTCCGCGTCAAGTGATCGCCTGGCTCAACCGCGGCTTTCCGGCGGCGTTCGGTCCGGATCGAGAGCACAATCTCGGATTGGCGGCGGCCGACGAGGTCACGCGAACATTGCTCCAGGTCGCCTATGTGCCCTTGGAGGCGTCGCCCGCGAACGAGGAAGGCCTGATCAATTGCCTTCCTCTTGTGCTGCCGCCTACGCTCCCGTCCAAGGTCGAGAGCTGGCAGCAGGAGGAGGCGCGCCAGCTGGCGCTGTTCCTCGCGGCGCACGGACCGGGGGCGGTGGGTGCGCGCGATTGGGGTGAGGTTTGCCTGCTTGCCCCGCGCAACGACTGGTTGTTGACCGCCCGGGGGGCGCTCGAAGCCGCGGGACTGAAGGTGGCTTTGTTGCTGCGCAAGAATCGCAACGGAGATCACCCGGTTTATGCCTGGCTAGCCGGCCTCCTTTCTGTCGTGGCGGATCCGGAAAACGCGTTCGAATGGTTTGGCGTGCTGCGCGAAATTTTCGCAGTGAGCGATTCGTTGCTGGCCGACGAATTGCGAGACAAGTCCGGGTTCCGATGGGATACCCCCGAGGAGCATCCGGAGCCGTTGCGTTCTGCCCTGGCCGCGCTGCGGCCGTGGCTGCTGCAGGTGGACGACGAAGGCCTGATCCTCGGGGAATTCGCTCTCGGCCTGGCGCGCGACTGCGGCCTCGAGGAAAAAGCGCGCCGGCTCGATCCGAGCGGTGGACTCGCGGGCGAACTTGATCGGCTCCTCGCGGAAGCGACCACCCTCGGATTGGAAGGAATGACGCCCCGGGGCTGGCTGCGTGAATTGCTGCAGCATTTGGACGAAGGAAGGCCCTCCGGGAAGCCGGAGGAGGACGCGATCAATCTCCTCACGGCGCATTCGGCCAAAGGACTCGAGTGGCCGGTGGTAATCCCGCTCGGACTCTGGCGCGGAATCGGCAAAGCGCCGGAAACGGGGCTGCGCTTGGTGGCGGAAGGTGGGCAGGCGGCCCGGGTTTATTTCGATGCGCAGAGCCTTCCGGCGGAGACGCGCGAGGCCCGCGAACGCGAGCGGCTTCGCGAATTGGTCCGGTTGCTTTATGTGGCGTTTACGCGCGTGCGCCGCCATCTCATCGTGCCCTGGCACGCGGAGTTTGGAGGCCGCCAGCGGACCAAGAGCTTCGCCGAGCTGTGGGCCTCGAATGACTTGTTCGAGACCCTGCCCCGCCTGGATGGACGAGTCCTGCTCGAACCGGCGGACCCGGCGCCTTCGGCCCAAACGGTGCCCGAGGTATTGCGGCCGTTTCGGGCCGAAGCGGGGCCGCTGCCCGGGCGAATACTGCCCCATCAGCTTTCGGAAAAGCCGGATCAGGTGCGCGGCGCGCGGCACGAAAGCGCGCTCGACGTTGTGCTGCCTTCGATTGAGGCTGACGACGCGATTGACTACGGGCTTTGGTGGCACGAGACGCTGGAGTTCTGGCCCTGGAGCCAGGGTGCAAAGGAGGAGGAAAACTATCTTGCTTCGGCCCTGGCCGCCGCGGAGTCGCTCGGGTTTAGACCGCGCGCAGAAGCGGAGTCGAGCCGGCTCAGGCAGAGCGCGGCCTGGAGAGATCTCACGGCTGCGCGCTGGCGCCGCCTGGCCGAGCTTTCCGTGTTCGCGCCGCTGCGGGAAAACGCGTGGATCGACGGCGTCGTGGATCTGACACTACACGACCCGGACGGGCGGGAACTTTGGATTGTCGATTGGAAGACGAATCGCCGGCGCGCGGAAGAGCGGGATGCGGACGTGCTCCAGCGACTTGTGGCGGAGTACCGGCCCCAGCTTGCGGCCTACGGGACGAGTCTGGCTC
Organism: uncultured Opitutaceae bacterium; assembly: GCA_964546955.1. Classification (GTDB taxonomy): domain Bacteria; phylum Verrucomicrobiota; class Verrucomicrobiia; order Opitutales; family Opitutaceae; genus CAZJLP01. The sequence goes on along the minus strand of CAZJLP010000025.1, from coordinate 39,451 downwards.
CCTTTTTCCCGGGTCATCGCGTGCGGCTGCTGGTGTATTCGACCGCGGTGGGGGACTGGGCTGAGGTGGGGTAGGGGCTTGGAGGTTCGCGACTCTTTCTCTTTATTCTTTCTCTTAATCTTTCTCTCGTTCGGAGGAAAGGTGGAGGAAGTGGTACCCCATGGCGGTCAGTCGGGAGTAGGTGCTGTGCAACCCTTCCTCGAACGAGAGAAAGATTAAGAGAAAGAATAAAGAGAAAGATTTCCGGAGCGGAGCCCCCCTGGCGCCCCGCGCACGAGGTACGGTACGCCCCCCGTCAGCCGTGGCCCTGGGGGGC
>CAZJLP010000025.1:14349-39125 GCA_964546955.1 uncultured Opitutaceae bacterium | reverse complement strand
CCCCCCTCCCAAAAAGAACTTTACACCCCCCTTAATCCTTCCCACTTTGGACCTTTAAATTCCTACACCATGGGCAATCTGAAGAAGAAACGTCGTCTGAAAATGTCGAAGCACAAACGCCGGAAGCGTCTCAAGGCGAACCGCCACAAAAAGCGTACGTGGCAGAAGTGATCTAAGTTTCGTAAGCCGTTACAAATTTTGGAAACCCGCTCCGTATTTTGGAGCGGGTTTTTTGTTGTCTAATTACGCGACTTATGTAATTGCAATTAATTGTCTAAATAAACGGTAAATACCGACCAGTGACGAGTTAGCGAGCCGCTTTCTCTTGTGTTAGATGCCCCCAAAGCGGCATTTTCGCAATCCCAGCCGACCGCCTAAAAAATAATTTTCCCCCTTTGCAGTGAAGTTCCCCTCCCGAATGCCGAGTTATCCGTAATCCCGCTCACCGCATGCTTTTTTCCAAGAAGTCGAAAGGTTTTTTCGTCGAAGTGAACAGCCACACGGTGGCGGTTGCGCGCACGTCGTCGATGACCGGCCCCCTGGAGATCGAGGAGCTGAAATCCTGCCCGGTTTCCGGTGGCGATGAGGCATTGGCCCAGGTGCTCGGCGAGCTACAGCCGAAACGGGCGAGTGGCGGTTACATCCGCGCGACCTGCGGGGTTTATGCCCCGAAACGACTGGTCCGGCGTTTGTCGCTGGACCCGAAGCGAATGAAGGATGCCGGCTATCTGGAAGAAGTCGTGACGGGTCAGTTCCGCATCGAGTTGGACAAATACACCCTGGCGGTGGTCAATTCAAGGGACGGGACAGAGGCGGATGTCACCAACCCGGCCCAGAAGGACCTCGTTGTGGCTGGGATGACGACGGAAGAGATCACCACCACTCAAAAGAAATTGCTCGATCGCGGCGTCTATCCCGAACGCCTCGAGCTGGGGACCCTGTCGACGCTCGGCGCCTTGGTCGACTATCTCGCGTTTTCCAAATCGGCCGCGCCGACGCTGGTGCTGGAGATGGATTCGGATTCGACGCAGTCGTTCATCGTCAGCGCGAACGGGGTCGAGACTTCGCGTCCGATCGCCCAAGGGCTCGATGCGATGATTCCCGTCGTGCAGAAGGAGCTCGGTTTGAAGGACGAGGAGTCTGCCCGAAAACTTTTCAACTCGAATACCTTCGATTTCACCGGCATGGCGTCGGTGTTGATCAAGAAACTGCTGAAGGAATTGCAATCTTCGATCGGCTTCTTCGAGGTTCAGACCGGTCAATCGATCGGGCAGGTTGTTTGTACTCTCCTGCCGGCGAAGTTCGATTGGCTGGAAAGCGCACTTTCCCATCAACTCGGAGTAAGTCTGCTCAAGATCGATTATGCTCCGTGGCTTCAGAGCCGTGGAATCTCGATAGGCAGCAACGTGCCGGTAGCCGAGCTCGATGCCCGCTGCCTCGGACTCATGAGCCTAATGATTAGCCATAACCATGCTGTCGCTTCCTAAGAAATCCTCCGAGAAAGGAGCGGCAGCCAGCGCACCAGCCTGGCATCCGAACTTTCGCAATTTCGCTCAATTGCCCGACACCAAAGTGGTGCGGACTTCTTTCTTCATCAATGGCATTGCCGTTGTTGTCGCCAGCATCCTCCTGCTGTTGGTCGGGTACCAGGAGTACCGGCTGGCGAACGTCCGCAAGGAAATCAAAAACGCGGAACAACAGATCGAACGCGACAAGGTCGGCAGCAAGGCGGCCATCGATCTCTACGGGAAATTTCTCGCCGAGGAAAAGAAGATCAAGGAATTGGCTGCCTTTGCCGGCGAAGAGCGGATCAAACTATCGGAATTGATTCTCCGCCTGGGTAGCACGCTTCCGCGAGACGTCGCCCTCGATCGAGTCGAAGCGCGCGAGAACGACCTGATCATCCGGGCATATGTGAAGGGCACTTCGGATCAGGCCGGAGCGGCCGTTTCCAATTACGTCGAGCAGCTCCAACGCGATCCTGAGCTGGTCTCCCGGTTTACCATTTCCACCACAAACGTCGCCCGCGATTCCATCGGACAGCGCATGGTGCTCGATTTGTTGTTCAAGCCCAAAGCTCCGGCGAAAAAGCCATGAGTACTACCAAAGAATCCATTCAAGCCTACGTCAAGAAACAGCCCTTGGTCGTGGGCGCGGCCGGACTCGCTATTCTCCTGCTCGCGGTACTGGTCTACCGCTATCCAGCGGCCGGCGAATTGGAGACGGAGCTGGCCGCCAAGTCGGCCGAGGCCGCGCGGTTGAAAGCCAATCTCGATTACTCTTCCGGTCTGCAGGATCAAGTGGCGACGCTCGAGAAGATCAACGCGGACGTATCTTCGCGCCTGATTCGGCCCAACGACATTCCGAGCAACGTTCGATACTTCATCCAACTTGAATCCGAAACCGGCGTGAAGTTGCCCACTCCCTCCGCCCCGCCGCCGGCCTCGTACGCGGGGACCAAGGGTACGTATATTGTGGTGCCCTACACTCTCGACCTGACGGGCACGTTTCGGCAGATCCTTACTTTCATCCGGAAGCTCGAAAGCGGAGATCGTTTTTGCCGCTTCAAATCGGCCGAGGTCCGTCGCGACGTGACCAGCGAAATGGGCGCCGACGGGAGCCAGCCGGTCGATGCGCTCAGGGCAAGATTAGTGGTCGAGTACCTTGGCCAACCCCCTTCATGAAACGCTCAACCAGATACAGTCTGTGCGCGTGCGTCGTCCTGGCGGGCTGCGGCACGGTATCGGCGCAAGGGCGCCGGGCCGACCTCCTTCCTCCGGCCTCCCGCGCGTCTTCCGTCGATTTGGGCAAGAAATTGACCAAGCCGGCCGATCCCGCCGCCGCCGTCCTGCCGGCGACCGCCAAGGATCCGTTCAATCCCTACACCGGACCCTCCAAAGAGGAGTTGGAAGCGGCGAACAAACCAAAGCCTGTATCCGCAAAAGACATTCTTCATGTCCTGGTGGAGCAACTACCGCCGATTGTAAACACCGGCACGAACTTGAGCGGTCAACGTGTCTTATTCGTTAGTAAAAAGCCTTTTAAAGTAGGCGACCGCATCCCAATTACCTTTGAAAACGCTACATACGAGGTAGAAGTCTTCGAAATAACGAGCACCACCTTCACGTTATTGTATCAAGGAGAAAAGTTTGCTCGACCCATCGCTCTGTCCACTTCCAAACCCGGAAAAATTCCATGAGAACACGTTTGCTTACTGCAACACTGCTCGCCCTCCCGGTGCTCTCGATTAGTCGAGCGCAACCTGCGCCTGATCAACCAGCCCCTGCGCCGGATGCGGCTCCAGTGGCCCCCGCTCCTGCCGTCGACCCGGCGCCCGCTCCTGCTCCCGCTCCGGCCCCGGCCGCGGTGGAAGTTCCGGCCGCCGCTCCTGCTGCTCCCGCTGCGGCCGCTCCGGCGGACGCGAAGGCAGCCGCGCCGGTTGCCCGTAGCAAGGACACGCTGTCGGTCGATTTCCCCGACGAGGAAATCCGCACGGTGCTCCGCAACGTGGCCGACCTGTTCGAATTGAATCTCGTGATTCCGGACACCCTGCAGGGCAAAACGACGATCAAACTGCGCGACGTGACGTGGCGCCAGATCTTCAAGGTCGTGCTCGATCCGGTCGGATTCACTTTCGTGGAAGACGGCAACATCATCAAGGTCGTCAGCCAGGAATCGCTCAATCTGGAGCCGGTCACGACCGAGGTATTCATTCTTAACTACGCCAAGGCCGCCGAAGTCAAACCGACGGTGGACGCAATGGCCGACCCGAAAGTTGGCGGCAAGATCGTCGTCGACGCCCGCAGCAACGCGCTGGTGGTGACGGAACGCGCTTCCGCGATCCAACGCATCAAGCCGATCATCCTCAGCCTCGATCGCCAGACCGAACAGGTCATGATCGAGTCGAAGTTCATCGAAGTGACCGACCGCGATGTGAAGAACATCGGCGTGAACTGGGCTTCGCTGAATGCGTACGGCGTTTCGGCCGGCCCGTTCCAGCGCACGTATAAAGATTCTGCAGGCGTGCTGAACAAGGATCAGCGAACCGAAAACAATATCGACGTGCCGCACATGGTGAACGGCTATCGGAAAACCGACCAGGTTTATAGCAACACCAACTTGCCCGGTATTTCCGGCATCGGCCCCTCCTACACGGAAACTCCCCCGGGTTCTGGCAATCTTACGTTTCCCTCCTCCATCGGACCTGCCTCTGCCGCGGAGCAGCTGTTCACCAACAGCATCGATCGCGTCACGACCTCCGTGTTCAACGCCGATCAATTCCAGCTGATCATCAGCGCGCTCAAGACGCTGAACGACACCAAGCTGGTCTCCAATCCGACCGTCGTGACCCTCAACAACAGCGAGGCGAACATCAACATCGGTGAAGAATTCCCGATTCCGAAGTATCAATTCAATCAGCAGACCGGCAGCTTCGAAATCCAAGGTTTCGACTACAAGCCCATCGGCGTGCTGATGAAGGTCACGCCCCAGGTGAACAACCAGGGGATGATCAAGCTGACGATCGAGCCCGAGGTCAGCAGCCGCAACGGCGAAGTTCGCTTCGGCGGCGGCTCCAGCGGCGCCACGATTCCGATCATCGGCGTCCGCAAGACCAAGACACAGATTACCCTCAAGGACGGCTTTACCCTCGGTATCGGCGGCCTCGTCGAAAGCACGAATATCAAGAGCGAGTCGAAAGTCCCCGTGCTGGGCAACATTCCCGGCCTCGGTCGCCTCTTCCGTCATAACAACAAGGATGACACGACCCGCAATCTGGTGGTGTTCATCACCGCTCGCACGATCCGTCCCGACGGCGCGACGGTGGGCGAAGTGTTCGATCCTCGCATGATCCGCAGCATGAAGCTCACGAAGGACGAGCTTCCCGGCTTCCGCGACGGCTCCGATCCCTTCTATCAGCCGCCGGTTGACGACGGCAAAAAGAAGAAGGACTAAGCGTTCTCCTTCGGTCACTCTCAGCGCGGCTTCTCGAAGCCGCGCTTTTTTTTAGTGGGGATAGCTGGATGGATCCGGGAGTAGGCTAACCACATTCCGGTACACGCCCTACTGACAGCGTGGCCGAGCTCGAATGGTAGTGAGGCCTCCGGCCGAGCCGTGGGTGGTCTGAGCTTGCCAGGCGTGCTTAGTCAGCCCACGCGGCGGAGATTCAGGCATCCCATTTGTTCTGACGACAGCTCGGCGCCGCGCGCGGCCTCACCAAAATCCCGCCATATGCCCTTGAGCGAGTTTCACCGCGATCACGCCGAGGTTTTTGCTTACATGCGCCGCGAAGCAGGGCAGTAGGGAGCGCTCCGGGTTGAATGAGGCGAAACGAACGGCGTAGAACCAAAGCGAGCTGACAAAGAGAACGGCGGTTGTGAAGAGTGCCTTTGTGCCGAAATTCCACACCACGTGACCGTCTTTCCACTCCCACACGAAGGGATGGAGCAGGGCGAAAAGAAGCGATGCCGCCACAATGCCGCCCCACAAGGCGGCTTTCCCGCGTTTTTCGATCACAAGGTATCCGCGGAAGAGCACTTCCTCCACCACTCCCGCGAGGAGAGTATAGAAGGCAAATAGCCACGTCATTTTTGACTGCTCACCCGCTACCCCTAGGGCGATTTCCCCCCAGGATTCCGCTGCCAGGAGGATCAAAGCGCCGGCGACCGCGATGATGACCGCCCGCTGGGGTGCCGGAACGGCTCCAGGCAGGGCGTTCGGATTGGGTTTGCCCGCCTTTGCCGTGCGGAAGTCATCGCACCACAACTTAGTTAGGTACGCCGCAATAGCGATGATCACCAATTGCACTACCGGGTTGTTTTGCATTGTGAAAACGAGTCTTGAGTAGCCATTTCATCACAGAACTCTAGTTTCAAGTCCATCATGGCCGCCACTATCACCCTAAATACCCCGCGCTTGGCCCCTCCGGGCGACTTCGCGACCGTGTTCGGCGTGCTGAAAACCCAGATGGCCCAGCTCGATGCGTACCTCCGGGCGCAACTCGACGCATTTGAGCCGGAAATCCGCGGGATGGCTGATTACTGCATCGATACTTCGGGCAAGCGAATCCGTCCCGCGTTGGTATTTTTCAGCGGCTGGCGCGGTGCCGGCCCCGTTCCCGTGCCCCTGGTGAGAGTCGCTGCCGTGGTGGAATTGATCCACTTGGCGACGCTCGTCCACGACGACATCATGGATTCCGCCGATTTGCGGCGCAACCGGCGGACTGCGGCCCGCGAGTACGGTTCCGCTGCGGCAGTATTGCTCGGGGATGCCCTTTTCTCCCATGCCCTCAATTTGGCGACCCAGTACCCGACGACCGAAGTCTGCCAAGTGATCTCCGAGTCGACCCGGAAAGTCTGTGCCGGAGAGATCATTCAGACCCTGCGCCGTCGCTCGGTCGACGTGTCTCTCGCCGACTACTTCCGAATCATCGATTTGAAGACCGCGGAGTTGTTTCGGGTTTCCTGTTTCCTCGGCAGTCGCCTCGCCGGATATGCGCCGGAGTTCGTGGAAGCCGCCAGCCGGTTTGGACGACACCTCGGCATCGCTTATCAGATTTACGACGACCTTGCCGATTTTTTTGGCGACGAAAAACGGATTGGCAAGACGCTGGGAACAGATCTCGAGAGCGGAAAAATCACCTTGCCGCTTCTCACGCTGATCGAGCGTCTTCCCCCGGCCGACCGGCCCGCCCTCCTGGACGAGATCGCCGGCCGCAGACCGACGCGTTTGGAGGAACGCCTGCGGCAAATGGCGGAGTTGAACGTGTTTGCGAGTGTGGCGGAAGCGGTTCAGCGGGAACTCGCGGCGGCCGAGGCGAGCCTGCGTCCGTTCCCCGAGTTGGAGCCCTCTCCTCTCTTGCTGGGTTTGTGCGAAGTGCTTCGTCACCAGATCGCCCAATTACGAGTTTCCGCCACCGTTTAGGGAACGTAAATCCACGGCCATTGTCGCGCGTCACCACAATTTCCATTTGCGTGATCCTGCTCGCCCCGCATTTTTCATCCCATGGCCGTCGGCTTTAAAGCGCTTGAGAAAACGATTGTTTCCTCGCCGGAGCGGCAGCATGAGGCTGATACCGACTGGGTTGTGGTTCAACAGGTGCAGGCGGGCGATGTGGCGGCTTTCGATAAGCTCATCCTCAAGTACCGCGAACGCGTTTACGGGGTCGTTTACAATATGACGTCCAATCGCGAGGACGCCGCGGATCTTACGCAAGATGTTTTTATAAAAGCATTTCAATCGATCAATCGCTTTGCCGGCCAGTCGTCGTTTTTCACCTGGTTGTACCGGATCGCGGTGAATTCGACGTTGACCCACCTGCGAAAAGCGAAGCTCCGGACTTTCTTCAGCTTTGAAAAGATCAACGACGAGGATAAGACGGCGGACTTGATTAACCTGTTGACTGATAAGAACGGAGCCGATCGGGAACTGTTCGTAAAGGAGCTGCAGGAAAAATTGAACGAGGCGATGCAGAAATTGTCTATCAAACATCGCACTGTGGTCACTTTATTCGAAATAGACGGCTTGAGCCACGAAGAAATCGCCGAGGTTATGAACTGCTCGGTCGGGACGGTGCGTTCGCGTTTGCACTACGCGAAACAGTTACTCCAAGGGGAGTTACAGAATTATACGCGCCCATGAACGAACGTCCGCCTGCTAAAGTTACACTCGAGGACCTTCTTCACCTTAAACGCGCCGAGCGCCCCGCGCCGGAATTCTGGTCCGGCTTTGAGCGTCAGCTTCGCACCAAGCAGTTGGCAGCGATTATCGATAAGAGGCCCTGGTGGAATTCGCTTCCGCGCAGCGTGATGCGCATGGCGCGTTGGTCTATACCGGTGGGAGCTGCTGCTGCCGCGGTCGTGACGGTTGCCCTCGTTAGTCGCCCCGCGCGCGCTCCCGCTCCCCTGGCAATCGCGCAGGCGATGTCTCCCACCCCGGCAAAGCAGTCGTCGGTCACTTTTTTGACAACCCAGCCGGCCGTTTCGATGTCCCGCGCGGAGAGCGCGCGCGACGTGACTCGTACCGCCAAGGCCATGGAAGAATCCAGCGCGGCACCGGCGATTGTCGCCGCCGCCGACGCCATTTCGCCGGAGCAACTCGCGCGCCTTTTGACGGGCTTGGGCCAAGGTTCGTTTGTAGACTCTGCCCACGACAGCGAGGCGTCGCTTTCCGCTGAATTGGCCTCGAGCGCGTCTGTTATGGGGCACGTCTCGACGGAGGTCGCCGCGACGGGAGAGCCCGCAGTCTCCCAAACCGTCGACGAAGGGGAGCCCACGCAAGCGGTGACGCGCGTGGTTTCAGCTCGTGACACACGGCGTCGCCAGTTGCTGGCCGAAGCGCACGCCGGATCGTTCGACAATAACGCCGATGTGGTTCGCTCGCGCGAACGCAGCGTCCGGCGTCTGGCCGAACGTCAGTTGAACGATTCGATCAGCCGGATCGGCCTGGGAGGCAACAACGTCTCGCTGAAATTTTGATTCACACGGTGAATCAACGGTTTTATCGGACCCCGCGCCTGCGGGGTTTTTGCTTTCTAGACGACGCGGTTTAGTTTGAGCGATGCGAATCGAACGAGACTCCATGGGTGAGATGCCGGTGCCGGACGATGCGCTGTACGGCGCCTCGACCCAGAGAGCCGTGCTGAACTTCCCCGTCAGTGGCCGCACGATGCCGGACGGCTTCATTCACGGCCTGGCGCTGGTTAAGTCGGCCTGCGCTCGGGCGAACGAGGAGTTGGGGCTGTTGAGCCCCGAGAAAAGCCGGCTGATTCAGCAGGTGGCGGCCGAGATCATGGATGGCAAGCTCTCGCGGCATTTTCCCGTCGATGTTTTTCAAACCGGGTCCGGCACTTCGACGAACATGAATATCAACGAGGTGATCGCGAATCGCGCGAGCCAGTTGACCGGACAGTCGATCGGTTCGAAAACGCCGCTTCATCCCAATGACGATGTCAATCTGGGGCAGTCGTCCAATGATGTCATTCCGACGGCACTACACGTATCCGTTGCGATCGCGCTGCGCGAAAAACTCCACCCCGCGATGCAGCAACTCCACGATGTACTCGCTCACAAGGCGGAGGCGTTTGCGGAGATCGTGAAGATCGGCCGGACGCATCTCATGGACGCGACCCCCCTGACGCTGGGGCAGGAGTTCTCCGGCTATGCCGCGCAGCTGCAGAAAGGGGTGGTCCGCGTCGAGAAAGCGCTCGTGGCGCTGAGGGAACTGGCGATCGGCGGCACCGCGGTCGGCACGGGACTCAATTGTCACCCGCAATTCGCGGGGAAAGTTTGCCAGCATCTCTCCGAGAAGACCGGCCTCACCTTTTTCGAGGCGCACAACCATTTCGAAGCGCAGGGCGCTCGCGACGACTCCGCGGAGGTGGCCGGTCACTTGACCACAATCGCGGCCAGCCTCGCAAAGATCGCCAACGACATCCGCCTGCTCGCGTCGGGGCCGCGGAGCGGCCTGCAGGAAATACGCCTGCCAGCCACGCAGCCCGGCAGTTCCATCATGCCGGGTAAAGTAAACCCGGTGATGTGCGAAATGCTTGTGCAGGTGTGCCTCTATGCCCAGGGGCTTTCCTCGGTCGTGGCGAACGCCGCACGGGATGGGCATTTCGAGCTCAATGTCACGATCCCCCTGATCGCCCACAGCCTCCACGACACGATCCACTGCCTTTCCAATGGCGTGCGCGTATTTGCCGAGGCGTGCGTGGCGGGGATCGAGGCAGACCCCTCGCGTTGTCGCGAATTGGTCGAGCGCTCCCTCATGCTCGTCACGGCGCTCGCGCCGCATCTCGGTTATGATGTCGCGGCTGCGATCGCCAAGGAAGCTCATGCCCGCGATCTCACCTTGCGTGAGGTTGTACTGGAGAAGAAGCTACTCGATGCGAAAGTTCTGGATGGCGCGCTCGAGCCGGGGGCCATGACCAAGCCGGGCGCCACCGCTCCTGGAATGGGCGGTGGCTAGTCTGGGTCGTCAAGGATGCTCGCGCTATGTCTGTCCACCAAGTCACGCTCTCCATCCGCACGTCACGACAGGGTTTGCTGGAAATCACCGAGGACGTTGCCCGCGTCGTCGCCCAGTCCGGTTTGAAGCGAGGTGTAGCCGTTGTGTTTTGCCAACACACGAGTTGCAGCCTGGTCACAATGGAAAATGCGGATCCATCCGCTCGGACCGACCTTGAAGCTTGGCTCAATCGGTTGGTGCCGGAAAGTGACCCGCATTTCGAACATACGTCCGAAGGCCCCGACGACATGCCCAGTCACATAAAGATGGTCCTCACTCGGTCGTCGGAAACCCTCCCCGTCGCGCAAGGGAAATTGCAGCTGGGAACGTGGCAGGGAATTTTTTTGTGGGAACACCGCCGTCGAGCGCACTCGCGATCGATCATAGTGACCGTTCTCGGAGAATAATCGGCGCGCTGTCAGCCTGGGTGACCCGTTTGCGGGTAGCCGTCGCCCCATTGTTTTCTGGTAAGGTTCCACGAATACGTGCCGTCTTAAGAGACGTGACTCGCTGTTAACATGCGTCGCTCATGCCAGGCCGAGGCCGCCAGCGGCCAACTATCATATGTCATTATTAACTAGAGGTATATTGGCCCTCTTTGCCCTTGGGTATTTTACCGTTGGAGCGGCCCCGGCCGAACTACCCCAACCGAGCAAGGTTGCAGGTGAGTCGCGTCTGGTGAAGGCGAGTCGGTGGTCGGGGAAACTCATCTATACCCCCTATACAGACCAGGGAGACATCATACCGGATTTCTCCCACTGCGGTTACGGCGGGGGTGGTGTGGCCTTTCCGCAGCCTGCGGTGAGCGAGACGGTGCAGCCCGATCCCAGCTCGGCCGATGACACGCCGCGGATTCAGCTCGCGATCGATCGCGTCTCGTCGCGCGAGCGGGGGCCCGACGGATTTCGCGGCGCGGTCCTGCTCAAGCGAGGCACGTATCGTTGCAGTGCTCCCTTGCGGATCAAGGTGGGCGGGGTGGTGCTGAGGGGCGAGGGCGATGGCGCCGACGGTACGATTCTCTGGGCCGAGTTCAAACGAGCGCGTCCATTGATCGAAGTGGGCGGCCCGACCCGGCCCGAAGCGGATCCCGCAACGCTCGTGGAAATCGCCGACGCGTACGTTCCCGTGGGAAGCCGCACTTTTTCGGTGAAGGATGCGAGTGCATTCCAGGTGGGACAAGGCGTGTATGTACGCCGCAGCGGCAATGCGGTCTGGATTACCGAAATCGGCATGGATCGCATCGTGCCGCGCGAACAAGCGCCTGAATCGACCCGCCAATGGAAACCTTTCGATTTGGACTTCGACCGTGTCATCACGGCGATCAAAGGAAACCAAATTACGATCGATGCGCCGATTTCGTGCGCGGTTGCGCAAACCTGGGGCGGCGGTGCCGTGGTGGCTGTCCGCGAACAAGGACGGATCGAGCACTGTGGAGTGGAATTTATTCGCGCCCACTCCGCCTTCGACCCGAAGAAAGTGGGCGATCATCGAGGTGAAAAAATCCCCGTGGATGAAGAGCACGCCAACTATCTCGTCAATTTCGGCTCGGTCAAAAATGCCTGGGCGCGTCATCTCACCACGCTGGGATTCGCCCACGGGCCCGCCCGCATGCTCGAACATGCGAAGTGGATAACGGTGGAGGACTGCAAGAGCCTCGCTCCGGTCTCGCAGATCACCGGCGGACGCCGCTATCCCTATTCAGTGGACGGCCAATTGGTGCTGGTTCGACGCTGCTATTCCGAAAAAGCGCGCCATGCATTTGTCTTCGGCTCGGGAGTTCCAGGCCCTAATGTCTTTTTGGACTGCAAATCTGAGCAGGATTACGCGAGCAGCGAGCCGCATCATCGATGGTCGGTGGGAGGGCTCTACGACAACGTCGAAGCGTCTATCGCGATTCAGGATCGGGGCTCCATGGGCAGCGGGCATGGTTGGGCCGGCGCAAACTACGTGGTGTGGAACTCCCGGGGTGAACTCACTTGCCAAAAGCCACCCACCGCGCAGAACTTCGCGATCGGATTCGTCGGCAAACGTCACGATGGCCATCTCCCGCGCGATCCAGGTTGGTGGGAAAGCCACGGCACGCCGGTGAAACCGCAGAGCCTTTATCTGACGCAATTGGCCGAGCGCAAACGATAGGGCGAAACTTCGCCTGTAAGCGCTCTGAAAAACGAGGCGCACGTGCCAACACGGAGGAGCTCGCTTTCCCGGGGGCGAGGGGACGTTGACGGATCTGCGGCGCTGCAGCCGAGCCAATCCGCACGCGCGGGGTTCCACCCTAGGGCGTGTTTGGGAATGCAGATCGAAAGCCAGGGGTTATCGGGGACGATTTGCCCCGACCCTCAATCCGTTTTTCAAAGGCTCATCTTTCTCCTTCCCCATCACGCCCCAAGCTTTGTACACGCCCTTGCGGAGGAACATTCCAAGGGTCGTACCTCGATCACGAAAGCGTCGTGGGCGCTTTGGCCGGCGATGGGACCCCAGGAAGGGTCCAGGCGGAAGGGTGCTGCGAGAATCCGATCTTAGGATAATAACCTTCTGCTTTTGGCGCTGCGAGAAGGATGATTCTGCACTGGGGATGGAGCTGGCGACGCGTGACTTCGATCAGCCGCTTGCCGACGCCCTGCTTTTGGAAGGCGACGTCGACGGCGAGGTCGGATACGTAGCAGCAGAAGCTAAAGTCGGTCACTGATCGCGCAACCCCGACGAGCAAGTCGTCACTCCACGCGGTGCAGATGAGATTCGCATGCTTCACCATATCGACGATGCGCGACCGCTCCGACACAGGACGCCGCTCCGCCAGAGTCGAACGTCGTAACACGTCGATAAATTGTTCGACTGTGATTTTCCGGTCGTGGCAGAAGGTGCAACTCATCGGGTTCCGCGTAAGTCCTATCGACACAGACTATCTGCAGGGTTCCGAGAGCGGAATAGGTTACCGCCTCTTTTGTAAGCTCATTTTCCTTTCGACCCCTGTTTTTCGGGAAGTCGAGGAGTTTCAGAAACGATAAAACCCGTAAGCAAGACGACCTCTTCCTCCTTCGAGGCATTGGCTATCGCTGCAGTGGGCTGAGGGGGAGGCGGCGGAGGCGAGGCGGGAGCGGGCTCAGTTGCCGGTGTTACGCATCCCGCCGCGATCGCCAAGGCGCCGGCCGACAGAGCAGCCAGCCCGAATTGTTTAATGGATCGCCGTTCAATGGGAGAGAGCGGTGCTTCGGGTGTCACCAATTCGCCGGAAAGTCGCACCAGGTATGAACCGCAAACGCGTTCGGTGCGGGCTCGTTCCAGGATGGTCCTGCGTTGCTCGACACCCAGGGCGGAAATGTTGTGAACATGATGCCCGCACTGCTCGCAAAATTTAGAGCGCTCCGGTCCTTTCAACGCGGTCCGTGGGAGAGGGCAGGCAAACGAGAGTTTGGGCGGGGTGGTCATCGGTACTTGGTATGACGAGCCACCGACGATTTTATTAGCAAATGGGGAAGGCTAAGTTCAACTCGCTTTCAGGTTCATCGGCTGGAAAAAACGCTTGGGGCGTGGGAGCAAGTAGCGCTGAGGGTCGAAAGAAAGAAGGACGCGATTCGCCCGGCCGACAATCTGCTTCCGATCGACGGCCCCGAAGAAACGCGAGTCGTTGCTGTTGTCGCGCGAATCGCCCAGCATAAAATACTGGCCGGCGGGCACGGCAAGGGGGCCGAAGTTTCGCAGCGCAGGCAAACGGGGAAGGGCCATGACATAGTGATCGCGTCCCGCGAGATGCTCCACCGCCACGACAGGTTGTTTATCTTCAAAGACGTCGCGTTGGAACCGGGACGGGTCGACGGGCGTGTAGCGCTGGGTGACTCCATTGACCAGCAGAACATTGTTTCGGACTTCAATCGTGTCTCCCGGCAGGCCAACCACGCGCTTCACCAACCGCGCGCCATCTTTGGGTGAAAAGAAAACAACAACGTCTCCTCGCGCGGGATTGCCCCAACTGGAGACATGGCGGGTGGTGAACGGCACCTTAAAGTCATAGGCCAGTTTGTTGACCATAACGAGTTCACCCTCGAGAATCGTCGGTTTCATCGAACCGCTCGGCACCCAATTCCAATCGACCACGGCCGATTTCAGGGGTGCGACAACGGCGAAGAGCAAAGCGAAAGGACGGATCCATTCGCGCCAGACTTTGAGAACAAGATGCTTCATGCGGGGGAGGTGACACGGACGCCGGCCACAAAGTGCCTCGCGATGCACAAGCTGTTCAAAACTGGCCGGTTTTGTCTGCCGGGAGCTCCAGGGTTAGACAGTAATCACGATAACCAAGGCTGCGCCAAAACGACAGAGCGGACGTGTTGTGGCAGAGAGCCCCCACCGTCAGACGCCTGTTTTTCGGCCAGACCTCCCGCCGGAGAAGAGTCACTGCGGCGCGGCCTATGCCTTGTCTCCGACTGTCGCGGCGCACGAACAATTGCCGCAGGTAGAGCGCATCCTCGTCGGGCGCGAAAAGCGCATAAGCGACCGGCTGAGTGGTGGAAAAAATCACGGCTTGATAGTTTCCGCTTAGCCACTCGGTCATCCGACCTTTCAATTCCTCGACGGTCAGCTGGCTGCGATGGCCTTCGTCCCTGATCAATTGGTGATTCCATTCGGCGAGAAATCCCACATCGGACAGCGAAGCGTAGCGCCAGCTCAGATTCATTGAACAGAGGAAGTCTTGTTGCTCGCGGCTGGGATTTCGAACACCGAATCGCCCACGTGAATCCAGCCCTCGGAAAGGATTTGGGCTCGCAGTCCGCCCTTGTGCACCAGGCCGCGCAGCACGTCGGGGAAGGTTTGTTTCGCGAGGTAGTTGCAGGGTTCGCAAAGGCGGATCCCGCGGATGAGGACGTCGCCGATTTTGAACTCGCGGCCGACGAGGGCGTTCAGGTCGACGCCCCGGGTAACGATGTTTCGTCGCGCGTCACGGGCCGGGAAGGCGCGACCGCTGCTCGACTGAAAAGTTTCGACATGCTCCAATTGAATCAGGGTAAGCTCGTAGTCCGGCTTGGGCGAACTTGGTGAGAACGTGCCAGTCCCTGTGAAGTAGCGGTCGCCTTCCAGCCCGCGATCAGGCACGGCGCGCGCCTCCTCTCGCGCCTCCATGGGTGACGAAGGCGAGGCAGCGATCAGGATTTCTACGACCTCGCCCACGGTTGATGGACATGGATCGAGGTTGCGACGGTCTTTGGAGTCGATCGGACGCTCGGTGGACATGCGATGCGCAGCTGTTACGTTTTGCTCAATGGTACTCGATACAGATACCTGGATACTTGGTGTCCGCGTGGCGGGCGCTTTTCACTTTTGTAACGCTGGGATTCGCATTGGTCACGCCGATACCGCCGAACTGGGAGGAAAATCTGGCGCGCCTCCCAGAAGTGCACCGGCGCTTCTCTGTTGCGCAGAATGTGTTCATCGGAGCGGTGATCGCGGCTTGTGGGCTCATCAGCCTCTGCTTCGCGCCGCAACTGGTCGAGGGAACAACCCTCGCGCGTGTCATCTGCGCCTGCATCGCTCTATGGTGGGGAGGAAGGCTTGTCGTACTGCCCTGGCTCGGTGCGCATCGCCATCTCGCCACAGCGTGGCTCAAGGTCGGCTTTGCCATGCTGCTGGCCGAGTGTGCGATCTACGCCGCCGCGTACGGATATCTGGCGTTGCGTTGAGCTGACACGTGGATCCTTCGATTGAGGATGACAAACAGGAAGATCGATTCGGTGGCATCTCTCGCCTCGCCGCCAAAACGAAGACAGGGGCGCCGGCGAATAACGTCCGACATCGCGCCCCGCGATCGACCAAACTTCAAACTCTCAAAACGCCTTCAGGGCGTTTTGAGATACGGGTGTTTTCCTTCGAGCAGCGATTGCGCGAGTTTGTAGTTTCGCGTGTCGTTGTTGTGTGCGAGGTGCGCGAAGTGACCTGCGATCCGGCCGCGGGCGTCGGCGAAGAAGCAGGGGACGAGTTGCTCCAAATCTTCGCGTGTGTAGCGAGGATCGTTGCTCTTGATGAGCGCGTCGGCGTAGAGGGCCGCGCCGGTGATCGCAAAGAGTTCCGTGCCGATGTCGACCAGCCGGCCCAGGAGCAATTGCTGGCGTTCGAGCTTCGGGCCATGCTTGGCCATCGCGTGAAAGAGTGTTTTCGCCAGGCGACGGCTCGTCTTCGCCACATAGGAGAGCGCGGGTTTGAGGGCGGGCGTGAAATCGGACGGCGCGCCGCCGCGCGGCAGAAAGAGCCCGGGATACCAACCGGCGTAGAAGCCGCCAGCTTTCATGGCGGCCCCGAGCCGCTCGCCCATCGGCTTGCGCGAATCGAGCGCGCCGCCCGCCACTTTCAAATGGGGATCGAGCGCCTCGCGCGCGAGGAAGAGACGCATGATTTCGGAGGAGCCTTCGAAAATAAGATTGATGCGGCAGTCGCGCATCATGCGCTCGATCGGAACGGGCTCTTCGCCTCGCTTCTTGAGCGACGCCGCGGTTTCATAGCCGCGGCCGCCCCGTATCTGCATCGTTTCGTCCACGGCGCGCCAAGCGGCTTCGCTGCCCCACAATTTGCACATGGCAGCCTCGAGGCGAATGTCGGCGTGATCGCGGTCGACCAAAGCCGACGTGAGCATGACCATGCCTTCGCAGGCAAAAGCATTCGCGCCGATCTTGGCCAGCTTGTCGGCAATGGCGGCGTGTTTTCCGATCTGCGCACCCCACTGGGTCCGTTGGTTGGACCACTCGCAGGCATAGCTGAGACATTTCTTCATCATGCCCACGCAGGCCGCGGGAATGGTGAGGCGGCCGGTGTTCAGGGTGGTCAACGCGACCTTCAAACCTCGGCCTTCGCCGCCGACAATGGCGTCGCGATGGACCTTCACATTGGTGAAGCGGATCACGCCATTGTAGAGTGCGCGCAAGCCCATGAAATGGCAGCGCGTCACGATTTCCACTCCGGGCGCGTTCATCTCGACGATGAATGCGCTGATTTGGCTCTTGCTGCGGCCGTTCGAAACCTTGTCGGGCGTGCGCGCCATGACGATGATCACGCCGGCCTTCACGCCATTCGTGCACCAGAGCTTCTCGCCGTTGATCGCGAAATGCTCGCCGTCGGCCGACGGTTCGGCTCGCGTGGTCATTTGCGCGGGATCGGAACCGACGCTCGCTTCGGTCAAGGCAAAGGCGGAAATCTCCCCGCCGGCCACCCGGGGCAGGTACTTCTTTTTCTGCTCCTCGGTGCCGAACATTTTCAGCGGCTGCGGAACTCCGATCGATTGGTGAGCGGAGAGCAGGGCTGTGAGATTCGCGTCGGCCGCGCCCAACAGAAGAGCGGCCCGACAATAGTTCGTCTGCGACAGTCCGAGACCGCCATATTCCTTCGGGAGCTTGATGCCGAAGGCGCCGAGTTTGGCCAGACGATCGATGACGCGATCCGGGATTTCGCCGGTGGCGTCGATCTCGTCGGAATCCACCTCATTTTTGAGAATAGATTCCAACTCGGCCAGGAACGGCCTGCCGGCCTCGATGTCCGCCCCGCTCTGCAAAGGAAAAGGATATATCTGATCCAGCGCGAAGCGTCCCATGAAAAGGTCCCCCGCAAAACTCCGATACCCGCTCACTGTCCGCGCCGCTTCCGTCAGCTCCAGCGCTTCGCGCTGGGCCTTGTTCATCTTGGATGTATCGATCACGCTCTCGGCGTCCCGCGTCTCCGGCGACTCTTTGGCAGATGAGGCGGCAGGGGGCGGTGCGTCGAGATTGGGCGTTTTCATGGGGACGTGAGGGATTGATTCGACTCCGAGATTTCAGGGGCGACTTCGTCGGCCGTGGCCATGCGCGGCTGGGCTCTGGCCGGGTGGTAAAATCCGCGTTCTTCGTGCGCCATGTCGCGCAGGCGCTGGCAAGGAGTAAAATAAGGGGCGGCTTTGGTGGCCAAATGGTCGAGGCGGCGAACAATTTCCACTGCGCCCAGCTTGTCCGCGTACCGCAGCGGACCGCCGCGGAACGGGGCCCAGCCGGTGCCGAGAATCATGCCAAAATCCACATCCTCGGGCGCCTCGACCACGCCTTCCTCCAAGACCCGGGCGGCCTCGTTGATCTGGATCAAAATGAGGCGATCCAACCGGGTGGCCGCATCCTGCGTCAGCCCCACGCCGGCCTTCTGCAGCGAGGAGACCTCCGGATTGGGTTTGGCGTGCTCTCCCTTTTTCTTCGCGTCGTGCAGGTAGAAGCCGCGGCCGGATTTCTTTCCGAGCCATTTCTTCTCGATCATGCGCTCGAGCGTATCGGTGATCGGCACCGGCTGCGGCAGGCGCTGTTCGAGATCCTTTGCGACGTGTTGGGCCACATCGAGACCCACTTCATCGCAAAGACGAAGCGGGCCCATGGGCATTCCGAAATCCAGAAGCAGCCGATCGATCTCTTCAGCGGCAACGCCTTCGCTGAAAAGGCGGACAGCCTCGACCATGTAGGGGAGGAGAACGCGGTTTACGAGAAAGCCCGGGCTGTCTTTCGCAAAAAGCGGAAGCTTGCCGATGGCTTTTACAAACTGGAGGGCGGTATCGAGAGCCAGCGCGGAAGTCCGGGGGCCGCGAATGATCTCCACCAGTTGCATCTTGTGCACGGGATTAAAAAAATGGATGCCGACGAGTCGCTCGGGTTGTTGAAGCGCGGAAGCGATGGCGTCGACGGACAAGGCCGACGTGTTGGTCGCGAGAATCGTTTGGGGGCCTACCTGCGTTTCGAGCTCGCCGAAGATTTTCTGTTTGAGGTCGAGTCTTTCCAGGGCGGCCTCAATGACGAGGTCGACGTCTTTGAGCGGCACGTCCACGTGAACTGGCGTGATGCGATCGAAGCCGGCGGTTGCTTCCGGCGCGGTGAACACTCGGTGTTTCGCGGCGTCGGTGTAGATTTTCTCGATCGTATGCAGGCCTCGGGCGAGTGCGGCGGGATCGACGTCCTTCAGCGTGACGGTCATGCCCCGGGCGCTCACCCATTGCGCGATGCCCGCGCCCATCGTGCCGGCGCCGACGACGGCGGTGTGGCTGACCGCACGAGCCGTGCCTTCGGCATCCGGCCCGGTGAGCTTTTTGGCTCTCTCTTGGAGGAAGAAAATGCTCATCAAGTTCATCGACTCGGGGGAGCGAATCAGCTCGAGGAAGGCGGCCTTTTCCGCCGCCAAGCCGCTGGGGATCGGCGCCATGACGGCAAACTTGCAGACCTCGATCGCCTTCAGCGGCGCGGGATAACGTCCGCGTGTTTTTGCGAGGACGTCCTTTCGCGCTTTGGAAACGACATAAGAGGCGAGCGGGGGGCGGCTGAGCAGGGTAGGAGATTTTGCGGGGCGCTTTCCCTTCGCCAATTGTTTCTGCGCCGTCTCGAGCAGGTACTCGGGATGAGCGAGGTCGTCGACCACGCCGATTTTCAGCGCTTGGACCCCGACCACCTGTTTTCCGGTCAAGATCAGCCCGAGCGCGGCGGGGAGGCCGATGAGTTTTGGCAGACGCACGCTGCCGCCCCAGGCGGGCAGAATACCCAGCTGCGTCTCGGGCAGGCCGAGTTTGGTGACTTTTTCGGTCGTCGCGATGCGCCAGTCGCAGGCGAGAGTCAGCTCCATTCCCCCGCCGAGGCAAATTCCGTGGATCGCGGCGACCGTGGGGATGCGCAGCTTGCTGAGGCGGGTAAAAATATCCTGCCCGAGGCTGACGATTTCTCCGAGCGATGCTTCGTCGGGATTGTTGGCGAAGGTGTGAAGGTCGGCGCCGGCGATGAAGATCTTTGGTTTGGCGCTGCAGATGATCACACCCTTCACCCCCGGCGTCGCCTCGATCGCGGCGATATGGTCGTTCAATTCCTCGAGCGTGGCGCGGTCGAAGATGTTGGCGGACGAATCGGGCCGATCGAATGTCAGGAGGGCGACGTCGCCATCGAGAGGAGTGCGAGTGATGTTCATCGGGCGACCGCGGTGCGGTCACATCTCAGAGTTAAGATTTCAGATTTCAAAGGGGGGGCGCGAAGAAAGGTTCGATTTGAGATTTGAAAGTGAGATTCGAGATCGTGGCATGACCCGCTCAAGCGGCCTCGAGCCAGAGCGCGCCACCTTGGCCGCCGCCGACGCAGAGGGAGACGAGCGCGCGTTGGGCATGGCGTCGTTGCAGTTCCTTTAGAGCGGTAAGCACGAGGCGTCCGCCGGAGGCGCCGACCGGATGGCCGAGGGCGATGCCGCCGCCGTTGACGTTGAGTTTTTCGAGGGGGATCTCCCCGAGAGTGCGGTAGCGCTTCAGGTGCTTGCGGCTGAAATCGGCGGAAGCGGCGGCGGCGCGGCAGGCCAGCACTTGGGCGGCGAACGCCTCGTTGATTTCGATCAGGTCGGCGTCGTCGAGGCCAAGACCCGTCCGCTCCCGCGCTTTGGAAATTGCGTAGACAGGGCCGAGGCCCATGCGCAGAGGTTCACAACCGGCGTAGGCGTAGTCGACCAAACGCCCCAAAGGTTTCAGGCCGGTGCGGCGGAGGCCGGCCTCGCTCATGACGAGGAGGGCGACCGCGCCATCGGTGATTTGCGAAGCGTTCCCGGCAGTCACGGTGCCGCCGCGTTTGTCGAAGACGGGACGAAGTTTGGCCAGGGCTTCCATCGACTGCCCGTCGCGGACGCCGTTGTCCTCGATCACCACCGCGGGTTTGCGGCTTTTCTTCGGATAGACCGGCCACATTTCCTCGGCGAGCAGCGCGCGGGAGGCTTGCGCGCGCTGATGCGATTGGAGAGCGAACTCGTCCTGCTGTTCGCGCGTGATTTTCCAGTCGCGTGCCAGGCGCTCGGCGGTCTGGCCCATGTTGCACCCGCAAACCGGATCGGTCAGCCCCAGCATCAGGCTGACGCGGGGCTTGAGAAAATCGGACGGACGGAAACGCGCAAAACCCGCGAGCTTCTGTGGAAGGGACTTGGCTTTCGCCAAATCGCCGAATTTGCGGGCGGCCGTCTCGGAGAACATGAGCGGGTAGTGGCTCATGCTTTCCGTTCCCCCCACCAAGTAAATGTCTCCCCGTCCGGCTACAATGCGGTCCGCTGCCTGGGTGAGCGATTCGAAGCCGGAGGCGCAATTGCGGTGCACGGTAATCGCCGGGACTTTGTCCGATATGCCCGCGCGCAGGGCGATGACGCGGCTGACATTGGCGGCATCGACCGGTTGGCCCACGCAGCCAAAGATAACCTCATCGATAATGTCGGGATCGAGACCGGTCCGCGCGAGGAGTCCCGCCGCAGCGGCTCGTCCCAGTTCGACCGCGTCGGCTCCCGCGAGAGCGGTCCCTATTTTGCAGAACGGGGTGCGTACGCCGTCGACGATATAGACGGGTGTATTCATGTGTGACTTGCCTGGGGTTTGTCTGCCTGCACGCGAGTCGCCGCGGGCGTAGGGGCGGGGGCCGAAACGGAAGCCGCGGCGGTTTTGGGCCGGCGATCGATCACCTTCTGCTCTTTCAACGCTACGCCGACTTGGTGGAGTGTACGAATTTCATCGGCCGTATGGAAGAGGATTTGATTGGGTCGAATCTCAAAGCGCGCTTGCAGGATCTCTCGCAACGTGCGATCCAGCGTCGCCTCGGAAGCCTCCGGCATCCGGACCACGTGGAGCACGATCTCGTCCAGGTCGAGCGGGTCGTCGTGGGCTTTGCGAAGCTCGATCTGCCAAGCGCCGAGGCCCGGCACATCGTCGAGGGCATGCTCCAGCTCGTTGAAATCGACGATCGTGCCCTTGATCTTTTGAAAACGCAGCGAACGGAAGTCGGATACGCGGGAGATCTTGCCCATCAGCCGCGGGAGGCGCCGGCCGCAGCAGGGGCAAGGCGCCCAAGTGATGCCGTTCTCGATGAAATCTCCCGTGCGGTAGCGAAGGACCGCGGTTCCGCGGTGGTCCAAGGGCGTCCAGACGATCTCTCCGCGCGTCCCGTCCGGAACCGGCAGGCCGGTTTCCGGATCCACGACTTCGATGATGCCTTGATCGGCATAAAGGTGGTAACCCGTCGGCGTTTCCCCAGGCGTAAAGAGGCACTCGGTCCAGGCGAGCTTTGCCTCGGTAAAGCCGTAGGTCGCCATGACCTTGACCCCCGGCGAGCCCAGCTCCGCGCACATCGAGGAAAGCTTCCGCCGCGTGCCGTCGGGTACTTTTTCGCCGCCCAGCACGATCAGGCGCACGCCTTCGAACCGCACTTTTTCTTCGAGCGCTTGCTGGAGGACGTGATAGATGAAAGTCGGCATCGCCACGAGCACCTGAGGTTTCAGCTTCTGGATGACGCGGATGTTGCCTTCGGTCCCCATGCATTTTCCCCCGCCGGTCGAGAGGGCGAAAGTATTGGTTTCGATGCCGGCCAGGTGCATGCACCAAAACGCGAGATGGGGCGCGAAAGGAAACATGTTGATCATGCGTTCCTCGCGCTGGAGCAGGCCGATCGCGGCAATGCGCCCGGCGCCGGTGGAAAGGTTCTTTAGATCGTGTTGCGAGTAGAGAAACGAAATCGATTCGGTCGAGCGCCCCGTGGTGCCGGTCATGAAGGTGGGGCGCCATTCGCGGTCAAGTTCGTCCTTGACGCGAGCGCGGCCTCGCAGGAGGGCGCGCAGGATGACGTTGGGGCGGCTGGAGAGCACTTTTGCGTCCGGGATCAAGGCGAACTCCAGCGCTCGCCGGGGATTATCCGGTGTCGGCAGGAGGTCTTCTTTTCGGCTAAAAGGGAGCTTCAGCAAATCATCCGGAGTGCGAAAGTCCTGAGCGCCAAGTCCGAGTTCCTTGAAGACCTTTTTGTAGTGAGTCGAAAAAGGAAGCACGCAGTCCCGGAGGTAGCGGTGAAATTTGCGGCCCTGGAGGTCCCTGGCCTCGTCCCGGTCCAGACGGTCCCAGTGGGTAGTAAGGTGGTCGAAGGACATGGGTTGATTAGCGATCGGTTGCGGTGCGTTCCGCGGAGGCATGATCGCGTCGGCCAAGCTCCGCTGCGGTTGAGTGGCCGTTCACGCCATTGATTTTGTGACCTGCGGCTGAAAAACGAGGGGCGGTTGCTGCGGCCTCGAGGCCGAAAAACGTGGCGAGTTCATCGCGTCGCCGTTGCCCGTCGCGCTCTCCGATTTCGATCAATTTCTGGATGTAGCGGGGTTGAAAAAGCAGGGTGGCGATTGCGTCGGAGTGTTTCGTCTCCGTGCCGCCCATGCTGCGCAGGACGCGGCGCAGAAGCTTCGGCAGTTCCGACTCGAACTCCCGGGCCAGGGCGCCGAGATCGACGGAAGGGCGCATCACAAATACGTCCACGTGGCGGAGACCGAACTCCTTGCTCTGCGGATTCACCGCGATCAGCTGGTTGAGCTGCTGCATCTTCATGGCGTCACCGTCCAGCATATCCAAAAAAACCGAGTCCAGGAGGACACTCAAAACGGCGGCGGGTGGCGGATAACTTTGGTCGGCGGGATTCGTTTCGAAGCCGCGCGGCCCGACGAGGGTCGAAATTGCCAGGATCTTTTCCGCGCCGAGGTGGACCATGGGCGACAACGGCGCGGTGAGCCGCATGCCTCCGTCGCCATACCATCCGTCGTCCAGGTGGATGGCGGGGAAAACCAAGGGCAGGGCGGTGGAAGCCATAATGTGCTCCACAGTGAGCGTGGCGAGGCGGCCGCATCGTTCGGCCTTGTGCCAGGGCTGTATGTTATTGCCCTGAATCCACGTTGTCGAACGCCCGCTCGGGTATTTGTCGGTCGTAATTCCGAGAGCGGACAAGCGGCCATTTTTCAGATTCGCTTGGACCCCGTGCAGGATCCCGTCCGGGGTCGACAACCCATTCCGCAGGAAGTGGCGCAAGGGACCCGTGTCCACCATGCCGCGCAGCGGCTCGAGGTGATGAACCCGCCCAGCCGCCATCCGATAGAGCCATTTGAGCATGTCGAGGCCAGGGGCATGGAGTTCCGAGCGAAAGACCTGATCGATCGTAATGCTTTCCCAATACGCCACCGTGCGCTCCACCGCGTGCGGAAAATCGTCGGCTGCATTGGCGAGGGACGCGGCGTTGATCGCTCCCGCGGATACGCCGGTGAGGATCGGAAAATTGAGCGTCGGAAATGACTTTGCCAGGCTTCGCAGCACCCCGGCTTGGTAGGCGGCTCGCGCGCCTCCCCCGACCATGAGAAGACCGTTTTTTGGGGGTGTCGGGGTCATGGTAGTCAGCCGTTTAGGTCATAGCTGTCAGTTCACACTCTATTACGACACGAATCGGGGGTAAATTAACTGCGAAGAAGCGTTTGCGACGTTTTTACGGCCGCACGTCCGGGGCGTCGGAGCGGTGGGTACCCCGAGAAGGAAGCGAAGCATTACCGAGCGAGCTCATTCCGCAGCCAGCCCGGGCGGTTCGTCGTAAGTCCATTCGCTCCGGCTTGGCGCCAGCGTTGGGCGTCGAGCAGGTTATCGACGGTCCACGCGTACAATTTCAGCCCGGCGGAGTGGATGCGGCGTGCCGCTGCGGCATCGATGGGCCAGGTGACCTCGAGGTCCAGGGCATTGAGTCCGAGCACGGTGCAGGTGCGGACCAGCTCGCTGAGGGAACTGCTCCCCGCTTCGGGCGCATAGTCGTGGATCCAGGCCGTTTCGCAGTGGGGAAGCGTTTGTTTAGCCGCGCGGACGGTAGCGAGGTCGAAGGAGATGAGGACGATCTGCTGAGGTTCCAGATGGGAACGCTCGACGCACCGGACCAGTTCGGGAACCAGTTCCGGGGTGCCTTTTAGTTCGATGAACGCGCGTTTGCCGGAAGGGATTG
>CAZJLP010000025.1:0-14339 GCA_964546955.1 uncultured Opitutaceae bacterium | reverse complement strand
ACACGGCGTTCGCGCGCGGCTACGAGCGATCGATGCCGGAAGGGATTGCCGCGAGCATGTCGTCCAAGGAAGGAATCTTTTCGCCCGCGTAGGCGGCATGTTTCCAACTGCCGACGTCGAGGTGAGCCAACTCGCTGAGTGTAGCGTGCGCCACCCGCAGCGGCGACCCGGCGACGCGCCGGGTATCTTCGTCGTGGATGACGGCAAGGCGGCCGTCGCGCGTTCCCTGGACATCGAATTCGACGGCATCCGCCCCCTGAGACCAGGCTAAACGTACGGCGGTCAGCGTGTTTTCCGGAGCATCGAACGACGCGCCCCGGTGGGCAATGATTTCCACCGGCGCACTATGGGCGCCGAGCGTCCTCGGCGCCAGTTTCGAGTTTTGCGTTTGAGGTTTTGGGTTGATTGCTCGGGCTGTGCCGGTCCGACACCAAACCCAAAAATCTTAAACTCAAAACTAGAAACCTTAGCGTGGTGCGCGCTACGGGATCTGCAGCACGAATTCCGACGTCGCTCCACGGGAGGCGTTGACGACGGCGAGGAGGTCGGCCTCGAAGCGGCCGATGACGGAGCTCCAGGATTGGGGTTCTATCGTCGTGCGAGCGTTTGCCCGCACGCGTTCGCGTAGTTTTGCATCCGTCGCAAGCCGGACAGATGCTTCAATAAGGGCTTCCGGCTGGTCGCAGGGGACCACCAAACCGTTGTTCTCGTCGCGTACAAATTTGCGCGCGGCTGCGTAATCAAAACCGGCAACGGCCAAACGGCTAGCCATCGCTTCAGTCAAAACATTGCCGAAAGTTTCTGAAAGGCTAGGATGAATGTAGATGTCTGCTGACGCGTAATGGCGTGCCAACTCGTCTCGTTGCAAGAGGCCGTGGTAGATGTAATTTGGATAGTCCTTCTGCAGCTTTGCACGCAACGGTCCGTCGCCTGCGAGAACGAAACGGCAGCTCGGATTTGCTTGCTGCATTCTCTCGAAGATTTGCATCAACAAAGGATAGTTCTTTTCGGCAGCCATGCGCCCGGCGTGCAGCACAACGGGCGTGTCAGGCGTTGCGCCCCATTGTTTCCGCAACTCAGCTGAACGGTGCGCTGGATTGAACTGGTCAGTATCAACCCCGCGAGAAAGCAGTACCATGTTTCGAAAGCCAAGACCCGAGAGCTCGTCGCAAAGTTCATTCGTGGGAGCAAACGTGCAGAGGGTATCGTTGTGAACTTTTCGTAACCACCAGAGGATAGCGCGGCGAAGTGACGGCATCCGATAGTGCTTGGTGTAGGAGTGAAAGTTCGTGTGGAAACTGGAAGTCACCGGAATTCCGAGCGATCGGGCTGCACCAACTGCAGAGGCGCCAAGCGGGCCCTCGGTTACGACATGAACGAGGTCTGGGCGGTCAATCTTCCAACGTTTGCGCAATAGGCCGCCAGCGGGAAGACCAAGTCGGAGCAGTGGATACCCCGGAATCGCCATACCGAGTACCGCTACTTCGTGATAGCTGCCTGGGGTAGCGTTGAGATCTGTGCGTTCAGGCCTGTAGACTGTCACCTTGTGCTGCCGCCGCGCCAATTCCGACGCGATAATGCCAAATGTTGTAGCAACGCCGTTTACTTCCGGCGGGAAAGTCTCCGTCACGATGGCAAGCTTCATTAAGTCAGAACGTAATGCTCGATTGCGCTAGGAGCGTGACGGCGAGGTTACAGTTTGGCGAAGAACGTGCCTGTCGGGCCCGTCCGAAGAGGAGAGAAGATAGAGGATAGTGCCGATCCGATCGGGTTTTCCGCGGAGTTCGAGGCGGCACGACTCTATCCTCTTACCCGCCGCACATGCGGCGGGTAGCCCACTACCCGCATCGACGGGCGTTTTGCTGGTTTGTCACGCGGTCGCCACGGGACCGTAACAATCGGGCAGCAAAGTGCGTTGGTCCATTCAAACCAACCTCACCAACACCACCATGGTCCAACTGAAATCCACTTGGCTTGCGCTGATCGGCAGCGCGCTTATCGCTGCAGCTCCTGTTTTCGCGCAGGATAATGCGACGCTCATCAACTTGCTGGTCAAAAAAGGCATTGTTTCCGATCAAGAAGCGGAAGACATCCGAGCCGACCTGGCAAAGGAGAACACCGCGGCTCTCGCCTCCACTTCCCTAACTCCCAATTTGTCGAAATTGATCATTTCCGGTCGCGTTCAATTCCAATACGCCGGTCTGGATACAGAGATTAACGATAATCCGAACGATCCGGCTCCGGTTTCCCATATGTTCCTCCGGCGGGTGCGCCTCGGAGTCCGGGCAAATCTTTTCAATGGTTGGGCTGG
This sequence comes from uncultured Opitutaceae bacterium, assembly GCA_964546955.1. Classification (GTDB taxonomy): domain Bacteria; phylum Verrucomicrobiota; class Verrucomicrobiia; order Opitutales; family Opitutaceae; genus CAZJLP01. Next base: position 12,028 of record CAZJLP010000025.1, on the reverse strand, counting down.
CTATATTAACTACGATTTTGGCAGCAGTAATTTAGACGCGGCGTATATCGAAAAGATCTTCAACCCGATGTGGACATTCCAAGCGGGTTTCAAGAAGGCTCCCTTCGGTTACGAAGAGTATTTTGTTTCCAGCGGCGCGATCAAGGCGATCGAGCGTTCGACGGTGAATCGGTTTTTTGTCGAAAGTAACAACGGTCGCCGTTTGGGCGCGGCCAAATATCGTCAAGGACTCTGGCTGCTGGGGAAACACCCGGTCGGATTGAGCTGGGAAGTTGCGGTTACGAATCCCGAAGCTACGGGCGTGACTCCCGGAGACACCATTCTCACCGGCGGCGCGGGAAACAACAGCTTCGCCTACTGGGGCAATGTCGGGTACACAAAGGCCATCAATGGCACAGCGGGCCTGATCAAGGTCGGCACCTCCTATGGCTTCATGCCTGACCAAGGCGGGAAGACTCTCGGCGTGGGTGACGATCTTGCGGTCTACTCCGTTTATGGTGATTTCCGGTATGGCCCCTACTCCCTTGTTGCCGAGTATTTCGGCTCAGACAATGAGCGCGGCGCCTCTGCGACCCTCGATTCCAAGTCCGCTGGTTATTGGGTGATGGGGAGTTATCGGTTTGGCGCTTGGGAGCCAGTCGTGCGTTATAGCTTTGTCGACTCCGATGGGCGCGGCGTCCAACTGGGCGACGGAATTCGTTCGGCTATCAGCGGTGGAACGCACGACAAGCTTGCGGAATGGTTCATCGGTGCCAACTGGTACATTCTCGGCAATGAAGCGAAGCACGAAGTAAAATTGCAATTTGGCTACCTCTTCGGCGAATCCTGGGATATTCCGATCACCGGTGCGTCCGCCAAAGCTTTCACCGAGGGCGTTCGTTCACAGCTCCAAGTTAATTTCTAACCTGCCTTTCACTCACTTCTCATGATTACCTCCCTTAAACGCATTGCGCTTGCCGCCGTTTCGGTCGGCGCTGCCCACATGGCGATGGCGCAGGCCATTTCGATCGACGACAAGCTTCCCGACTACAAGCCGGAGAGTGGCATATCGGGAAAGCTGACTTCAATCGGCTCTGACACGCTCAACAATCTGATGACGTACTGGGGTGAAGATTTTAAGAAAATCTATCCCAACGTCAGTATCGAGATCGAGGGGAAGGGCTCGTCCACTGCTCCCCCGGCTTTGATCTCCGGCACGGCGCAGCTTGGGCCGATGAGCCGCAAGATGAAGGCGGAAGAAATCGACGCTTTCGAAAAGAAGTACGGTTACAAGCCGCGCCTGATCGGTGTCGCAATCGATGCGCTGGCCGTTTACGTCAATAAGGACAACCCAATCAAGTCGCTCACGCTGCAGCAGGTCGACGCGATCTTCTCGGCCACGCGCAAGCGCGGTGGTCAGAACATCTCCACCTGGGGTCAACTCGGTCTCACCGGGGAATGGGCCAATAAGCCCCTTTCCCTTTACGGCCGCAACAGCGCTTCGGGTACGTACGGCTTCTTTAAAGAGCTGGCACTGCAAAACGGCGACTACAAAGGCAGCGTGAAAGAACAGCCAGGTTCCGCTTCCGTTGTGCAGGGCGTCGAAAAAGAGCTTGGTGGGGTCGGCTACTCGGGCATCGGTTACAAAACGTCCGGGGTCCGTGCGGTTCCGATTTCCGACAAGACTGGCCCGGTTGAAGCCACTCAGCAGAACGCCGAGTCCTTTAAATATCCAATCTCCCGCTACCTTTACGTCTACATCAACGCGGATCCCGCGAAAGGGCCGGACCCATTGGTGAAAGAGTTCATCCGCTTCGTGCTCTCAAAGCAGGGCCAGCAGGCCACCGCAAAGGACGGCTACTTCCCGCTCCCTGCCAAGAAGGCAGACGAATTCCTCGAGACGTCGCTATGTAAATAAGGGGCGAGTCACTCCTACTTCACACCATCACGGGGCGGGCGGACATGCCCGCCCCGTTTTCTTGGATCCCGTCACAGAATTGTCACAAAGCCCGATCGGTTCCCGCTTGTCGGTCGCGGAGGCGCTACGGCTAACTCGGCTTGCCAGATCCCTGCTTCACTCGTCATGTCGATATCGCCTCCCCCTCCTCAGGCTTCCCCGTCCAAACGACCAATTCCAACGAAGGTCGTATCCCGGCGGGTGAAGATCATCGACCGCACAGCCGACCTGCTTATCCGCGCCGGCGGGATGGGTGTTATTCTGATCGTCGCCTTGATCTTCGTGTTTCTCGGCGCCGAAACCGTGCCGCTTTTCCGAGGAGCCACGCAGGAGCGGGTCTTTGACCATAAGCTACCAGACCTCCAGAGCGCCGATCAGGTCATGGCGCTCGGTATCGATGAGTACCAGTCCCACGTCTACTATCTCGATGCCGCGCGCGGCGCGGTTCGATTTTTAGACGTCGGAAAACTGACCATCGACGCGGAATTTCCACTTAAAAGCCTGGCTGGCACACGAGCGACGGCCGCGTATCGCACTCCGGCTCGCGATCGCTTTTTCGTCGGCACCGCCGATGGGAGGTTGGTTATTGCCGAAACGAAATTCGCTGTCACCTACGCCGAGACGACAGGCCGTTCGATCAAGCCCGGCCTTGCTGAGGCGGGAGTCATCGCGGCGCTCTCGCCAAGTTCGATCGTGCAGGTGCATGGCCGCCAGAACTCCGCGGGGGATTATTATTACGCCGCAACCAATGCCGAAGGGCGTGTATTCACGGGTAAATACGTCGAAGGCGAACCTAACGATGCGCCCCAGTTTGTCGGGGGGACCTTCGAAGGCCGGATCACCTCTTTGATTATCGATTATGAAGGCAACAAGCTGTTCATCGCGACGGATGCAAAAAAACTTTATCACTACTACCTGGCGGATAGTCGCGATGCGCCGTACCGCGTCTACGACACGACGGCGAATGTGACGGCCATGGACTTCGTGATCGGCGATGTCTCGCTTCTGCTCGGATTCTCCGATGGGCGCGTCGAATCGTGGTTCGGCGTTCGAGAGAAGGAGACAGATACGCTGAAGCCGATCCAGCGCATTCACGTGTTCAAACCGATGCCAGCCGCCGTAACCTTCATCCAACCCTCTGCTCGTGACAAAGGCTTCCTGGTCGGATCCCAGGATGGTTCGATCTATCTCAATTTCACGACTTCGGAACGAACATTGCTTACCAGTAGGGTGGATTCGGCCGTATCTCAGCTTGCCTATGCGCCCAAACTGACCGGCCTGCTGGCTCTCGGAAAGAATGGCAGCCTGCGTTACACAACGGTGGAGAATCCGCACCCCGAGATCTCGTTGAAGAGTCTTTTCGGCCGGGTGCATTACGAGGGTTACGACTCGCCAGACTACATTTGGCAGAGCACCGGCGGCACGGACGATTTTGAAGGCAAGTTCTCTCTCGTTCCGCTGACCATCGGCACGCTGAAAGGCGCGTTTTATGGGCTATTTTTTGCCATTCCGATCGCAGTCTTCGCCGCGCTCTACACTTCGCAGCTCATGGCGCCGCGGTTTCGGACCTGGCTCAAACCCACCGTAGAAATCATGGCGGCGCTTCCGTCCGTCGTGGTTGGGTTTCTCGCCGGCCTGTGGCTCGCTCCGCTGCTCGAGGATATCATGGTCGGCACGCTGCTCGCCGCGATCACCATCCCGGCGGTGATCACATTGGGAGCGATGGCTTGGACCTTTATGCCGCGTGGAATCCGCGCGAAGGTACCGCTCGGGATGGAGCTGATCTTCATCATCCCGCTCGTGTTTCTCGGGTTTTGGACCGCGCAAGCGATCGGGCCTGGCGTCGAGCGTCTGTTTTTTCACGGCGACTACAAGCAGTGGGTTTTCGACGTGTTCGGCCAGCAGGTCGAGCAACGAAATTCGATCATCATCGGCATTGCGCTCGGTTTCGCAGTTATCCCGATCATTTTCACTATCTCGGAGGACGCTTTCTCCAATGTGCCGCAGGCTTTCCGAAGCGGCAGTTACGCGCTCGGGGCAAGTCGCTGGCAGACCGCGTGGCGTGTGATTCTTCCTACCGCTAGCCCGGGTGTTTTTTCCGCCGTGATGATTGGTTTCGGCCGCGCAGTGGGGGAAACAATGATTGTGCTAATGGCGACGGGCAATACCCCCATCCTCAGTTTCAGCCCTTTCAATGGAATGCGTACGCTTTCAGCGAATACGGCGGTGGAGATCCCCGAGGCACCTGTGGGCGGCACGCTTTATCGTGTGCTTTTCGTCGCCTCGCTGCTGCTGTTCGCGCTGACCTTTGTCTGCAACACCATCGCCGAGGTCGTCCGCCAGCGACTGCGCCAGAAGTATCAGGCTGTCTGACCGTCATGAGTAATCCAGGTCTCGTTCAATCTTCTCATCCCCTGCATCGTCTGGGGCAATTCTTTCGCCGGGGGGATCACTGGCTGTGGATCAGCGGCGGCGCCATTGGATTGGCGGTCCTGCTGATCACAGGTCTTCTCCTGCTGGTCTTCGTGAGTGGATTCACGTTCTTCTGGCCGTTTGAGGTCTCGTCCGCGGATCGCGGCGATGGCACGAAAGTTCTGGGGGTGATCACGGCTGAGCAAGCCGAGCGCAAGGACGTTGGCGGACAAATCATAAAATCAGCCCAGACACAGTTCCGCGTCGGTAATCGCGAGCTTTACGGCTTTGATTTCGTGTGGTTGCCCACCGCGCAGTTGTCCAATTTGCAGAAGCCGGCCGACGTGGTGCAACTGGAGCGCCAGGAGTACGGCGACTTTCTCGGCTTCTTGAAGCGCATCGAGACGAAAGGCGCTCCAGTGGCGGAAGGAAATGCCGCTTGGTCAACGCTCCTGGAGAAGGCGAAATCTGCCCGCAAGCTCGCGGAAAAGGCGCAGGCGATCGAACGCCACGACATTGGCGGTGTGAACGCGAGCATCCAAGAGCAGAAACTGCGGCTGCGAAAAGCACGACGAGCCACCGGACAAATCTCTTCCGCCCTGCAAGCCGATGTCGACGGCCGACTCAAGACGCTCGGAGCCGAGTACGAAAAGCTTCGGGCCGAAGCGGAGGCATTGCGGGCACGCGCGGCCGAGGATGAAGCGGTTTTTACTACGATCGAAGGGACGGAGAAAAAGGTCCCCCTTTCCGCGATTGTCCGCGCGTTCAAGCCAAATGCGATGTCAACCCTGCAGAAGATCGGGCACTACCTTGCCCGTGCGGCCGAATTTGTTTATGGAGAACCACGCGAATCAAACACCGAAGGGGGGGTATTTCCGGCATTGTTCGGCACCGTGCTGATGACGCTCATCATGAGCATCATTGTTACCCCGTTCGGCGTGATTGCGGCATTCTATCTGCGCGAGTATGCCCGGCAGGGACCGGTCGTCCGAATTGTCCGCATCGCGATCAACAACCTCGCGGGCGTCCCCTCCATCGTCTTCGGCGTCTTCGGACTGGGTTTTTTTGTCTATTTCATCGGGGGCGGGATCGACCGTCTGTTCTTTCCTGAAATGCTGCCCACGCCGACGTTTGGCACGGGTGGCATCTTGTGGGCATCTTTAACCCTCGCGCTGCTCACGGTACCGGTGGTAATCGTCGCGACCGAGGAAAGCATCGCAGCCGTGCCGCGCGGGGCGCGCGAGGGTTCCCTGGCGCTCGGCGCGTCGAAGTTCCAAACGATTGTCAACATCGTCCTTCCCGCGTCGGTGCCCGGCATCCTGACGGGAGTGATTCTGGCGATGGCTCGCGGCGCCGGTGAGGTGGCCCCCCTGATGATTACCGGCGTGGTCAAGTTGGCACCGGAAATGCCCTTCGACACCTCGTTTCCGTTTCTTCACCTCGATCGCAAATTCATGCATCTAGGCTTTCATATCTATGACGTCGGCTTCCAGTCGCCCAACATCGAGGCGGCCAAGCCGATGGTCTTCACCACGACGTTGCTCTTGATCGCCATTGTGGTGATCCTCAACCTTGCCGCCATACGGCTGCGGGATCGAATTCGCAAAAAATACCAAACCGGAGCCTTTTAATGCCTGCCTTCATCATGGAATCGCCCCCCGCCCCTCTGTCGACGCCCCTTCCTCCCGCGCCCACTGCGCGCGCGGCTGCTGGGCCTGAGGCGCCCATTTGCGTGCGCGTAGAGCACCTCAATCTGTTTTATGGGAAGAAGCAGGCGCTCTTCGACGTATCGCTAGACATTCCAGAACGGCGCGTCACCGCGTTTATCGGACCTTCGGGCTGTGGCAAATCTACCTTGTTGCGGTGCTTCAACCGAATGAACGATCTGGTCGACGGCGTTCGCACCAGTGGCCGAGTCTTGCTGAATGGCCAGGATATTTTCGATCCGAATATCGACGTGATCGCGCTCCGCAAACGAGTCGGGATGGTGTTTCAAAAATCAAATCCCTTCCCAAAATCGATCTATGAAAACGTGGCTTACGGTCTCCGTATTGCCGGAATGACGGATGCTAGCGAACTGCGAGATATCGTCGAAAAATCCCTTAAAGGCGCGGCCTTGTGGGAGGAAGTGAAGGATCGCCTTCAGGAAAGTGCGCTCGGGCTTTCTGGCGGACAGCAGCAGCGGCTCTGCATCGCGCGCGCGATCGCGGTCGAACCCGAAGTGATTCTCATGGACGAACCCTGCTCTGCACTGGATCCGATCGCCACGGCGAAAGTGGAGGAGCTCATCCAGGAACTGCGCGAGCGATTTACCATCGTGATCGTCACGCATAATATGCAGCAAGCCGCTCGAGTTTCGGATAAGACGGCGTTCTTCTATCTCGGCAAACTCATCGAGTACGCCGACACGCGCAACATCTTCACTAATCCAGGAGAGGCCCAGACGGAGGCTTACGTCTCGGGCCGGTTTGGTTGATTCATCATGGCTATCACGCACTACACTGAAGAAATGACTCGCCTGAAGGAGAGTCTCCTTTCCATGGCTAGCCACGCTGAGTCCTCCGTGGCTCGAGCGATGAGAGCTCTGGTCGAACGAGACGAGCATTTGGCGAAACAGGTGCAGGAGGACGACAACATTCTCGATCGGTTCGAAATCGATATCGATGATATGGCTCTCCACCTCTTGGCGAAGGCCCCCTTGGCGACGGATTTGAGATTAATCACAGTAGCGATGAAGATATCGCACAATCTAGAGCGGGTGGGGGACGAAGCGGTGACGATCTCTCGCCGCGCGATAGACTTGAACACCGAGCCGCAGCTCAAACCTTATGTCGATCTTCCTCGCATGGCGGCCATGTCAGTCGAAATGCTTCGTGATGCGATCACTGCGTTTATCGACCGTGAGCCTGAAAAAGCCCGTGCCGTGGTTCCGCGCGATTCCGACGTCGACGACTTGAATCGACAGCTGCATCGCGAGTTGTCCAGTTACATGGTTGAACGTCCGACAACAATTTCCCGTTGTTTGCACTTGATGGTGATATCGAAGAGTCTGGAGCGGATCGCAGACCATGCGACGAACGTCGCCGAAGAGGTGGTCTATCTCTACGAGGCGAAGGACATCCGTCATTCAGGAAGCAAAGCGTCATGAAGCCCAAGATATTGGTGGTGGACGACGAGCCGGATGCTTTGGAGGTGCTCGGTTTCAAGCTGAAGGAAGCGGGCTACGCACCGCTCTTTGCGAAGGATGGGACACGGGCGCTTACGCTCGCCCGGGATGAACAGCCGGCTCTGATCGTTCTAGATCTCATGCTGCCCGAGATCGACGGATTGGAGGTCTGCAAGATCCTCCGGCGGGACGCGGCCACGGCCATGATTCCCATCTTAATGCTGACCGCCAAGGCCGCGGAAATGGACCGGGTCGTCGGGCTGGAGCTGGGCGCCGACGACTACGTGACCAAGCCGTTCAGCCCCCGCGAACTGGTTTTGCGGATCAAGAAACTTCTGGCTCGTGTGCGCGCTTCCGAGGAACCGACGCCGCAGCTGCGGATCGGCAATCTCTCCATCGACGTCCCGCGGCACGCCGTGTCGATCGCGGGGGCCGACGTGGCGCTGACCGCGACCGAATTCAAACTTCTCGAATTGCTCGCCCGCCGGCGGGGTCGGGTGCAGACGCGCGAGCGACTTTTGCAGGACGTCTGGGGCTACGATAACCCCATTGAGAGCCGGACGGTCGATACCCACATGCGCCGCTTGCGCGAAAAAATAGGCACGGCCGCGGACTACTTGGAAACGATTCGCGGAGTGGGTTATCGCTTCCGGGCGGACGACTAGAGGCGCTTAGATTGGGGGAGGAGGCTGCGGCCTGGGCACGCCCCAAGACCCAACCTTGTCCGTACGCGGACCCAAGAGCCGACCCGACCGTCGCCACACGGTGGCAGGACAGTCCGGCAGGACGATCCGCTCACTTTTTCGTTTCACAATCGTAACAAAGCGCGTTAGCGACGCTGCTGAATGATCTCGATCTCGAAACTCCTGGGCAAGGATCAGAAATTTTACGACCTTCTGGAGGCGAGCGCGGAAGAAGCGTTGACCAGTACGCGGCTCCTTACGAACTATCTCCAGCATATAGAGGCGCAAAGAAACGCGACGGCCTTGGACGACTTCATTCTCAGCCGGCGCAAAGATAAGAAGATCACCAGCAGCATCACGGAAGAGTTGTGCAAGACGTTTGTCACTCCGCTCGAACGCGAGGACATCGAGGCCCTTTCCCTCGCCCTTTACCGGATTCCCAAGACGGTCGAAAAGATCGTTGAACGCATCTCGATCTATCCCGGCCGCTTTCCGCGCGAAGGGTTCGTGCATCAGGCCGAATTTCTCGGCAAGGCGGCCGAAGCCGTTGTGTTCATGGTGAAGCAGCTCCGCGGTGGCGCGCGCATGGAGAAGATCAGCGAGGCCAACGAGCGACTCCAGCATGCGGAGGGCGAAGCCGACAAGTACATGCTGGACCGGATCAAGGATCTCTACCAGGGCCCTTACGACGCGAAGGAGACCGTCATCCTGCAGGACCTTTTCGAAATGGTGGAGAAGGCGATCGACCGGTGTCGCGACGCGGGCAACGTGGTTTTCCAGATCGTATTGAAATATTCCTGAGCTTCACTGTCCCATGACGCTCTTCTTGCTCGTCCTGCTGGCGGCGTTGATCTTCGAATACATCAATGGCTTTCACGACGCGGCCAACGCGATCGCGACGGTTGTTTCGACCAAAGTTCTCACGCCGCGCCAGGCCATTCTGCTCGCCGCCATTTGTAATCTCATCGGCGCGTTCATGGGGACGGCCGTGGCTAAGACCGTCGGGGGCGGTCTGATCGACACCACGGTGGTCACTTTGCCGACCGTGCTAGCCGCTCTTATCGCCGGCATTTTTTGGAACCTTCTGACCTGGTGGCTTGGCCTGCCGTCCAGCTCGAGCCACGCGCTGATCGGCGGCCTTTGCGGTTCCGCCGTCGCGGCCGCGGACGGTAACTGGCATGTGCTGAAATGGTCGGTCAAGAATGGCACCGATGGCTTGTGGCCCAAAGTGGTGATGCCGATGTTCACCGCGCCGGTGATCGGATTCCTGGTGGGGATGCTCATCATGTACATTCTGTATTTTTCGCTTAGAAATACGCGTCCGCGCACGGTCAACAGCGTGTTCGGCAAAGCGCAGTTGGTCAGCGCCGCGTGGATGGGGCTCAGTCATGGAACGAGCGATGCACAAAAAACGATGGGAGTCATCGTCCTGGCCATGATCACCGCCACGACCGGGCACGCTTTCGATGGACTGCCCGAATGGCTGGGTTTCCTGCGGATGAACAGCTGGAAGGAGCCTATCCCGGATTGGGTGATATTCACCTGCGCGGTCACGATCGCGGCGGGCACCGCCGCTGGCGGATGGCGGATCGTGAAGACGATGGGACATAAGATGGTGAAACTGCAGCCGGTCCATGGGTTCGCGGCGGAAACGACCGCGGCCTGCATCCTTTTTGGCGCGGCCAAGCTTGGCATGCCGCTTTCGACGACGCACGTCATCTCCACGTCGATCATGGGCGTAGGGGCGACCAAACGCTTCAGTGCCGTCAAGTGGGGGGTGGTCGGGCGAATTCTTTGGGCCTGGGTGCTGACCCTGCCGATCACGGGCCTGCTGGGCTATCTGTTCGTGAAGGTGTTCGGCCTGGGAGGCTAGGACGCGGGCGAAATGGTCGCAAACCGCGCAGCCCGCGCGCCGTCACGTATTCGTAACGATTCCCGGATGGGCGTGGCTTGGCGAGGAGCCGCGGCGTGGTTGAATCCGTCGCAGCGAAATAGGTGGGCGGACGGACGATTCTTGCTTCGCTCGCTGCACGGTTCGCTATATACGTTACTCACCGATGACCTCGCTTGAAATCTGTCTGTTGCTGCTTTTTGCCGGTGCGGTCGCGTACGCCTTTTGGCAACGCGCGCAGTTCCGCGAAAGACAGACGCGTTATGAACGAGACCTGGCCGACCAACGCGGTCGGCGCGAAGCGGAGCTGCAGGGGCAAGCCGAGCGGACCGCCGCCCTGTTCGACCGCATGGTCGAGGGCATCATCGTCGTGGGAACTGACGGCCGGATTCGGCTGGCGAATCGCACCGCCGGGGCGCTCTTTGGTTTCAATCCGCCGGCTACGGAACGAACGGTGCTCGAGGCGACGCGACATCACGAAGTGGGGGCGCTGGTCGCGCGGCTCGATTCGGAGCCCGAGGTTTTGAATCACGAGTTGCGTTTGGACGGGGTGGGTTCTTCGCGTTTCCTGCAAGTCAACGCGCTGGCCCTGCGCTCGACGGGGGGACTGCGCGATGGAGCGATCCTGGTATTTCACGACCTCACGCGCATTCGTCAGCTCGAAGCGGTGAGGCAGGAATTCGTAGCCAACGTCAGCCACGAGCTGCGGACACCGCTTTCGCTGATCAAGAGCGCGGCGGAGACGCTCATCGATGGAGGAAAAAACGACCCCGCGATCAACTCGCGCTTTCTCGAAATCATCGACAAGCATGCGAGTCGACTGACGCTTCTGATCGACGATCTCTTGCTGCTGGCGCGGCTCGATTCGGGCCGAATGGATCTCAATCTGCAGCCCGTGCCGCTGCACGCCGCGGCCCAGGAAGCGCTTGACGACGCCGCGCTGATCGCCCGCTCGCGCAACGTCACTCTCGACAACCATGTGCCCGCGGGACTGGTCGCGGAAGCCGATCCCGAACGCTTGCGCCAGGTTTTCGCCAATCTGATCGACAACGCCATCAAGTATGGAAAAGCGGAGGGCAAGGTCCTGATCGGCGCGCGCGCCATGCCCTCGGGTCAACTCGAGGTCAGCATACGCGATAACGGGCCGGGGATTCCGCTCGAAGCCAAAGCGCGTATTTTCGAACGCTTCTACCGTGTCGACAAAGCGCGCTCGCGCGAGCAAGGAGGCACCGGTCTCGGCTTGGCCATCGTGAAAAACGTAGTGCAGGCCCACGGCGGTGAAGTTCGCGTTGAAAGCGCGCCCGGCCAGGGGACGGAATTTTTCTTCACGCTCAAACCGCAAGTGGCCGGGAGTAGCTAGGGGGAAGCAGCGCGGAGACACGCGACTTTCATCGGCAAAATTGAGAGTGCATGACGTGGGAATGAGGGGGCCTGCCGTCTTGGCAGGTTATTCGAGTGCCGCGTTTCCCTGCGATCGGCGCCTAACAGCCCGCCGGGAGGGCGGGCTCCATCTTTTTGCGTTCCGGGACGAGCGTCATCTTCCTCCGCGTTTACGCGTTTCCGGCTCGACGAAACGCGACTAGGTGCATCGAGTCGGAGGCCTGCAAGCCTCCTGTGTAAAACCCAGAGCAGAACCCCCCCGTGCCGGACGAACCGGAGTTTCCGCTCGTTTCATGCCACTCTCCGATCGCTGGGGTTGCCTTACCCTTCCATGATGCCGTCTGTATCGCCCGAGAACTACGCTGATCCAGCCGCCGCGACCGCACCTTGGCGGGCCGATCTGCTCCGCGTTGCTTTGGCCGCGCTGGCGTTCTTTTTCCTCTTTCTGGGCGTGCGTCCTTTGAGCAATCCCGACGAGGGTCGCTATGCGGAGATTCCGCGAGAAATGGCCGAGACCAACGACTACGTCACGCCGCGACTCAATGGCGTGAAGTACTTCG
>CAZJLP010000024.1:959-68600 GCA_964546955.1 uncultured Opitutaceae bacterium | reverse complement strand
GAGAAAGGGATTCCAGCACGGGCAGTCCAAACCCTTCGATGAGGGACGGATAGGCGGTGAACGAGCATTCCCGGTAGGCCGACTCCAGCGTTTCGTCGTCCACGGGCCCCTCGTAGTTCAGCGGAAATCCCCGCGACTGCAGCTCCCGCACTTTTGCGAGGGCGGCTTGTCCTGTTTCGCGGTGGGCCATGCCGATGAGGCGGAGCTGAAAGCGCAGACCGTCACGCCAGAGATCTTCGCATGCCTGCAAGAGAGCGAGATGGTTTTTACGACCTTCGAGCGTGCCCACGGACAGGATCACGGGTAGTGCCCCTCCGCTAAATTGATTCGCGTTTTTCGCGGCGTCCAATCCGAGGGGCAAAGTGACAACAGGAGGAAGTTGCGCGAGGCCGAGCCACTTCCAGTAGTCGAGCAGTGATTGTCGCGAGTCTTCCGAGACTGCCGCGATACCGTCAAACAGGTGGAGTTCGCGAAGGTAGGAAGGGAAACGCGCCACGGTCTTGGGCGGTGTGATTTCAGGGAATTTGAGGGCGATCGCATCGTGGAAGAGGGCCACTCGCGGGCCCGTCACGCGGCGAAAAAGTTCCGGAAACGCCGCCGCGGACTGCGGCGAAAAAATCTCAGGAACGATGAGCGCCGAGCCCGCGACTCTCGAGTCCGCTGCGGCGAGTTTGGTCCACCGTCGAAGGAGACCGCGGCCCCGCGCCACGAGCGGCCATTTGGCACTTCGACGCGCGGTGATCCCTTTGCTCTGCAATTTCCGGGATTCCCAAGACTGAAGCGGCCGCCATGCGCGGCTGTAGGGATCGTGCGTAATCGCGATCAAAGGAGTGCCGGCGGACAGCAGCGCTGCGTGCAACGACCGGCACACCCGTTGCACTCCCGTTTTCGCCTGCGTGTGGCTAGTGTGGGTGAGGTCGAGCAGGAGCATGGAAGGGCGGCGCGCGATTTGGCGTTCAGGGCCTTTTCGCGTTGCCTGGTGTGAGCGGCTCCAACAGACGAACATTGTACACCGCGAAGGCGACGTCTCGGCCACCTGCATTGACCGCGGCAGCGGTCGAAGTGAAGACGAGTTGGGTGCGACCGCCGCGGATCGAGACATTCTCCAGAGACACGCGACGGCGTTCAACGCCTACATCGCCCTGCCACAGGGAAGTACCGTCTTGTGCGATGGTAATTGAGGTGTCGCGGTAACCGCGGATTTCGAAGGTGAGGCTCACCCGAGTCTCTTGCGGGGTGCTGGCCCTCAGGTCCATTTGTGCGACCGCCGTTGCCCACGTGCGAAGCTGGCTCCGGCTCGCTTCGTTCGGATGCCAACCTTCGCCTCGGGAGGCCGTGACGACCGCGCCTTGGACTTGAGCGCTGCCTAGCTCGTGGGCCGGGGAGGGCGGTGTGCTCAACGACTCGATTCCTGAAACCACGCTCAAATTACCCAGGACAAACAGCACGACGGAAGCGCGCCGACGGAGGCAGAGCACGTTGAAGGCGAGTTGTAGAGGAAGCACGACGCGAGTGAACGCCCCCGGGTATCCTTCCCAAACGGCGGGGCCCAAAAAAAACACCAGGACGACGACGGGAAGCGCGGCCCGCCAATAGGGTTCATTCCACGCAGGCCGGGCTAGAAGGTAGACGATTTGAACTGTCGCGCTCAGCAAAGCGAGAAACGTACCCCACATGAGCGCCGGATGTGCCGGCGCAGCCAATGATGCCAGCGCGTCGAGCCATTTATAAACGAGTCCGACTCCAAAGGTGCCGAAGGCGTCGGCATCGGGCCGCAGATCGGGCCACTGCCAACGGATGTAGGCCACCCAGGCGAAAACCGGAAGTGCCACGATCGCTGTCCTGATCGCATTCGTCCGCCACGCGCGCGGCTCGCGCCAGGACGTATTTAGGATACCGGGCAGAGAAAGCAAACATGTCTCTCGTGCCGTCACCGCGGCGGCCAGCACTCCCGCCGCGAGCGTCGAGCGACCGCTTTCCATCGCCCATAAGCTCGCTGCGAGCAATGCCAGACCCAACAAATCGGGGAGAGCCAGCCGCACCGCGTGAAGAGTTCCCGCTGCGAACATCACGCCGGCCCAGGCCGCCCACCCGTAGGCGTCGCGAACCCCCAAGGCGCGCCACAGCATCCAGGCGAAAGCGAACCACAATCCGACGTTGAAACCCGCGTACACTTGGATGGCAGCGGAAGGATCGCCCCCTCCCATTGCCCAAGAAAGCGCGGACATGAGAATCCGCCGCCCACGATATGCGATATTGTCGATCGCGTGCTTAAATTCGGGATTTCGCAGGGACGGATCGGTCGCAATTTGCCCGTAGGCGATTCCGTCGTAAGCCGATGGGCTTGAATACACGAAAATCGGCGCTGACTGCAGCGCGCTGACGGCGCGACTGCGTTCATCCGTGCCGAACTGCAGGAACGCGGTGAAACCGGTCTGCCAGTGCCAAAACGGCGCGACAAGGAGTGCGAAAAAGAGCGCGCAAGCCGCGGCGGAAGTGGGCGGACCGCGCCGATGAAAGAATTCCCGCAATCGCGCGCGATTCGCTGGCCGGATTTGTTCCGAGCGCGCACTCGTGGAATCCTTTCTTGCATTTGTGGCCAAGGAGCCTGCAATTCACGTGCTTTTGTGATCGACCTCAAGAGGTTTTATTCCAGCAACAAGCTCCGGGTGTGGGCAATGTGCCTGACCGTTGTCCTATTCTTGGGTTTGATCGGGAATTTCTACATCCCCGGCAAGGGATTCACCGCCCTGATCATTTTCGGCGACGTCTATACGGATAGGTTTCTTCCAGAGGTCAAAGCGCTGGACTATTACCGCCAGTCGCGCTCCCCCGGCTACGATTCGCAGTGGTACGTTCAACTTGCGGTCCGCCCGGATATCCGGCGCCCCGAGATGCGCGACGCGGTGGACAACCTGCCGTATCGTGCCAGGCGGATGCTCTTTTGTTGGACGGCGCACGTGCTGGGATTTGGCAAACCGGAATGGATCGTGCAGGTTTATGCGTTGCAGAACGTGGCCTGCTGGCTTGCGCTCGCCGTAGTGCTGTTGAGGTGGTTCCCGCCGATCGACTGGGAAAACTACGCGCGGTGGGTGGCCGTGCTCTTTTCCTGCGGACTTATCACAAGCGTGAGCGCCGCCCTGGTTGACGGTCCCAGCCTATTGATGATCGCGTCAGCCGTAGCGCTTTTCGAAGCCAACCGCCCCTGGCTGGCAGCGGCGCTGATGGGTGTCGCGGGGCTGGGGAAGGAAACGAATCTTTTCGGGGCGGGCGTCGTAGCGCGGCCGGTCGAGCCGGGCCTACTTGGGTGGGGAAAGGTGGCATTGCGTGGGTTGTGCGTCGTCGCGCCGGCGCTTTGCTGGTTCGCTTTTCTGGTGAGCGCGCTCGGTCCGGTCGGACCGGAGGCAGCTCACCGGGCTTTCGCCGCTCCCTTCGCGGAGTACATCGACAAGTGGGCGGTCGTGATCGCAAACCTCGGCGACAGCACAATGCGATCAGGCTCGCTGAGCAGTCTCTTCGTCCTCGTCGCCCTTTCGACGCAATTTGCGTTGATCGCATTTCGACCGCGCTGGCGGGAGGCCTGGTGGCGGGTGGGCGCGGGATTCGCGCTATTGATGCCCTTCCTCGGAGAGGCGGTGTGGGAGGGGGAGCCAGGCGCTTCCGGACGCGTGCTCCTGCCGATGGTTCTGGCGTTCAATGTGCTGTTGCCCAAAGGGGCGCGCTGGTGGTGGCTGCTTGTGCTGGGCAACTTGTCTTTGCTGAATGCGCCGAGTCTTCTGAAGCCCCCGGGCGGCGACGGGGTCACGATCGCGGGGCCGTCTCACGTCCGCACCGTGCCGGTGTCGCACCAGCCGGTCACCGTGAAGTTCGAAGGTCCCTGGCTCGACGCGCAACGCACCTTCTGGGACTATTGGCGGTGGGCTGAAGCCAGCGCGAATGTACGAATTGAAAATCCGCATGCCTCGCCCATTGTGGCCCGCATCGAGTTCGTGTTGGAGTCTCGCACGCCGCGGGAACTGAGTGTTTCGATTGGAGACCGGGTCGCATGGAAGCAGGAAATCGGTCGGCAGCGGGTCAAGGTTGATTTGAAAGACATCGGGCTGAACCCCGGTGTCAATCTGCTCAAGTTCGAAACCGAAGGTACGGCGACAGTCGCGGACCCGTTAGCTCCTAAACTCACCTTCCGCGTTTACGACTTGAAGGTCACTGTCGCGGAAAAGAAATAGCGTTCCGCTCAACGCGACGCTTTCGCGATCAAGAGAAGACTTTGTCCGAATGGCGGGGCTCCCAGGTGGGTCTCCATCCAGTGCACCATCGGAAAGGCAGCCTGATCATAGAGTCGCACGGCCCACCGCGCGAAACTGCGCTGCCGCAGGCAGCGAAAACCGAACCACCACGCGAAGTAGCCCAGCCAATTGTAGTAGCGAAGCGATACGATTTCGAAGCCTGCTTTCGTGACCTTCGTTTCGAGTTCGCCTTTCGTGTAACGGCGAAAATGGCCGAAATCCTTGTCGATCGGTGCGTAGATTTCAGGACTCGCCGGCACGAAGAGGCAAAGGTGGCCCGAAGTCTTGTCGAGCAGTTCGCGGTACAAGGCCAGTTCGGGTTCGTCGTGCTGGATGTGCTCCAAGACATTGATTGTGATGATTGCGTCCCATGCGACGCCTGGCGGGACGTCACGAGCCGTGCCCGGCACGATCGTATCTTCCGGCACCGCCTTGCGCAGGCGCGGCAGGAATTTTGGGTCGGGTTCGACCGACAGGAGCCGCGTTACTCCGGGCAGTTCGCGGATCGTGGGTGAGAACTGTCCTATGCCTGCCCCTACTTCGAGAATGTTTCCTCTTAGATAGGCGAAAAACTCCGCCAAGAGAGCCTTCCGGTAGTTGTGCGCCTGTTGGAGGGCGGCAAATTCGAATTCCTCGGTGTTGGCTTGGGCGTTCGGAACGGAAGCAGAGCTCATGGTCGTCATGGCCACCGCGATCAGCGGAAAAGGTTGTATTTCAACATCGCGTAGACAGCGCGAAAGCCGTCCTTTAGGCCGATTTTTTTCCCTTCTGCGTAGGTTCGACCATAGTACGAAATCCCCACCTCATAAATGACGCAGCCGAGTTTGGACACTTTGGCGGTGATCTCGGGCTCGAAGCCGAAGCGATCCTCTTCCACCTGGATGCGCTGCAGCACATCCCGTTTGAACACCTTGTAACAGGTTTCCATGTCCGTCAGATTCAGGTTGGTCAGCATGTTCGAAATCAACGTCAGTACGCGATTTCCAATCATGTGCCAAAAATAGACTACGCGATGGGCTTGGCCGCCCTGAAACCGTGACCCGAACACGACGTCCGCCTTCCCGGAGGTGATCGGTTTGATCAGTTTGGGGTACTCGGCGGGGTCGTATTCCAAATCCGCATCCTGAATAATAACGATCTCGCCGGTGGCGGCCGCGAATCCACTCCTCAATGCCGCGCCTTTCCCTTGATTTTTCTCGTGATAGATCACCTGGCTGACCAACGGAGTGATTTCGGCTTTCAAGACCTCCCTCGTCCCGTCGGTCGAACAGTCGTCTATCACGATGATTTCCTTTTCCGTTAGTTCCGATGCTCGAACAGCTTCCACGATCTCGCGAATGGTGCGGCATTCGTTGAAGCAAGGGATGATGATCGATACTTTCATTCCGCGGGAGCAGGAGGTCGAAAAACGGCAAGATTAGCGCACCCGGCCCGCCTTTTACCAGCTTGCAATTGCATCGAGACGCTGGCGATAGCGGGCCCCCACGAGAGCGGGCGAAAATCGAGACTCGATTGTCTGGCGGGCGGCATCGCCTAGTTGCAGGCCCCAGGCACGATCCGCAACCAACCGCTGCATCCATTCGGCTGCATGGTCGACGTCGGGGTCTGCCCAAATCTGGCCTTTCGAATACGGACCATGGTTTTGCTGCAGCCTGGTGAGCGTATAACGCACAGGACAGCCATTCGAACCGTCGAGGAATTCTGCAGTGGCCGACCAGTCGGTCGATATCACGGGCTTTCCGAGGTACATGCATTCAGCCGGAGCGAACCCGAAACCCTCAGCGCGGTGCAAGGAGACAAAGGCGTCGCATGCTGCTTCCAATTCGTAGACCTCACCGCGACTCAGGGTGGAGGATAGCAGGATTGTGCCCGGGAGATCGGCGGTGGCTTGGCGAAGCGCTTCAAACTCCTTTTCGTTGCCGCGCTGCCCGTGCACTTTCACCACGAGCGCGGCCTCGTCCTGGTGGAGGCCCGCCCGACGGAATGCATCGACGACCGCGCGCGGATTTTTCCGTTCAGAGTAACTGTTGAGGTCGTAAAGAAACAAGAAGAGGTACTTCTCGAACGGGAGGCCAAATTTTCGCCGAAGTTCGTTCGGGGATTCTTGAGGGCGGCGAAACTCGACGGCGTGCGGCATTGTGAAAACCGGCAGCGGCGATTTGGGCGCGATCGCATCGCGGACGAAATTGGATGGGCACCAGATTTCCTGGAAGTAATCAAAATAGGCCAGCCAGGCATCTGGAAATTGGGAAAGTTCCCAGGCCCAGTATCCGATGTTGTGTTTCCCGCGGCGAAAGGCGGATCCGTGACGGCTGTCGATGTCCGCGGAACTCGGAGCATCCAAGTGGAAGACGTTGACCGGATAGGGGTTTGTTTCCTGCAACAGGTTCGAAAAGGACGTATCGGTCTGGCTCGCTTTGCAGGGCAGCTTCAGTCCAATGGGGGCGACGGGTAACCCAGCGGCCTGCGCGGCCCGGACCATGCATCGGGCTGATTCGCCAACGCCAAGGTCGGCGGTGAAAAAACCGACGACGTTGAGCCCGATCTTTGCCACCTTGCGCGCGAAGGCGGCTGCATAAGGACCATGGCGATGCGCGAAATCGAAGACCGTTTCTCCATCCGCCTCGATCCGATGAATGCGGTATTGGCGGTTCCGGTTCTGTTTGCGGAAGCGCTGAAATCGCGCCGCCCACCGCCAGCGTTCCGCCACGCGACCAAGCCACGCGAGAAAATTTGTCGTGCCGACCTCGCGCAGCTTGAACGCGACCGGCACCTCTGTGTTTGAGACGGGCTCTGGAAAGGAATACGAGACTTCCCATGCCTGGGCCGAGCTCAGCGCTAGGGTCGAGACCAGGCGCCGAGATATATATATTTCAAGTCGGGGAGGGGGCAGCTCGATGCCCGACAAGTCAGGATGAAGCAAAAGCTCGCCCGTTATCCGAACCTGCCGCAGTCGCGGCAGGGCTGGAATGCGCGCGACCGCCTTTTCCTTGATCCAAGCCGAGCCGGGAGCGAAGTCGTCGAAGGAAAACCCGTCATAAAAATGGCGGCGTCTGGCGATCGCGCCGCCCCGCTGGACGGCGAAAGGAGAAGAGCGCATCAGGGAGGCTGAAAGGTCGGCGATCCCAACGGCCTCTGGCAAGGCAAAGTGTTTACTGCGTTCAAGGGCGCCCGTCGCCTCGCATTTCTGTTACAGTTGAATCGTTGTCACTTGCTGCGGGTGTCACACATTTTGGCTGACGGGGCACCCACTACGAGCTTGCGCCTCCGTCCCGCTTCCCTTCTACTCATCTCCAGTCCATCTCCTGCGCCCAACCCCCCATCCAGCGGTGCGCTATACCCTCCCAAAGTTTGTTTTGCTCGACGCTGCTGCGTCGGCTCGCCTCGCCGTCCTCGTAATTCTAGCCACGCTTGTATGGTGCTGGCATTACGAAAAATGGACCGCGGCCTCATGGAATCTTCCCACCGATTACAGCGGCGATTCCTTCGAAGTGCTGGCGCGAATCCGGGCGGCGGCGGAGGGCGACACCGTACCGCTTGGGTCCCAGGTTATCTCGAGGCTGGGGGCGCCGTTTGGCGCTAACTGGAACGCCTATCCTGCTTCAGACCTTCCTCTGATTTGGCTGATTGGAGCGGCGACCCGCGTCATTGGGTTTTACCCTGCCGTGAATTTGGCGCTACTTCTGGCCACGGTTTCTTCTGCCGTGAGTTTCTACTATTGCGCGCGCTGGCTTCGCTGGCGTTGGGAATGGTCGATGGGAGCCGCCTTGGTGTTCGCCTTTACCTTTCAGACGTTCACTCGAGGGCTGGCTCATTTCACGCTCGTCTTTTCCTGGACTGTGCCCCTCGCGCTCGTTTCATGTGCTCTGATCGCAGCAAGCCGCCGCGTTGAGATGCGGAGAAGGGGCGGGTTGTTCTGCCTTTTCTCCGCGGCGGTTTTGGGGCTGAGCAATCCCTACAACCTGTTTTTTTACCTGCAGCTCCTGGGCTGGGCGCTTGTCATCCAGTTGATCGGCCCCCGGCGTCGGGAGAATATTCGGCTCGCGGTCGCCGCTCTCGCAGTAGCGATCCTCGGTTTTGTAATATCGGAGTTTCCCACGTGGGTTTATCCCACGGACTCGGCCGCGGTTTCACCGCTGGTTCGCAATTATGGCTCGACCGAGCGTTACGCGCTGAAGCCGTTGGAACTCTTTTTGCCGCCGAATGTGCACCGGTTCGACGACCTGGCCTTCTTTGGTCACCGCTATCTTCGCTGGTCGGATTGGCGTGGAGAGGCCTTTTCGCCATACCTTGGCTTGATTGGAATCGCAGCCCTCCTCGCACTCGCGGCGGAAACGTTTGTGTGCGCGCTTCGTCGCCGACGTCTCCCCGGCGCTGCCCTTCCGGCTTTTTGGGTGGTGGCCTATGCTTCGATTGGAGGCGTGACCAACATTCTCGCTTTTTTTTCCGGACTGCACCTGTTCCGTGCGACCAACCGGTTCAGCATCTTTCTCTCGGCGATCGTTCTCTTGTTTCTCACCTCGCGGCTGTCCCGTCTCACTTTTGCCTGGCCCTCGTGGAGTCGCGCGGCCGTGGCGGCTTTGCTCGCCCTAGTCGGTATCTGGGACCAAGTGCCGCGCAGGGCAACCGAGGCGGAGCGGTCTCACATCGCCCGGGCAATCGAGGCCGATCGAAAATTCGGTGACTCGCTCGAGAAACGGCTCGGGCAAGGCGCCATGGTTTTCCAGTTCCCTGTCCTCGTGTTTCCGGAGGCCCAGACTCCCCACCGGCTGGGCGACTACGAACATTTTCGCCCCTATGTGACCACTGAGACGCTTCGTTTCAGCTATGGAGCGCTCAAAGGCCGCGCGCGAGGGAGGTGGCAGCGCGAGCTGAATAGCGCAACGGCGGCGGAACTGACTCGGCGTCTTGAACGCTACGGCTTTTCCGGGCTTTATATCAATCGCAAGGGCTTCGCCGACCACGGCGATAAACTCCTAGAGGAGTTGGCGGCGTTGGGTCGAACCGAACGCATCGAGCACGAACTTGGCAATCAGGTGCTCGTGATATTGAGACCGGGCTCCCGCACTGAATTGCCCGTCGCGACGGGCCTGACGTTTGGCCATGGCTGGCATTCGGCGGCGCACGGAAATATTCTTTCTCTCCCGCGATGGTCCTGGAGCGGTGAGGCGGCGCTTTCGTACTTCAATCCCTACTCCTATACCGCGGACAGCACGATCAAGCTCCGACTCAGCGGCACGGGATCGGACGAGGTCCGGATATACCTCAACGGCCAGTTATGCTTCACGACAAACGTGGCGGCCGAGCCCTGTGATGTGCTGTTGACGGACATTTCGCTCAGGCCCGGAGCGAATCGTGTCGACCTCAAGTGTGCGCGAAGTCCGGTCCGGCTGAGCCAGGAACGTGGGCAGCTACGCAGTTTTGCCCTGCACCAGTCGGAAGTCACGCTTCTGGCCGAACCGTTTGTGACGGCCGGTAAGTGATTAGAACAAGGCCACCCAGCAGGCTTGTGGCCAATGTCACGGCCCAGACCAGAATTGCCAGCGACGTGAGCTGCTGAGGGTCCAAACCCGTGCCGAGAGTGGCGAGCGTCAACACGAGGGCGCCTTCTCGTACGCCGTGGCCGCCGATGCTGATCGGCAGGATAGTGGACAGATACGCGACGGCCAATCCAAGCGAGATATCCACCGGGGATAGCGACAGACCGAGACTCTGAGACAGCAGCCAACCGCCGAGAAAATCCACCGCCCATACCACCGCGCTGGCGGCGGCGGCGAGCGCATTGATGCGCGGGGTCCGCGCGACCGTTTGGAGCGAGGTTTGGAACGACGCTGGAAGTCTCGAAATGATCAAAGGCAGTCCCAGCGGCGCGAAGGCGCCAGCGATGACGATGCCGCACGTCGCGACCGCCCAGAAAGGCACCCCCGCGACGTTGATGTGGCGGCCGGTGGTGTGGAAGATGACCAGGAAGACCGCAATCAGGACCAGCACCGCGAAGCCGATCAGGCGATCAGCGACCATTGCTGTCGTCGCGCGCGCTTTTCGGGTGGGTGAATCGGCAAACGCATAAGCAAGGCGGGTCAAGTCTCCGCCGATGCCTCCAGGCAGAAAGGCATTGTAGAATTGACCGATCCAGGTGATTGCGTGGGCCCGATTGAAGGGGAGAGCAAAATCCTGGGCGCGCATCAGCAACCACCACCGCCACGCGCAAAGTGGGTAGGTGAGAGCGGTGAGCGCCGCACCGGCCAGCAAAAGGGCCACGTCCACTCGGTCCCTAAGCGCGGCGAACGCCGACCAATCCGCGAAGGAAAGCAGGGCGACCAAAGCCCCCAACGATAGGGTCAGCCGAGCGGCGCGGCCGACGGGACTGTGGAGAAAGGTGACGACAGGCATTCGGTCCTTGGCGAAACGTTCTGAGTTTAGCTATTTCGAGGCAGAGGCGTCAGCATCTTTCGCGTTTCAGGGGCCTACCGAGCAGGGCGAGACAGATTTTTGTCGCAAGTCCTATCGGGCTAACTTGCATCGACGTTTCATGCAGAGCAATGAGTACGTCAAACTCGCCGAAGTCGAAGACCATATGTGGTACTTCCACTCTTTGCATGCGCATGTGCATCGCGAGCTGCTGCGGTCTGTCGCACCCACGGAGGCGGCTGAGATTCTCGACGCCGGATGTGGAACAGGGGGATTGATTCAGCGGTTGCGTGGATGGGAGCCGCGGTGGCGCTTCTCCGGGATCGATTATTCCGCTTTAGCCTGTGAGTTTGCCGCTAAGCGTTGCGCGGTGCCCATCGCGGAGGCGTCCGTCACGGCATTGCCGTTTCCACCGGCGAGCTTCGATGCCATCGTATCGGCGGACGTCATTTGTCAGATCGATAACCCGCAAATTGCGCTCGCCGAATTCTACCGTTGTTTGCGCCCCGGCGGTACGGTCGTCATCAACGTGCCCGCCTACATGTGGATGTGGTCGTACCACGACGTCGTTTGCGAGACGAAGCATCGCTACGTCCGCGGCGAGTTGGTTGAGATGCTCACCCAAGCGGGCTTTGCGGTATACTCGTCGACCTATTGGAACACGTTGTTATTTCCACTGCTTGCCCTGCGACGGAAGCTGCTGACGGGGCTGAGAAACACGAGCGACGTGCAGAGCTACCCCGCCCCTGTGGAAGCAATCTGCCGCACAGCGATGTCGGTGGAGCACGCGTCAATCGGTATGTTTGGATCATTTCCGTTTGGAAGTTCGGTGCTGGCTATGGCCAGGAGGCCGGCTATTTGAGGACTTTCCGCTTTATGTTGAGTAGGGGGTGATTCAGGTTTGTCGCACCCTATGGCGTTTTACGCAGCTGCTTTCGGCCTTCTGCTACACATCGTGCTGTGGGGGTGTGGACTGTCGCTACTGATCGTCCCACGACGTTGGAAACGGTTCTGGCTGCTTTTTAGCCCCGCTTGCGGTATCGCGTTACAGTCCGCCGTCGTGTGGTTTGGTTCGTATGCAGGGCTCGCCGGCACGAAGGTGTACGCGCGGGTCTCGCTTCTATTGCCGCTTGCCCTTCTCTGCATTGCTGTGACCAAGGTCGTGCGAGGACGTTGGGGGGGGCGAGGATTTTGGTCGACGACCCCAAGGCTCTGGGCACTCGCGCTTTCCATGGGGATCGTTCTTGGAACCTTGATTTATCCTTTTGCTCTCTCGTCGGAAAAGGCAGCGCTCACGACTTCGTCGCTGGGGAGCTGCGATGCCGCCGATTACGCTGGGGGCGCGCGCGTCCTTGAGGAGTTCAGCCGACACGACCGAGGGGGATTCATCGGACACACGGAGGTTGTGCGTGTGCACTCGGTGGACAATTTTTTCGATTACTGGATTCGGCTAAATCATTTCACGCCCTCGGCCATCATCGCACTGAACGACGCCGTTTTTGGACGAGAGCCTCATGAGATGATCGGGGTTGTCACGGCCGCTTTCCTCGTGCTGGGAATGCCGCCGGTGTTTTGGCTCGTCCGTTCGGGCCTGCGGTATGGGCCAGTGTCTTCATTGCTGATCGCGACACTTTACGGCTTCAGCCCGCTTTTGTGGTACGCCGTATACCATGTGGCGATGAGTCAGCTCTTGGCCGCTCCAGCAATTGCGCTGCTCACCTGGTGTGGGATCAAGCTTTGGCCGGCGGCGACGAACCGCTGGGAGTGGCAGTGGTTTGCGCTGTTGGCCGTGGCGTACTGGATCATTCTCGGAAGTTACAACTTCATCGTGGTTCTGTGCTTAGTTCCTGTGCTCATGTATACCAGCGGGCTTGCACTTTGGAGGCGCGAACCGGCGCGATGGCTGCGTTGGTGTGGTCTGATCGTCGGACCTTTGATTGCCGTGGGCCTCGTTTTTACGCAGCGCATCCTCGGTCTGGTCGAGCGTTTTCAACTTTTCGACCAGCATGATTTTGGGTGGCGAGTACCAGGGTTGTCGCCCGAGGGCTGGTTTGGACTCGTCGGTGCCGTGGATCTTTCTCCTTTGGCGAGTGTGCTGAGATGGCCGCTCGGGACCGTTCTTGGGGCCGGCATCGTGGTGGGTTGGATCTGGCTTGGGCGAACCGCTAAACGGCAGGCTTGGCTAGTGCTTTGCTTAGCCGTGCCGATTCTAGTGGGGTACGGTTTGCTTTTGTTGCGGGGACAGATGCGGCAAACTAACGCGAGCTACGATGCCTACAAGCTGTTCGCGGTGTTTTATCCGGGGTTGCTCGCGGCGTTTTGCGTGGGTTTGCAACGCGCGAGCAAAGCCGGCCGGCTTTGGTCCACTGCGGGGTTGGCGGCAGCAGCCGCGCTGGTGGCAGCGAACGTCTTCGTGGGGCAACGTTTCGTCAAACGGATGAAGTCACCGCCGTTGATGGTTGAACCTGCCCTGGTCAAATTAAAGCAGCTGGAGACAAGGCCGGAGATTACCTCGTTGAACCTGCTGATCGACGATGCTTGGTCGCGACTCTGGGCAAACGCCTTTCTTCTGCGCAAACCGCAGTTTTTCGCTGCCCACACCTATGAAGGACGGCTGAATACGCGTCTCGCGGGTGCCTACAACCTGTATGGGGACGTCCTGCAAGTCGCCGGGCCCGACGAGGTGAGGGCTGATGGGCGAACGTTGGTCAGCCCGCCGTACTCCCTCTTTCACGCGGACCCCAACAATGTTCGGGTTCAACTGGGAGGCGGGTGGTATGGCGTCGAGCGAACCCCGCGAAAGGGACTCATCTGGCGCTGGACGTCAGGAAACGCGTCGATCTCCATTGTGGATCCCATGAAGCGGCCCCTTGTTGTGACATTGAGAGCCCGCGTGCGGAGCCCAGGTCCGCGTAAGTTGGAAGTATGGCTTGGCGGGCGCAGAGTTGTATCGACCGACACCGCGGTGGACTTCCGCGATATTGAAATCCCTCCGACACCGCTAGTCGGTGGCGAGCATGTCATTGAGTTTCGCACGGATTCACCGGTTCTTCCACCAGGTGGAGGTGA
This sequence comes from uncultured Opitutaceae bacterium, assembly GCA_964546955.1. GTDB lineage: Bacteria > Verrucomicrobiota > Verrucomicrobiia > Opitutales > Opitutaceae > CAZJLP01. Next base: position 54,834 of record CAZJLP010000024.1, on the reverse strand, counting down.
CACACGGCCGTTGGCGTTTGCATTTTACAAACTGGAATTGACCCTGAGCTTAGATGGCTTGCCCGCTCCTTAGTTGGGCGTTTGGATGCCGGATCTTTCCCCTGACCTACGATTATCAATGCCGCCACCTTCGCTTAAAAAAACCTTCGCCGGAAAAAAGGCCCTGATTACGGGAGGGTTGGGCTTTATCGGGTCGAACCTCGCGCGCGCCCTCGTGCGGCTCGGGGCGGAGGTCACGATTGTAGACTCGCTGATACCCGAGTACGGCGGTAATCCCCGGAACCTGATTGGACTTGAGCGTAAAGTCCGCATCAATCTGTCCGACGTCCGCGATCGTCACAGCCTTCCACATTTCATTCATGGAAAAGATTTTGTGTTCAATCTGGCCGGGCAGACCAGCCATATGGACTCGATGCGTGAACCTCAGACCGATCTGGAAATCAATGCGCGGGCGCAGCTGTCCATTTTGGAAGCCTGTCGGACCTTCAATCCCGATGTCCGTATCGTTTTCGCGAGTACACGGCAAATTTATGGGAAGCCTGACTATTTGCCCGTAGACGAGAAACATCCACTCAGGCCAGTGGACGTCAACGGGATCAACAAATTGGCGGGTGAGTCATACCACATATTGTACCATCAGGTATATGGGCTCAAGAGTACCGTCCTGCGCCTGACCAACACCATCGGACCGAGAATGCGTGTGAAGGATGCTCGGCAGACCTTTGTGGGGGTCTGGATAAAGAGTCTCGTGAATGGCGAGCCATTCGAAGTGTGGGGCGGCGAACAGCTGCGTGATTTTACCTATGTTGACGACGCTGTGGATGCATTCCTGCTCGCCGCTGCTCACCCCCAGGCGCTGGGAGAGGTATTCAACGTCGGTGGCACTCCGCCCATCAGCTTGGAGGATTTGGCTAAAGAGCTGGTCAAGGTCAATGGCGGTGGCAAATTTGCGATCCGGACTTTCCCTGCGGACCGGAAGAAAATCGACATTGGCGATTTCTACGCGGATTACCGTCTGATCACGGCGAAAATTGGGTGGAGGCCTCGCTCAAGCCTAAGCGAGGCTCTTCAGAAAACCTTAGCTTATTATCGCAAAGAGCTTCCTCATTATTTGTAGTCATCGCCCGCTGTAGGATACGCACGAACAGCGTATGTTCAGCTGTGCCCGTATTTCTTATGTCAGTTCTCCTCCCTGCCGATCCTAAAGCCAACTTTCTCGCTCATGCCGCTGAAATTCGCGACGCGATCGAACGCGTCCTGGTGAGTGGCCACTACATCTTGGGGCCGGAAGTAGAGGCCTTTGAGGCCGAGTTTGCCGCGTACCAAGGAGGCGGGTACGTCATCAGTGTCGCGAACGGAACGGAGGCGCTGGAAATTGCTCTGCGCGCGCTTGGTGTGAGGGCTGGTGACCGTGTGGCAACAGTCGCAAATACCGTCACGGCCACTGTTTCGGCAATCGAGCAGATCGGGGCGTACCCGGTGTTCGTAGAAATTGATCCTGCGACAATGCTAATGGATCCCGCGGCTTTGGATCGAATTTGCGCCCGCGATTCGGTCAAGGCCGTGATTCCGGTTCATTTGTACGGGCAAATGGCCGACGTTGAAGCGATTGTGAGCATTGCAGACCGATATGGAGCTCAGGTGGTCGAGGATTGTGCCCAAGCTCACGGAGCTCGATACGGGAACTGCCTTGCAGGCACTGTGGGCGCTGTTTCCGCCTTCAGTTTTTATCCGACGAAGAATCTGGGCGCGCTCGGTGACGGCGGAGCAGTGTTTACGAGCAGTAAGGAACTCGCCGAACGCGTGAGAATGCTGCGCCAATATGGCTGGCGGACGCGGTACGTCGCTGAGATTCCCGGCCGTAACTCGCGCTTGGATGAACTCCAAGCCGCGATCCTGCGCGTAAAGCTGAACTATCTAGATCAGGAGAATGCAAGACGGCGTGACTTGGCGGCGCTATATCTGCGGAAGCTGGCCAGCACCCGTTTGCAGCTGCCGCACGTGGCGGCGAAAGCGGTGCCCGTCTACCATCAGTTCTCGGTTCGAACCCCCGGGCGAGAAGCGCTCAAGGCTTATTTGCAGATGCACGGAATTGTCACCGGCGTTCTCTATCCGGTGCCTGTGTATCGCCAAGCAGCCTACGCATCGGCCGGCCTAATCTTGCCGGAGACCGAACGCTCGTGTGCGGAAGTCCTTTGTCTGCCTTGCCATCCAGGGCTGACGGAAGGTGACATTGACAGGATATGCGAGGCAATCCTTGGTTGGAAAAGCCCCGTTTAGCATGGCAGACCCCGCCCTTAGCTTCGTTATCCCGCTTTATAATAGTGCCCTGACGATTGGGGTTTTGGTAAAGCAGATTGAAGGGCTTGCGGTGCAGGGGGGGCACGAGATTGTCCTGATCAACGATGGCAGTCGGGATAAGACGGATGAGGTGATACGAGAGCTCATTCGTGAGGCGCGGGTGCCGATCACCTATATCGTCCATGCGCGGAATTTCGGAGAGCATAATGCCGTGCTCACAGGTTGGCGTCACGCGAGAGCGGCGTATATCGTCAATCTTGACGATGACGGCCAGAATCCGCCCGAAGAGGCATTGCGGATGTGGCAACACGCGATCAGCAAGGGGCTGGACGTGGTGTATGGTCACTACACGGACAAGAAGCATGCCGCCTGGCGAAATTGGGGCAGCTGGCTGACCAATCGTATGACCGATTGGGCGCTCGATAAGCCACCTGGATTCTACCTTTCGAGTTTTCGGTGCGTCACGTCCTTTGTGGCACAGCAAGTCACGACCAATTCCGGACCTTTTCCCTATATCGATGGATTACTTTTGCAAGTAACGCAACGAATTGGATCCTTGGAGGTGGTTCACGCCGAACGCGGCGCCGGCACCAGCGGTTATACGCTCAGAAAGTTGCTGCGCCTATGGCTCAGTGCATTTGTGAATTTCTCAATCATGCCACTGCGGCTGGCGACGCTACTCGGACTCCTCATGGCGGTGGCCGGGTTCCTCGCGATCGGCCTGGTCGTGTATTGGTATTACCGCGAGGGAACGCCTTGGGGCTGGGGCTCGATGATGGCGGCCTTGCTCATGTTTTCGGGCGTTCAGTTGGTCCTACTTGGGTTGATTGGCGAGTACGTGGGCCGAATGTTCCTCACGGTCAACCAGCGGCCACAGGCAATTGTACGCACTGTCGAGAGAAGCGGCTAGCCTAACCCCAGCGCCTGGCTGCGGCGGACCGATTCGCGGTCGAGCGTTGCCCGAAATGCCGCGGCTGCGCGCGCAGGAGGCCGCGACGCGATGCCGAGCACGTATTGGGCGACCACAAAAGCAAGCCCGGGATCGTCGAATGCCAGGGCGGCATTGAGATCGCACTCGAAATACTGGCGGCACCAAGCGTCGAGCCCCGCATCGACCAACTGCTCTCGCCAGCGTTCGGTCAGCCGCCGCGTGTTGTGTTCGTCCCGCTCCTTTCGGCCGGGCGAGGCGCTCACGTGATGAAATATGACGCTTTGAAGCGAAACGGCATTGATTCGGCCGACTTGGCGCGCTTTGAAGCAAAGATCCACGTCTTCGCAACCGTTGACGTAATGTTCGTCAAAGCCGCCCAACTCTCGCCAAAGCGCCGTCTCGATCAGCAAGCAGGCACCCGTGGCCGCGACGACAAGACGATGGGTCAACTTGGCCGGAAAGGTGTGGTCGTGTTGAGGCACTCCGCGTGCGTTGATAAAAATACCGGTGTGGTCGATCGCGCCGTTGTTGATACGACGCTGCACGTTGCCGACCAGGCCTGGTTTCGCCAGCATGGCGCTTGTTTGGAGCATGGGTTCCAACCAGCCCGGGGTGAGCACGATATCGTTATTCAGCAGGACGAGATGCCGACCTCGCGCGAGAGAGGCTCCTCGATTGTTCGCTCCGGCATAGCCGAGATTGCGTTCGTTCAAGACGACGCGAATGACAGGTGTGGAGATAGTTTTGAGCCAGTCTCGCGTACCGTCGCTACTGCCGTCGTCGACGAAAATGATCTCGTGCTGCAATCCCGGTGGAATCGTTGGCTGCAGACTCGCAAGCATTGCCTGGGTGAGCGGCAGACAATTGTAGAGCGGGATGATGAACGAAACGTCCAAGCCGCTAGGGTAGGGCATCCGCAGCGTGAAGGAATGAAAAAATTCTGCTGGCTGAGGCTGAGAGCCGGCACTGCGTACGGGGTGCTTTAAGCGGCAGACGCATTGCTGGCAGGCGTAGGCTTTGAACTCTAGGCTCTCAGCCTTCCCGGTTATCGGCTCGGTTTGGGCCGCTATTCCGTCAACAGCTTCTTCAAATACGCGCCGTAGTTGGATTTTCCGAGTTGTTTGATCTGCAGTTCGAGCTGCGTGCGATCAATCCAACCTTGCCGCCAGCCGATTTCCTCGAGGCACGCGATCTTCAAACCCTGCCGGTTTTCGATCACATTGACGAACTGCGCTGCGTCTAACAGCGAATCGTGAGTACCTGTATCGAGCCAGGCGGTGCCGCGGCCGAGGACCTCGACATGTAGTTTTCCCGCTTCGAGATAGAGCCGATTAAGGTCCGTGATCTCAAGTTCGCCCCGCTTCGACGGCTTGAGGGCGCGCGCAAGCCGAACGACGTCTCGGTCGTAGTAGTAAATTCCAGGAATCGCGTAGTTCGACTTAGGCTGCGCCGGCTTCTCCTCAAGCGAGACAACCTTGCCGTCGGGCGCAAACTCCACCACCCCGTACGACGTCGGATCCGAAACATGGTAGCCAAAGATGGTCGCGCCTTCCGTCCGAGCTCCGGCTTGCTGCAACGAGGCCACAAGATCGTGGCCGTAGAACAAGTTGTCTCCCAAGATCAAAGCAGACAGATCGTCTCCGACGAAATCGGCGCCAATGTGAAAGGCTTGCGCAAGACCTTCTGGTTTGGGCTGCTCTGCAAAACTTAGTTTGATCCCGAATTGCGATCCATCTCCGAGCAGGCGCTTGAACAGTGGGAGATCCTGAGGCGTCGAAATTACCAAAATCTCACGGATGCCGGACAGCATCAATACCGACAACGGGTAATAAACCATCGGCTTGTCGTAAACCGGCATGAGTTGCTTGCTCACGGCAATCGTCAGCGGATAGAGCCGGGTTCCTGAGCCGCCGGCCAGAATGATGCCTTTGCGCATGCGAAGAGTGTTTGAAATGAAAGCGTACGTCGAAGTTGAGGGGTGTGCTGGTCCGATTTTCACGGCCCAGACGCGGAGATTTGGTCTGCCTTCACCCGGTACCGAGGCGCTGGCGCGCGTATTTCTTCGCCGTGATGTCTGCCGCCCAATCCTTGTGGCTGAGGTACCAATCGACGGTTTTCTCAATCCCAGTGGTGAAGCTTTCACGAGGGCGCCAGCCGAGTTCCTTTTGAATTTTGGAACAGTTGATCGCATACCGTCGATCGTGGCCCGGTCGATCAGCCACATAGGTTATCTGCGCGTTGTAGGGCTTGTTGTCGGCGCGGGGCGACTTTTTGTCGAGCAGTGCACAGATGGTCTGCACGATTTCGATGTTCGGCTTCTCATTTAGCCCTCCGATATTATAAGTCTCGCCCAGTCGGCCTTTGCGCAGGACCAGCCAGATCGCGGTGGCGTGGTCCTCAACATAGAGCCAGTCGCGAATTTGCATCCCATCTCCGTACACGGGCAGAGGTTTGCCTTCGAGTGCGTTCAAAATGATTAAGGGGATCAGCTTCTCCGGAAAATGAAACGGCCCGTAATTATTCGAACAGTTTGTGGTGAGCGTCGGGAATTTGTAGGTATGCTGATAGGAACGCACCAAATGGTCGCTGGCGGCCTTGGAGGCGGCGTAGGGGCTGTTCGGCGCAAATGGCGTTTCCTCCGTGAAAGCGGGATCGTTTGATCCCAGCGTGCCATAGACCTCATCCGTCGAAACGTGGAGAAAGCGAAAACTGTTCTTCTTTGGTTCCGGGAGCGCGCTCCAGTATAACCGGGCCCCGTTGAGCAGGCGAAGCGTGCCAACGACGTTGGTTTGGATAAATGGTTCGGGCGAATCGATGGACCGATCGACGTGCGACTCTGCCGCGAAATTCACGACGGCGTCGATCTGATGTTCATTGAGCAATCTCGCCACCAGCTCCGGGTCTCCGATATCGCCGTGCACGAAGACATAACGCGGATCGTCGGCCAGATCTGCCAGATTGGCCGGATTGCCAGCGTAAGTCAGCTTGTCCAAGTTGACCAGTTTTCGGAGCGGGGACTCGGCCTCGATGAGGCGTTGGCGCACGAAATTGGAGCCGATGAAACCACATCCGCCGGTGACGAGGACGTTCATAGAAGGTTGAAGAGGAGGATTCTCAGGCTGCAGCCTTCTGCCAGGTGCGCAACGCGTATTCGATCGCTGCGTGCACTTCGGTCAGCTGAATGCCGGCACGGGCCAGCTTCGTCGACGACATCACGCAGTTCGAGCGAGGAGTCTTGGCGGCAAGCTTCATGAATTCGGATTCGCTGGCAAAAAAATCGTACTTCTTCGGCGAGATTCCACTTTTTTCAATGAGCGATACGACCTCTCTCGTCGTCACATGACCCGGATTGGTCACGTTGTATTTCCCGAACGGCACTCGCTTCTCCCAACATGCGAGCGTGGCGGCGACGAATTCGTGCAACTGCGAAATGGAATTTGCTGCGTCCAAGAGCCTGGAGTAGCGCATGAGCTTCGTCAGGTAATTCCGTGGATTCTCGACGTTGTCGAAGGGAATCCTGAGGCGCCAAACGTAACAGTTGGGCGCGCCGGCCAGTACCTCTTCGCCCAACGCTTTGGTGCCACTGTAGAAGCTGCAGTTATTTTGGCGGAACGTGAAATTGGGTTCATCCTCCTCTGTGAAACCGCTCCCGTCCGGCCTCGCACCGGTGTAAATGCAGCCGGACGAGACGTGACCCCACGGAACGCCAGCCGCGGTGCAGGCCTCAGCGACGATTCCGGGCAGTACGGCGTTCCCGAACAGACACTCCCCTTTGTGCAATTCGCACGCATCGACATTCGGTTTTCCCGTGTAGCCCGCCGCGTTGATGAGGAATTCTGGCCGGTCGGCTTTCAAGGCTGCGGTTAAGACCGCAGGGTTCGTGTAGTCGATATCCGCCCGGCGGAGATTGCGAAACGCGATGCCTTTCGAAGCGAGCAGCGCTTGATAGGCACCACCAACATAGCCTGAGCCTCCGAGCAGATAGATCATATGAGATGCGGATAGAAAAGTGACGCGTCACACCGAACAAGGTTTTTCCCGCTGGTTCCCTGTCTTAAATCCAATGACGACGTCTTCGGAAAAACCGCCGAAGTACCAAGGTACCAGCTCTTTGTGTAAAAAAACCGCCGTCCTCTCCCGAGGGCGGCGGCATCAGTCCGAGCGGGTGGCTCGGTTTTTGCGGTCTAGTGACTGCCGATGTGGCAGCTAGCTTTGTCCACTTTTTATCTCTTCTGTCGGTGATTGCAACGCGGGGAATCAACTGATCACAAACTATTAGATGGCTTTGCCGTCGCCAGAACTGTGGTCCCCTCCCAAAACCGGCAAGCGACGTTCCGCCTGACGGCGGTAGTCTCCTCGGCTAAAATATTTTTCCAGCCAAATATAGGCGCAGATAAAGAAATAGCGGCTACCCATTTCCTTTATCTTCAACTTCGCCATCCCGGACTTCCGATTGCGCCACGAGATCGGGATCACGGTCCAACTGTATCCGCGCACAATCGCCTTGAGCGGAATCTCGACCGTGAGATTGAAGTGAGGCGCAAGCAAGGGGCGGCAGCCGTCAATCACGGTTCGCCGGTAGGCCTTGAAGGCGTTCGTGGTATCGTTGAGGTGGATACGGAATAGCTGGCGAACGAAGAAGTTTGCCAGGCGATTGGTCAATAATTTCACCCTTGGGTAGTCGACAACTCGGCCGCCTTTGATGAACCGGCTGCCGAAGACGCATTCGTACCCTTCGTTCAGGAGGCGCCAGTACGCGACGGCATCATCAGGTGAGTCCGATGCGTCGGCCATCATGATGACGACCGCGTCACCCTGCATCTTGTCGAGTCCGTGCACAATGGCCCGGCCAAACCCATTTAGCCCAAGATTCCGGGTCGGCACGAGGGTGGGAATACGCTCTCGGAGAGTTTGTAGAACCTCCCACGTCCGGTCTTTGCTGCCGTCGTCTACGACGACGATCTCGTGCGGGATGTCCGCGCGTGAGAAGGAGGAGTAGATCGCATCGAGTGTAGCGGGCAGTGACTCCTCCTCGTCTTTCGCTGGAATGACGATTGAGCACAGGGTAAGCGTGCCGGGCGGTTGATTGGGAGTCGATGCGCTCATTTTGGGTTACGCTCCCGCTGACAGATCAAGCCAGTCTGGGTTGGTTTGCGCGTGGTCAGCAATCTCGGCGAGCACCTCGTCCGTTGTCGTCGTCGGTGACCAGCCCCAGACGCGCCGAGCTTTGCTCGGATCCAATACAAGCCACGGTAAGTCGAAGGGCCTGGACTGCAGCTCGCTTTCGACATGATGCGGACCGAAGCGCGTTGCGCACCAATTGGACAATTGTCGTAGTGATCGCGCCGACCCAATACCGCCTGAGCAATTCACAATGCGATCGATCGCCGGAACGTCCGGACGCGCGAGTTGTTTTAAAAGCAGCGTAATCAGATCGCGCGGATGAAGGCAGTCGCGCACCTGATGGCCTAAGCCGTCGAAACCGATGTATTTAAGGGGCTTGCGCCGAAGGTAGCTATTGACCCAATACGCGTAGATGCCTTGATCGGGCCGACCGAACTGGCCCGCTCCCGCCAATACCCCGCATCGATTTATAAACACGGGAAGGCCGAAGGTTTCGCCGTATTCCAGCGCCAGAGTTTCTGACGCGAGCTTCGTCGCTCCATAAAGTGACACGGGGGCTGCAGTGCTGCAGCCTTCGTTCAGGCCAAGTTCGGAAATGCCCGCTGGTCCGGAGGCCATTTTGCTGGGTCGATACGCGTGGTCAACGACCTCAACCGGAATTGAGGTGAGGGCTGAAATGGAATAAACCCGGCTTGTGCTGAGAAGGATAAAACCAGCTTGTTGCCGCCGGCAGTATTCGAGCAAATTTAGCGTTCCGATCAGATTGTGTTCGATGAGCTGCCTTGCACTCGTGTTTCCGTCGACGCCTGCCAGCACGCTTGGATTCGCGGCGGCATCGATCACGAAATCGACCGCTGGGAGAGACTCGAGGTCGCTCGCCATTCGCAAATCGCCGTGAATGACTCGAACGCCGAGTTGCTGGAGCACAGAGCGATTTTGCTCACTTCCCCGTCGTACTAGATTATCGAACCCCAGGAGATGGAGATGCGGATGGGAGTCGGCAAACGCACGAGCGAGCGTGCTGCCCACAAAGCCGCAGGCGCCTGTAATGAGAACCGTCATGCCGCGAAGTAGCGATGTCTCCGGGAGCGGACGTCGGCGTTACGGGAATGAACACTCATCGTGGAGCGGCGGATTTGGGACCGGAGGCAGGGACTGGTCCGCCGGCTTTCCGTTGCTGCTCCGCCGTGCGTTGCGAGAGCCCGATCTCCAACAGGTCGCCAATCAATTGGCGCGCTTCCCGTTCTTGCGCGGCGACAGGGCCTGCGGGCCCGACCGCTTTGAAATCCAATGGAATTGTGCCCAAATGGGCGAAGTTCGGCAGAGATCCTCCCAGGCTTTGTGCTTTGAGGCCGAGCACGTGCCGCGCGCCATCGGCGCGGATTGTCACGCGATCAGTTTTCGGGTCGTGGCTGAGCACGTCGATGCCTCCCTGGGATTGCCCGACCGGGATCCAAAAACTTCGGCCTTCACCGGCTTTTATGATCCCAACGAGGGTGCTTTGGGACGAATTGACGACTCCCGTGAGTTCGTAGGCGGAGGCTGCGCCTTCCTGCGGGAGTGCGCGTTCAGTCCCGGGCGTGCCAAAGGGGGACACCACTGTCTCGGCCGGAGACGTAATGGCGATCCAGGCAACGCTTGAGAGGGCGAGGACGCGAAGTTGCGCATTCATGACGTGAGGGTTTAAACTGACCGCCCCGGAAGGCATTGCCAAGTCTCTACCGGAAATGCCTCCGACTGCGAGCGGGAACGACTGCGGATGCCTCGCTGCTACGGCGCAGAGAGAGAATCGCCGCAGGCCGCGGCGGCGGAAGTTGAGTGAGGTGTGAGCCGAACTTCCAGATACTTCATGGTGGCGATGGCCAGAGGAAGGAACGCGGGCACGTTGTTCCGCACCTCGACCAACCAGCTAAAAACCAAACTGGAGAGGATGACTGAAAGCGTAATGACGATCGTCGTCGCGCGGAATGGTCTGTCCATGTACTTCCATCCGAGAATCGCGCCAGGCGCGAGAAGACCAAAGGTGACGAGAAACATCGGAATCCACTCCCGATACATGCGAAGATTGTTCAGGACGTGTTCAGAGCCCACTCCACTCACGCGCTCGTAGGCGAACGTCCCGCTGTTGACGACCAGTCGAATGGCGATGATAGCGATCAATGCAGCTGCGCCGTAAAGTGCGGCGGCTACCCACGCTCGAAGCCGGGTCGGACCGTAAAACGCGCGGCAAAGAGCCATGACCGCGACCGATTCCTTCGCGAAGACTCCGACGACCAAACTGGGTCCAAAGCCGGGCTCATGGCGCCGAGCGAGGCAATAAAAACACAGCACGAAGCTCAGATGTGAAATGGGGTCCGTCGGTTGCCCCGCGTAACGCAGCACGCTAATGGGATAAATCAGCGCCATCGTCACCACGACCGCGACTGCCGCCAGACCCGTTTGAAGGTAGATGCGGCCGAGGCGGTAAAACATCGCGAAGAGCACAGCGTTCGCGATCAGGCGAAAAGCGAGCCGCCCAAATTCGAAGTCACCGCCGGCGAGCCATCTTACTTCTGCGAGAAGCGCATTGGGTAGGAAACGGTAAGAATGCGGGATATGATCGGTGCGCAGGCGCAGGACCGCCTCATGCACATTTTTCTGCCACACGGTGTTGTCCGCGACCATTTCCGGCGGGAACGAATGCCCGAGATCAGTGACCCAGTAATGTACGACTTCGCACAGGAGCGTCAGGCCGAGACAGATCGTCCAGGCAACCCGGCGCTCGGTCAGACTGACTGCGGCCTTGCGCACTACCCACCAGGCCGCCAGGAAAGGCAGCAAAAGTAGAATACATTTCACCGTCCAAACCGCGAAGGGCGAGTGAAACAACGGCGTGCGAAAGGGACGCAGCTTGATGACCGGGGCAATCGCGAGTGCCAGACCGAGAGCGCTCAATCCGTACCACAGCGCAAATGGCTTTAGGCGTGAAAAGAAACGGGGCATGCCGGGCCGAGTGGCACTCAGTGCGCGATGTTCGTCTCGGCTATGCGCTCCCGCGCCGCCTGGAGAGAAAGCCGGTACTTGTCGGCGCTATCTTTACGAAGATATACGGGATTTTTCATGCCCCAACGCTGCAAGCGGTAATCCATGCTTACGCCTAGAGTCCCGAAACCGTAGCGCAGGCTGCGACGAAAGTTGATCGAGGAGGCTTCAGGAAAATACTTCGTGGGGCAGGAAATCTCCGATATTTTAAAGCCCCAGGCGTGACACTGCACCAGCATCTGATTGTCGAAGATAAAATCGTCGGAGTTCGCCAGGAGTGGCAAGGTCTCCAATACCTTGCGGGAGAAAGCCCGATATCCAGTGTGGTATTCCGACAACTTCTGTCCGATGAGAACGTTCTGGGCGAAGGTCAGCGCACGATTGGACACGTATTTGTACAGCGGCATCCCGCCGGCGAGGGCGCCATGTCCGAGGATGCGCGAGGCGATCGCGACATCGTAGACCCCCGAGGCGACCATATTGGCCAGCGCGGGCAACAGGAGCGGCTCGTATTGATAATCCGGATGCAGCATGACCACAATGTCGGCGCCCGTCGCCACTGCCAACGAGTAGCAGGTCTTCTGGTTGCCGCCGTATCCGTGGTTTTCGCGGTGAAAGGCGTAGTTCAAACCAAGCTTCTGGGTGAGGTCACGGGTCGCGTCCGTGCTGCCGTCATCGACGACGATGATGTCGTCAACCAACTGGCGATCGAGATGACTGATGGTCTGCTCGAGGGTTTTTGCCGCGTTATAGGCAGGAAGCACGGCTGCGACTTTTTTGTTGCCGATCATGCAGATAGTTTGAGCTCGACCATTGTCTCGCGCATTCGGCGAGTCAATTGACAACAGGCGGGGGCCGTGACCCTAGCTGGCCGTCGGGCGCGTACGCCAGGCATCGACAATCTGTTGAATGGTTTCTACCAGGGAAATGGAGATATCCCAACGCGGATAGTGGGCCCGTATTTTTTGAAGGTTGCTGTAGTAGCAGATGTGGTCGCCGGATCGGTGCTGGTCAAGATAGCGGTAGTTTTGCTCGTTGCCGGTCATGGATGCCGCGAGGTCGAACGCTTCGAGAATCGAGCAAGAGTTGGCTTTGCCCCCACCAAGGTTGTAGACTTCACCAGCGCGTGGCGCGTCGATGAACGCGGCCATGAAACGAGCCACATCCAACGCATGAATGTTGTCCCGCACCTGTTTTCCCTTGTAGCCGAAAACCCGGTACTCCCGTCTGTCCAGGTTGCATTTTACGAGATAACTGAGAAACCCATGCAGCTCGACGCCAGAGTGGTTGGGGCCGGTGAGGCACCCGCCTCGTAAACAACAGGTCGGCATGCCGAAATAGCGTCCGTATTCCTGGACCATGACATCCGCTGCCACTTTCGACGCGCCGAAAAGCGAGTGTTTGGACTGGTCGATGGTGAACGACTCGGGAATTCCGTCGGCATACGCTGGATCGGCGTAGTCCCAACGCGTGGGCAGTTCCCGGGTCGCGATGCCGTTCGGAGCATCGCCGTAAACCTTGTTCGTGCTCATGTGAACAAAGGGCGCCTCTGGGCAAGCCTGCCGCGCAGCCTCAAGGAGATTGAGGGTTCCCACGGCGTTGGTGTCGAAATCGTCGAAGGGAATAGCGGCCGCGCGATCGTGCGACGGTTGCGCGGCGGTGTGAACGATGGCCGACGGCTTGATCTCCTTCAATAAGGCGAGCACCCCCGGACGATCCCGAATATCCAATTCGTGATGATGGAAGGCCGGCAGTTCGCGCGACAGCCGGGATTGGTTCCAGCGCGTGTCGCCGGAAGGTCCGAAGAATATCGCGCGTTGGTTGTTGTCCACTCCATGGATCCGGAAGTCGTATTCCTTCGAGAAAAAACTGCATACTTCGGAGCCGATTAGTCCGGAGGAACCGGTGACAAGTAAGTTTTTGGGCACGAGGATTGAATTTCCCGCCAGTGTACCGAGTGAAGGAGGGCGGGCCAGGAATTTCCTGGCAGTCGGGGGTGCCTCATAGGCCGGCCATGCGCTCCTCGCTCGAACTTGAAGGGGGACTTTGACCTCGAAAACCACGTACTCGCTTGGGCTCGCAGCCGGGGGGCTCGTATTCCTTCCGAACGCAGCGTCACCGCACTATTTGCCATCAGTCTCGTGGGCGAGATCGGGGGATTGCTACTCAGATTGCCGTTCGGTTGGACCCCTGCTGGCGGGCGTCGGCCAAACTTGTGCCAGCGCTAATGGCAAAAGTAGTATGATGCCCAGCAAGGCAAGCACCCATCCCGACTGGACTAGACGCAAGGCCCAAAAGGACAGGGCGCTCATTTCCACAGGTCCCGTGAAGGCAATCCAGTTTTGTGGCGAGTTGTCTTTGGCCACGATGATTTGGGTTACTTTGTCTGTCGACAGGTAGAGTGACCTCCATTTTCCACCTTGGAACGCGTCACCGGTCGATTCGTCGATGAAATATCCTTGTTCATGGCGGAGTGAAAGTGTGGCAGCAGGATTGGGCTGGGAACTCGCGACTTTGAAGCGCAAATACCCGTCCCAGCGGGGAATGAATAAAGCGCTTTCGAATGTTCCCGTTTCGGAATGGGGGAACGAAGTGAAAGGTTTTTCGATTTCGAGTGGAATCAGCCCTGGTGTGTCGACCGAAGCTTTGAACGAACCCGCAGGTTCTGCTTTGAAGTCAAGCGCGAGGGGCGGCCGAATGCTCGCGGGTAGAATGGCGCGAACCTGTGGGCTCTGCAACCGCTCCACCAGATGCCCCCCGGCAACGTATGGCACGCGTTTTCCCTCGAACTGCGCAGGATCGTTAGTCATTAAATAGCTCCGCATGGTGGCTTCATAGTCGCGCAGTTCTTGGCGATTATCGGGCAGTTCGACCTCCAGTAGGATCTTGGTATGCGACCATACCCCATGACCGACCACGAGCATCCATGCAGCGCACAACGCGACCAAGAGTCTGCGCACGCCGCCGCGCTGGGCGATCGTCGATCGAAACAAGAAAGCGAAAAGAATTCCATTGAGGAGCACCCCCACTGACAGCGTGTCCATGTAACGCGACGCAGGCCAAGCCGCATTGACGTTCCTTGCATACGATGTCGCAACGCTTTGAAGCAGCACCCACAACCCCACGCCGATCAGCAGATTCTCCGTTGCTGCGTCTTCAGTCTTCGTGCGCAGGGCCCTTGCCAGGAACAAAAAAAATGGGGCGTAGATGATCAAGGCAACCCAGGGGGACCCGTCGTTGGGTCGCTCGCGCCACGGGAGGCCGTAATTTGGCCACTGGAGGCAATGGGCAAGGCCGTACACAAACTCGGTCAGCGTTTGCGCGCGCATCCATTGGGTTCCTTCGATCTGCACGGCAGTGATGGCGCCGATACCGACGGCGAGGAGACAGCCGGCGAAGGTGGGCAGCGCAGCCTTCCAAGGCAGTTGTCGGAAAATGCACCTCAGGCCGAGTAACGCGATCATGGTGCACGCCGCAAGGACGCCGGAAGCCATCGTGAAGTTGGCGAGCGCAACGACTGCGATGCCGGTCCACCATCCCAACGAATAGGTTTGTGAAGAGCAGAGGAGGTAGATCGCGCCCACGGCAAACCAAATGAGGAGATACTGCTGGGAATGGAACCCTCCTAAGATATTCTGCCGTGAAATCGGCAGCGCGAAAAAGAGGGCGAAGCCGATGGCGGCCGCTCCTACCCAGGCGCCTTTAAGGAACCTCTGGATCACAACAAAACCCGCCACCGCAAAGAAGGTGTGGAGGAACGCATTATGCACGCATTGGACGCGAGAATCCCACTGACCGCCGATCTTCAGCAGCGCCAAATTGATGAGCTTCGTGAAGATGATCCTATGCTCGTTGTGATTGCGGTAGAAATCGGAGAACCCCAGCCGGCCTTCGAAATGCGGAATAAAGACATGCAGGAGGTCTCCGTCCCATTGGTCCCAGCAGAGTACGTCGCTGCCATAGCGATCGAGTACCCAAAGCTTGCTGCCCAACACCAGTAGGAAAAGGCTTATCGCGAGGCCGATCCATCGATTGCGCTTTGTCACGGATGAATGCACGTGAGGACGTCGAAATGGGGCTCAGTTCTTCGGCTTGCCGATGTACTGAAAATACCAGCCGGGAGGGTTGATGGGAACGACCACATTCTCGCCAGCTTCGATCTGGGCGACGCTCTTTCGCCAATCGTAATTCCACAGTGGATTCGCGTGGAACCGCGAGATGCCGGCGATGAAGTATGCCGTAAGAAACGCGAAGCTCAGGGCTCTCCGTTTGACATCAGAGGCCAGCTCACCGACTACCAGCCAGATCAACACGATGGTGGTCGGGAAAAAATAGCGCGCGATCTGCTCTGGCGTCATGAAAATAAACAGCACCGATTTGAACCGGTACAGAGAAGCGGTGAGCAATAGGAAGAACGCGAGCCCGAGCATCCAGCGCGAGTGTTGTTCTTCTCGGGGGCGGTTACGGTTAGATGCCAGATAGAGGACGACTGCTGGAACGAGGAGTCCAGCGATCAGAACCGGATACGCAGTCAGCGGCGGCAGCCAATAGCCGGCAAAGGTGCGAACAAAGAGTTGAAATCCGATTATCGAGGGAACGATGAGGGGGTCGATCGGCGATGTGAGCTCACCGTACAAGGGCGGCTGCTGTCTTACGAACCATACCTGGATCGCGGCAGCGATGGCCACGAGCACGAGCAGGACGAGCGAATGCGAAGTGCGGCGCAGGAGCACTCTGAGGCCGAAGAGGGGTAGAAGGATGACGCAAAACACGCCGGTGAAGCCACAGACGAGAATACCGGCATAATCGCGCAATTTTTGACCCTGTGATACGGGTTCGCGCGAAATCAGCACGAGTACGAGCAGCAGGGCCAAAGTCCATTGCACGTTTTCGATCGTCAGAAAAATATCCTCCGTCCGCGGGAAAAAAACCACAGCAAAGGCGAGCAGGGGTTTGTGGGGAAGAGACACGCGGTCAGACATCGCCTTCCACACAACGCTGAGTGTACACAGCAGTGCCACCGCATTGAGAAATGCTGGAACCCAGAGTAGTGGCAGGAAGGTGGCCACCCATTCGCCGAGGCGCGGCACGAACAGGTGATAACCGCCGTAAGGCGTGATGAAGGATTTTGCGCCGTACTTCAGGGCTTCGGTGAAGAAATATCCGTCCTCAGCGTAGAACTGTGGATTTAGAAATCGATCTGGCAGCCGCCAGAAAAGAATCACGAGAACCGCCGTCGTAACGATGAACTTCGCTCGAAATGAGACGTTGGTGAAAAGAGGGGTATGAGGTGCGAACCCTCGAGTCGCATCTGTGCTACTTGTCGTTTTTGACGGATACAGCCAGACACCTAGACCGGTGAGAAGCGCTACGACGAATGCAGGGAACGCCTCCCGCACTTTTCCCCACGGATCGAAACCCAGCTTCTGAAGTCGAATCGGGGAGGGAATAGCGATGATGAGATTGGGATCCGCGGCTTTTGGCACGGAGACCACCCGCAGACCCTCTCCCTCTCGCCCGATACTCTCAATTTGGTTGCCCGGCTTGAATTGGCTGTAGTCCAGCTGCGTGACCACGGTGCCATTGCGGTCGACGATGACCGGGTCCCTGATGAGTGCATCGCCGAAGTCAAGGGGGTCAAACCGAAGTCCGTGCACAGTGCCCCGCGGAATGACAAAGCGGTAGCGTGTGGATCCGCCGCGGTGACGATAAGGCAGGCTGGAATCGGCCTCGCTGAATCCGCGCCCCATATCGAAATAGAGCTTCGACGTTTCCGCGCGCGCCGAAACAATCGTAACCTCGAAGAAATAGGAGTGCCGGCGCTGAAAAAGAGAAACAAGCGCCGCAATAGCCAATGCCCCCACAACGATGAACAGAAATGTCTTGGTGGAGGAGGAGAGTGGCCTCATTGAATGCGCAGCGGTCTAATCGGCCAGCTTGGACAGCCCCCAATCGCTCAGGCAACCGCGAAATGACGGCCGGGACTGGCCGGCCTTGCGTTCCTACTGGACAGCCCTCGTTCGACCGACGTTAAACGAACACCGTAACCCTATGCCCCTCCCACCCCACCCTGGTCTCTGCAGGGCGATTAATGCTGTAGCCGCCCTGGTAGTAGTTATCGGGTTTGCGTATGTTTCACAGCCGAGGCGGTCGGCGGAGACACGATGGACCATGATCAACGTCACGCCGGGTGAATATCAGGCGGATTGCCACCTCCTCGAGTTTCCCGACGGATCCAAGGCGTTGATCGACGCTGCCGACGGCGGCGACGCACCGGGCGTGGCGTTGGCCTTCTTGCGGGGCCGCGGAATCCGCCGACTGTCCCTCGTTGTCATTAGCCACTTTCACATGGATCATTATGGACGCCTAGCGGATCTCGTGGAGGCCGGTATCCAAATTGACAAGGTGGCGATCAACCTCCCGGCGAAGCGCGAAATTGCGGACCGAGAAAAGCCGTGGGGCATGGATTGGGACCACGTGCAATCGATTCTTGAGCTGCTCCGCGGCCGAGGTATCCGGTACTTTACTCCCCAAGCCGGTGAAAGGCTGATCGATATTCAGCTTCCTGGACTCGATGTCCGTCTTGAGGTACTCTGTGCATACGACGGAGTAAACACACCGGTTGGAGAAACCGATGTGAACGACACGAGCATTATTCTCCGCCTTCAGCACGGATCCAAACGGGCCCTATTTACTGGCGATTTGAACCAAGCGCTCGGGGCGTTTCTAGCGTCGAGCGAGGTCGATTTGCGCGCCGATGTGTTAAAAGTGCCTCATCATGGGACGGAAGGTCTTCCGCCAAACGAATTTTTCGACAAGGTCTCGGCGAAAGCGGCTCTCGTGCCTTCTCCTAAAAACTTGTGGTTCTCGCCTCGCAGCATGCGGCCTCGGAATTATTTCGCTGCAATGGGGACACCCGTTTACGTAACGGGGATTCACGGTCACGTAGTAGTCGTATTCAAGCGGGACGAATATGCGATCAAGACGGCGCGATCGACCAAATAACACCGGTCGGAGTTGGACCTCAAAGCGAGGATAGCGGCGGCACGCGCGGAGGGAAAGCTAACGCGAAATCCACGTGCTCAAGCGTGAGGTTGGGATTGTAGGCAGGATCGGCAAAGAGTGCATCGCCCCATTTTTTTTGTAGCAGCTCCAGCTCGCGTTCAAAACGGGCGCGCTTTGATGGGTTATCCTCGTAACCGCGCGTTGCGCTTTCGTGATGATAAAGTTCGGCGAAGGGAGTGAACAGGTTTCGGTAGCCGGCGGCGCGGACTTTTAAGCAGAAATCAACATCGTTAAGCGCAACCTTGAACTGGGTTTCGTCCAGTCCTCCGACCTCTCGGTAGACGGACCGGCGAACCACTAAACAGGCTCCGGTCACCGCCGACACATTTTGAGCTAGGCACGCTCGGTATCCCTGCCCCGGAGTGTGTCCTGGAAACCCGTGCCAGGAGTGTCCAGCCATTCCTCCGATTCCCAGGATTAACCCCGCATGTTGAATCCTGCCGTCAGGGTAATAAAGTTTTGCGCCGACACATCCGATTTCGGGACGACAGGCGTGCGACACCATCTCATGGAGCCAGTTTTCCGAGATGACCTCCAAGTCATTGTTGAGAAGGCCGATAATCTCGGCAGCCGTTTGCGACACGGCGTAGTTATTGATCGCCGAAAAGTTGAAGTCGCCGGGGTAGGCGATCACGCGGCACCTTGGAGTTACTCGAAGTTCATCGAGGTATTGGGTTGTGGCCGCTTCGTTTGAGCCATTGTCAACCACGATGATCTCCCAATTCTCGTAAGATGTTTTCTGCAGGAGGCTCGACACACAGGCCCTAAGCAAGCTCTCCCCATTGCGGGTTGGGATAATGAGAGAGACGCGTGGAGCAGGGGATGGTAGTTCATAGCGAACCCGCCAGTAGTTTCCACGCGTAGCAGTCAGGTCGGCGGCGATACGGCAGCGCGCGAAATGGTCGGTCAGCGCTTTCCGCGCAGCTTCTACGGAGTAGCATTTTTCGCTTGTCCGAATTGCAGTGGAGCCGGGGGCCTCACGCCAGTGGTAAAGGATCCTCGGAATATGCCGTATTTGCTGGGGTTCGATCTGCTCGATGACTCGCAACGCGAGGTCCCAATCCTGCGAACCCTCGTAGCCCACTCGAAAGCCGCCCACGCCCCGAACCAGATCAGTCCGATAGACCGCAAGATGGCAGATGAAGTTTTGTGCGTGCAAGAGGTCGGGATTCCAATCGGGTTTGAAGTATGGATTGGACCGAGTACCTTCCTCGGTGAGTTTGTCCTCGTCGCTGTAAAGCAAAACTGCTTCGGGGTGGCGGTCCAATTCGAGCGCCACGCAAGCGAGCGCGTGGGATTGGAGTTCGTCGTCGTGATCGAGCAATGCGACGTAGGCGCCCGTTGCGAGCGCCAGGGCTGAATTCGAAGCTTCCGAAATATGGCCATTTGTTGGTCGGAAAACGACTTTAATTCGAGGGTCTTTTCTAGTGGCCTCGTTTAGTACCTGTCTGACGTGAGGGAGCGGCGATGCATCGTCTGCGATGCAGAGCTCCCAGTTGTCGTACAGCTGCGACCGAACTGATTCGATCGCCCGGGCAAGGAACCGTTCCGGCGTATTGTAAACAGGCATGATCACGGATATGCGCGGCCGCGACTGCAACGCATTCACACGCGCGCGTACTTTTTGCACGTCGGCTGGCAGCAGTCGCTCATGACGCTCAATCCATCGAGCGTAAGCGCCATGATCGGACGGACGATGAATATGGCGAATTAGGAAAGGGTGCCATTGTCCTGCGCGATCTCCGACTTGGAGCGAAACAGCGCGGTCGTTAGGCTCTACTTCAAACTGGATGCTAAAGCCCGCTGCTAATGGTTGGCCGTCGAACTGGGGAGCATCAGGATGAGGCTCCCCAAATTTCCCTTCGTAAGTTCGTGCACCAATCTGCGCCCGTATTCCTGTAAGTTCTGACTGAAAACGAGGAACGCACCAGCCTTTCGCTTTGACTTGCCCCAAGAGCGATCCCCAGCTTCGCGGATAGTCGATGCCAAAGGAGAATTCGGCTCCAACTTCATCGAAGTCACTCGGACTGTAGCGAAAGTCAGAAATAGGAAGAAGGGATTGGTCGAGTATCCGCGCTGCCTCCTTGCGCACAAATCTGTCGAAGACTGCACGCCGCACCGCTCGGAGAGGGCCGGTCAAACGCCAGGAAAGCGTATGCTGCATAGAGCGGATTTTTTCTTCGCGCTGAAGGACCATATGCCGAAGTCGCTCGATCTCGCGGCGGGCTTCTTCGATGACGCCTCGCCCAAGTGCTCTCAGTTCCGCAGACTCCATCTCCAGTACGCGCGTTTTCGCCTCCAATTCCGCAGCGCTGGCGGTCAGTTGCACGCGTGGGGTTTCGTTTGCTTGGGGCAGACCTTCCATTCGCTTAGAAGGTAGATCTGGCATGGCCGCGACGGCGAGCTGATTTGCCCGTACGCTCGGAATGCCGGCGATGGGATTCAAACGGAAACTGCCCGCAGTGCCTATAATTTGAAACCGGCACTCGCGGCGTCCCGCGCGAACATCCTAACCGTATCAAGCGAGAGGGCGGTCAAGTCCGTGCCCAGCAATTTGCTCGCTTTGGCCAGGATGTCGTGCGGCACGGTCACGATATCGCACCCTGCGTCGTCCGCCTGGACGATGTTCAGCACTTCGCGCACGCTTGCCCAGAGAAGCTCAGCTTTTGGCCGCTCCTCCAACAGTACGCGCGACGCTCTCATTAGTGGAACGGGATCGCGCCCGGTATCCGCGATTCGGCCAGCGAAAACTGACACCACGGAGGGCACGGACGGATTCAACGCGGCGGCGACCTCTTTGACCTGTGTCATCGTGAGAATTGCTGTGATATTGAGCTTCACGCCTTCCCGGCCCAACTCAGCGATGAGAGGGAGCGCCGACTCTCCCTGCGAGTTGGTAACAGGAATCTTCACGTATACATTTTGCCCCCACGATGCGATTTTAAGCGCTTGCCTGCGCATATCCGCGAACTCGTCGGAAAACACCTCGAGCGATATCGGCTTCGTAGTCACGGATGCGAGAACATCGCGTGCGAAGGCTTCATAGTCCTTGATCCCGCTCTTGTTCATCAGGGTGGGGTTTGTGGTCAGACCCTTGATGTACGGCTTCGCGTACAGGTCGAGAATGCCAGCCTTGTCGGCACCGTCGGCGTAGATCTGAATTTTGAGTTCTGAAAGGGGCTTCATGTTGCGGATTGAGCGAGGCAAGCTAGGTGCGTTCAAGAATAATTCGGGTAGCTTGGGCAAAACTTGAGACGACAAAGTCCGGTTTGGCTCTCAGCTCTTCCTTGTACCCAAAATCGATGAAGACTGTCCGCACGCCCGCCCGCCGGCCGCAATCGACGTCGCGCCACCGGTCGCCCACAAGCCACGAATGGGCGAGGTCGATGCCCAGCGAGGCCGCCGCGTCCAGGACCATGCCCGGCTCAGGTTTGCGGCGGCGAGACGGCTCGCTCCCGCCTGGATCGACGCATACCTCGATTCGATCGATCTCGGGGATCCACTCGCGCAGAAGGTCGTGCATCGCTGTCACGACCTCCATGCATTGTGTGCCGCGCCCGACGTCCGGCTGATTAGTGGCCACAACCAGGAAATACCCCGCGCTTTTCAACGCGCGACATGCCGCCGGTACATCGTCGAATAGGGCGAACTCACTCAGCTTCTGAGGGGGATAGGGTTTGCCGTCCCGAATCACCTGCCGATTGAGAGTCCCATCACGGTCAAGAAAAACAGCTCGGTGGAGCGGCATTACAGTGGGACCGAAAGCCCGGTTCTCACCGTTTGGGGCCGGAGACGCTCTCCCACTTGGTTTGATTTACCTTCAGGTCAGGGTGGGAAACCCACAGGTGCCAGATCACCGCTTGAAACGCCTCGGCGTGCGGTGTGATGTTGGCGGGGTTCACGGTCGGCACGATTACGCACGCATCAGCGACCCGCGCAGTGTAGCCGCCATCCTTGCCGACAATTCCGATCACCTTCGCCCCAATTTCCTTAGCGAGCTTCAGGGCTGCGACCAAATTCGGGGACACATTGTTTTCCAGGCTGCCGCCCCCCACCGACAGGATCAGCAAGGCGTCCTGGGCGGTCAGTCGCGAACCTCGTAACCACTCCGAGAATACGGTAGCCCACCCCTCGTCATTCGTGCGCGCGGTGAGCTCCGATACGTTGTCCGTCGGTGCGTAAACCTCGAGCCCGGCGATCTTGCGAAAATCGTTCACCGCATGCGACGCATTGGCGGCGCTGCCACCCACGCCGAGAATAAAAAGGCGGCCGCCCCGGTCTCGCAGCTGCCGCAGTTCCCGGACGCATTTTTCACAATCGTTGACGTCGATTTTCGTGATTATTTCCGCGGTTTCCTGCAGATGTTGGCGTGCGTAGGACATGGTGAGACTTAGTTGGATCGAGGTTGCGGAGATTGGGTTACGCCGAGCGATCCCGCGCCCAGCACCCGGGTGAGCTCGGCCAGGCCGTCGTGTGAGCCGACCTCATAGAATCGCTCTTTTATTTCGAAGCCGACCAATTGTCGGCGAGCGACGAGATTTTTTTGCACGTCCGCTAGGTCGAGCGGGACGCTGCGGCTGAATCCAGCGAAGGCGGAGGCGCGAAATACGCCGAGTCCATAATCGATGTGGTGCATTTCCGGAAGCTTTGCCTTTTTATCGTAAACATTGATCTCGCCGTCTTCAAACCACACGTTGCTGTTGTCAAAGCGCCCGCGATTTTCGTATACTGTCATCAGTCCTTCTCGGTTCGACTGCAAGAAATGTAGGCCCACTTTTTGATAGTCGATCGGAAGGTAGCTGTCTCCGTAGAGAACGTAGAAGTTTGGCCCAAGGAGAGGCAAGGCTTGGATGAGTGCGCCACCAGTGCCGAGCAGCGCCGGGCCGTCGAAAGAGTAGCAGAGGTGCACTCCCCAGCGCGACCCGTCGCCGTACAATTGGGCAATTTGGTCGCCGAGGTGCCCTACGCACAGCACGAGGCGGGTTAGTCCCGACTGCTTGAGCAGCCGGATCTGATGGGTGAAAAAGGGCTCCCCTGCGACTTCGACGAGGAGCTTAGGGATTTTTTCCGTGATCGGCCGTAGGCGGGTGGCAAGCCCGCCGGCCAGGATAGCGACGGGGAAGTCGGCTGAGCTCATTTCATCAATTCTGCGCGACAACCTTGCTTCCTTCGAAGTCGAACCGGAATCGCACCTCCTGCAGACCCTTTTCGCGCATCGCGTGACGCAGCTTTTTGTTGTCGGCCGCGTAAAACATTAAGAAGCCTCCTCCGCCTGCACCAATCAATTTGCCGCCCAGGGCACCATTCGCCATCCCATAGTCATACCAGCCGTTGATGCGATCGTTGCTCATTCCCGAGCTGCGCTGTTTCTTGCGCTGCCAGTGCACATCCATCAAGCGGGCGAAGTCTTCGAGGCGATCGCTTTCGAGCGCCTCAAGCGATTTGTAGCCTAGTTCCTTGGTGAAGTGGAGATTTTCCAGCATGGCGCTGTCCTTCTCCTTCGACCGGTTGTTTTGATCCTGCAGAATCGACGATGCGCTGCGTGAGTAACCGGTGAAGAAGAGGAGGAGGTTGTCCTCCAAATTATAGAGCGTTTCCTCGGAAATCTTGCAAGGGCGGTATTCCACCCGGCCATCTTTATGAAAGGTAAACGCCGTGATCCCTCCCACCGCCGCAATGTACTGATCCTGCTTTCCGATCGGCTCCCCCAGACGGTCAATTTCAATGTGACAGGCTTGCTCCGCCAATTCTGCCGGTGAGATCAGGTTTTTGTTTCGGGTGTGAAGCACCTTGAGCAAGGCTGTGGTGAAACTCCCCGAAGAGCCGAGACCGGTGCCCCCGGGAATATCAGCCATCGAGGTTAACTCCAGGGATCGTCCGTCCACCTGGAGCATTTGGAAGGCTTCGCGGATGATGGGATGCTCCAGCTGCGAAGCATGTTCGACTCGCTCCAGCTTCGAATATTTCACGATCAAGTCGGACACGAAGGTTCGGTGAAGTGTGATGTAGACGTAGCGGTCGATCGCGGCGGCGATGAGAAATCCGCCGTGCTCCCTGTAATACGAGGCGAGGTCGGTTCCGCCTCCACCCAAAGAGACACGCAATGGGGATCGTGTGATGATCATAGAATAAAGCCGGAGGCTCTGCCTCAGATACTTGCGATGGTCACAGGATAACCGCTGTCGCGATAGATTTTTTCAACAATCTCCATCGTTTGGATTCCCTCTTTCAATCCAGGTACTGGCTCCCGATCCAGGCGAATGTCTTCAACGAAGGCAGCGGTTTCGTGCTCCCATGAACCGTCTCCTCGGGGATACTCCCAGCCAGTCGTCTCAGGCGGCCCCATTTCAGGCAACATTTTGTAATAGGTCAACCGTTCGACTCCATAACTTCCGCCCAAGCCGTCGATCGCAATTTTACCATCGCGACCGTAGATCTCGAAGGAAAACAGATTTTTCCATTCCGTGCAGCTTACATGCAACCATGCGGTTTGCCCCGCAGCAGTCCGCAGAGAGAGGAAGGCGTTATCGTCGACTGGCATGTCCCAATAGTAGGTAGCCACATGCCCCAGCACCGTGGCGAACTCGCCAAGGAACGCACCGGCGAGGTCGATTAAGTGGACGCCTTGGTCGATCAACTCTCCCCCGCCCGACATTTTGGGGTCTGCCCGCCATTCGCGATCGTATCCTTTACGTCCGCCGTGTCCGTATCGAGCACGTAGAAAGAGGAGCGGTCCGATGGCCCCTTCTTGGACAAGCGAGCGCGCTTTCTGCAGTGCCGGATGAAAGCGATGGTTATAGCCGAGACGTACCTTTGCGCCGCTTTTCGCCGCGGCGGCTTGCAGCGTTCTCAGTTCTGCCGCGCAGAGCGCGCCAGGTTTTTCCAGCAGCACGTGTTTGCCCGCATGCAGAGCGGCCAAGCCAATCTGGGCCAGCGAGGCGTTGAGGGTCGAGACGATGATTGCTTGGACGTCCGGATCGGAGCACGCGACGCGGTAGTCCGTGATGCTCCGACAATCAGGGTGAGCTTCCGCCACGTTTGCCGCACGCGCCAGGTCGACGTCGCAGGCATAACGAAGTTGGGCGTGCTGGCCGAGCGCGGCGGCCCGCTTTCGACCGATCAAACCGCAGCCAACTTGGGCGATTTGGAGCAAAGGAGGGAGCATTTCCGTGTTGGATTGGCGTTCGAGATCCGCGATCACGACCACTTGCGTCCACGATCTTCCGGTACGATTCGTCGCAGGCAGTAAATGTCTGTCTTGGCGAGCTCATCGCGGTGGGTGTGCAGGGTGGCCCAGGGGTCCCATTGCGCACTCAGTAATTTGCCTGTAATGCCGTCGCTCTCGCTGCTCGCGAGGTAAACGGCGAGGCGTGCGCCGAGCGACAACGGCACCGCGCCATTTTCTTTCCAAGCTTTGTTTTTATCGAAGAATGCCTTGCCGACTTTTTCCTCACCGGCCGCAAGCACTTGATCCACCAATCGGGTCGCCAATGCGCCGGGTGCGATGGCGTTCACGTCAATTCGATGCGGTCGCAGTTCCTCGGCCAGCGTTTCCATCAATCGCACGGCAGCCGCCTTGCTGGCTGCATACGCGCTGATGTTCGGAAGGGGATTGGTCGCGCCTCCTCCCGAGATGACGATTATCTTGCCACTGCCTTTCCTTTTGAGATGCGGTATGGCGGCCCGGCAGGGGAAAAGCACGCCATAAAGATTGATTTCAAGTGCGCGCTTCCACTCTACGATATCGATCGATTCAGTGGGACCCATCGGGCCATAGATCCCCGCGTTGTTCACGAGAACCTGAATGCCGCCAAGCGCCGCAGCGGCAGTCTCCACAAAGTCCAGCACTTGAGTTTCGTCGGCCACGTCGCAACCCATTGCGATTATCTTCTGCGAGGGATACTGCCGAGCGAGTATCGCTTGAGTGGCCGCCAACTCCGCCGCATTTCGGGCGCAAAGAGCGACGTTGGCCCCTTCTTGGAGGAAATGTTCGGCGATGGCTCGTCCCAGTCCCTGGCTGCCGCCAGTAATGAGAGCGTTTGCGGAGGAAAGTTTCATGATGAAGCTCGGCGTTATCCTGGCTCAGGCCGTCCAACGAAAAGATGTTCAACCCCCGGCACCGCTCGCAGCGGTTTTTCCAGGAAGCGGTTGGCATCCACGACAATTCGGCTCTCCATGTTCTGGAGTAGTTGCATCCAGTCGAGCTCTAGGAAGGCGGGCCATTCAGTGCAAACAACGACCGCATTTGCGCGCCGCAGAGCATCTTCGGGTTGCGCGGTGAGTGTGATGCGTGCGAGCTGCGGCGGGAGCTTCGAGATAGCGGGATCGTAGGCCTGGACCCGACAACCCGCCGCGGAAAGGGCGGTGCAGAGCTCCACCGCGGAGCTGCGCCGCAGGGTGTCGGTGCCGGGCGTGTAAACCAAGCCCAGGACTGCCACGCACTTGGTTTCCAGTGGGCCAAGCCGCTGTTTCAAGCGATTGAACGCCCATTGTCGATGCAGGTCGTTACTCGCCTTGATCGCCGGAATGACCGAGACCTGTTCGCCTTGCAATTCGGCCAACTGTGTCAATGAAACGACGTCGCGCGCGAGGGTTCCTCCGGCGAAAGGTCCGCCGGGTCCTAAATAGGCGCCCGGCCCGATTCGAGGTTCGCTCTTGAGGCCGGCAGAAACCTCCCGAGCATCGGCACCGATGTGCTCACCCAAGCGCGCGATCTCGTTGATAAAGGTGATTGAAAGCGCGAGGAAGGAGTTTAGCGCATGCTTGACCATCTCGGCTGACTCCGTGCGCATGAATAGGACATTTCGAGTAAAGGGAGCGAAAAGCGCAGCGAGAGTTGATTTTGTTTCCTCAGAACGAATCCCGACGACGACCCGGGCAGCCTTTTCAAAGGCATCGAGCGCCTTTCCCAGGCGTAGGTTTTCGGGAGAGCAGGCGAATTTGAGCGATGGAAACTCAGCCTCAAGCATGCGGCACGTGCCGACTGGCAGTTGCGCCGAAACAAGAACGAGAGCACCGGCCGCCATTCGTGGCAAAACTCGCCGCACGAGGCTCAGAACGGACTCAACATCAGATTCGTCGTTGTCGTTGACCGGAGTGTCGTAGGTAACCCAAAGCAAGTCCGCCGAGGCACACGCGGCGACCGGATCGGTCGTGAACCGAAGCTTCCCCTCGCCAAGGCCGCGGTGGAGGAGTTCGTCCAGACCGGGTTCGAGCAAGGGAGCTTTTCCTCGGCTGAGGCGTGCGATATTATCGGCGTCGAAATCGAGGCCCACCACGTCGTGGTATTTCGCACAGCAGGCCGCGGTGACGCAACCCAGGTGCCAAAGTCCTTGAACCACAATTTTCATTCGCTTTCGATCATCCACGCTTTTCGTACACCCATGGATTGGCCTTTAGCCAGTGAAGCGTTTTTTCAATCGATTCCCGGATGGAAAATTTTGGCTTCCAACCCGTGGCCGTGACCTTTTTTGTCTCCAGAAAAATAAAGGGATTGTCGCCGATCCAACCCCGATCTCCTCCGGTGTAGTCAAGGCGGGGGTTCAGTCCGAGAGATTCGCAGATATGGCGGACGCTATCGTTAACTTGCACGTACTCGGGCGTGCCGAGATTGTAGATTTGCGTGCGATGTTTCGCGTTCTCGGCTGTCCGAAGCCGGGTCACGTGCAGCAGGGCGTCGATGCAATCTTGCACATAGAGGTAGCTTTTGCGCTGTGACCCGTCGCCTAAGACACGAAGATGGCCAGGATGCTGCGTCAATTGCTGGTAGAAGTCGAATACGTGTCCATGCGTGTACCTTTCGCCCAGGATCGAAACAAAGCGGAAGATGTAGCTCTCGAAACCGAAACCCTCGCAATAGGAGCTGATGAGCGACTCACCCGCAATCTTTGAGGCAGCGTAAAGTGAGGTTTGGACAGGAAATGGAGCATCTTCCGGGGTGGGAATCACCTCCGCCTCTCCGTAGGTGGAGCCGGTGGAGGCGAATGCCACGAGGCGTATTTTGTTCGCCCGCATGGCCTCCAATACATTGAACGTGGCGATGGTATTCTGCTCGAGGTCCTTTCTCGGATGGTTTGTTCCAAACCGGACATCCGCGTTCGCGGCCAAGTGGAATACAAAATCGCAGTCTCTCATTCCCTCGGTCAGAGCCGCCAAGTCGAGATTATCGCCGCGAATCAATGTAAAGCGGGGGTGGCGCCGTGCTTGCTCCAAAAAACGTTCTTGCCCTGTGCTGAAATTATCCCAGCCCACGACAGTTTTTCCTTCCGCCAGTAGTCGGTCGACCAGGTTCGATCCAATGAAGCCAGCTGCTCCCGTGACAAACAATTTGTCCATAAAGTCGGCATTACGAAACGAAATGGTGGGCAAATCCATCACAAATTTCGCACTATATTGACGGCTCCGCCGCACGCATCTGGATTCATGACTTGCTTGATTGGGTTTTTTCGCTTCAAAAGCTTGCCCAGGCCTCCCGACCGCGAACTGTAGGGCAGTTGTCGATACCATATTCTGAACTCGGAGGAGCCTCGGTGGCTCAGCCTGTGGCTTGCTTGTTGAGGTCGCATTGGCGCATGTTGGACTGCCAGGGCGAGGCTGGAAAATTCCTCAGACCATGATCAACGTCCCTTTTGGTGGTTGGCCTGCCCCCGTCATATCGCCTGCGATTCAATGTGGCCGTGCGGATCTTGCCCCGCCTTTCCTCAATGCAAAACCAAACCGAGGATAGTTGCAGACTGTCGGGGCGAAGTCTCGCGATCGCCGCGGTGATGGCCGCGGGCGGATTTCTCCTCCCACAGCGTATTCCACTCGAATACTATGCTCCTTCCACTTCGGTTCCAGGCTTGAACTACCTCGAAATACGCTGCGGGAGCAGCCGGAAGTCCGGCGTGCAGGTTTACCTCGATACGGGAAGGGGATTCAACGAACGAGAAAAAATCGCGTGGCCCATGGAGCCAGGCGAAGGATTGTTCACCTATACGTTCGTCCTGCCAGACGCCCGGCTTCACGCGCTTCGGATAGATCCATTCGCGGCGGGGCCCGGAAAATTCACCGTCGCGCACCTGCGGATCGTGGACCGCAATGGAAAGGAAGTTCGGCGGCTGGCGGCCGTAGATTTTGTCGGTTTGCACCAACTGGCCGTAGCGAGCTCCGGCTCCGAAGGTTGGACATGGAGTACAGCGCCTGGAGCAGACGACCCCTCTGCGAGTATTTCGTTCTCACCGGCCGTCGTACCCAACGGAATGAACAAGCGTAACCTGGCCCGCTGCGCCGTTTCGGCTGGTTACCTCTCAATGGTGCTGTGGGCAGTGCTACTTGCCATTTGGTTTGCGTTCCGCCCAAGTGTGAAGGGCTGGTCGCTTGTCCGTTCCGTTTTAGGTTTCTTGGTTGTAGCAGCCCTGTTCTCGTTGGTCGCTCACCGCGGCCTGATCAAGGAAACCCAGCGGCAGTGGCGCAGCAGCGGCCTGCACGAGGCAAGGCACGCGTTCGTCGCGTGTTACCGCGCTGGCGGCGAAGGTCTCTGCGGCAAAAATTGCGATTTCCCAAATGCGATCCGCCTTGCACGGCATGATGCCGTAGCCTTTATCTGACGATTCCACTTATGAACCGATTGCTGTCCATGCTTCTAAGTTGTTTGTCTGGCTGTCTCGCGGTCGCCTAGCGCACATGTCAACGTCCCCCTTACGCAGCTCGCTTTCGGCCATGATGATTAAGGTAGCTGGCCGGACCGGTCTCGCACGGCACTTACAGCGGATACCCGGCCTTTATGGTTTTTCCCGCTCGCTGCTGCTTGCGGTTGTCGGTCGTGGCAGTGCGGGCCGCGAGATTGTCGATGGCCCGCTGAAAGGTTATCGTATGGTCCTAGGGCCACATGACCGCAATGCTTACTTGGTCAACAATCACGAACGCGCTATCGTCGATCGTCTATGTGAGTTGTGCCGCCCGGGCATGTGTGTGTTGGATGTCGGTGCACATGTCGGCTATTTTAGCCTCCTCTTTTCTGTGCGCGTTGGCCCCCAAGGTTGCGTCAACACCTTTGAACCTAATCCCGCTAACGTGACAAAGATCCGTGAGATGCTAAAGTTGAACCAGTGCGTCAACGTGCAGCTGTTCCCGGTGGCAGCGTCGGACTGCTCGGAGCAAGTTCGGTTTGTGACTGAACACACGGGCCAGATGGGCCATATTGCGACTGGCCCGGCCGCAGCATCCGAGGGTTGTGTCACCGTGGAAGCGGTTCGAATTGACGAAGTGGCCCGGCAGCACGAATTCCGGCGAGTGGATCTGATCAAGTTGGACGTGGAAGGGGCGGAAGCCAAAGCGTTGGCCGGCATGGCAGAGTTGCTGCGACGCGATAAACCCGTCATCGTTTGCGAATGGCACCCGGCGGGAGCTGGCGACGACTACGAGGGGACGTTCCGGCATTTTGGATTTCGTTGCGAATTGCTAGAGCCTGCTTCACCTCGCGAGCCTTTTCACGTTCTCGCGAGGCCGGAACTCGCGAAATAGGCGCGACGATTTATGGCGAAAACGACAGACGGGCAATCGGGAGCTAAAACATGGCTGCACGCGGGCGTGTGGTTGTGGCGGCATCTAAGGGGACGTTACGCGGCCGAAGAGGCGGCTATCATTTCCTCATTTGTGGCAAAAGGGGACATTTGCGTGGACATTGGCGCGCACGCAGGCTCCTGGACGCGGCCGTTAGCGAGGATGGTTCCGGCGGGACAGGTTTACGCATTCGAGGCGTTGCCACACTATGCGAATGCCCTTGACCGGTTGATGCGGCTTTGCGGCCACCGCAACGTGGTTGTGTCCAATCAAGCGGTGTCCGATCAGCCGGGGACCGTAGAGATTGCGTGGCGCACGAAGGAAGGCCATCGCCTGACGGGCAATACGCATATGGCCACGGAGCGAGAGCGGTCCGCGGTGGAATGTGTGACGGTGTCGGCGGTGACCCTGGACGACTGGCGATGCTCGCTGCGGGGAACCGCCCGCGTTTCTTTCGTGAAGATCGACGTGGAAGGCGCTGAGTTGCTCGTGTTGAGAGGGGCGGCTCAGTTGATCGAGCGAGACCAGCCGGTGATTTTCATGGAAATCGTGGCTGATTGCTGTGCGCGATATGGCTATGCTCCCGCCGATCTCTTCACGCTTTTCGAAAAACTTAATTACCGCGCCTTTACCGTGTCGACCGGGGCTTCAGCAATCGTGCCCGCGTCAGCCGCGACCTATAGCGGGAAAGGGGATGTATTGATTATCCCGGCGAACCAGGCCCTGCCCACGACGCTGAAGGTCCACACCGCTTCATGAGTGCGACTCAGCATCTGGCGGGAGAGAATCCAGTGCGTTCTGGCGGAGCTGCATCGGCACGTGTGCGAGTCGCGCTGGTGCAGCGATTTGTTCCACACTACAATTTGGTTTTTTATCAAAAGCTCCTCGCGTCGTCGCGCTACGACTGGGAGTTTATCTATGGCAGTTACCCCGGCGGCGGGGAGTCCGGACTGGCCACCGATGCGCCCAGAATCCTTCCGACCCGACCTATCCGGAATGTCTCCCTTGGCAGCGCCCTTTGGCAGCGTGGAGTCACGGGATGGTTGCGCGAACAGAAATACAGCGCGGTCGTTTTTGAGCTTGGTTGGCAAATTATCTCGAACGTCGCCCTGATTCGCGCCGCCCACGCCGTCGGAACCCGCGTTATTCCGTGGACAAAAGGGATCGCCGAGAGCGGCCGTCCCAGGTCCTTCTGCCGCCGGTGGGCAGAGCGCGTTTTTACGCGGCAATGCGATGCTTTGCTCGTTTACGGCGGAGTTTCCGCTGAGTACTTCAAAGCGTACAATTACCCGGCGGATCGGATCTTCGTTGCGCAAAACACCGTTGATGTCCGGGCTATCGCAGCTGCCGCTCCGCAGGACCGCGTGCGTTGCCAGTCCGTGCGGACTCGCCATCGCCTGGACGCGCGCCCGGTGCTCGGCTACTTGGGAAGATTGGTCCCCCAGAAACGAGTCGATTTGATCATCGACTCCTTCGCGTTGGCTCGTCGCGGAGGGATGAATGCCCAATTAGTTATCGCCGGTGATGGACCTGACCGGGTCCAGCTGGAGCAAAGGGCTCGTGCCTGCGGTTTTTCGGATGACATACGCTTTTGCGGCCGGGTGCCGGAGTCGGAAGTGGGCGCCTATTTTCAGCTATTCGACGTATATGTCTCCGCCTGGGCGGCCGGCTTAGGCATTCTAGAAGCCATGGCCCATGCCAAGATCCCACTTATCACGCCGGAAGCGCGTCCAGAAACGGAACAGGTGCGCGACGACGTCACTGGCATCATCGCCAAGGGCTACACCGTCGAGGCGTTGGCAGAAGGAATGCGGCGCGCGGCTGAAAAAGCGCAGGCAGGTGGAGAAATGGGTCAGGCTGCACAACGTGAAGTTCTCGCCCACGCTACAATGGAGAAAATGGTAGAAGCGTTTGATAGCGCAATTGCCTGTGCGTTGACCTCACCTCTTTCTAAATGAAAATAGCTGTCTTCGGCTTGGGATATGTGGGTTCGGTCACTTCCGTCTGCCTTGCCCAGAACGGGCACGAAGTCTGGGGCGTGGACGAGCACGCACTGAAAGTGGAGTGGATTTCCAAGGGGATTCCGCCCCTGCGGGAGCCGGAGTTCGCCGAACGGCTGCGCATGGTTGTGGACGCCGGTTTGCTTAAGGCCACGACCGATGCTCGACTCGCAATAAGGAATACAGAGCTCGCCTTGATTTGCGTCGGCACCCCGACTACGAATACCGGCGCGACGTGCTTGCGCGCGGTGGAAAGCGTGTTGCGTGGGATCAGCGAGGCGCTGGCCGCAGAGCCGCATGCGTACCTCATAGCGGTTCGCAGCACCATTCCTCCGGGCACAATGCAAAATCTCGTCTTGCCTCTCCTACAGGCCGGGGCAGGTCGGGTTTTGGGGTCCGATCTCCGGGTGTGTTTCAACCCCGAATTCCTGCGCGAGGGCACCGCCATTCCTGATTTTTTCGCTCCACCGTTTACCGTCGTGGGGCACGAAGGCGACCCCGCGGAAACGGACCGCGTGGTCGGCTTGATGGAGGCCGCCTACGCGATCAAGGATGTTCGCACTGTTCGCTTAAATTTCAAAGAGGCGGAATTGGTCAAAGTGATCAGCAACGCCTATCACGCGCTGAAGATCGGGTTCGCCAACGAAGTGGGCAGCCTTGCCGCGAAAGTGGGAGCGGATCCAGTGCGTTTGATGGA
This sequence comes from uncultured Opitutaceae bacterium, assembly GCA_964546955.1. Taxonomy (GTDB): domain Bacteria; phylum Verrucomicrobiota; class Verrucomicrobiia; order Opitutales; family Opitutaceae; genus CAZJLP01. The sequence continues at coordinate 21,152 of CAZJLP010000024.1, read as the reverse complement.
TGCCTTTTGTCTGGACGACAAACTCAACATTTCGTCGAAGTACCTGCGTCCGGGATTTGCTTTTGGCGGGTCTTGTCTGCCCAAAGACGTGAAAGGGCTGATCCACGTTGGCCATTCGCTTGGTCTGTCCCTTCCCCTTTTCGAAAACATTTTGCCGAGCAACGACGCGCATCTCAAGAGGGCGTATGAAGCGGTGATGGCCCGTCCGGCCCGGGTGGTCGGCCTGGCCGGTTTGGTCTTCAAAGCCGATACCGACGACGTGCGCGAGAGCCCCGCCGTGACCCTCGCACGGGCTCTGATCGATGCAGGGAAAGAAGTGTTGATCTATGAGCCTGAGATTCAGGTGGACCGTCTGGTCGGGGCCAATCTGGCCCATCTCGAGGAACGCCTGCCCGAATACAAGTCATGTATCGTCGACTGGCTCACTCTCTCTTCCCGCGCCGATCTGATCCTCCTGTCTCGTTCGGGGATCGTGCATCCCGTGTCCCTCCAGCAGGCGAAAAAACCGTGGATTGCGCTTAATCGGATTGATGCCTACTAATCGTGCGTTGTTCGCGTCGGAATCCGCAGGCCTTTACAGGATTCGGGCGACCGTGTAATCCCATATGAGCGCGCCACGAGAAGGTTATGCTCTGACCCTAATGGTCGCGTACGCCAGCACGATGCTGGGGCAGATCGCCAGTCAGGTATTTTTTTTTCTGATACTGCGCTACCTCGCGGTTGAAGATGTCGGCGCCTACAGTTGGTCGCTCGCGGTTGCCACGATCTATGCTTATGTGATGGATCTGGGTCTCGCCACTTTTCTCGTGGGGGAGCTTTCCCGGGCGAAATACCCTCTGAAGGCGGTGGCTAAAGTGGTCATGTACGCGCGAGCGCCATTGGTCTTGATCGCGTTGATCGGCCTGCAGGCATGGTCATATTTCGCCGCGCCTTCTTCGGCCCACTATTGGACCCTGGCGTTGATTACGGCTACCTTCTTGATCCAGCTGGTGGATGTTGGGATGATTCCATGGTTTCAGATCCAAGGGAGGCAGAATGTGGTCAACCTCATCGGGTTGATCGTGCCGATCGGACGCCTGCTTGGGATAGGCGTCCCGCTCGCCTGTGGGGTCGCGATTTCACTTTCCGTCGTGGTAGCGGTTACGCTTGCCACGCAGGTGCTTGGCACTGCCGCTATACTGGTTGCTGCGTGCACGTTTGATCGCGATGCGGGCGAGGAGGGGGGAGGGGCAAGGGAATTGCTGCGCAGATTTTGGACGCGGGGGCCGCGGTTGGCCGTCATGTATTCCCTTAATATATTGCAGGCCAGATTGGATTGGTTGCTGGTGTCAGCGTTGCTTTCGCAAGTGGCGTTAGCGCACTATTCTCTGGCGAACAAGGTAGTTGAAGCGGCCATGCTCTTGGCGGGTGTCTGGGCTCGCACGAGTTTCCCCTGGTTTTCTCGAGCAGACGCCAATGAGCCGGACGCACGAGAGCGACTCGGCCAGCTGCGGCGCGTGTTCGTCGTGGCCTGCGGTTTACTCGGGGTTGTTCTGTTTTTTTGGTCTGTCCCTATAGTGAAATATTTTTTCGCCAATAAATATGCGGATGCAGACGATGCCACCCGGTTGATGACAGCAGCCACGGCTGTTTTTATGCTAAATCAGTATCTATTTTATGTCGTGCTGGCGAGCGGGTTAGAAAAGCGCTACTCATTTATCATACTTGCCGCTACGCTTGTTCAGGCTGCAGTAAATGTATATCTGCTTCCGCGCTTCGGCATTGCCGGCGCGGCGATCGCGATGCTTGTCATGGGAGCGATCATGCACGTTGGCCAACTTTTTCTTCTTTGTCGTCACGGTACGCTTGACCGGCGCGAAACCGTCCGGCTCGAGGTATTCTTGGTGATTGCGTTAATTGGCTTCGGTTTGACTTATGCTTTCAGGTTTGGCCCGGTAGTCGGATCGCTGGTCATGTTCGTCGTGGTGGGTCTGACCAGCGCGTTTATCGTGATGAATGCAAACGACCATCGGCAGATCGGCACTTGGCTAAAACGAATCATCCCGATTTCTGGGTCGTCAGCCCGATAAGTCATGCTGAGCATTCCCGCAACGATTGCATGGTTCGTATTTCTCTTCGCTGTGCTCTGGGCGTTTCAGCGGATGACGAAATGGCTCACGCGGCTGAATATATTCTCTCTGTTTCTGGGCTTTCTCGTGCTTCGACACGGCCTGACTGTTCCTTTCGATCATACGGTGAATCAATGGTACGCCGGGATATCGCTGAAACCGGAAACCTTCGTGAGGTTTTACACCTCATTGGTTTTGATGTGGACCTGTATTTTGGCGGGTGTCTGGGGCGCGCGTCGACTCCTTGGCCGCGCCGAAATAGATCCGGACGGATTTAAAACGGCGATCAAAGGGCAAATCTTACCTCCTGGGGTTAACCGATTGTTTCTCCCCGCCGTGGTGATCGGACTCGTTTTGATTTGCATCTACCAAGTCCGTACAGAAATAAATTTCTGGAAATTGATCACCGCGCAGCTGACGAGCTCAGAATACCGTTCGATGCGGGACAGCTACGGCGTTGCGACGCATTTTTCGGGTGGAATCGGCTATCGTTTGGCGAATATTGTGCGATTCGGCCTCCTGCCGACATTCGTTTGCACACTCCTGTTTTTATGGCGCAGGCACGCCGTCTGGGCGTTGCTGTTCGCGTTGTCACTCGGTCTGGGTCTTCTCGTCGGACTTTTGTCGGGTCAAAAAGGAGCGACCTTATTCCTACTCTTGGGCGTGGGCATCGCCATGTACTACAAGCGGGGCCAGATGCGGCTGCGCCCGACCGATCTGCGTATCTGGGGTCTCGCCGCCGCCGGCATAGGCGGGGTCGTTTTCCTTTATCATCTTCAGTATCCCGAACAGACGTTTGGTTGGGCCTTCAAGGCCACGACCTATCGGCTGACCAGCGAGGCAGACCGAAGTCTGCAGCTCTACTACGAGGTTTATCCCGATGTGCAGCCCTTCATGTACGGGCGCAGCTCGAGCCTGATCAACGGTTTGATAGGCGCGAAAATCCCGATTGATGAGCTGCCGGAGAGATTTATTCCCACCTATTATCTGGGCCCAAGTTACTTGAATACTTGGAATGGCGCTTTTATCGGTGTCGCGTGGGCGGATTTCGGATACGCGGGAGTGATATTCCAGTCCTTGTTCGTGGGCGCTCTGCTTTACGCGTACGCGTTCTGGTTCGCGCGAGCTCGAAAAACCGCGTTAGTCATGGGGACCCAAGTGGGACTAATGATGGCATCAACCCGACTCTCAGAGGTCGCCCTGTCCGCCAGTCTGCTCACATTCGGATTGCTAAGCAGCTTCTTGGTTTACCTAACGCTAAGGCGGCCAGCTACCCAAAAATCGGCCGAGCTGCCGAAAGAAAAGGTCCAGGTCCCCGTTTAACCATGCGAATTCTCCAGGTTGTCCCTCGTTACGCCCCTGCGTGGGCCTACGGTGGGGGTGTACGGATCACCTACGAACTGGCTCGGGCGTGGGTCGCCAATGGTCACAATGTCACCGTATTCACATCGGATCAACAGGACGCTCAGCGCCGATTTCCCGAGTTGGAAACTCGGCTAGATGGCATTCAGGTGCGGCGTTTCCGCAATCCGTCTCACCGACTGGCGGCACGATATTCGTTTCTGTTTTTCCACCCGATGGGCCTCGCCCAAGCGTTGCGTTCGGTCGCTGGACAGTATGACGTGATCCATGTGGCTGAATCGCGCGGCCGCCACAACCAATGGGTGGATCGCGCGGCATCCCTGACCCACATCCCCGTTGTCTGGTCTGCCTACGGTGGGCTCGCCGACGGCGAGGGAATCCGTCGGATCTATCGCCGGCTGTACGACCGCGTTTTCAACACGCGCAAAATCGTCTGCCGTGCGGCCGGCCTGATCGCGCAGACCTCGCACGAGGTCGAGGTGTACCGTCAATTCGGCGCTCGTCCTGAAAAAATTCGGGTCATCCCGCTCGCGGTCAATTGGAGCGATTTTGCGAGCCTCCCCGCGCCCGGCAAGTTCCGTCGATCGCTGGGCTTGGACGAGAGCCACCAGCTTGTCGTATTCGTAGGGAGAGTTCATTGGACAAAAGGACTCCAGGTCCTTGTGCCTGCATTCGCTCAGGCCGCCAAGTTGCACCCGCAAGCCCGACTCGCGATTGTCGGATGGGATCATGGGTTTTTGACCGAGGCTCGCAAGGCGGCCGCGGCGCTGGGAATTGCGGACAAGGTCCATTTCCCCGGCCCTCTTTACGGAGCGGATCGGTTCCATGCGTATGTTGATGCGGACGTCTTTGCCCTCACCCCGGGGGTCTACGAAGAAACATCGCTTGCGGCGCTGGAGGCGTGCGGCTGCGGAACAGGGTGTGTCATCACCGAGCAATGTGAGATTCCTGGGCTCGAGGCAGCCGGGGCGGGGAGAATGGTTCCATATGGAGTCGAGCCTGTCGCATCAGCCCTGAATCAAGCGCTTACTGGCGACATTGCCGTGGCGTGGGGCGATAAAGCGCGAAGCATGGTACAGGAGAGATTCACGGCAAAAATTGTGGGTGCGATGCACGAGAAATTCTTCGAGGATGTCTGCGGCGCGGCAGCAATGATTTCTCGTCCGCTATGAAATGGACAATAAAGCACTACTATCCCTTCGGAGGTTCGTTGGGCCTGCAGAATGATTCTCTGTTGTCCGCCGCCTCCTGGGACATGTTACGCACAGATGAACAGGGGGCGGCGGAGAACTCAGCTTTTTATATGCCGGTCGCACGCCAGGACTGGCTGAAACTGTGTCAGGAATCGGAATTTCCGCGACGGCGGCCACGGCCATTGTGCGATTCGCTTCGAGCAGAGGCTATCATGGCATCGTTTCGGTCGGGGCGGGACGCGCTTTGGTGGAGTACCACATCAAGCGGTTGGCACCTGAACTCCACCTCACTTGCACCGAATACAGCCCCAAAGTCGTCGAGCGGCTGAAGCGCGTTTTCGAAGAAGCGGATGAAGTCACGGAATTTGACATCACGTCGTCGCCCTGGTCGCGCTTCCGACCGGGGAGTCTCGTACTGTTCAATCGTTTGGACACCGAGCTGGACGACCGTCAATGGCGCGAGGTATTCCGGAATACTGCATCGTCGGGCGTGAAAGACATTTTGATGGTTGCTACCGGATTTTTGACGCCGCGAACGCTTTTAGCGGAAATCTGGTCGAGAGTGGTCGGACTTATAAAACGCCGCAGGCTCACGTTTGCGGGGTACACTCGCACCAAAGCGCGATTTTGCGAACTCTGGCAGCCTCACTTCGTCCAAGCGAACGAGATACAAATTGGAAGTCTGACCGGACTGCTGCTAAAACGGTCCGCGTCGGTGAAACCCTGACATTGCGTTTTTTCTTGGGGGCCTGCTCAACTAGCCGCAATCCTTTGATCCGTCCCGCTTCTTCCACTTCTTCCCCGATCCTATGTTAAGTCTTTCTTCCGTGCAGTCCGATGCTGCGCCTCGCCGCGACAGTCTTCTGCGGACGATTGCCCGCTGGCTGCGCTGGCGCCTGCCAACGCGAATTTCGGCGCACCGAATTCTGTCCGGGCCGTTAAAAGGCAAGCGCATTGTGACCTCGTGGCGCGACTATCCGGCCGCGATCGCCGGCATTACCGAGCCCCAACTGCTCAACTGGTTCGGTCGTCATGTGCGCCCCGGCGAGACGTGGTTAGATATCGGTGCGCATTATGGTTACACCGCGATCGCGCTCGCCACGTTGACGGGCCGGCAGGGCCGTGTCTTCGCTTTCGAGCCCATGGCTGCGACGGTGGGGTGCCTCGCGCGAACCCGTTTCCTAAACGGTCTTGAGTCATTGACGATTGTCCCGATGGCGTTGGGAAATGTAGGGGAAGTTCAATTGCAGCGGCTCGCCACCGTCCGCGGCATGGTAGATAGCACGCTAGGGTCGAATTCCGCGGTGGAACAATGGAGTGAAATGATCCTTGTGGCGCAGATGGACTGGCTGTGGCCGCGGCTCTGCGGGTCCAGCTGCAAGATCGACGGCGTAAAGATAGACGTACAGGGGATGGAACTGCACGTGATCAGAGGAATGATGGGAGCCCTTCGAGAGCATCGTCCAAAGCTGGTAGTTGAACTGCACCGCGGCGTGGACCGCTCAGAAGCGCTGTCGTTGCTTGCTGAGGCGGGTTACTCTCGGAAAGCCGAACCGATCGAACCAGTCGAGGGAGAAGTTGAAGCTGCATTTCATGATGACCGAAGCTACGCCTTCACTCACCATGGAGGGTGACTGCAAGGTACAGCGCGGTCGGCCGAGACATCTGCTGGTTTTGACCATCAACTACTCACCCGAGCCCACGGGGTTCGCTCCCCACGTGACTGCATTTTGCGAACACCTGGCCAGGGCTGGCTTTAGGGTCACGGTGCTCACGGGTTTTCCTTTTGCCCCACAATGGCGGCGATGGAGTGAGTATAAGGGACGCTTTCTGCGCACTGAGTTGCAGAGAGGAGTGCGGGTGGTGCGTCATACTCATTTTATTCCCCGCTCGCCTCGCCGGTTGATCGAACGTGTTCTCATGGAGGGAAGCTTCTGTTTGTCTGCGTGCATCTCGCTTGCCCGTCATCTTCTAAGCGCCGACGCGATCGTGTATGTTGGAGCCCAGCCCTCCATTTCGATGCTGGCCCGCGTCGCCGCCACTCTTCGACGGGTGCCCTATGGAGTGATGATAAACGATCTTGCAGCGGGTGCTGCAGTGAATGTCGGGATTCTGAAGCCGACCCTATTCAGCCGGATGCTGCACGCGTTCGAATTCACGTCTTACCTCGGGGCAACGCGTGCGATGGTTTTGTGCCAGAGCTTCAAGGACGCCCTTGGCGCGGCGGGGTATTCGCGCGAACGGATCGACATCGTTCGCAGTCCGGTCGACATCGAGCAGGTGCGTCCCGCGGACGTGAATGTCGAGTTTCGACGCCGGCACAATCTTTCGAAACATGATTTCGTTATCCTGTTCGCGGGGAGCATGGGACTAAAACAGGGGCTTTCTAACGTTGTCGCGGCGGCGGGCCTCGTCGCACCAGAGCGCGATATGAAATGGGTGTTGGTCGGGGAAGGGGAGACACGCGCGGACGTTGAGCGCCAGATTCGCGCGGTCGGGCTCGAGTCCCGAGTGCTTCTCCTCCCGTTCCAACCCGAAAACCAACTGACGGCCATGTTGTCGTCGGCCGATGTGCTGCTTCTCAATCAACTCGCCTCGGTGAAAGACACGGTCATTCCGTCCAAGCTTCTCACGTATATGGCCGCTGGTCGGCCGGTACTTGCGGCGGTGAATTCCCATAGCCAGGCGGCTGAGCTCCTGAGGGAATCGGGCGGCGGAATTGTAGTGGAGCCAGAGTCCGCCAAAGCACTCGCAAAAGCGGCCGAAGCCATTCAGGACGATGCACGCAGTCGAGCGGAAATGGGCGCGGCCAATCGCAGGTATGCTGTCGAACACTTTGATCAACGCAAAATTATGGCGAAACTTCAGAAATTTGTAGAGGGGCTGTTTACCTCTCTGCCAGCCGGACGAGTCTAATAGTTGGCGTTTTTCTTGCTGCTCCTTCCGGCGTGGCTTAGTACTGGATCGCGGATGGCATTTTGTCAGGGAAATTGGAATGTTTGTCCTGTTACCAGCTGCTTAATCGTACATGATCCCTCGTCGTTTCTTTTGGTTTTTCGATTTGCTCGTGCTGTCGCTGGCATTCTTGCTCGCATACGAATTAGCTCCGCGTGCACAGGCGCTTTTCACTGCGGGAGGGCCATTTTCTTCCTTTCCGATCAATCGCTATTTGTTGCCGCCTACCGCATCGGTGCCATTTCCGCCGATGCCGGAATTCATCTGGATACTCGTGGCGACCGTGCCAGTTACCGTCCTTTTTATGGAGCTTCTGGGAGCGTACGGGCCCGTGCGCGCCAACCAGTCGGTGGTTCGCATCTTGGTAGGAAGTTTGATTTCGCCCTTCCTCGGCTTGAGCCTCGTGGCACTTGGACTTTTCGCTATCAAGCAGAGCTCTTGGAGCCGTTTGTTGTTCTTTCTCTACGGTACCTGCGCTTCAGCTCTGCTGGCGTCTTTCAGGGTGGCGCTGCTTATCTGGTGGCAGCAACGACGCGCAGCGGGATGTTACGTTCGCAATGTCGTTATCATAGGATCGCCCTTCGGGCTTCAATGGTTGAATGACTATTTTCGCCGGTATTTGGCGCCCATGGAGTACCGTTTGTTTGGATACTTGGGCCTCAAGCCTGATCAAGGAGTGTCAGAGAGCACGGGATTGCGCTGCCTGGGGACCGTGAGCCAACTGGCCGATCTAGCCGTGCACCAGCCCATCCACGAGGTGGTGGTGGTCCAGGGCGAAACCGATAGCCCGTCCGTAAAGCAAATCGTCAAGGACTGCGACTACTTCCGCCTAGCGTTACGAATTATTCCGGAGCCGCTCGTTGAATGCGCGCCTCGAGATTTGCAGTGCGTGGCCTCGGATGATCCCATGCACCTGCCGGGAATCGTGCTTCGGCCTCGCGAAGTGAATTCGGACGCACTTTTCGTCAAGCGGCTAATCGACCTGGCGCTTTCGGGGTCGCTGCTGGTCGCGCTCTCGCCGCTCTTTTTGGTGATTGCGTTAGCGATCAAGGTGACGACTCCACACCTTCCCATTTTCTTTCCTTGGCGGGTGGTCGGGCGCAACGGCGTAACCTTCACCGGGTATAAGTTCACGACCATGGTGGCGGATGCGGATCAGCGCATCGACGAGCTGCAAAAGCACAATGAAATGTCAGGACCGGTTTTTAAGATCAAAAAAGATCCGCGCGTGACTCCACTCGGGCGGTTCCTGCGCAAATACAGTCTGAACGAACTTCCGCAATTGTGGAGCGTGCTTAAGGGCGACATGAGCCTCGTAGGACCGAGGCCAGCTTGGCCGCACGAACTCGCGCGTTACGACCAATGGCATAAGCGCAAACTTAGCGTCAAATGCGGCATCACTTGCCTGTGGCAGGTGCGCGGCCGCAATGCGATCAGCAATTTCGATGACTGGGTCCGGATGGATCTTGAGTACATCGACAACTGGTCTCTCTGGTTAGATATCAAGATCATCTTTCGCACCGCGTGGGTTGTGGTGCGCGGTACCGGAAGCTGACGAGCCCAATCTCGGGACGAACCTGAGGCGGGCATTGGCGGTTCGCGCTGATGGTCACTTGCAGGGCCGGAATATCCGCTGCGATGATCTCTACCTTCGGCGCAATGCGCTCCACTGCGCTTCCTGCGTTTGGAAAAACTCCGTGCGTTTTCGTCGTGTCCATCCGCGTTCGTTTAGAATCGATGGTCTGAGTTCGCGGGCGATTTCAAGGCGGCGGAGGTGGCGAGTTTTGTGGCTGCCGCTGTCCTCCTCCGCTGGCGTCGAAGGTCCGTTCATCACGTCGGCGAAGAAGGGTTGGACAGTGCGGTGTTGCCAGCGGCAATCTGTGGGCGAATGCGCCGCTCACCGCCCCTATAATTTGCTTGAAGATGCGGACTTCGGTTCGCGTACTTGGGGGGTGCCTTTTCATGCCATCCAAAGGTTTTTGGCGGTGAGTGTCGCGATGCCGGGCGATGCGGTCCCAAAACGGAGGACGGCTGATCCCACGGCCGCAGAGCAACGAATAGACATGGGCCGAAGCCTCACTGCACTCGGCTTTTCTTGCTGGTCAGATTGAGGCCCGCTCCGTGAACGAAGTGCGGCCGAACATTGCGCCAGGCGTGAGGGCTGCACCATGGCTTCACCAGCTGGAGTGGATCGTTGTTGTGTTGAGTTCGGCGGGATTTTTATTCCCCAGCCCAACAAAGATATTTGCGATTGCTCTTGTTCCTCTGTGGTGGGGTGTCCGCGAGATGCTTGGACTCCGGAATCCGTTGCGCACGCCTTTTGATGGAGCGTTGTGCTGGATAGTGATGATGGCGGGGGTGTCGAGCATAGCGACCGCTGACCTGACGTATAGCCTGCCAAAGATTACTGGTCTGCTTTTTGGCGTTCTTTGCTATTTGTGCGTCGTTCGAGCGATTGGAGGTCGGAAGGACAAGTACGTCATCTTTCAGACCTTTTTTGCGCTCGGCGGCGGGCTGTTTTCGATCATCGCACTCATCGGCACGAAATGGACGTACAAGATTCCCGCCGTCTACGAACTCTCGCTCCGTCTGCCGAAAGTGATTCGCGGCCTCGCCGGAGCGGAGGATGGATTCCATCCGAACGGAGTGGGCGGTGTGCTGGTGTTTTTCATCCCCGTTCAAATCGCGGCTTTCCACGGGATGCTATCGCGTACGGCACCGATAGCTAACTTTGCGCTCCGGTGGGCGTTGGGCGTGCTGGCTTGGTGGTCCTGCTCGTGACTGTCGGAACTTTGGTCCTGACACAGTCACGGGGAGCTTGGTTGGGCCTAGCGGTCGGCGCCGGGCTTGTTGCCCTCATCGTGAAGCCACGGTATTTGGCATTCGGCCTGGGAGCCGCGGCTTTGACTGCCCTAACGGTTTGGTTTGCGGTGCCGTCGAAATTCGAACGATTGGCATCGAGCGCAAGTATAGCTAGAATCGAACAGAGCGTTGCGGGGAGAATGGAGCTCTGGCCGCAGGCGCTCTCCCAAATAAAGTCCCGGCCGATCACAGGTGTTGGCATGAACATGTTTCGCCGGACCGTCTCGGTTATTGACCCCGCGACAGGTGTGCCCTTTGACGTCGCGCACGCTCACAACCATTTGCTTCAGGTGGGACTGGATCTCGGACTGCCCGGGCTTTCCGCGTATCTCGCGCTTTGGATATCAGCTGCCTGGTTGCTCACATTGATCTACCGCGCGTCTCGCGAACCGTGGAGTCGGTCGGCCGCTCTTTGTCTCTCGTGTGGCCTTACTGCTCACTTTGTGTTCGGGCTGGCCGATGCCATCGCACTCGGAGCGAAAGTCGGAATTTTCTTTTGGCTGATGCTTGCACTGGTGGCCGCTTTGTTCTTAACTATTTGCACTCCGCAAGATGAACCTGCCCTCCGCCAGGCGGGGTAGCCTTTCCCCTGAACTTGTTGATACTGAGCTTCTTATGGGTAGCTGGTCTTGCCGTCCTCATTAGTGCGGTGAGTTATGAGGAGTGGTGTCGTCACCGGGAGACGATTGCCAGCGCGATGCGAATTTCTACGGGTTTCCGCGTGCTATTTCTTGTTGCGATGGCGGTCGTCGTGCTCGCTGCACTTCCGACGTCGGGAGAAGGAATCGTTCTGAGGACAGCCTGGATCCTTGGCTTATTAGCTTACGTATTTCGCGCTGCCTATTTATTGTTACGAGAATCTCCCTAAACGTGAAGTTGCGCGCCACTCCCTTGAAAACGTCAAAGATGCGTCTCGTGCTGGGCGTACTCGTCGGTGGAGCTGCGTTGTGGTTTGCCTGTCGCGGTGTCGATGGTAGCCGGCTCTGGGAAAGTCTTCGCGCAGTGAATTTGGGTTGGTTCTCGTTGGCGTTGGCAACGGTGCTGATTAATCTGGTGGTACTGGCCGTACGTTGGCGGCTGCTCTTCTATCCGCAGCATCGCGAGCAAGATTGGTGGGATCTGCTAAAAAGCATCGTCGTCAGCCAGGCGATCAATACCGTCGTGCCCGGGCGTATGGGAGAATTATCCCGGGCCTACACGATTGGCACGCATGATCGTATGTCCAAAACACATGTGTTGGGTACGATTGTGGTGGAAAAGGTCTTTGACGTAGCCGTCTTGGCGGCGGGCGTCGCAGTTTTATGGGCGACGATGGTGCCCCCTGAGTGGGCCATACGCGCGGGAAATGTATTGCTTGCATTAAGCGTAGCGGTCACCGCCGTTGTTTTTTTTGCTGCCTACTGGAGCGACGTTTGCCTTCGATGGTTGGAGTGGCTGGGACGTTTCTTCCCGCCCCGCATCAGAGTATTCGTGCTCGAATACAGTCAGATGGCGTTCAATGGCTTTCGGGCGATTCGGTATTGGCGGATTAATTTCTCGATTTGGATACTATCCTTTTCGGTCTTGATCCTCTCGGTCTGCACGAACTATTTCCTTTTCCTTTCGTTTGACCTGGCGCTTTTGCCTACCGCGGCCCTGTTTCTCCTGATCGTTCTGCAGGTAGGCAGCGCCCCCCCGTCCCTACCCGGCAAGATCGGAGTATTTTGCTATCTGGGAGTTCTCGCGCTGTCTTTCTTTGCGATCGATCGGAGCTTGGCTTTGGCCTATTGCATGGCGCTCTATTGCGTTTCGGTGGTGCCTAAAATCGTGTTGGCCGTGATGATGATCGGATTGTCGCCGGCCGGTACGACTGCGCCGAACAGGACAGCGTAAGTGACAAAGGCAATTGAAGCCACAGAGGCATTGTCAGCGGTGATAGGCTCTTCATGCTTGTCGAGATGGTCGTTTCAAAAATGACGCCGGAATGAAGACCGTGACGGTTGTCGTCCCCTGTAAAGACGAGGAGCGCTATATCGGCGAATTACTGAGCGGCTTGGTCGACCAGCATTTCCCTGGTTTGGAGATTGTCATAGCCGATGGACGTTCGACCGACCGGTCCCGGTATATCGTGGAAATGTTCGCGACCCAAAACCCCCAGTTGCGAATTAGAGTGGTTGACAATCCCCTGCGAAATATTCCCTCGGGTCTCAATCGGGCCATTGCGGAAGCATCTGGAGAAATAATCGTGCGCTTGGACGCGCATTGCCGTCCGGCGGCAGGTTATTTGGAACGTTCATGCGCGGCTCTCGACATTCCTGGTGTGCAGGTGGCCGGCGGCGTATGGGAGATTCGACCCGGCGGCCCCGGCCCGACGGCTGAGGCGATCGCCCTTGCCGTGTCGTCTGGGTTGGGCGCCGGCGGCGCGAGCTATCGGATGGCGCATGCTCAAGCGGCTGACGTCGATACTGTGCCTTTTGGGTGTTTTCGTCGCGAAACGTGGCGGACTCTTGGGGGATATAATGAGGCATTGCTCGCCAACGAGGACTACGAGTTTAACTTCCGGGTTAGGTCGCGCGGGGGCCGCGTCTATTTGGATCCTCGAATTCGGAGCACCTATTTCGCACGATCCTCAGTCAGGACGTTGGCGCGTCAGTATTGGCGTTACGGCTGGTGGAAGGCCCAGATGCTCAGGCAATACCCGAAATCCCTCCGCGCCCGGCAGGCGGTGCCCGCCGTGTGGGCGATTTTTTCGCTTCTGCTGCTCCCCCTGTGCGGCGTTTCTGCTTCCTTCGTGCCGGTGATGTTGATCGCATGGTCCGCCTACTTACTTTTACTCATTGGCGCCTCGCTTGGTCAGGCCCCGCGGGTGCGGCCCGCTGTGTGGCTGCGACTCCCTGGCATTTGGGCTACAATTCACTTTGCCTGGGGCCTTGGCTTTTGGTTCGGTCTAGTCCGCAGGATCCATGAACATCGCAAACCGGCCGCCCACGAGGTGCCAATCAGCTGAGCCAACTGGGCCAGAGCCACGTTCGCCCACCCGTGCCCCCCGGCGGGGAATGCACGCGTCCGAGCGGAAATTCCTGCTTTTCCTCGGCGACGCGGCGGGTGCTTTCGTCGCTGCGTTTATAGCCTTAGCGGTGTGGGCTGCCCGCGCGCAGGCGCAGGCAGCGCCGATTACCCAAAGTTCAAAGGCATTCTGGTTTTCCATACTCGTCTTCACTTGGTTGAGCCTGAGCATTGGGCAGTACAATGTAAGGGTGGCGACTTCACGCAAAGCGACCGCACGCGGATTCTTACGCGTCGCTGCATTCGCGTTGATCTGCTACTTGGTGCTGTTCTTTTTTGCGCCACCGGGTCTATTGCCGCGGTTAGTCGTGTTGTGTTACGTCGCAGTCGCCTTGGTTGGGTGTCTTGGGTGGAGGCTCGTGTACATCAAGTTGTTTGTTTCACCTCGATTCTCTCGAAACCTTCTCCTGCTCGACACAGGGTGGGGCGTGCGGCTACTGGCTGCAGCATTGGGGGAACTGCGCCACCATTATCGGATCGTTGGTATTGCAACGACCAAGGGCACGGCCGAGGATACGGATATCGCTGGCTTTCCTGTGCTGGGCACGCAAGAGGAGCTGCTGGCTCTGGCTGAAAAGCATGGAGCTTCTGAAATCGTGCTTCCGGCAACCGGCGAAATTTCCGGACGCACTTTTCGAACCTTGGTTGACGCGATGGCTAAGGGAATTTCAGTCGTGCGACTCGCATCGCTTTACGAAGAAGTGACAGGCCGTGTTCCGATCGGGCATTTGGATGTCGACTGGATGGTGGGCTCCTTTCTCGAGCCGGCGCGCCGTCCCTCCATGTCCGGAACCATCGCGAAGCGCATGCTCGACTTTCTTGGTTCGTTTCTCGGTTTGTGTTGTGCGCTTCCGTTGGCGCCATTTATTGCGGCGGTCATCTGGCTAGAGGATCGCGGCCCAATATTTTATTCCCAACCGCGGCTCGGCTTGAACGACATCCCTTTCCGCATCTGGAAATTTCGCACGATGGTCTTGGACGCGGAAGCGGCAGGACAGCCTCAGTGGACTTCCCGGAACGACCGGCGTATTACCCGCGTAGGTTGGTTCTTGCGACGGACGCGGCTGGATGAGCTACCTCAATTTTGGAATATTCTGCGCGGCGACATGAGCTTGGTGGGACCGCGTCCGGAGCGGCCGGAGTTCATTGCCACGCTCGAAACCCGCATTCCGTTTTATCGCGCGAGGCTGGTTGTGAAACCGGGGCTCACCGGATGGGCGCAGGTTTCCTATCGTTATGCGGCAACCGAAGAGGACACGGCGACAAAATTGGAGTACGATCTCTATTACATCAAACATCAGTCGATGTGGTTTGACTGCCAGATCCTTGCTCGAACGATCGAGGTGATGCTGACCTTCAAGGGCCGCTGAACTCACGTCCCCGGGCGACCATCAATGGCAACTGCAATCATTACCGGCGTGGCTGGTTTTATCGGCAGCCATACGGCGGACCTTTTCCTTGAAGCAGGACACCGCGTTGTCGGGTTGGACAATCTTCGCACCGGTCGGATGGAGAACCTGGAGAGGTCGCTGCCGCATTGTTCGTTTAGTTTTATCAAGTGCGACATTGCCGAGGGGCGGGCCTTGCACGACGCGATTGAGGTCTACCGCCCCGATGTTTTACTTCATCTCGCCGGGCTGGTCAGCGTGTCGGAGAGCTTTGACGATCCGGAACTGAATTTTCGTCTGAATCTTCACGCGACTCATATGGTGGCGGAGGCGGGACGGCGGTTCAGCGTCCGCCGCGTTGTATTTGCGTCCTCTGCCGCCGTGTATGGTAGTTGTGCCGAATTTCCCTTGCGGGAGGAAAGTCCGGCGTGCCCTATCAGCCCCTACGGAGCAGCCAAGCTGGCGTCTGAAACGTTGCTGCTCGGCTCGGCAGCCGCGTATGGATTCGTCGCTCGCTGCCAGAGGTATTTCAATGTTTATGGGAAACGTCAGAAGGCCGATTCCTCCTACTCGGGAGTGATATCGCGCTTTGTTGCCGCCAGAGCCGCGGGGGAGGCGTCCGTCATCCACGGCACGGGAGAGCAAACGCGCGATTTTATCGCGGTGCGCGACGTGGCGCGGGCTAATTTACTCGCGGCGACACACCCCACGCTATCATCTGGCGTAGCCAATATTTGCACGGGCCGCCCCTTATCGATCAGGGACCTTGCAGCCCTCGTGGGAGCATCGCACCCTCATTGTCCTGCTGTGCGGACGGAGCCGGCCCGGGCGGGCGACATCGGTCGTTCCGTGGGTAATCCTGACCGCGCTGCGAGGGAGCTCGGATTTCGCGCCGAGATTTCGGTGGAGCAAGGTCTGGCGGAGCTTTTGAGTTGAAGGCGACGTCCTTTGCCTTGGGCGCTATCGTCCCGCTGGCTCCTGCTGTGGCGGAAGAAAAAGCCAGATCTTGCCTGCTTCGCGCGGCTCGAAGCCTTTAGCTAGAGCCATTCGTTTCAATTCAGCCGCACCTGCGCGCAGCAAAGTGGACTCTTGCGCGGTCCAGTGTCCCGAACACTGAGCGGCAAAAGAGTAGGGTGTAATTTGGATGAATGGGTCGGATACGACCAGTACGGGCGACGGCGGCCGCACTTCGAAGCGATCTACGATGCCCGCCAGTTCGCTCGATGGAGAACGACCTTCATGCACATAATGCCGGTGCCACCGCGGCGAATACATAGTGAGCACAGGCCCCTGAGCTTGCGCAACGAAGCAAAGCGGTGAGGTCCCAGCCAGGTACCGCCCGTACAAATTGAGTTCAGCTTGGTTTTGCGTTAACGCACTCCATTCGGCGTTCAAGCTCAAGTCGGGTGGCACTCGGGCTAACGCGTGCCAAGCCCGATTGTAATATGGGCGTTCCGCTGGCAATACTGTAAAGACGAAACACGCGGTGAGGATCAATGCCGCGGGAGCGCAGCGCCTGCATGCGCGCCGTTCCTTGACGACGTGCTCAGCTACTCGAACGATCGCCAACCCCGCGGGAATTCCCAAGAGCATCCGGTGAAACGTGATGATGTAGTTCGGGTCAATGTCTTGGGCGATCTTGCTGGCGAGGGGAATGGCGACGATCGGGGTACTAAGGGCAAGCATGGGCCCAAGCGTTAGCCAGCCGACGATCTGATTGCGTGCAATGAGCCAAAATCCCGCGGCTGCATTGCAGACTCCGATGAAGCCCAGGATCTGGAGCGTGCGTTCACCAGCGGGGGATGAGAGTGAAAAGACATTAAACCCGTATACCGGGGTGAGCCAGCCCTGTGGGCGATAGAGGGCGTCAATCGACGGATGGCGCGGCAGCCACGCGACGGCAGCCGCGCTGGCGAATAAAACACCCGCCGCCAGCCAGTACGCCATGCTGCGGCGCCATACGATCAGACGCCATGCGCACGCGCTCGCGATCGCGAGCGCTGCAATGCCTAGCCCCTGCACATGATTGTACGCGATGATCGCGAGGAGAGCGCTCGCGGAGCAAAAAAGACGAGTCCACGCGGGAAAGGAGGCGGGGAATGTGCGAATCGTGCGCACTCCGAGTTCGATCATCGCGATCGTTCCAATGTGGGCTAGCACGGTGGATGCGAGGGGGTAATAGCGATAAAACGAGAACGTACTATTCCCAAAAACAAGTACCTGCACGATCACGAAGCAAAAGGAAGCTTCGCGGCTGACCCCCGCCGACAGGCTCAGACGATAATACTGAAAACAAAGCAGCAAATTGACGAAAACACAGTACGCATTCAGGCAGGTGAGCTGTTGGGACGCCGGGACCCATTCAGCTAAGCTGTAGGTCAGAAAATACCCGGATTTGTTGGGGGTGTAATGCGCTGCGATCTGAGTGATCCCACTCCATTCGTTTATTCGCCGGAGATGCTCCCATGCGTCCGAGGGAAACTCTAGATATAATCCCGGCACCAGCAGAATGACCAAAAGCATCAGCCACGGTGCGCTGGCGGCAACTACACCACCGTCGCCGCGTCTGCGGCGCCACATGGCGAGGAGCCACACGCTCGCGGAGGCAGCATGCAACAGGTGAAGACACTGGAAAACACGAAGGAGCGAGACGATCGAATCCTGTGCCCGAATGGGCCAACCGAGTCGGGCGTAGATTGCGTAACAAACGGTATAAGGGAGGAGAAATGCCCAGCCGCTGGCAAAATATCTGCCCAATAATCCAATGAGTTTAGAGTCACGCGTCGCTTCAGGGGATTGCATGTCCAGTTCGACGGGTGCTGGTTTCGGTGCGGGCCGGCAGTGCGACGCGATCTCCAACGAGCGTCTGCAGCGGCAAGAGATCTCTTCCGTACCGAATGCGTGTTTCAACGACGAGGTGGGTGGTTCCTGCTGGAATTTGTAGACAGGGCAAGTGCAGGTTGGGATCGTCGTTCAGACTAAGGAAAGTGAGCGTTTTGCCCGAAACGAGAAGCCACACACCGCTTCCCGGCCGGATCCATTTCCAGTCCGACCCCGCTGGCAGCTGCAATAGGTCGACCGCCGACGGTTCAGCTCGGATGGTCAGGCTGTGCAACTCGATGAGCCTTGCCGACCTTGATGGATCAAACCGAAGATGCAGAGGCCCCGGCGAGGCGGGAACGGAAAATTGCACGAAGTTTTCGACGGAGATGACACACGCTACTCCCTGCGAATTTACCTCGCTGAACTGTCCATCTGCGCTCCAGTAGAGCTGGGCGTGTTCGTGCTCGACCGGGTTCGACGGCGTTTTGTGATGAGCCAGCGGATGATAAAATACGCTGGAGCGAAATTCGCCATGAGCTTCCGCCGTGATTCGAAGCAGCCGATCGAGGAGTCCTTGTGAATCGGCAGCGGCGCATGCGGCTGCGCTCCATCGATGGGCCAGACCGATCTGCCGCAGAATGCAAAGGGCCTCTTTCCAGCCCTGGGGGCTCTCGCGACCCGAAAACGGGGGGAGTTGCGAGCAGGACGGCGGCAATCGCGAGAAGGTCTGCCAGCGCCAGCCGTCGTCAAAATCAAAGTGGGTTCGCCGGGCAAATTCGTAGTCGACGATTTTTGCCCCACCGTCGGAGGCAAGCATCAGGTTCCGCGCGATCAGATCGCCGTTGGTCCAGCGCGTGGTAAAGGGTTCATTTAGCGCGGCCGCTCTCACAAAAGGAAACACGAGATCACGCAGGAACTGGCGATCGAGAGTCCCAAAAACGGGAGCCTTCGCTGCATTGTCGAAGATCTCTTCAATCTCCGCTGCCGCTGTTTCAAGGGTGGCGGGCTGCCGGGTTGTTTCCAATTCTTTTAGAATACCCATGGCGATCGCGACGACTGAATCAGAGGCAAGATCGCCCGATTTCGAGGCCGATTCAAGATCGCGACCGGCGATAAACTCTAGGCCAAGATAGTCGACGCCGCCCAAACGATGGAAAAACAGCGGTCGGGATGTTATTGCAGGGCAGGCGGCGGCGAACGCGTGCGTCCGTTTGCTAAGGTCCGCCAGATTGGAGCCGGTAAAAAGAAAAATTGCCGGATTGCCGTCGGCGAAGACTTTAAAAACTCGGCGTTGGGCATTATCCAATCGAGCGGGAGTCGCCGGCACCGGCTCGACCAGAATCCGTGTACGATCCGACACCGCTCCCGCTCCGCGCAAATGCTCGACGATTTCAGCCGGTCCGGGAAGGCGAGGAAGGCGGTCGGATTTCGGTGCCACGCAGCGGAAAATAAAGAGTTCAGATTGTCGTGGCGACGGCGAAAAAGCTAGGGGCGATCAAATGCGCAGCTCCCATCTCGGCAAAACTGCGATAGTGCGATTGCAGCTCGGGTTGGATGGCCAGGCGGCGTCCCGATGTCCCGTCATGCTCCGGCACAAAACCGCCTTTCCTGAAATAGGCATTCACCTCGTCCCCGAGCGGGAGAATGATCTCTGGCAGCTTGTAGTCAGGATAAGCTCCATAAAGGGTCACTTGCGCGAATCCTGCATCGACTAGCAAGTCCGTCAGTTCTTTGCAGGTAAACGTAAAGCTGCGCAAATGACCCCCGGTGCGAACATGCCACCGCTGTGCGGCCAAGGCAGCATCGTACGTCGCGATGTCGGACACCCCAATGTGATCGTCCGGCGTGCCAAGCAGATACTTGAGACCAACTCGATTTTCGATGCCGAGAACGAGTTGCCCTCCACGCCGAAGGCAGGACAGCGCGCGACGCAAAAACTCGAGTTGCAAGAGACGAGGTTCGCCTTCCCTGAATTTAGGCACCCACTCGAGCACGCCTATCGCGGTGACCAAATCAAACTCCTGTTCGAATCCGACCTCGAAAAAGTCCGCCTCCACGAAGTACATGCGCGAGGTCAAACCCACCTGTCGAGCCACGGCCTGAACAAAGGCAAGTCGTTCGGGCGTTGGCTCCAAGGCAACCACTCCACCGTCACATTTTGCGGCCAACGGCAGCGCAATTTGGCCCCAACCTGTGCCCACATCGAGGATCCGGGCGGAGAGCGGGGGAGGATGCTGCCGAAAGAAAAGATCGCGAGACGGACTCGTCACGATCTGATTGAGCCACGGGTTTTCGCTCTGGTACTTCCGCGCTACCGCTTCCCGCCATGGCATTCCCGCGTCAATCGCATGTATGATTTCGTGGACTTCGCCAGCAGGGGCGTCTTGATAGGTCGACCGTGTGCTGGCTGTAGACCACAACTGTCCTCGGTCGAGCCGGGCCGCGGTCGATCGATGG
>CAZJLP010000024.1:0-949 GCA_964546955.1 uncultured Opitutaceae bacterium | reverse complement strand
CGGATCATGGCGCGGAGGAGGTAACGATTCGCGATTCGATGATCGCATGGAGGTTCGCGATGCCGAATGTTCGGTCTTTCGGGTGCACCTCGATGCGTAAAGCGTCGTACCTGCGGTGATATACCACGAGGTCGTCACCCCGAAATTCGGCAAAACCAAACGAAATGAAGTAGGACCCTGGCATCAAATCCAACGCGAACGAGAAAGTGACTTCGCGCATTTCGCCCATCTTCATAGGCGGGCTCGGCTGTTTGCTGAAGAGGGTGTTCGTGCCGTAAATTTCGACGCCGGAGACGTTCTTGATGGTTAGGGCGAAGATTGGCTCCCCACATGCCTCAGTGGTCTCCACCACCATGCAGACCACCACGTGCTCGCCACTTGTGAACCATTCTCGAGGACGCTTGTTGGTGTCGAGCGCAACCACGTGGCGGATCCGGCCGCGCTGCCCCCCGTATGAAAACTCCTGGCCGCTGACCTGAACGTGAGTCCGCTCGTCCTCGAGCATCGCGTCAACGTGCCGACGGTCGCGCTCGCGGGCTTCATCAAGCTCAGGCGTGTCGGAAGTCGGCACGTTTGAAGGTGAGGCAGAAACATTGCGCACGCCGGATCTCAACAATTCGATGTCTGACTGTAGCGCCTCGGCGGTGCCGTCCTCCGCCACGAGTTTCGAGTAGAGATTTACGACATCGTTGGGAGTCCCGTGGTACAACAAGCGCCCCTTTTCGAGCAGGATGGCCGAATTGCATAACCGTTTCACGAGAGACGCATCGTGAGAAACGAAAAGGATCGTCACTCCCTTGGCGATAAAACGGTCGATGGCACGGGCGCACTTCAGTTGGAACCTTGCGTCGCCGACAGACAGCGCTTCATCGATAATCAAGATATCTGGTTCGACATGGACTGCGACCGAAAATGCCAACCGCATGACCATCCCGCTCGAGTACGTCTT
>CAZJLP010000023.1:58261-68729 GCA_964546955.1 uncultured Opitutaceae bacterium | reverse complement strand
AACCGATCACCATCGACCTCCCCTCCGCCGTGAACCTCAAGGTCGTGGAAAGCGCTGAAGGCATCAAGGGCGACACCGCCAGCAACGTGCAAAAACCCGCCAAACTCGAGACCGGCTTGGTCGTGCACGTCCCGCTCTTCGTCAAGGAAGGCGAAATCATCCGCATCAGCACCGCGGACGGCTCGTACCTCGGACGCGCGTAATCGACCGCCCATCGGTCATTAACAACCCGCGGTACCCGCGGGTTTTTTTATGCCTGTGGAAGTCATCCCTTCCGGCCTCCGCAGTCGTACACGTGCGCGATTCTGTGCTCGACGAGCCCGCGCGTCGCGCAATTGAATGCGGGCCCCTTCCCCCCGTGCCCACTCGGCTCCTGGCAAACGCACCCTTGAATTCGGGACCTGGCTTCCCCGGAGACGCGGTGATTTCTGCCTATCGGTTTATCACTACAACCCTATGAAAGCATCCCTACTGCTCGCAGTGTCCCTCTGTCTCGTCACCGCGGCCGCATCGGCGGCCAAGGTCGACTTGGGCCCTTGGCCCGCCGGCAAGTCGCCAAAGGAAATCGGCGACCGCGTCGTAAAACGGTTCCTTGAAGTCCCTCACCAAAACTTCGGCCGCCCTGGCAAGCCCGAGCGTATCACCTACCCCGAAGTCTGCACGTGGTGGGGCTCCTTGACGTTCACCAAGCTCACGCAGGACGAAGCGGCGAAGGCCGGCTTGATCAAACGCTTCGAGCCTCTGCTGGGGCCCGTCAAGGCTCCATCCCCAGACCACCCTTACGCGAACGCTCGCGGGAACATCGATATCAGAGAGATGGTTCCTGCGCCCGATCACGTCGATCACACCGTTTTCGCCGCGGTACCGCTCGAACTCTACATGCAGACCCAGGAAAAAAAGTACCTCGATCTGGGTCTGTCTATGGCGGACTTCCAATGGGCTGTACCGGAGTACAACTGGCCCATGAAGCATCCCTTGCTTGGAAAATTCTTCCCAGGCAACCGCCCCGGCATGGAAAACGGCAAGCTCTCGGATCAGGGCAAAAAATACATGGCGGATGGCTACACGTGGCAGACGCGCCTGTGGATCGATGACATGTTCATGATCACCATGGCTCAGGCGCAGGCCTATCGCGCCACAAACGACCGCAAGTACATCGACCGCGCCGCGAAGGAAATGGTGTTGTACCTCGACACCTTGCAGAAGGAAAATGGCTTGTTCTATCACGACCAAAAGACTGCCTATTTCTGGGGGCGCGGGAACGGCTGGATGGCGGCGGGATCCGCGGAGCTACTGCGGTCGCTGCCGCAGGATAACCCACATCGCGAACGCATCATGAAGGGTTACAAGCTCATGATGGAAACGCTGCTGAAGCATCAGGATAAAGACGGGATGTGGCATCAGTTGATCGACGATCCCGCTTCCTGGCCCGAATCCTCCTGCACCGGCATGTTCGCCTTCGCGTTCATTACGGGCGTGAAGGAAGGTTGGCTCGACGAAAAGACGTACGGTCCCGCGGCTAAGAAAGCCTGGCTCGCACTCACGACCTACCTCGACGAAAAGAGCGATATTCGCGAAGTTTGTCAGGGTACCAACGTTTATCGCACCACCGGCGAGGACGGCCCCGATGGCCGCGCCTACTACCTCGCCCGTCAGCGCATCGTCGGCGACATGCACGGCCAAGCCCCCGTGCTGTGGTGCGCCACCGCGCTCCTGCGCTGAACGATCGCTAAACTCGTCCCTCTTTGGCGCGGCTTCACAGCCGCGCCTTTTTTGTTGCTCCAACGAGCGAACCTCTCGTAGCGGCGAGAGCCGGCGAGTCGGCCGCGCATCGCTCATCTTTTATCGCTCAGTCCTCACTTCTCATTGGCCAGCACAGCAAAAGCCCGTGGCTACGAGCATGAGCGAGGGGCCGACGATCCGCGTCAGAGACGCAGACCCTGCGCGCCAGCCTCATCGACGCGTTGCAAAACGCCCCAGACGGGCGCTCAAGCGCCAAGCCGCTGCAATAAACGCCCAGCTCAACAATTATAGCAGAAAAAGCGTGGACTGCCGGCCCATTATGAGGTCTGTGGGCTCTGGCGAAGCGGGACACCCCACATGACCCCACCTCGCTCACCCCGCGGATTCCCTTACGTCGCGCGTTTTCCTGGTTAAAACCGTCACGTTTATTTCTACCCTATATGAATCGCTCGCTTAGTCATAAGCTGCGTCAGCTGCGGCATGGGCTGTGGCTTGGTGCCTCACTTCTCGTCAGTCTGGTCACGCCTGTGCAAGGCGCGACCCTCCCTTCGGGATTTACCGAAACCACGATCGCCTCAGGTCTCTCGGGACCGACTGCGGTCACGCGCGCACCCGATGGTCGCTTCTTCGTCTGCGAAGAGGGCGGTCGGGTGCGTATCGTGAAAAACAACGCCCTCCTGCCCACGCCCTTCATCACCCTTTCGACCAGCACCGATGGCGAACGAGGTGTCCTCGGCATTGCGTTCGACCCTGATTTCGCAACCAACCGGTTTGTCTACATCTATTATACGGCAACCTCTCCGAACATACACAACCGGATCAGCCGGTTTACCGCCAGCGCCACCAACCCCGACCTTGTCCAGTCCGGCAGCGAAATGGTGCTCATGGACCTGCCGAGTGCCGGCAACATCAATCACAACGGCGGCGACCTGCATTTTGGCCCCGACGGCAAACTCTACATCGCTGTCGGCGACCACCAGAACTCGTCCAATTCCCCGTCGTTGACTTCGCGCTTTGGAAAAATCCTTCGCATCAACAAGGACGGAACGATCCCGAGCGACAATCCCTTCCTCAGTCAAACGACCGGCGCCAATCAGTCGATCTGGGCTCGCGGTCTGCGCAATCCCTACCGCTTTTCCTTCCAACCGGGCACGGGTCGCATGTTCATCAATGACGTCGGCGACGCCACCCGCGAAGAAATCAACGAAGGCGGCGCCGGTCGCAACTACGGCTGGCCCCAGTGCGAAGGCTCCTGCTCGGTCTCCGGCATGACCAATCCGGTCCACCACTACGCCGTGCAACGCCCGAACGTCTGCGCCATCACCTCGAGCGTGTTTTACAATCCCCAGACCAACACCTTCGGCAGCGCCTACGCCGGACGTTACTTCTACACCGACTTCTGCGCCGGCTGGATCCGCTTCATCAATCCGACGAGTCCGGCCACGTCGAGTGGCTTCGCCACGGGAATCGATGATCCCGTCGACCTCGAAATCGACCCGCAGGGCAACATGTACTACCTGGCCCGCGGCCACGGCGGCGTACTCCGCAAGATCAGCGGCCCCGGCGGCCCCGGCTGCACCATCGGCTGGGTGACCCACCCGTCCGTTCCGCCGACCGTTCCGCCCGGTCAGCCCCTGACGCTGTCGGTGTCCACCTCGTCGAACTGCACGGTGTCCTACCAGTGGCAGCGCGCCAATCCGGACTCGACCAGCTTCGTCAACATCTCAGGCGCGACCAGCGCGAGCTACACCTTCACTCCGACGTTGGCCGATGACGGCGCCAGCTACCGCGCGGTTGCCAGCGCCACCGGTACGACCACGAACAGCAACTCGGTCACGCTGAATGTCGCCAACTGTACGCCCCCGACGATCTCGAGCGTCACAGTTACGCCGAGTTCCGTGAAAGCGGGCGACACCGTCACCTTCTCCGGCTCGGCTTCCGCCGACGTTCCGGTAGCCAACTACAGCTGGAACATCGAAATCATCCACGACGCCCACACGCATCCGCTGCGTCAGGTGAGCGGTGTGACCAGCGGCACGTTCACGGTGCCGACGCTGTTCCACGGCGACGGCACGATTCGCTACCGCGCGACTCTCACCGTCACGAATGGCTGCGGCGCCACCGCCACTGGGTCGGCCATCGCCGACCCGCGCATGGTGCCGGTGACGCTTGCGACCAATCCGGCCGGCCTGCAGCTGACGCTCGACGGTTCGCCGCGCGCCGCTGGTCCCCTCCCTCCGCAGATCGAGGGGATCACCCGTACGATCGGCGCGCCCTCCGGGCAGTCGGCCAACGGCCAAACCTGGGACTTCTCGTCCTGGTCCGACGGTGGCGCCCAGACGCACGACGTGACGATTCCCGCTGGCTCCGTGACTTACACCGCTACGTTCGTCCCGGGCACGGGCCCGGTCGATGCGAAGCTGCCCATCACCTCGGTCACGGCGACCGCCGATGATGGCAACGTCCCGGCCAACGCGATCGATGGGAATCTCGCGACCCGCTGGTCCGCCAGCGGCAATCCACAGTCAATCACGTTCAACCTCGGCTCGAGCAAGCGCGTCGCCTTCGTGAAGATCGCCTTCTACAACGGCAACGTCCGCACATCGACGTTTGACATCCAGACCTCAACGAACGGCACCACGTTCACGAACGTCCGCACGGGCGTCGTGAGCAGCGGCACCAGCACGGCCCTGGAAACGTTCGACATCACCGACACGAACGCAACTCATGTCCGTATCGTTGGTCATGGCAATTCGGTCAACCTCTGGAACAGCTATACCGAGGTTGAAATCTGGGGCGGCTCCGGCGGCCCGACTCCGACCACCGTCACGTTCGAAGCCGAAGCCGGCTCTCCGGTCGGCATCGGCGCGGCCACCAGCAGCGTTAGCGAGGCAGCCGCCAGCGGTGGCGTCTGGCAGGCCCTGACCGCTGATGGCGTGGGTGATGCGATCGAATTCACCACCCCGACCGTTCCGGCCGGAACGTATCAACTGCGCTATCGCCAGAAGATCCACCCCAACCGCGGCATCGGCCAGGTCTCGGTGGACGGCGTGAACCTCGGCAGTCCACTCGACCAGTACTCGGCTTCTCCGAGCTACACTGAAGTCACCGTGGGCACCGTCACGTTCGCCGCCGCCGGCACGCACAAGATCCGCATCACGGTTACGGGCAAGAACGCGTCCTCGACGATGTTCAACATCGGCTCCGACCGCTTCAGCCTGGTCGGCCAGTAATCTAAGTACGTGTAGCGAGCAGCTCGCTCCACGCAGGTTTTGATCCAGGGCGGCCCCTCAACGGGGGCCGCCCTTTTTTGTGCTTCCGCCGCCGGTCCCTTCGTTCTCGTTCTCTTACTCCTACTCGTTCTCGCTTCCTCCGCCGCAGCATATGAGCGATAGCAGGCCCAGCCTTAGTTCGGATTTGTGGGGATGAGAACGAGAACGATTGCCGCCGAGAGTGCAGCGTAACACCGCCCCTGCATTTCCTATCTCCTCTTGAGAGAAGCTCACACACGCACTCCCCATGAAAAAATTCAAAATCCTCTCGATCGACGGCGGCGGTATCCGCGGGATTATCCCAGGCACTTTGTTGGCAAAGCTGGAAACCTATCTGCGCGAGCAGAGTGGCAACGCCGACCTGAAGATCGCGGATGTCTTCGATATGGTGGCCGGCACCAGCACCGGAGGGATTCTGACCTGTTTGTACTTGTGCCCCAGCGCCGCCGCACCGGATCGCCCTCAGTTCTCCGCCTCCGAAGCGGTCGATCTCTACCTCAATTTCGGCGACGACATCTTCGATATTCCGATCTTCAAACGCATCAGCTCAGCCTTCGGCACGCTCGACGAAAAGTATCCCGCCAAGGAGTTGGAGAAGATCCTCCTGCAGTATTTGGGGGACACCAAACTCAGCCAGCTCGTGAAACCCTGCGTGATCACGGCCTACGATATCGCGCAGCGCGAAGCGGTGATCTTCAACTCCGCCGACAACCGTGCCCAAGACTGTCCTGGCCGCGACTTTTTCGTGCGCGACGTCGCAAGGGCCACCTCCGCGGCGCCCACCTATTTCGAACCGGCCAACATCCAGGCGCTCAACCGCGAAGTCCGGCCGCTGATCGATGGCGGTGTGTTTGCCAACAATCCCGCGCTGTGCGCAGCCGCCGAATTCCTGGCGAGTCCGGAAGGAAAGGGAAAGTCGTTCAGTGACATCGCAATCCTTTCTCTCGGCACGGGCGGCACTGAAAACCGGTTTTCCTTCTCCGAAGCCAAAAACTGGGGCGGCATTGGTTGGATCAAGCCCGTGATCGACATCGCCCTTTCCGGCGGCGCCGAAACCGTGCGTTACCAACTGACGCAAATTTTCAAAGGCATCGGCGCTCCTACCCAGTACCTCCGCATCGACCCCGAACTCACCTTCGCCGAACCGGAGATGGACAACGCCAGCCTCCCCAACATGGACAATCTCGTCCGCGACGGCGAAAAAACCTTTCAAGAAAACGAAGCCGCCCTCAAAGCCTTCGCTGACGAGTTCCTCCTAGCTTCAACCACACGCAGCCTGCCCGGTCGAAGCTCCCAAAATCGCGCTTCAGCGATCGCCCCCTCGCCTCTCCTCGTGACAAGTCCATCTTGACATCTTGATGTAGTATCAACGCCGCGGGACCAATGGCCGAAGCCAGTAATCGAACTACCTCAGGCGTGCAACGGCTCTAGCGCTGAGTCGGCGAGACTAGCTGATCTAAGGCATACTTTTCCGTCCCGCCTTCTTTAGGAAGCGAGCGTCCGTGTCATCCGATCTCGGTTAGAGTCTTTCCACTCAGGCACGAATTCCTCTTCGGTGAAAGTAAGGAAATTATCGAGATGTTTAGCTTTGTCCTTCAAGTATAACGGATCGCTTGTGAAATCGGTGTCCTTCAAAGTACGCGATCGCTTTCTGCATAGCATCAGGCGCCTTTGCAGCATCAACAACTCGGTAAATTGGACCAAAGTCTAAGCCATTGCATTCCACTTATCTGATCGTAATCAAACGCATCACGTGTACGCGCCGGTCCGCGATAGCTCTCAATCCGTAGCAAAAACCCGTCGACCGCCGATTTGGCCACGAGGACGTCAGGGCCATTGTAAGCCTCACTGGTTCGCACCACATCATTAAAAACATCGTCAGGCGTTGAACCGCAGCCAGCCAGCAACACCTAGAAAACCGCGACGCACAAAGTGCTCATACGAAAATAGAACTTCATTTTCACGTATATCCTCCCGCCAAGTTATGCTGCTAGTGCTAATCGGGCGTTCAACAGCCCGCTCGCGGTTCCTTGGCTGTAAGGATAGGATGGGCGATCAACGAAAGCCAAAAAAAGGCCAGGCAGGAAAACCTGCCTGGCCTAAGCGTGTGACTTACTTCGCAGCTCAGTGCGTGAGGGTGTAAGTAACGAAGAACGACTGGCGCTCGCCGGGTTGGCGGTTGCCGCGCAGATAATCCTTATCGAACAGATTATTCACGTTCAGGCCGATTTGGTGCTCCAGAGGACCGGCTCTGAATTTGTAACGCACACCACCTGACCAGACCGTGTAGGAGGGCACCCGCAACTTCCATTGATCCGTGGAGGAGATGAACGTGCGAGGAAACGTCGTGGAATAGACGTCGCCTTGATTTGGCTGTTCCGACGGCGTGGATGATACGTACGTGGCGCCAATGTTAGCCGACCAGCCCTTGAGCATCCCGCGGCCGGGCGTGTACTTCACGTAGGCACCGCCGTTGTCAGGCGACACACCCGTGACACTGCGATACTTCGACAACGGACTGGCCGAGCCAAAGTCGGTGTAAATCGAATTGACGTGTCCATAGCTGAGGCCAGTGGAGAGATCGTTGGTGATGTTCCAGGTAACGTCCACTTCAAGACCACGCACCAGTTGGTCGCCGTCGCGGAAGTTCACCGTGCCGAAATTGCCGGAGCCCACGGGAGGCAGTTCAACGAACTCAGAGACCTGCACATTGTAGCGATTCGCATAGTAACCGCTCACCGTGAAGTTCAGCTTGTCGTTGAAAAACGAACCCTTGAAGCCGTAGTCATAGCCCTTGGCCGTTTCCTGCTTGTAGGTCGGGTTGGCGATGTCGATGGGGTTCGTCGTCTGGTCGACGAAATAGCTTTCGCTATAGTTCGCGTAAATCCGAAGGTTCGGGAAGATCGCGTAGTTAGCACCGACATTAGGCTTCAGTTCCTTGACGGTGCGGGTGATTAAGTCGCCCTGATTGTAATTGGCATACTGGCCGCCGAAAGCCCGGAATCCAGCAACAGCACTGACGTAATCGTGCTCGCGGAACGAAACGTGATCGAAACGTGCGCCGGCATAGGTAAGCAGGCGGTTTTCGAAGAAGTTCATTTGATGACGTAGCAAACCGCCGAATACCGTCGTACGGCGGCGTGTCAGACGCGTGTTGGATTCATTGCCCCACTGGAACCAGTTGGGGAAATAACCGATCTGTCCGACTGGACGGAGGGTGGTCGGATCCAGGGTGACGGTGCGTACTGCATTCCACGCAGCGACTTCGGGCAGCGTAGCCGGGCCATAAGACCATGTCGGATCATAACGATAGTAGTCGTTGATATCGAGGGTGATGAGGGTCTTATTTTCCACCGCCTTATTGCCGAACCAGTAGTGGAACAGCGTATCTGCCTGAAAGCCGCCGCCATCTTCAAAAATATAGCCCTTGTTGGGCGGCGTGCCACGTTGCGACGTCGGTGCAGCTCCGGTGGAGGGATTAATGGTAACGGCCCCCCAACCGATCGCATTATAGTCCCAGCGGCGGGCGCGATAATAATTGGAGGCGGCGCGGAAGCTCACCAGGGGGCTAAAGCGCTTTTCATACGTCGCGACAAACCCGACGTTGCCACGATTCAGTTCGCTGAACGGACCGGCGGGGTTGTAGTAGGCGAGGTTCTTAGCATAACCGATCACCTTGTCATCCGCCGTCGAAGCCGTGCCCATGGCGTCTGTGATGATCGGAGCGGAAGCGTGGGGCGAGTGACGGATCTGGAGGAAGTATTCCGCCGACACCATCAAACTGGAGTTGTCTTTGAAGTCGTGCTTCACCGCGAGATAGGCTTCGCGATTGCGATTGCGCGCCATCTCGGTTTCGAAACCGCGTTCGAATTGGCTCAGGGTCAGAATGTAATAGGTTCTTGGGTCCCCAATCGTGCCGGTGAACTCACCGCCATAACGTTTGTGGTCTAAGTCGCCATGCATGATATTAATCTTTTGCATGTTCTTCTTCTTCGGCTGCTTGGAGATCATGTTGATCATACCGCCGGGCGAGCTGCGGCCGTAAATAGCGGCGTTGGGGCCCTTGATCACTTCCACGCGATCGACGTTACTAGCGCCATATCGTCCGAGACGAAGGAAGCCGTCACGCAATTGCGAAGTGGAGCCGAAGCCACGGAGGGTGAAACCACCGCCGATATCGAGGCTCGTGAAGCCACCGATATGGGTCAGGTTGTCCGCGAGTTCGAACATGCCGAAGTCCTCGAAGAATTCGGACGTCAACACGTTCACGGTGAACGGCAGGTCTTTGATTTGCGTAGCCACGCGCGTACCGGTCATCGACTCGGAGGCGACATAGCCACGGTTAGCTTCTTCACGGACGGTGAAGACGGAGAGCTCAATCACGTCGTCGCTGGCGGCCGGTGCGGGCGGAGCGGCGGGCGCGGCGGGTTGAGCATGAACGCCGACCGCGAGCCCGAGAAGGCACGCAGCAGCGGAGAGGTTCTTACGAACGGGGGATGCTGAGAACATAGTGATCAGGTCAATTTGCTACTTACGGGAACAAGGGGGCGCCTACTCAGTCAGCGAGTCTATGGCGTCCCCTCAATGGGGGTTTGCAACCTACCTAAAAGTACATAAGCGGCGGTACTACAAGGCAGAATTCAAGCCCAACCGCCCTTAACTGAGGGTAGTCCCCTACCAAATGGCGATGCGGTTTCTATTCGTATCGTTAAGCGACGGCAAAAAACGACGTAGTGAGCAGCTTGTTACACGGCACATTCGCGAGCGGGATTGGAGTGATTTGGGCAAACTCGGGCTCGTGTCCGTATTCGCGAAACTTAGACCACGCGCGCCCACAGCACCTTAAGATAGCGGCTTTCCAGGCAATTTGAATAAACCGGATGATCCGGTCCGGGTCCCGTGCGGTCGAAAAACTGGAGCCGGCGATTCTGGCGGTGCGCAGCTTTGATGACGTGCGCCTCAAAGTCTTCCAGGCTCAGCAAGCCGGAACACGAGCACGTCACGAAAATGCCTCCGGGCTTAACGAGTGAAATCGCGAGGAGATTGAGGTCTTCATATTTCTGACGCCCCTCCCAGTTTCCGGCTTCCTCCCGCGTAAAAATGAATTTCGGAGGGTCGAGGACAACGACATCCCAGCGCTCCCCGTTCTGCTGCATCTGCCGCGCGTACGCAAAGGCGTCGGCATGGACGAATTTCAACCTCACCTGATTCAGGTTGGCATTGCGCTTCGCCTGCTCGATCGCTGCTTCATCGAGGTCGACGCTGGTCACGTCTTCGGCCCCGCCCAAAACCTTTGCGCACAAAGAAAAGCCGGCGGTATAGCAGCAGAGGTCCAACATCCGCGCGCCTTGAGTAAATCGAGCGATCGCGCGCCGGTTGTCGCGCTGGTCGCAGAAGAAACCGGTCTTGTGCCCTTCCGCGAAGTCCACCTCGTAGCGGACGCCGTGCTCCCG
>CAZJLP010000023.1:57282-58251 GCA_964546955.1 uncultured Opitutaceae bacterium | reverse complement strand
CGTATCTTGACGGTCCGAGGAGCCGCCGCATTCGTTTCGTTGAAAGTCGAGGGTTTGATGCCTTCCAGGCTGCCCAAATCGTGGTCGACCTGCACGCGCGCGAACTTGGTTCCCGCCAGTTCGTGCAAGAGCGGAAGCCACTTGGGGAGCCTTACCGCCATGCCGTAGCTGTAGAGTTCGCACAACAGGGTCTCACCGTACCGGTCAATCGTCAGCCCGCTCAGTCCGTCGCCGTCCGAATTTATCAAGCGGCAAGCTTCCGTGACCTCATCCAGCTTGAAAACGTGCCGCCGCAGGTTCACCGCCCGTCGCAACGCGGCTTCGAAGTAGCCTTCGTCGACGGGATCGACCGAATGCGTCACCACCCGCAAAGGTATTTTAGCCCGCGGATTGAAAAGCCCGGCACCCGCGCGATTGCCGTTTTTATCGTAGACCGTGACGAGATCGCCGGGCCGTGCATCGGGCGAAACTTGCCCCAAAAGCCGTGGAAAAATCGCGGGTTGAAACGTGAAGTATTTCAGCTGCGCCCAAGGACGCGCCCACCCGGATCGATCGATCGGCGGCGGGGGCGTCTTTTCCGGTTTTTCAGGCGGCAAGGGATCGGCAGACATCACCACCACCATGAGCGGCACATGGGACTCGAAGCAAGTCACGTTGGGGACCGTCAAACGCGCATCGAAGGCCCGGAGCCGGCGCCAGGGGCATCGGAATGATTCCACTAGCGGAAGACGGCTGAGTCGAGACCACTGACGTCTCACCGGGGCGGATTCGCCCTACCGCAAACCTCTACTGTCGTTTCTTTAGTGATCATGGGCCTCTATCTTCTATCTTCTTTCTGCGAGCCGTTCACACTCCGCCGCCCGGCTACCTATCGCTTTTCCAAAGGCACGTCCTCCGGCTCCACTCCTTTTTTAGCCGTCTTCTCCTCCGCCCATTCCCGATCGTCGGCGTCCGCTTCAATGGGCTTTT
>CAZJLP010000023.1:55793-57272 GCA_964546955.1 uncultured Opitutaceae bacterium | reverse complement strand
CGGCTCCAGCGAAAGTGAAATAAAGATGGGAAAATGGTCCGATCCAAAGGCCCGCAATCGCTCGAGCTGGACCAAGGTGAAATGTCGGCTGTGGAACACATGGTCCAATGGCCAGCGCAACAACGGGTGCTTCGCGTGAAACGTATTGAACATGCCGCGCCCGGCTCGGGGATCGAGCAAACCGCTGATCTTCCTAAAAAGACGGGTGGTGGCGGACCAGGCGACATCGTTCAAGTCGCCGGTCACAACGACCGGAATCTTCGACTGAGCCACACTCTTCGCCACGACGATCAATTCGGCGTCCCGCTCCGTGGATTCCTCGTTTTCGGTCGGACTCGGCGGCGATGGATGCAGACAATGCAGACGCACGCGCTCGCCATTCCGCAACCGAACAATGAAATGCATGGACGGGACGCCTGGCTCCACCAGGAATTTCAGTTCCGCCTCCTCGAAGGGGAGCTTCGAGTAAACGTGCATTCCATACAAATTCTCCAACGGACACTTCAACGTATGGGGATAGGCCGACTCGAGGCCGGCCAGGCGCCCCTGCCACCAGTAATCGGTCTCCAGCGTCACCAGAATGTCAGGGTCCTTCTCGTTCACGAGTTCAAGCAATCCCTCGACGTTGCGGTTCGTCATCAACACGTTTGCCGCCAGCAAACGAATCACGTTATCGGCCTCGGGCCGCTCAGCGGGCTTGACCTCCCCGCAGGCAAAAGGAGTGAAGGGGAAAACCCACCAGGCTTGATACGCGAAACAGGTCAACGTCCCTCCAATCAGCAGCCAGCTCCACGGATCCGAGAGATCCAGCAACGATGCCTCCACGAGCGTCAACACCCCGGCGCAGATCCCGAGTTCGAGCCGCGGGAAATCCAGCGCTCGGATCCACCACCGCTCGGACCTGAGCAAGGACCCGAACGTGAACAGCGTCAGCAACGCAGCCAGCATAGTGAGAACCCAAATCGACATTCCTCTTAGTCCCGCCAGGGACCCAAGGGTTCGCCCGATGGTTGCACCGGGATTTCTGCGGACAGAGGGTGGAACACGATCTCCGAGCGCGTTGGTTTGCAGTCAAGGTTGCACGAGGTCCGCGATCGAACAACGCGCTCAGAGAGCGCGTTCCACCCGACGCCCGGAATGACGTACAGGTAAGCGTGTTGCCGGTCGTCGTCCCGAACCTGTTGGTCGACCGGGTCGTATACGTACAGCTTCCGCGGGGCTTATTGGTGAAGGCAAAGCTGGCGGCCTGCGCAACCGGCGAATTGTCCGCCAGCATGCCTTCTCAAGTGACACCTATGTCTCCGCACAGGTGTCACCCGTGTATCCGGTCTGTAGAGGGGACGCTTCGCCCTACCTCAAGCCCTCAAGGCAGGGTCCGCAGTTTGGCGCTGACCGAATTGGCGAAGTTGTAGTTGTTGGACGCGTCCCAATTGATGGACCACGTCATGGCGCCGCGCAGACTCGGATAAGTCCGCGGCG
>CAZJLP010000023.1:0-55783 GCA_964546955.1 uncultured Opitutaceae bacterium | reverse complement strand
CGCCTGATTCACGATCGAAGGTGACACATAACCGGAGCCGGCACCTGAGAGCGAGGCCGGAAGACCGAGCCCCACTTGGTCGGGTCGAAGTCCATTCTCCAGTTGGATCGTGGCGAGCGCGGTGAGGAAATCGACTCCGCCTTGCGAATACACCTTGCCGTCATAACCCAGCATCGAGCCTGAATTGTAGTACTGCATGTTGACCACCGTCAGGATGTCTTTGATCGACAGCGCCAGTTTGAAGTACTCGTTGTTCACATTCTGCATGTCGATCGTCTGCGGGGCCATCGCGATGATCGCGCCGCTCCGAATTTTCCGGAGCGCCTGCGCCATGTAGGTCGCGTTAACTCCGTTCTCGAGATCGACGTCCACGCCTTCGAAGCCATACTTCGACATCAACGCGTTGATGCTGTTGGCGAAGTTCGTAGCGCTGGTGGCGCTGTTCACCGCGACCGTGCCGTTCTGACCACCGACCGAGATGATGACATGCTGTCCGCGAGCCTTGACCGCGGCGATATCCGAAATGAACTGCGCCTCGGTGTAACCGCCCAAAGCCGAGGACAAACCCGAATCCAGCACAAAATCGACCGCGCCCGGCGTTCCGGTCGCGTCAGCGAATGCCACGGCGATAAGGTTGTAAGTCGTGGGAACATCGCGGATCCGCAAAACGCGGGCGCCATTGTTAAAGTTCTGCCAGTAGCCCGTGAGAATATGCCGGGGCAGAGGTCCCGCCGGTGTGTTGGGCGTTGTGGTGGCCGACACCGTTGCGCTCCAAGCGCTCGCTCCCGCGCTATTCTTCGCCCGGACAGCGTACTGGTGGGTTGAATTCGCCGCCAAGCCCGTGTGGGCATAAGGACGCGCGGCACCGGTGACGGTGGCGGCATCGACCCGCAGGTCGTAGCCGGTGGCGCCTGAAGATGCATTCCAGTTCACGGTGATCTCGTTGCTGCCGGCGGCGGTCGCGACCAATCCGGTCGGCACGGGCGGAATACTGACCGAACTCGGGGTGGTCGCGCTTGCTACCGGACTCCAGGCGCTGCTGCCGGCGGTGTTTCTCGCCCGCACCGAGTAGCTGTGGCTGGACCCCGGCGCGAGGCCCGCGTGGGCGTGAGGGCTCGTCACGTTTGAGACGGTCACTCCGTCCCGCTGCAGATCGTAGCTCGTCGCGCCGGAAACAACATTCCAACGAACCGTGATCTGGGTCGTACCATCGGCCGTGGCGGCGAGGCCGGTCGGCACCGCCGGCACGGTCGGCGTCGGTGTTCCCGAGCCCTGAGTCACCGTGTAGGTCAGGGAGTTGCCCGTCGTCGCGCCAAAGCTGTTGGTCAATCGCGTGGTGTACGTGTAGCTGCCCCGAGGTTTATCGGTGAAAGCGAAGCTGGCGGTCTGCGCGTTCGGCGAATTATCCGCGAGCGTGCGGGTGTGAACCAGCGTCCCATTTTCATACAGCTGCCAGGTGGTGCCGTTGTTTCCCCACCACATGTTCATGATGATGGAATAGCTGGCGGAGCCATCCCAGTTGCTCTGGGTCAAGTTCGGCGTGCCCGGCACGCCGGTCGCGGCGCGGCCCGTCGACGCGAGCAGCAAGAGCAGAAAAGAAATGCAAAAAATCGAGGCGGCAAACGGCCGCCGAACAGTCAAGGGTATCGTATTCATAAACGTCCTACGTCGAGACGCGTCCAGGCCGCCTGACCGGTGGCCTGCTCTCCCGCGCATCATTACTTCGAGCTGAGTGAAAAAACGCAGGGGCGCCGTGAAGCAACGCCCCTGCGTCTGAAAAGGCGGGGCGTCCATCCGCCGGGCCCACAAGCACCGGCAGGCGAACGCCCCACCCGAAATCGTTTACGGAGACCGCGGCACGTAGTTGAACATCGAGCTCAACTTTTGTTCGACCGTCGTAGCGTTGGCCGAAGGATGCGAGCCCGCCTGCACCGACTGCGTCTTGAGGATCTGCCACAGCATCGCTCCATCGTGGGAATTGCGCGAGTTGGCGATGACGTGCCCGATCGAACGCTCGACCGAGTAGGGACCGCGCGGACTGCGCTCATATTGGTCGCGGACCACGATGGTGCCGGGCGCGCCGGCCTGGTTGTTGTTGATCACCAAGACACCGCCGGCCCAGCCTTCGGGCGGGATTTCCAGGCCGAGGCCGACCGGGATGCTCGACGGCACGATGGCACGGTACTGATCGAACGCCGTGACGGGATCGAAGTAGTTAGTCTGCGCGTCGTAGGCCATGATATTGACCACGTCGAAGAGGCTCACGATCGACCGCCCCGCGTGGGGTCCATTGGGAACCGTGCGTTTGAAGACCTTGCGCTCGCGACCGGCGCCGCCGCCCCAGTAGGAGGGGCGTCCGGGATAGCCAGGTTCGCCGGCCAAATCGGCAGTGTAGTCGGCGCCCGTGGACCAGCCCGCTACCGTCAACAGGCGGCCGCCGCCCGCCGCATCCACGGCCTCGCGCATCGCCTGAATCGCCTTAGCGTATTCCGTCACCGTCGCAGCGTCCGCCGCGATGATCTCGTAGTCGACGTCCAGACCGTCCACACCCATGTCGACCATGAAACGGGTGAGCGCGCTTTTGATGGGACCGCTGCGGCCCGCTTCGTTGGCGAGTCCGGCCCAATTGTTATACGTGGCGCCGCCGACGGCGAGGATCACCTTCTTTTTCAGGATATGGAGCAGGCGAATGGACTCCTTGATGTCGACCGGAGTGCCGTTGAAGTTGATGCCTGTGCCACTCCAGTTGTTCGCCGAAAGGCCGTTCCAGGCGAAGTCCGGCTGCCCGAAGGAAATCAAAACGTGCGTATAGATGCCGGGAATGCGCGCAAACTGGCTGGCTTGATAGATCTCATTGTCCGATTTTTTCGTGCCATCCCAGTTCGTCACCGTGAACCAGTTGTCGCTCCAACTCGGGTAGTAACCCGTGAAGTAGCGTCCGTTGGGATTCGCCACCTGACCGAGCGTCAATCCGCCACCGGGATTGGACGAATTCGTCTGGGCGGAGACCGACGCGCTCCAGGCACTGGTGCCCGCGCTGTTCTTGGCACGGACGGCGTACGTGTGGTTCGATCCGGCCGCAAGACCAGTGTGAGCGTACGGGCTGGTCACGCTTGCGACCGTCGCACCGTCGCGCTGCAAATCGTAGCCCGTGGCGCCAGAGACGCTGTTCCATCGCACGGTGATCTGGCTCGTGCTGTCCACCGTGGCCGAAAGGCCGCCGGGAACTCCGGGGGCCGTCGGAGTGCTCGAGGTCGTCGCCTGCACGGAACTGCTGAAGGCGCTCGCGCCCGAGCTGTTGCGCGCCCGCACGGCGTACGTGTGAGTCGAGTTGGAGGCCAGACCGCTGTGCACATAGGGACGTGTGGCGTTCGAGACGATCGCTCCGTCCACTTGAAGGTCATAGGAGCTGGCACCGCTTGCGACATTCCAATTCACCGTGATCTGCGTCTGGCTATTCGCGGTGGCACTCAAACCGGTCGGAACCGGCGGAGCGGTGGGCGTGCTCTGAGTCCGGGCGGTGACAGCTGCGCTCCAGGCGCTGGTGCCAGCGCTGTTTTTCGCCCGCACCGCGTAGGTGTGCGAGGAGTTGGCTGCGAGTCCGGTGTGTTGATGAGGGCTGGTGACGTTTGTCACGGTCACTCCATCGCGCTGCAGATCGTAACCCGTCGCCCCGGAGACGCTGGTCCAGGTCACGGTGATCGCGGTGGTGCCATTGGCGGAAGCGGCCAAACCGGATGGCACGGCCGGCGCGGTCGGCGTGGGCGTGCCGCCTTCAAGGGACCACAGCGCGGGAGTATTGGGCGGCTCCCAACTGGTAATCGAGGTATGCGCCTGGAGGCAGCGATAGATCGAACCCGCATACGTGACGCGTGCGCCGACCGCGTAGGACGTATTGGGCGCCCAGGCTGGATAGGACTGGGCTTGGGCGGTCGTGGACGACGCGACGAGCACGGCAAGCGTAAGCGGCGCGACTTGAAGGAAGAGAACCAAGGCTAGCGTACCGCGGGCGGCGAGTGCGCGAAAGAAGGTGAGGATCGGGGTGTTCGTTTTCATTGGGGTTTGGGATAAGCCCTGCAAGACGCTGAGGAGAGCAGGGCGCAAGCGTTCGGACGAAACGATGACGAGACCCTTTCACACGCACCTGAGGAGCATGAAAGAAACTGCGAGGCGAAACGGGGTGGCTTCATCGCTGACAAGCGCTATGGGGTAGGCGCTGGCGAAAATATAACCCACTCTGGAAATCAAGAAATGGCAAAAACGACGATGTTTTTGCCAAAAACGCTACGGCTGATGGCTCAGCGCTGCGCAAAAAAGGCCGGCCCAAAACGGGCCGGCCAAAGGCTGAAAGGAAGATACGTACCCCGCTCAGGCCACACGCTCCACCACCAAAGGCGGCGGGGTCGGCCGTTTGGGGGCCAGGCGATAGGCGTTTTTGAAATACTCCAAGGCCTGCTCGAGTTTGGATTCGTCGTTGTAGTGAATCATCATGAGCGGCTCGCCCTGCTTCACCTGAGTGCCGACCTTCTTGATTTCCGAGACGCCGACCGAATGGTCGATCTTGTCGTGGCTGTGCTCCTTGCCCGCGCCGAGGAGGTGCACCCCGCGCGCGATCATCGCGGCATTGATGGTGTGCACGTATCCACGTTTTGGAGCGGGAAGCTTCCGGATGTGCCGGGCCTGCGGGAATTTTTCCGGATGATCGACGTAGGAAGAATCGCCGCCTTGCGCGCGGATCAGCTCCTTGAATTTCTCGAGCGCGGAGCCGTCGGTCAGGTGGCGTTGGACAGTCTGCTTCGCCGACAACGTCGATCCGGCGACGCCCGCCAGGCGCACGATCTCCATGCCGAGCTTCAGTACGAGCTCCTTCATGTCCTCCGGGCCTTCCCCCTTCAGCAGCTTGATCGCTTCCTTGATCTCAAGCGAAGTGCCGACAGTATCGCCCAGCGGCTGGTTCATGTCGGTGACCAGAGCGACACAACGGCGCTTCATCGAGCGGCCGACACGGGTCATCGAGCGCGCGAGCTGTTTCGCCTGCTCGAGGTCCTTGATGAAGGAACCATTGCCCCACTTCACGTCGATCACGAGCCCTTCCGAACCTTCGGCCAGCTTCTTCGAAAGCACGCTGCCCGTGATGAGCGGCAAGCTCGGGATGGTGCCGGTCTCCTTGCGAAGTTCGTAGAACTTGGCCTCGACCGGTGCCAAATCGTCGGTCTGCGCGATGATCGAGCCGCCGATCTTGGCCAGCTGCGCGGAAAAATGATCCGTGTCCAAGTGACCCTTGAAGCCCGGAATGGCCGCGAGCTTTTCGAGCGTGTTGATCACGTAGTCGTGCTCCACGCCACACATCATCGGGACCACCACTCCGCTCGCCATCGCGAGCGGGACAAGGACCAACGACGTCTTGTCGCCGACTCCACCGGTTGAATACTTGTCGATCTTCGGTTTCGCAATGTGCGACAGGTCGATCACCTCGCCCGACAGCATCATTTCTTCCGTCAAATCGGCCGTCTCCTGAGCCGACATTCCTTGAAAGTATATCGCCATGGCCAAGGCGGCCAATTGGTGCTGCGGCATTTCGCCATCAAGCGTGCTATCAATGATGTAGCGAATTTCCTCTTGCGTAAATTCACCGCCATCTCGCTTCTTCTCAATTAAGAATTCGAATGTCGGCTTAATGAACCTCCGGGGAGGCAGCGTGCGTTTAGTCATGTAGTTCGAAAAAGGATTGCAAGCCCGTTGGCCGGCAAAGTGTACCAGCCAAACATATGAGCCTCATTTGTCGAGCCAAAAACAACGGCCTGTCATGGGGTTTTGGTGACAAGCGACCGGGTGGTTTGAGGGGAGAAGAAGGCAACCTTCCCCGCGCCCAGAACCCATCGTTCTCGTTCTCCTACTCCTACTCGTTCTCGTCCCCGGGGAATTGGAGCAACGGTGGTGGGGATAGCTCGGATT
The DNA here is from genome assembly GCA_964546955.1 of uncultured Opitutaceae bacterium. GTDB lineage: Bacteria > Verrucomicrobiota > Verrucomicrobiia > Opitutales > Opitutaceae > CAZJLP01. The sequence continues at coordinate 49,828 of CAZJLP010000023.1, read as the reverse complement.
AGCTCACGATCCGTGACCCCTGGGGACGAGAACGAGTAGGAGTAAGAGAACGAGAACGATACGAAGCCGAAACCGTGCAACTCCACTCTTGCTCCTCTCCCTCCAGGCCGGGTTGAGTACCCGGGATGCACGTCTCGTTTCACCTCGCGCGCGAACTCGACTCGGTTCTGAAAGCCGCGGCCCAAGCCGCCGGCCTCGACGGAGCCTCTTTCGCCCCGGAAGTGCGGACGGCGGACCCCCGCCACGGGGACTTCCAGGCTAATGGGATCCTGGCTTACGCGAAACGCGAAAAACAAAATCCGCGCGCCCTGGCCGAGAAAGTCATCGCGCAGTTGAACGAGGAGGTACGCGGCCGCTTCGACGTTGCGATCGCGGGCCCCGGCTTCATCAACTTCGCCCTCAAACCCGCCGCTCTCCTCGAATGGCTGCGGACCTTTCATTCGCGCGAGGCGCTGCAGCAGGGAGCCTCGGCCGCTTACGCCCATCAAACCTGGGTCGTCGATTTCAGTTCGCCGAACACGGCGAAGCAGATGCACGTCGGCCACCTGCGTTCCGCCGTGATCGGCGAGGCGATCTGCCGGCTGCTCGCCTTCAGCGGCGCGAACGTCATCCGCGACAACCACCTCGGCGACTGGGGGACGCAGTTCGGGAAGTTGATTTATGGATACAAACGCTGGGCCGATCCCGCCGCGCTCGAACGCGAGCCGATCGAGGAACTGGAGCGCCTGTACAAACTAGGCAACGACGCCACCCCCGAAGGTTCTGCCGCCCTTGACGAGGCGCGCCAGGAGTTGGTTAAGCTCCAAGCGGGCGACCCGGAAAACGTGGCCTTGTGGAAGAGCTTCACCGAGGTGAGCCGCAAAGCCTTCGATCAAATTTACCAGCGACTCGGGGTCCGCTTCGACCACTACCTGGGCGAGAGTTTCTATAATGACAAACTGCAGCGGGTCTACGAGGAACTGCAGGCGCATAAAATCGCGGAGGAAAGCGACGGGGCCTTGGTCGTCTTCCACGACGAAGTGCCCCGCTTCTCCCGCCACGCCGAGCGTCCCTTCCCCTTCATGGTGCGCAAAGCCGACGGCGCCAGCGGCTACGCCTCGACCGATCTGGCGACCGCGCTGTATCGACAAGAGTACTTCAAGGCGGACGGCATTGTGATCGTGACCGACTTTCGCCAAGGCGATCATTTCGAGCAGCTTTTCCTTACGGTGCGAAAATGGTTCGAGCGGACCGGCCGCCGCGTGCCCCAGCTCAATCATGTCACTTTCGGCGCCGTGCTGGGGGAAAACAACAAACCGCTCAAGACCCGAGACGGAGACACGATCAAACTGAAGGATCTGCTGGACGAGGCGGAGGAGCGGGCGCTCGCGGTCGTCAATGAGAAGAACGCGGCGCGTCCGGAGGCCGAACGATTTAGCCCCGACGAATGCCGCTCCATCGCCCGCATTGTCGGCATCGCCTCGATCCAATATGCCGACCTGTCCCAGAACCGGTCCAGCGACTACGTATTTTCATGGGAAAAGATGCTGTCGTTGGAAGGGAACACCGCGCCTTATCTGCTCTATGCGATCGCACGTATCCACAGCATTTTCCGGAAAGGCGGGATCGATCCCTCTTCGACCGGCGATCTGGAGAAAAACGCGACGCCTCCCGAGACGCCGACTGAGATCGCCCTGGCCCGCAAGCTGATCAAATTTCCCGATGCGCTCGAACTCGCGACGGGAAATCTGCGCCCGCATTTCCTCGCTACGTATCTCTACGAGCTCGCCGGAGACTACAGCACCTTCAACAACGCCGATCGCGTGCTGGTGGACGATTTGCCCGTTCGGGCCCGGCGGTTTTTGCTGTGTGCACGGACCCTGCTCGTGCTCGAGTCAGGCTTGAACCTGTTGGGGTTGCGCACGCTCCAACGGATGTAAGTGAGAGCCTATTGAGGACCGCCGCAGCTAAGCGTGGCGACAGGCAACCTGACACGGGCTGGTTGCAAACGAACGATTCTCTTGGTGAAACTCGATCCGCGGATTCGCATTCGACACGCGCCGGCGATTTAGCCAAAATCTTACAACTTTTCGGGCTGCACGCGGTTCCGATGCCGACAAAACGCTTGCCCGACCTCAGGCTCACCCCAAAATCCACCGCATGCCCACGCAGGAATTTTATATCCGCACCGCCTCTGAAACGGAGGCGCACGGGCCTTTCACCCAAGAGCAACTGGTATCCCTCGCGGAAGCGGGAAAGGTCGATCCTCAAACCCTCTATTATGAGGCCACGACCGAGCAGTGGGTTTCGATCGGAGCAAATGATGAGCTTCGCACCGCCGTCTTCCCGGAGAAGAAACGGCTCACGGTGAAACCAAAAGACCGGGTGGCGACCTTGAATGCGGGCCCGGAAACGAATCCCCCCATTACGGTCAATGACATGCTCGCCGCCGCCGAGGGCCGCACAGACGAGACGAAGGGCAAACGGGATCGGACCGTCGACATGGAGCGCGCGGCGAAGTTTGGCCGGTTGTCCTGTGCAATCCTCCTTGGAATCAGCGCGTTCTCGCTGCTTTTGCCCTCCATTAGCCTGATCGCAGCGTTTGACCAGGCGATGTGGACTCAGCCGTTCGTCTACTTTGGACTGGTGGACCTGATGCTGATGATTTTGGTGTTTTTGGGGGTGGTGTCTGTTTATCCCTTCATCCGGTTTCGCGCGGCCTGCGGTTTCGGCTTTATTGGGTTCATTTTCTTTACGCAGGGTGCGCCTTATTGGCCCATAGCGGTGCTCGGGGGAGCTTATTTCGGACTATACCTGACAACGATTTTCGTTAACTACGTCGCGCTGGGGCTCGCTGTGGGTCTGGGGATGGCGGGAATGGGCTTTTTAGCCTACTATCTGGTCGCGACTTGAGCGACTTTCCCCTGTCCTAGTCTCCCGTATGACGCGGCCAAATTCGTTTGCCGTCAGGCTCACCCATTTCTTTCAGCGCGAGATTTGGCACTCCGCCTACCTTAATGATCGCTCGTGGAAAGGGCGCTACTACGCAATCCTGCGCGTCGTTTCGATCACGCTGATTGGACTGGACAAGAATCGTGCGACCAGCCGCGCCGCCGCTCTCAGTTTCAGCTCGCTGCTTGGACTCGGTCCCTTGGTCGCGATCGCGGTGCTGGTCGCCGGTTTCGCCGTCAACAGCGACGATCCGCACCTCGTCACCAATTACCTCAACCAGCTGATCAAGTACATCGCACCTCAAATGGAGGTGTACGAGCAGTCGGCCAAAGAAAAAGCGGAGACCTCGGACAGCGCCGCTCCGGCACCGGCAACACCGGCCGATTCAGCGACCGGCAAACCCTTGCCCGCGGCCGTCGTCGTGGTGAATTCGGATTTGGTCAAGTTGATCGACAACATGATCACCGGCGCGCGCTCGAGCACCGCCGGCGTGGTCAGCGCCGTATCGCTCATCATGGTCGTCCTGCTCCTCTTCACCTCGATCGAGGGAGTTTTCAACGACATCTGGGGTGTGCGCAGCGGCCGCTCGTGGCTCACCCGCCTCGTATTCTATTGGACGATACTCACCCTGGGCGCCGTGCTCTTTTTCGGAGCGATGACCGCGCTCTCCGTCTCCACGTTCAACAGCGTCTTCAACAATCTCATGCCCATCGGCGAGCAAGTGGTCAACGTGCTCTTCCGGTCCGGCGCGATCGCTCTCATCGTCGCCATCTTGACGGTATTCTACCGCTACATCCCCAACACGCATGTTTATTGGCGATCAGCGTTAATCGGCGCCTGCGTTGTCACTGCCCTGCTGGTGATGAACAATGTGCTGGCTTTCGCCTACGCGCGCCGGGTGACCGAAGCACGCAACCTTTACGGCTCCGTCGGCCTTCTCGCCGTGTTGATGTTCGGCCTCTACGTTTTCTGGCTGTTTGTATTGGTGGGCGGCCAACTGAGCTACGCCGTCCAAAACGTTCATTTCCGCAACAGCCAGGCGGCTTGGACCAATCTGACAGCCTCCGTTCGCGAACGGCTGACCCTCGCCGTGCTGCTCTCGATCGCACGCCGCTTCCAAAACTGCCAGCCCCCGGCCACGGCCTCGGAGCTCAGCCTCACGATCAAAGTGCCCACGCAGATCCTCAACGAGTGCCTCAATCGCCTCGTCGACCTGAGGCTCGTCTCCCCTATTCCGCCGGCCGTCAACGCCCCCGCCTCGGACATGCTCTATCAGCCGGCTCGCCCGCTGAACCGCATCACGCTCGGCGACTTCTCTCAGCTTTTTGCCAACTACGGCGAAAGTCCAGCTGGCGAAAGCATCAACCGGCTGGACCCTATTTTGGAGCGCTACCACGAGGCATTGGACGAAGCGACACGGCAGGACCTCTTCACCAAGCCGCTCGATCAATTACTCGCGGAGGAGAAATCGGACGCGGTACCCTCGGCGGCCAAAGCGAGGGTTTGAGACGAGGCGAGAAAATCCGCAAGCCTTTCGGCATAAATAAATTGCGACTGGGCGGGGAAAGGCGTCCAATGCGCCAAACGTCCGTGGGCGCGCCGTCAGGCGGCGAAGCCCGGTGCGTGCGCAACCTAGGCATTGAGGCACAATGGGCGTGATTGACACTGCCGAAGGGAGCCCCGTAGGTTCGACAGTTTACTACCCATGATTTCCTGGATTCAGAAGAACTTTCAGCAGCACTTTCGCATCGTCTTCGCTTTGATCCTCGTCGTCGTCGTGATCGCTTTTGTGTTCACGATCGGCTCGACCCCGGGCATTGGCGATGGACAGCGCAGTGTGAAACCGAGGCCCTTCTTCGGGATCAATCTTGCATCGGCAAAAGACGGCGAAAAAATCAATCGCCGCGCGCAGCTGAGTGGAATGCTGAATCGCGAGCAGACCGAACCCCTGGCTCGGGTCGCCAAACTCGCGCTCGCCGATCAACTCCATCTTCCGGAGCCGACGGATGCCGAACTCATGGAACACGTAAAGACGCTTCCGATGTTCAAGCGTCAGGCCGGCGAGTTCGATGCGCAGGCTTACAATGAATTTCGCACCCAGCACCTGAAGATGTTCGGCACGGACGAGGCGGAAATCCGCGCCGTGATGAGCGAAGACTTTCGTATTGCCCGCGTGGAAAAGCTCCTGGGCGGGCCGGGCTATGTCCTGCCCGCGGAAATCAAACGGCGACTGGCCGCGGCGGACACGACTTGGACCCTCTCCGTCGCCACCGTCGACGATGTCAGCTTCAACCCGCCGATCAAACCGACCGAGGCTGAGCTCACGGAATACTTCGAAAAAGGCGGCTACGATATTCCACCCCAGGTCCGCGTGAGTTATGTCGAGTTTCCGGCCCACGCGTTCGTCAACGCGGTGATGGTGTCCGAGCCGGAAGTGCGCGCCCACTACGACCGCAATCCCGCCGCCTTTCCGAAGCCAGCGAACGCCGCCCAAACCCCAAAAACCGGCCAGGGTCCTCTCCTAAATCCCACCTCGGACCCGTCGGCGGACTACGCGTTGGTGCGCCCCCAAGTGGAAGCCGCGCTCAAACTCGAACGCGCCAAGGACCTGGCGGCAAAAGCGGCGACCGAATTGACCGTCGCGATCGACCAAAAAGGATTTGAAACTCAATCTCCCGCCGTCGACGCCTTCCTCGCCTCGCGACAAATTACCCTCAAGGATATGCCCGCGTTTTCGCGCGACAAAGTGTCCGCGCCATTCCAGAACAATCCGCAGATCGCGACCGAGGCGTTCAAGCTGAACCAAAATCGCTTCTTCTCGGATGCAATCCCGACGGATCAGGGCGCCGCGGTGCTCTTCTGGCGAGAATCGATTCCTTCGCGCGCACCCGCTCTGGCCGAAGTCCGGGAGAAGGTCCTCGCCGATTTCGTGGCGAACGAAAAGAAAAAGCGTTTCGTAGAACTGGGCCGCACGATCCAAACGCAGCTCGCCGCTCGCGTGAAGACAGGCGAAGCATTCGAAAAAGCGGTCGCCGCCGTCGCGGCGTCCTCGAACGTTAATATTGAAGCCAAAACGTTCCCCGCCTTCACCCGGCGCCAACGCCCACAGGACCTCGATTATTCCGTCGATTACAAGCTCGAGACGCTCAACGCGGGTGAAGTCTCGGAGATGATCGTGTCCCCGGATAACAAAGGCCGCATTGTTCACGCCCAAGACAAGAAGCTGCCTGACGTCACCGAGGCCAACCCCCAGTTCGTCACCACTTACAAGCAGTTTTCTGAAGGCATCTCGCAGCTCACGGCCCACGAGTTGGTCCAGGACATGGTCCAGGCCGAATTGAAGAAGACGGCGCCCGAAGTAGCGCGCTAAAGGGTCCACTCTGACGGCAGAGAGGCGGTTTACGTCTTGCCCCACGCCCGTGGGCTAGCTGGCACAGGATCATGGGATCACGGAGGCCGGCAAATCCACCGGGAGAGGAGTCCTCCTCCTAATGGGTGAGCCTGGCTTAAAGCAAAGGATTGCAGCAACTTTTCAGATGCGCTGCCGTCTTTCCTGGTACGCTGACTCACCGGCAGGGTATTCCATTGCCTGGCCACGGCCCTTTCGAATTACGTAACTTTTCTCCACGCCACGTGTTTTCCTTTCTGGTTGGATCCTCGCCACTCTCCTTATCCATGCGTTCACGCCCTTCGGTCACCGTCGCCGCGTCCCTGCTCTTGCTTGCCGTCGCTGCGGCCCAAACACCCCTGGCTCCGCCCTCTGCCACTGCGCCGTCCCCCACCGCCACTCCCGTTGCTCCGATCACGCTCGAACAATGCGTGGCCCTGGCGTTGGATAAGAACTTTGACCTCCGCGTACAGCGGTTCAGCACGGCCAATGCCAAGGACTCGCTGGTGATCGCCAAGTCCGGGTTCGACCCCGATCTGTCGGTTCGCACCACAAAACGAATCAGCGGGTCCCCGGGAAACCGCACGGATTCGATCGATACGACGGTGGAGGTTTCGCAACCCTTCGTCACCGGTACAACGGTCACGGCCGGCACGGGGTTCGGCCAGGACAAGGATCGCCCGCCTCCGTCAAATGACAGCTTGAATCCGATCTACGGCAGTGACTTTGGCGTATCTGTTTCCCAACCGCTGCTTCGTGGTTTCGGCACCGCCTACAACCGCTCTTCGATCGATCGGGCGCGGATTGGCATTGCGCGGGCGAACTACGATTTCAAAGGCGCGGTGCTGGACGTCATCCGCCGGGTGGAAGCCGCCTACTACAACCTTGCCTTCTCGCGCGAGCAACTCGGAGTGCGCCGGTTTAGTCTGGAAATCGCGCAAAAGCTGCTCGACGAAAATCAGGCAAAGAAAAACACCGGCGTCGCCACGGACCTGGACGTTCTTCAAGCCGAGGTCGGCCTCGCAAACGCCCGCCGAAGCCTGTTGCTGGCGGAGCAAGCGGTTCGCGATCGCGAAGACATCCTGCTGTCGTTGATCAATCCCTTTCAGTTCAACACGCAGCTCGGGCCCATCTCCCTGGCGGATGACCCTGTCCTCACCGTTTCGTTCGAACACTCGTACAAGCAGGCGCGCGACAACGATCCGGATTTCGCCTCCATGGTCGCCTCCATCCGCCAATTGGAGATCGACGAACGTGTCGCCCGGCGCAACAAGCTGCCCTCTCTCTCGGCCACGGGCGGCGTCGGTTACGATGCGGTCGGCCGGAGCTACGGCCGAGCCGCGGGCGAAGCATGGGATCGCGATCGCTACGACTACACCCTCGGCTTGTCGTTCAGCATGCCATGGGGCCTCCGCGCGGAAAGGGCTCGCCACCGCCAAGCCATGTCCGCCGTTAGCCAGATGCAGGCGCGTCTCGAACAGCTCGACCAGGCTATCGTCGTCGACGTGCGCAGCGCCGTCCGCGCCGTGCAAACCAATCAGGAAAGCGTCAAAATTTCAGGTCTCGCAACACAGCTCAGCCAGCGCCAGTATGAGCTGGAAAAAGCGCGCTACGACGCCGGTCTCAGCACATTCAGGCGGGTGCAGGAATCGCAGGAGCAGCTCGACGCCGCTCGCGTCAGCGAACTCCAAGCCAAGGTGAATTTGCGCAATGCTCTGGCCGAACTGGCACGCCTCGAGGCGAGCTCTCTCGCGCGGTACAACGTCAAGCTCGAGCAATAAGGCGGACGCTCTACGCGAACGTAGGGGTCTCCAGGTGGAACCGCCTACCCTTCATCCCGGCTGAACAGCTCCTCGCCCGCGTTTGCTGCAGGAATGACGGTGTGCGCCGGCAGTTGAGTGCGAAACCAAGTCCGTTGCTTTTTCACCAGCGCTCGCGTGTTGCGAGCAATCTCGGCCGCAAGGTCGGCCCGCGGCAGGGTTCCAGCCAGCACCGCGATGCATTCCCGATAACCGATCGCCTTGGACGCACTAGGATTCTGCGCCAAGCCCCGCTGAAGGAGCATTTCCACCTCCTGCAACAGCCCCGCATTTAGCATCCCCGTGACTCGTTCATCGATCCGCGCCGCAAGTTCCTCCGCCGAACGATCGAGACGCACCAAGCGGGGCGTCCATCCTTGGAAAGGGGGCGCTGCCCGCGAAAACGCGTCCGAGAGCTCTTCCAACGTTCGCCCCGACGCGAGGCAGCGTTCCAAAGCTCGCACCACGCGCCGCGGATTCGCTGTGTCGAGCGAGCCCAGCCCGTTCGGGTTCAAGCTGCGCAGCTGCGCCACGAGCGACTCCAGTCCCTCCCGCTCCAGTGCGGTGGCGACGGAAACGCGAAGCGCGGCCGGCACAGCGATATCGTCGGCCACGGGGGAAAAAAAGGCTTTGAGATAAAAGCCACTGCCGCCCGCGACCAAAACACGCCGGCCGCGGCCCGTGATCGCCTCCAACGCGGCACGAACGTGCGCGACGTACTCGGTGATATCCATCGGTTCGGTGATGTCGCGAAGGTCGATCAAATGGTGCGGCACGCGCGCCCGCTCGGCCAAGCTTGGCTTTGCCGTGCCAATGTCCATGCCCCGATAAAACAGGAGCGAGTCGCACGAAACGATTTCAGCGTTGTGACGCTCGGCCCAATGCAGAGCCAACTCGGTTTTCCCAACGGCCGTGGGGCCGGTCAGGACATAGATGTCACGCACGTCATTCGTCATTCGTTATTGGTCATTGGTCATGAGTGGGAGTCATTGGTCAATTGTTTGATCGTCGACGCTATTATCGCTTTGGACTACGGTGAAGCGCCAGGGACCACCGCGCGCGATGCAGGGGTCACGACATTGTAACAAACGCGGCCCACTCTCGATTGGACCTTTGCGAATCTAGGCTGCATGAAAGCCTTGGACGTGCTATCGTTGCGTCGTCGGTGAAAATTCGTTTCATTTTCAATCCTCGCTCGGGTCACAATGCCAAAAACCCGTACCTCCTAGGTCGGGCGCGCGATTTTATCGCCGAGCATCGCCTGGAAGCGCAGATTGCCACGACCGAACGTCCAAAACACGCCACCGAGCTCGCGGCCCAGGCGGTCGCGGAAGGATGTCAATTGGTCGTGGCCATCGGCGGCGACGGGACCATGAACGAAGTCGCGGCCGCCCTGGTGGGAACTCCCGCCGCGCTCGGGCTGATTCCCTGCGGTTCGGGAAACGGTCTGGGACGTCATTTGGGCATACCCGGTCCGGGCAAAGGCGCGTTTCGCAACCTGATCGAGGGGGAGGTCCGGTTGATCGACACCGGACTCGCCAATGGTATTCCCTTTTTCAATACCATGGGCGTCGGCTTCGACGCCGAAATCAGCCACCGCTTCAATCGTCTTTCCCATCGCGGTCTAGGCTCTTATTTCAGCACCACGTTTGGCGCATTTTTCGGATTCAGACCGCAAAGTTATGTGATCAGCAACAGCATCTCCCGGGTCGAGACGCGCGCCTTTATCATTTCCGTCGCAAACTCGGACCAGTACGGAAACGATTGTTTCATCGCGCCGGGGGCCCAAGTCGACGACGGCCGGCTGGATGTCACGGTCCTGAAGACGGTCGACTTCTTCAACGCCGTTCCGCTCGCCGTCCGCCTTTTCACCAAATCGATCGACGGCAGTCCCAGCGTGCGCCGGTTTCGCGGCTCTCATTTTGTGATCGAACGCTCGACCGCGGGACTTCTCCACACCGACGGTGAAACGCACGACACGGGCCAGCTGGTCGATGTCTGCGTCCGGCCGAAGAGCTTGCGGGTCATGGCGCCGCGGATTTCGACAGCCTCGTGACAAAGCCGTGACGTTTCGGCGCCTCCTCTAGCTGGAAGCGGCGTAGTTTGGTACGCTGGGCGCGATGGAGCTCAAACCGCTCAAGGTCAAGACCGTCATCATTTCGGACGTCCACCTCGGAACCTTCGACTGCAAGGTCCGCGAAGTGAATCATTTTCTCAAATACACTCGCTGCGATCGGCTCATCCTCAACGGAGACATCCTCGACGGCTGGCGCCTGAAGAAGACCGGTTACTGGCCGAAGAGCCACACGCGTTTTGTTCGCCTCATTTTGAAGAAGCTGGAGAAGAAGGATACCGAAGTGATCTATTTGCGCGGAAACCACGACGATGTTCTGGCCAAGTTTCTTCCGATCGCCTTCGAGAACCTCCAAATCGTCGAGGATTACGTGCATGACACGCCGCGAGGGAAGTATCTCGTGCTGCATGGCGACGTGTTCGACACCATCACGCGCAATTTCGCCTTTCTCGCGTACGTCGGGGATTGGGGCTACCGGGCTTTGATGCGCCTCAATCGCTTCTACAACAAATGGCGCGAATGGCAGGGCAAGGAATACTATTCCCTCAGCAAAGCGGTCAAAGCGCGGGTCAAATCCGCCGTCAGCCACGTTTCGAACTTCGAGGATCACATCGCCCAGCTGGCCAAGAGCCGCGGCTGCGTGGGCGTGATGTGCGGACACATCCATACACCAGCCGACAAGATGCTCGGAGACATTCACTATCTCAACTCCGGCGACTGGGTGGAATCGCTCACCGGAATCGTGGAACACCTCGATGGACGTTTCGAACTGATCGATTTCGCCCTATTCCGAACCGTGTACCCCATGGAGGAAGAAGCAGCAGAGGCGGGTGAGATGAGCGAACTGCCAGGTCCGGCGCCCCTGGAGCGCGAGACGGTCGCGGTGCGCTCTTAGTCTCGGCAGGAGGGTATAAGGTAGAGGATAGACGCGTGCGTGCGACGCTTTGACCTAGAGAACAAGAGCATGGTACACACGCCTGCGTCTACCCTCTGCCTCTAAGCGTGCTCCGGCGTGCGCCTACGCCTTCCCGCCTTCCAGTTCCACCGCCGCCACCGCGCAATTGCGCCCGCGGGCCTTTGCCGCGTACAGCGCCTTGTCCGCGGCTTGAATCAACGATTTTGCCTCCACCGCATTTCGCGGGATTGCGGCCGAGCCCGCGCTGATCGTCACGCGAAGCACATTTCCTTCGGCGACCTCCACCGGCTCGCGCTCGATCGCTTCTACAATGCGTCGCGCGACTTCAGATGCCGTGACAAAATCCACTTCCGTCAGGATGGCGGCGAACTCCTCGCCGCCGATCCGGGCGATTCGATCCACGCTGCGCAAATGGGCGCCGAACCGCTTCGCCAAATTTCGCAGCACGATATCTCCGACTGGATGACCCTGCGTGTCGTTGATTTTCTTAAAATGATCGAGATCGAACAGAATGAGGCCGAAAGGGCGGCCGAATCGGCGAGCGCGCTCCTCTTCTTCCGCGAGGATGCGATCAAACTCTCGTCGATTGATCAGGCCGGTCAGCTCGTCGTGCGTCGCCAGACGTCGCAATGCAGCGAGCGTGTCGCCCAATTTGCGGGCGTAGCGCAAGGATCGCTCGAGCACGCGGGTGTTGATCTCTCCTTTGACCAAATAGTCGAGAGCGCCCGCGTTCATTGCCTCGATGTCCACGTTCTCCGCAGTTTCAGCCGTCAAAAAGACGATCGGGACCCGGCAGTTGGCCGCGAGCGCATCTTTGATGAGTTCCAGCCCGTCCCGCGCACCCAGCTGGTAATCGAGCAAGCACGCGGCGTAGTCCCCGCGAATCAGCTTGGACAGACCTTCCTCGTACGTCTCGGCCCATTCCAACTCGAAGTGTTCGCTGCGGAATTGCGAAAAGTGCGCCTGCGTGAGCCGGAACTGCATCCGGTCGTCATCGATCAGGAGAACCTTCCGCGTCATAGGACGTTTAGCGTTTTACCCCAGCGACCAAATCCGACGCTTTCGCTGCGAGCGCCGCAGCGATCGCTGGTCGCCGTGCAAGGTTATCGCGGATGCAGTTGACCAACGCGCTTCCAACCACCACGCCGTCTGCCTGCGAGGCGACCGTGCGCACATGTTCGCGCGTGGAGATGCCGAAACCGACGACGATCGGCAAAGCGGTGTGTTTGCGGATGAGAGCCACCGCATCCGGAATGTTGCTCGCGATTTGGTCGCGCACGCCGGTCACGCCTTCCCGAGAAACATAGTAGATGAAGCCCGTCGCGACGGCGGCGATCTTCGGCAGGCGGGTCGCGGGCGTCGTGGGCGCGACGATAAACACCGTCTTCACCCCGTGCGCGCGGCAAGCTGTGACCACGTCGCCCGCTTCCTCGGGCGGCAGATCGAGCGTGAGCATTCCGTCGACTCCCGCATCGCGCGCGCCTCGAACATAGGCGTCAACGCCGTTGGCGAACACCAGATTATAGTAGGTGTAGAATATGATGGGCGCCTCGCTGAACGTCCTGATTTTCCGAACCAAGTCGAAAACCCGCGCGGCGGTCATGCCGCCCTCGAGCGCCCGCTGGGCCGCGAGCTGATTGGTCAAGCCGTCCGCCAGGGGATCGGAAAACGGCACGCCCAGTTCCAGGACATCGACTCCATTTGCCAGCAGGGCGCGGCAAGCTTCCAACGAAGCGTCGAAGTCCGGATCGCCCGCGCACAGGTAGGCGACGAAACAGGCGCGATTTTCTGAGCGAGCACGGGCAAAAGCTTGGGCGATGCGGTCCATAAGGGCCAAAGGCGGAGATCAGCCAAAAGAGTCGCCTGGCGCAAAGAGATTTTTACAAGGGTAGATCAGGGCAGCTTGAATTCGACCATCACAGGGCGATGGTCAGAGAGGAAGGAACGCACCACTAGGCAGTAAACTTCAATGCAGGCGGGGGGCAAAAAGATGAAATCCAGGGTGCGGCGGGGAAGAGGCGAAGGAAACGTGCGAGCCCGCCGGGGATGCAAGGTGTAGTGGCCATGCTGCGAGAAATACTTGAGCAGCGAGGCTGTCGCGTCGGGGGTATGGGAAGGATTGTTGAGGTCGCCGCATACGATCGGCGGGATGGCCCAGTGCTCGCGCCGCAGCGTGTGTTTGTCCGTGGCGAAGTTCATCAGTTTTTCGACCTGACGAAAACGATGCACGCGGGACCGATAATGGAGATGCATGTTGATGATCGGGACGCGGCGCCCGTGGACGTCGACCTCCGCGAAAAGAAAACCCTTCTCCCCCACCTGTCGCTGACCGAAAGCGATATTTTCCCACTCCACGATCGGATGGCGTGAAAGGATGGCATTGCCATAGGCCAGCCGCAGCAAGCCGCTGCGGCGATTATTGATCCCAAAAACGGCGTGTGGAAACTCACCGAACTCGCGCAAGAACTCCAAGTGGTCGAAGCTGCCCGCCCAGGTGGAGTTCTCGTCGATTTCCTGCAACGCCACGATGTCGGGCTGAAGGTCGACCAACAACTCGGCGATCTTGAGCAAATTGGCTCGAATTCGTCGCCGAGAAGTCAACCCCTGGATGGGCTGCAACCCACGCCCGTGGGCGATGTTGTACGTGACAATCCGGAGCCGCTGCATCTGCGCCTATTCAAACGGCCAAAAACGTCCCAGTGGCAACGGGAAAGCCGCGACCGAGAAGATGTGCCAGTCGCTTATTCCTTATCGCTGATCGCTTAGCATTCGGAGTCCGCCGGTCCAGGCGGGCTACTCGAAGAAGGGGTTGACACCCGCAAAACCGGCCGCGAAATTCACCGACTCATTTCTTTACGGCGGCCATAGCTCAGTTGGTTAGAGCACAAGATTGTGGATCTTGGGGTCGCGGGTTCAAATCCCGTTGGCCGCCCCATTTTACGGCGGGAGGTGAGTGGGAGCGTGAGGCTCGTCAGACTCGTCGCTCATTGCTCATTTCTCATCTGCGCGAGCGCGCCCAATCGTTCTCGTCTCTTGTTCCGACTCGTTCTCGCCCCAAGGACTGAGACCGAGAGCGATTCCAAATTGCCTGCTGATACGCGACGCTGGGATTGAGAACGGGTAAGAGCGAGAGAATGAGAACGAGGGGGTCTATGAAGGCGCTCGGATCGCCCTAGCGACAATGACAATGAGCGTTGACCGGGGGCCGCTACCCGGGGGTACGCGGCCTTCGCGTTAGGGATTTTCCCGACTCCCGCGCAGGCGGGAGTATATTTCAATGACCGGAGCGGAACACTTGCGACCAGCACACGTCAGACGCGGCTTGAAATCCAGGGGCAGCGCTGCTGAGCAGGCCGCCGCTCCCGAGTTTCTTTCACAGAATTAATTTCATTCATTATTCCGATGGCTGTCACGTTTCGCAGAGGACCCAATACGCTCGTGAAGGAGCTCAAACGGCGCGGATTTCGCGTCGAGTCCGTCTACAGCATGGATGGCGCGCCCGACCGCACCCTGCAGGTTTGTTTGAAAGGCGGCGTTATCGTAAATTGGGATCGTGACAGCCAGAGTGTTTGGGTCGACGGTCCGTGGGAAAAGTCGCGCAAGGTGGAAGCTTATTTGCAGAAGCGCGCTGAGGGAAGTCGTCGGGGTCGCCGGTCAAAAGGCCGGTATGTTTTTCTGTCTTTGGCCTTCGCTGCGATCGCGGTCGCGATGCTGAGCCGCGTGTACTGGGAGAAAATTGAGCCGTACCTCGAAACCGGAACAGCCGCGAGCACCGCGGTGCTTCCGGGAACTCCCGTGGCGGGAGATTAAGCACGCCCTGGGTCAGCGAGGTGCAGCTGAAAATTCTTCCCCGGGCCGCATCGCGATCGCATGGTCGGGGATGCTCTTCTGGCTAAAAAAGACGCTCACGCTCCTTTTTCTCCCCCTGCATTTCGCGTTGTTCGCAGGGCTGAGTGGCACGGTCCTCTGTTTTACCCGCCGGGAAACCTGGGGAAAACGGCTGCTCATTCTCTCCTTCGTGTCGCTCGCCTTCGGCGCCAACAGCGGAATTTCGCACCTGTTGCTGACGCCGCTGGAGCATAGGTTCGCTCCCGCTCCCCCGGCCACTCGTTGGGAGGAATTGCCGCCCGCGCTTCAGGAATGTTCTGTCGTCGCAGTCTTGGGTGGCGGTCATTCGCGAAACCCGCAGCTCTCCGCGATCAATCAGCTGAGCACGTCGTCCCTGTCCAGATTGGCGGAGGGCGTGCGCATCGCTCGCCTCTCCGATCAAACCCTTCTTGTCGTGTCGGGCGCGGATGTGAAGGGCGGACGTAGCCACGCCCAAGTCTTGGCGCAGGCAGCGGTCGCGCTCGGTTTTCCGCAACACCGAATCGTCTGTTTAGACACGCCCCGCGATACGGAAGACGAAGCGAAAGAGTTACTTCGGACGGCTGGGAGCAAACCGACCGCCTTGGTAACCTCAGCCTGGCACTTGCCGCGCGCCGCCGGCCTCTGCACCAAAGCGGGACTGAAGGTCGTCCCCTGCCCCGCCGACTTTCTGGCGAAAGACGCGAGCCTTTCCGTCGGTGTGTGGCTGACATGGGACGTCCATTCCCTGGACCGAACCACCCGCGCGCTCCGCGAGCGCTTGGGCCGGATCTGGGCCACGCTCCGAGGCAAAGTGTAAATTGTAAAATGCAAATATTTTGCTTTAAAACCCTCCTCCTGCGGCCACGCTGGGGGGACGTCTTCGGATATGTCCCCCTCAGATTATCGCGCGCCGGAAAAGCCCCTTCATCTCGGCATCGTCACGGACGAACATCTTGGCCTAGCGGATAGCCGAAAAGGCGGGTTCGGATGGGCCAGCCAGCAAGTCGCCCGGCTTTTTCAGCAAAATCCGGATCTCGGCGTTCGTCCGACCGTGCTGAATTGCATGCGCACGCACGGAAAGCCGGGCCCCGCCGAGATCGACGGCGTTCCGACGATATGGCGCGGCGGCGGACGCGTAGCACCGCTCCAACTACAAGGACGGCACCTGGATCTTCTCCTTTTCATCGACTACCGCCCGAACTACCGGATCGCGTTTCTGCAAAAGCCATTCACACCCGCCATCGTTTGGGTGCGAGACCCTTGGAGTCCGGTCCAACATCAAGACTTGCGCGGCCTTCGACTCCCGGGCCAGCCGGGAGCGATCCCGCAGGGAATTGTTCCGCCGAATCACCGTTCGATGCAACAGATGTGGACCCTGGCGCGCCTCTGCCGACGGCCCCTGCTCTTCGGCACCACAGCCACGTTTCTCCGCGAACGGATTCCCTCTGCTTACGCCATTCCGCTCCTCGACGTTCCTCTGCTCCCGAACCTGGTCGATCTGAGCCCGGTGGGGATTTCCAAGTCGGCCAGACCCAGCGTCCTCTTTCTGGCCCGCATGGATCCGGTCAAACGACCGTGGTTGTTCGTCGAACTGGCCCGCCGCTTCCCCGACGTCGACTTTGTGGTCGCCGGACGTACGCATTTCACCGGCGCGGGCAGCTGGCAGCCCGATAAGCTTCCGACAAACGTAAGACTTCTCGGCCACGTTGACGGCGAGGAGAAACGACGCGCGATCGCTTCCGCCTGGGTGCTCATCAATACCTCCGTTCACGAAGGGCTGCCGGTCAGTTTTCTGGAGGCTCTGGCCTGCGGAGTCCCGCTTCTCAGCACGCTGGATCCCGAAAAGACCGCCTCGCGGTTTGGCGTGTTTGTGGGCTGCCATTCAGGCGACGGGCTGGCCTCATTGCCTGCCCTGCAAGACGGACTGCAACGGCTGCTCTCGGACCATTCGTGGCGTGAGTCCCTTGGCGGCGCCGGTCGCGCCTGGGTGACCGGATTACACAACCGCGACAACTTCCTCGAGAGTTTTCGGGAGCTCTGCCGCAAGGCCGGGTGCCGAGTACCGGCGTCGGCCGCTCCGTGGGCCAGCGCGGCCTGAAGACCGCGCCACCTCGTGAAAACCTCGGTCCTCATCAACAATTTCAACAACGCGCCTTACGTGGCCGACTGTCTCGAGTCGGTGCTCCAGCAAACGCAACCTGCCGACGAAATTATCTTTTACGACGACGGCAGCAGCGACGAGAGTCGTGCGATCGTCCAAAAGTTCGGGCACCGGGTGAAATTGATCGCCGGGGTCCGCCCTCCGGCCGCGTTTCCGGCCCACGTCAACCAGGGCAGGGCCATTCACGAAGCCTTTCGCGCATCCAGGGGCGACCTCGTTTTTCTCCTGGATAGCGATGACACGTTCCACCCCACTCGGATTGCGCGCTACATGGAGTCGTTCATGCGCCAGCCCGCCGCTACCCTCGTTCAAGCCCCGTTGACCTGGATCGACGAAACGGGGAACACCCTCCCCCGCCTCGCAGAACCCTTCAAACACAACAACGAGCCCCTCGCCGCAACCTACGTTCTGCAGGACCCTGACTTCTTTTACCCAACCAGTGCGCTGGCGTTTCCCCGCAGTTTCCTCTCAGTCGCCTTGCCAATAGACTGGTCGGACGAGGTGCCTCTTTGGTCGGACACACGCCTCAGCCTCGCGGCGCTGCTCGCGGGCCCGATTGTGACCCTGCCCGAGGAACTCGGTGCCTGGCGCAAGTATTCTCGCTCCAACTCCGCCCGGTCGAATTCTCGCAGCTACCTAGTCCGTCAGACCTGGCGACGCACTCGCGTCTTCAACGATCTCGCCAGCCAGGTCGGCCTGCCGAGCATCAGCTTATGGCGAAACGCCAGATTCTATCTCCGTCTCTTGCGGCTCGCAGCCCCCCGATCTGTTTTTGCCATGTACCGCTCTCGCTTTCGACCCATCGTCGGGGCGTCGCGGATCTCACCGGCAAGGAGCCCCCGTGTGGAGCCGGCTCCACGACTTACCTGAGAACCGCTGGTTGGAATGGCCCGATTGTAGCCGGCGACTGGGTACGGGCTGGGTGCGGCCCCCCACCGGAGCTGGGATCGAACGCCGTCCTATCTTTCTGTTGGCGCTGGACTCAAACGACTTACCCGGAGACCGCCGCCTTGGCACACCTCCAGCAGGGAAGGCGGCAATGAGACAGACATCCCCCTGCCCCCCTGCCGTAAAACCCTTCGCCGGGCGCCCGCTGGACGATGGGAGATTAACGTTGAAAAAGGCGACCCCTTGCGGCGCAGTCCTCGCTCCGATGCCCGACGAAAACGCGTTGCCCGCCGGCTGTGAAATCCTCGTTTTGGAAGACGATGCCATTCTGCGCAAACGCCTGGTCGCCCACTTGAAACAACACGGTGCCGAAGTCACCGAAGCGAGCTGCATCGCCGAAGCACGGCGATTGCTAAAAGACATGCGTTTCGAATTCGCCGTGGCCGACCTTCATCTTCCCGACGGCGAAGCGCTCGAACTCCTCAGGGACGGCGCTTTCTCCGAAAATACCACGGTCGTGGTGATGACGGCATTCGGCGGAGTGAAGAAAGCGGTGGAGGCGATGCGACTCGGGGCCGGAGACTATCTCGCCAAACCCTTCGAACCCGACGAACTGCCGATCGCGTTCCTTCGTTGCCGAAAGAATCGGAGCGCCGCACGCCGCGAAGAGCATCGCTCGGCGGAAGGCGCGCGGGAAGCCGATCGCCTTTTCTTCGGCGAAAGCCTGGGGAAAGTTCGCGGCGAACTGGAGACGATCCTCAACGCCGACCGGCGACTGGAGCGCAACCTGCCCCCGGTATTGATCGAAGGGGAGACCGGCACCGGAAAGAGCGCCCTCGCCCGCTGGCTCCACCGCGAAGGCCCCCGCTCCGATCGACCTTTCATCACGATCAATTGCGCCGCCCTCCCGGAGACCCTCGCCGAATCGGAGCTTTTCGGCCATGAGCGGGGCGCCTTCACGGATGCAAAACGGGCGCGAATCGGCCTCTTTGAGGCCGCGGACGGAGGCACGCTTTTTCTCGACGAAATCGGCACCCTCGCCGCCGCCACTCAGGCCAAAGTCCTCACGGCGGTCGAAGAAGGCACGATTCGCCGGCTGGGCGGCACCATGGAAATTCCGGTCGATGTGCGCCTGTTGGCGGCGAGCAATCGGCCGCTGCAACAGATGGTGCAGGAAGGTGCTTTCCGCGAAGACCTGTACCATCGTCTGAATCTACTCCACGTCATGCTGCCGCCACTACGCGAACGAGGCAGCGATATCCTCGCGCTGGCCAAACACCTGCTCGATCGGATCGCGGCGCGCCATCGCTTGAAAGGCCTGCAGATCAGTCCCGCGGGGGAGCAGCGTCTGCTCTCCCAGTCATGGAAGGGCAATGTGCGGGAACTCGCGCATGAAATCGAACGGGCTGTCATCTTTGGCCAGGGTGGCCCCCTCGACTTCTCTCACCTCGGGCCCGTCCCCGCCGGGAGCCCCACCGCTTCCTGGCGCAACCCCGCCTGGCGTTTGCCCGATGCGGGGTTTTCTCTCGATGGCGCAGTGGACGAATTTATCGCGGAAGCCCTCCGGGCCACTGACCACAATGTGTCAGCCGCGGCGCGCCGGCTCGGCGTGACGCGCGAATTCCTCCGTTATCGTTTGAACGGCGATAAAAAAGTGTGACGTCGCGTCTCGCGTTTTCGTCGCGCAAAAAGCGGCTGGCGGCTGCGCCGTTCGTCCCGAACGATGGAGACGAAGCGCGAGCTTCTCGCGCCTTGGCAATGAATGCTCCTTTTTACGCACCACTTCACGCAATCCATTGGGCCCGACTCGGCGCAATGGGGATCGTTCTCGGCGGGTCCCTCGCCGCCGAGCCGAAGGCGACTTCATACGTTTTCGTTCCACCGGCTCCTCCCGTTCTCGGAGCTCCCCTTCCGGCGGCGCCGGATCGGAACTCCGATGACCCCGCCGCCGCGCCCGCCGAACTGCTGCCCTATATCGGCGACTTGTTCTACAGCAGCCTCGCCCGGCATCTGGCCGAGGAGACCTTGTCTCCCGAACAAGACGAGATGCTGAAGAGCTATCGTGCGGCCAAAACCGCACTGCAGACGGAGTTGCTGGCGCGGCTGTATACGGTGCGGGATGTGGACGCTCGAACTCGTCTTCGACAGCTCGAGGTCTTTTCCCGCGGCCAGTCTCCGCGCATCCGCGACATGGAGGCGCTGGGCGAAAAAGTGGCGCGGTCCCTTTGCCCGACGGGCTTGGACGACGTCCCTTATCCGCCCTGCGCCGACGGATCCTTGCGGTGTCAATTGCTGCTCCTGCGCGAAGCCGCTACCTGCTTAGGTGGCTTGTCTGCCGATCAGCGCCGTTTGATTCGCGAGCTGGAAATCGAACTTGAGCAAGGTTCCACTCCGCCCGGAGCGAACAAGGGGGCAATTTTCTTTTCTCCGCACTCGGCTCGTTTCCAGCCGCCCGCCGATCTCTCCGCCGAGGGCGCGGCCATGCTCGCCGCCTATACTGAAGAAAAGAATGCGCTGAAAAATGAGCTGCGCGCGGCGCTCAACCCGAGCCATGCTCCTCATGCGCGAAAGGCCGCTCTGGCTGCACTGGCGGATGCTCAACCGGCTCGGCTGCTCTCGCTTGAGGCGCGAGCGGAGAGCATCCGCCTTGCCCTGGCCTCTCATGTTTCCTCGCCACTCGGCGTTCCCCGGGTGCGACTGCCGGCCTCGTTGCAGGAGAAAATTGACGCGTACCGGCGTGAAAAGGCCGCTCTCCAACGATTGCTGCTCGCCCGCGTCCAACAAGCGACCGCAGAGGCCAACGCGACAAAGAGCATGCCGGCCACCGACACCCAAGATCGCGTCCAACGCGCCATCGCCCGTTTCACCGAGGAGCACGCCGAGCGGTACGACGCACTGAATAAGAACCGAGAAGCGATTCGAACGGAGCTCGCTCGCCTGGGTGAACGACCCTCCGACGGGCAACCGGGCGGCACCGCCGAGCTCACTGAAAATTTTTCCCGAGCCGTCGAGGAGATCGAACGCTGGCGGCAGTACCGCTATTATCAAACGGCGCTGCTCGAACCGGGTCTCTCCCCCGAACAACGCCGGCTCCTACTCGACGTCGGCCTGGAGTCGCTTTCGCTTTCCTTGCCACCGGGCCGGCCCCGCGCGCCGTAAAGGTGCGAGGGCGGATACCAGGAGCCGCTTGAAGGCGCCGGGGACCTCGCGTGCGTCAGCGCTCGCCGTTTGGACCGGCCCGTCGCGAAGCACTTTCCTACGGTGCCTTTCAACCGGCGAAAGCCCTTGGACCGGAGGCCCCGCTGGGCACTGACAACCAGCACACCCCTTCCACCGTGTCACATGGCATCGCGGTAACGACGCATCCACATGTCCCACAATGGGCTGCATAAAGCACTGCGGAGCTGGCACAAGACGCGCAATAGCAGAGCCAGCTCCACGTCCAGCGGAGCCCCCACAAAACCTCGCACCGTCTCAAGCTCCCCTTAACGATGACCACCCGCCACCTCTTCAACGCGCTGACGATGAGCACCGCTCTCAGCCTCTGTAGCCTCGTGAATGCGCAGTCAGACGCCGGCCTGATCGGAAAAAGAACCCTCCATATTCTGGGAATGATCGAAACGGCGACCGATCTCGACATCGACAACGGAAATGGTTTCGGCGGAGGCGTAAACCTACCGCTGCACAAAAACTGGGATTTGGGCCTCGATGCTTCCTATCTCCAATATAGCGATTTCGATTTCAAGGATCGCCGCCTTGGCGCGACGTTCAGAGGCCACGCTCTTGCCGGCGAGGGGCTGCGGCTCTTTGGCGACCTCCTCCTCGCCTATTCTTCCCAATCCAGTGTCGTGGGCGGCATCCGCTATGAGAACGACGACGGGCAATGGGGCTTGGGGGCGGGAGCCGAGGTGCCGCTGGGAGCCGCCACGTCTTTCTTCGGCCGCATCGCGCACTGGAAGTGGTTGGATTCGGACAATGGCAAATCCTGGACCTACACCATCGGACTTAATCGTTGGTTCACCCCCAAACTGAATCTTGGCGCCGACATCACCTGGCTCGATGATGAAACCGTTACGTACCGTCTGGCTTGTCACGTCCGGTTCTAGTTTGCCTCCGGCCGCGTCCTCGCCATCCAATTTATGAATACGTCTCGCACCTCCCTCCTGTTGACCGCGGGTTTGCTCCTCGGAAGCGCACCGTGGCTCAAGGCGGACCGCTTTATTGTCCCAAGCGGCGGCGACTCCGGATCGTCGAGTTCGTCGAGCAGCTCCGGCTCTTCCGGCTCTTCCGGCTCTTCCGGATCGTCCGGATCGTCCGGGCCAGCGAGTTCGTCGTCCTCCGACTCGCCCTACTCAGGTAGTTCGCGGTTCAACGTTCCAACGCCGGGATATGGGACCGGCGGGGGCGGGTCCTCGGGCGGTGGATCGATGCGCGGCGGGGGCGACCCGTATTGGGGCGGGTACTATTACTACTGCGGCGACTACTACTACTGGGACGGCTATTATTATTCGCCTTTCAGAAATTCGTTCAGCCGTTACCACCGCGTGGAGCGCTCCTATGTGGATCGTTACGCTTCGCACGGACTGCCCGTCAGCTTTCCGCCCGTGCCGCCGCCTCTGGGAGCGCCGCTGCCCCGCGAGTCACCCAATGTGAGGCTGGCCGCCCCCCAGGAGCTCGAGGCACATATTTACGAGCCGTTTTACGCCTCGCTCAGCACACGGCTCCTTGAGAAAAATCTGAACGAGAAGCTGCGGGGCAAACTCACGACCTCCGCGGCGGCACGGCAGGCGCTGACCGACGAACTCCACCAACGCCTCGAGGCCGCCAAAACGGCCGACGCGGCGGCCCGGCGCCTCGATCTGGAAAGCTTTTCTCGGGAGCAGACCGGTCGGGCGATCGAACTCGAGAATCAGGCCGAACAGCTTCGCGGCGAATTTCTCCGCAGCGGAGTGGCGAGCTTCTTCCTTGGCAGCGGCGATTGGAACGAAAATCGCAATTGGCGGCTCGGCACGGGGGCTCTCGATCGGCCGCGCGAAGACACCCTCTCCTACGAATTTCGCGTAATGCGCGCGGCCGCCTACTACCAGGAAGGACTTTCGCCCGCCCAGCGCCGCCTGCTCCGCGAGATCGCGATGGAGCTGCAAATCGCGGCATTTAAACCGAAGGACATCGACGACTCGGACGACGAGGAGCCTTTGCTCTGGTTCTACCCGGAAACGTCACGGATCCGATTGCCGGCCGATCTCCCGCCGGGCACGTCCGCGAAAATCGCCGCTTTCGAAAAGGAGAAGGCCGAGGTGAAGACGGAACTCCGCGACGCCCTGTATCTCGCCGACAAACAATCGCGCGACCAACGTCAGCGAACCCTGTCCCAACTCGCCGAGACCCAGCGAGCACGGCTCGAGTCATTGGAGCTTCTGGCCGAGGACATCCGCATCGAATTGTCGGCCGCACCGCAACAGCCGGGGCCCGCTTCCCTTCCCGCTTTTCCGCCCGAGCTCAGCGCGCGGATTGCCGCTTATCAAAAAGGCAAGGCGGAGCTCCAAGCGGCCTTGCAAACCAAACTGAAGGAAGTCGGGGCAACGCGGCCGTCATCCCGCGCCCGGCTGGAAATGGACGCCTTCAATCGGCAGCACGCCGATCGGTTTGCAGCGCTGGGTCGCGAACGGGACAGCCTGCGGACCGAACTTGCAAGGTTCGCAGAGACCACCGCCGGGCGCGGCAAATCGGTCGACACGCTGATGAAGGAATTTGTAGACGCGAAACAACGACAGGACATCTGGCACTCCTATCGGGACTATCAGCTGGCGACACTCCAGCCCGGTCTGTCCCCGGAACTGCGCCGACTCCTCTTTGGAACCGCGCTGGAAAAGCTTTCATTGCCGCTGCCGAGCGGCGAGTATCAGCCGTAGCACGTTTGCTTCGACTGCATGCCCCGGCTGTTTCCCTACTTCGCGCTCATCCTGGCCGCCATCGCCGCGCTCGTCAGCGCGATCTTCGCCGGGATTGTCCTCAAGTTTCGCGGAGAGTTTCAGGCCGATATCGAGCAGCGCATCATCGAGCGCGATGCTGCGGTCCTGTATCCGGTCGTCCTGCAGAAACTGGCCGAACGTCAGGCGTCAAAACCGAACGCCATGCCGGACTCGCAGGACGTCCTGGAGGTCGTGCTGCAGAGCCCCATTTTTCAAGAGAGCATGCTCGGGATCGTGGTGTTCGACCAGGAGGGCCGCTCTCTTCAAGCCGTGCCGTCCGCCTCCCTGCTCTTCGCCGACCTTTCGATCGAGGACTACCTTCGCCTTCACGGTCTCAAGCCGATCAGTCGCTTTCATCCGCAATTCGCGCTGGACCGCTACTTTCTTGGTGTCGGCGCCGGCCGGCCCCCCCAGCCGGTTCTGGAAGTTCTGCTGCCCCTGCATGGAAGGGAGGCGACCGCGATCGTCGGCTTCGTCCAGTACTTCATCAATGCCGAACCCCTCGCGGCCGAACTGGCCGCGATCAAGAAGCGGAATCGTTGGGAGATTACTGTGACGCTCGCCATCGGTATTGCGCTCATTCTCGCCATTCTCGTGGCCGCTTACTTCGCGCTGACCCGTGCCCAGGGCGCCATTACGGAGCGCAACACACGCCTGGCCCGCGCGAACTTCGAGCTCGCCCTGGCGGCAAAGGTCTCCGCGCTCGGCCAAATAACTTCGCACCTCATTCACGGTCTGCAAGGGCCGGTGGCCGGCCTGCGGGCGTTCGTGGCCGACAAAGGAGGCAGCGATTCCGCGCCGGAATGGCAGGCTGCCGCCAACTATGCCGAACGGATGCAAAGCATGATCCATGAAGCCGTGGCTCTGCTGGGAGACGCCAGTGCCCACGCTTCGTACGAGATAACTGGATACGAACTGGCCGCTTTGATCCGTACGCGGAACCTTTCGCCCGCTGCGGAGAAAGGCGTCATTTTGCAGGTCTCCGAAGGCTTTCCGGCCTGCTTGGACAGCCACCGCGGGAGCCTGGTCTGCCTCATCACCAACAACCTCGTCCAGAACGCGATCGCGGCCACCGGCACCGGCAAATGCGTCGGAGTGGAACTCAAACAGGATGCGGGCGAGGTCATCGTGA
Organism: uncultured Opitutaceae bacterium; assembly: GCA_964546955.1. Lineage (GTDB taxonomy): Bacteria > Verrucomicrobiota > Verrucomicrobiia > Opitutales > Opitutaceae > CAZJLP01. The sequence goes on along the minus strand of CAZJLP010000023.1, from coordinate 24,718 downwards.
CAGTCACCGATCAAGGATCGGGCATCCCCGAAGCGGTTCGCACCCATCTTTTTGAGCCGGGCAGAACCGGTCGCCCCGGCGGGTCCGGCCTCGGGCTCGCCATCAGCCGGCTGCTGGCTCGGCAGATCGCCGCAGACCTCTCGCTCCGCGAGACGGGAACGCAGGGCACTGTTTTTTGCCTTAAACTTTCGCTGGCGACCTGACGATTACCCTTGGCGGGTCTGGACAGTGACGCCCGCGACGAATTCGTGAAATCGCGCATCCGGAGCGAACGCGACGTCAAGGTTGTCGCTTCGCTGAAACTTATCGCCCGCCAAAAGGGGCGACGGGCAGCGGGGCCGGGACCTCCTGGAAGTCGCGGGCCGCGCGACCAGCCCTCCCAGGGGCTTGCCGTGTACGCACGCGCCTGCGGAGGGCGGAATCCAAAAATCGGGAAAAGCCCCACGGCTAGACCCGGTTCAAACCGCATACCTGTTGAAGCTTCCTGTTCACCGCACGCCGTGTTGCGCCGGCCACAACCTGAAGTTGACCCGGGGAATCCAGGGTTCGGGAGAGTGATGCCGTTGTCTCGAACAGGGCATTTGGCCGTCCTGGACGAGGGTAGCTGTATTTCTTCGATCAATACGGATTGGGATCTATCGTGACGCCCTTTGTCGGGCAGATAGGGCTTAAAAGACCATGCCGTCACCCCTGTCGCATGAGGCCAAAACTTGCGCGAAAACCGGTAATTCGGGCCAAATTTGAGTCCCTGAAGCGGCAACTCCTCCTAAAGGTGGGCCAGAACGACATTCTTTCGCTTGATACGGGCCAAACCAGGGGTTAGATCCTGATTGTACCCTACCCCTTAGTCTTTACCCCAACCAAGGAAATTCATCTGAATTTTTCTTAGTTCCCCAAAAAACGGAGCGCGTCGACGGGGTGTCGGCGCGCTCTTTTTTTGTGCGTTTGGGAAGAGTCGCGGTTCGGGACGCTCGTTCTCGATCTCTTACTCCTGCTCATTCTCGATCCCGGCAACGTCGCCAAGTTTCCAGTCAAACCGCGGCGGAACAACGACGCTGGGGACGAGAACGAGTAGGAGTAAGAGAACGATTCGATCCGCTGGCACCCGCCCCGCTCGCGGCGGTCGATTCCCTCATGCCCCGTCGCGGCACCACTTCCTCTCCCTCCGCTCAGTCGCGCCCATCGCGTACCCTGCGCGAAGTTTACCTCCTCTCGCCCGCGAGCATTGGTGGCGTGCGTGCTGCTCAACTTCGCAGTCCGAACGCACGTTTCGATCTGGCCACACGGCTTCGCAAGCGGGGCGCGACCATCGGGGAAATCTACAGCTTCTGCAGCGCGCTCTATTTTCGCGGCAAACTCACTTACGCGCTTCGCTTCGCCCCTCCCACGAATGAAGGCTTGGTCCGAGTGATTACACCCACGCGCGGCCTGCTCGCGCCTGACACCGTTCTCACCCTCAACGACCTCGAAGCTTTCGCGGGTGTGGATGTCAACGAAGCCAAACCGGAATATCGACTTCCCCTCGAGCGCGACGCAGCGGCGATCGCGGAGCGGCTCTCCGCCGACGGAAAAGTGATTTTACTCGGCAGCATCGCCACCGGAAAATACCGCGACGTATTGCTCCCGATCTTCGGCGACCGCCTTCAATTCCCCGCCGCGTTCGTCGGGCGCGGCGACATGAGCCGCGGCGGGCTCCTCCTGCGCCACGCAAAGGCAGGCCTCGCACTGGAGTGCACGCCGGTCACCGGCGCCGTGCTGCGTGGCCGTCGCGTATCCGGTGGATTTCCGCCGGGATAGGGCTGGTCCTGCTGCATGCGGCGACGCAGAGTTGGCCCTTTCAAGCGACCCGTTTCAACCGGCGCCCGCCATGGCCAAGTTTTTAATCGGGGTCGGTTAATTGAAAAATTTTTGTATCGCCACGGCGTGACATGAAATTTGCGTGGGGTCAGCTGAAATGCATTGACTCAGTCGGAGCAATCTTGGATCGGTCCCACGTCGGCGGGTTATGCGTGTGACTTTTTTCGGTGGGCACCTAAAGACCCGCAAGAATTTTTACCTAGTTCAAATTTTATTGCCCAGCGCTCTTCGCACATTGGAGCTTCAGTCCAGCGGTAATAACGACCAGGGAGGTTGCTGATCGGGGTTAGCCGCTTTGTCCTCATGCCAACGGGGCGATTCGTTCGCTACAGTTTGGTCACCCTTTCAATTGATGCTTTCTCGCGATCGTCGGATCGCCGTCATCGCCATTTTTTCCCCTATCCCCTGTCCCCCCGCGTTTTCGTGTAACGAAGCGCTTTCTATTCAGTAGTTCCCAGGAACTGCACCCTTTTTCAACGGCGGGACCGAAAGGATTTCTCCGTTGTTATTTCTTATGCCGGTTTCCGCGCATCTACGTCCCTAACCCATCTGTAAAGGCGTTCTATGGCACAGGTAAGTTATCCAGGAGTCTACATCCAAGAGGTCTCGAGCGGTGTGAAAACGATCACGGGCGTCGCCACGTCGATCACCGCTTTTTTCGGTCGGGCCACCAAAGGCCCCGTCAACAAAGCAACCCGCTGCCTGAGTTACGCCGATTACGTGCGTAATTTCGGTACGCCCCACGCCTCCAGCGATCTCGCCGCGAGCGTGAAACAATTCTACGACAACGGTGGGAGCGATTGCTACGTCGTGCGGTTGGCGAAGGACGCCGCCAAAGCGTCGGTCACGCTGAGCACCTACGATTTCGGCGCCGGTCAGCAGGCGGTGCTTACGGCCACCGCCAAAGCCGACGGCGAGTGGGCCAACACGGTCCGCCTCGAGCTGGACTACAACACCGTGACTCCAGGCGAATCGTTTAACCTCACGGTCATCCAGGAATCTGCCGGACAAGTCGTCTCGACCGAGAGCCACACGAACCTCTCGATGGACTACACGTCAGCGCGCTTCGCTCCGACTTTCGTCACACAAAGTTCGCAGCTCATCTCGTTGGAGTGGGACGCATCCGCGTTGGGCGACTACGATGATCCAACGTCCGCTTACCGCACTCTCGCCAACAGTTTCGCCGGCTTCTCCCAGGCCCGCCGCCCACTCGGCGCCGCGGGCGCCGTGCAGACCACCCTGCAAGACCTTATCGACGACGACTCGTACAAGTTCGACCTGAGCGTGAACGGCTCCGCTTATGTCACTGTCGACCTCAGCACCATGGGACCCGTGCCCGCTGACGAAGCCGACATCGCCACGGCGATCGAAGATCTCATCGATACCGCCCTCGGCAGCCTCAGCACGGCCGCTACAGTGACCGTGACGCTGGAAGATGTGACCGATGTCGGACATATTCTCTCGATCCAGGCCGCGGACGGCGCCCAGTCGACTGTCCGCGTAAAACGGTCTTCCTCCAACGACATCGCCGCTGCGATCATGTTGGGCGTGGACCAGGGCGGCGTGGAATTCTCACGTTACAGCAACTTCCGCCCCATGGCGACGGGCACGCTGGTCGTGCCCGGCACCACGCTCGGTCTGCCTGCCGGCCTCGACGAGCTCAACGCACTCGCGGCCGTCGATCAAACGGGTGGGATCACTGCCCTCGAAATCGACGGAGAGGACGTAGCTCTCGACAACACCGGCGACAACAACGTCGAAACGAATCCCGGCGAAATTTGGGTGAAGAACGAGGCCGGCGAGAGTGAAACCACGGACGACAACGACGGCATCCGTGAAAAGCTCCGGATCATCGCTAGCGCCATCAACAATCACTCCACGCTCACTTACACCGCCGAGGCTTACGGGTACTACCTTTCGATCACGCCCGATGACGGGGCGTTGACCAAAGAGGCGACGATTGCAGGCAGCGGCGCCGATATCGCAGCCTTCACCGACGGGCTGCGCTCCAACGTCCGCCAATACACTCTCAGCGGCGGTAACGACGGCACGGTCCCCGGCTACGACGAATACGTCGGGTCCGAGGTCGAGCAGACCGGCTTCCACGCTCTCGACACCGTGGACTTGTTCAATCTTATGGTGCTTCCACCCGACGCCGAGATCGCCGAAGCCGACCAAGCCGAATTCTGGGGCCCGGCCAGCATTTATTGTCAGTCGCGCCGCGCCTTCCTGATCATCGACGCGCCGCCTTCGTGGGGCGAAGACAGCATGGCCGCCATCGTGCAGGATACCTCGCAAATCAACGACCTGCGCGCAACCGTCATCAAGGACTACTCGGCGGTCTTTTTCCCTCGCATCAAGTACAACGCTAGCGGCTTGATTAAGTACACCGGCTCTTCCGGCGCAATCGCCGGCCTGATGGCCCGCACCGACGCGAGCCGCGGCGTGTGGAAGGCCCCCGCCGGCACCGAAGCCGACCTGCGCGGCATCGCCGGTCTCGAAGTCAAACTCACCGACCTCGAAAACGGCGTCCTCAATAAACTTGGCGTGAACTGCGCCCGCGTATTCCCGACGGGCTTCGTGAACTGGGGAGCGCGTACGATGGACGGTGCCGACGATTTCGGCTCCGAATGGAAATACATTCCGATCCGTCGCCTCGCCCTTATGATCGAGGAATCCTTGTTCCGCGGCACGCAGTGGGTCGTATTCGAACCCAACGATGAGCCGCTCTGGGCAAAGATTCGCCTCAATATCGGGGCTTACATGATGAGTCTTTTCCGCCAGGGCGCCTTCCAAGGTTCGTCGCCGGACCAGGCGTTTTTCGTGAAGTGCGATTCTGAAACCACCACGCAAAACGACCGCAACCTCGGCATCGTCAACATCCAAGTGGGCTTCGCCCCGCTGAAGCCTGCCGAGTTCGTCGTCATCACGATCCAGCAGATCGCGGGCGATCTTTCCTAACCTTTAGCATCCAACCTCAACCCATCGTTTTACCATGGCCAAAGGATTTGTTGCCAACGCGCATCGCTACGATCCGTACAAAAACTTCAAGTTTCGCGTCCTCTGGGATGGACGCACCGTCCTCGGCGTCAGCAAGGTCAGCGCCCTCAAGCGCACCACCGAAGTCGTCAAACACCGCGATGGCGGTGACAACAGCAGCGATCACAAATCGCCGGGCCGCACCAGCTACGAAGCGGTTACGATGGAGCGGGGCCTCACCCACGACGCCGAATTCGAAAAGTGGGCCAACATCGTCCACGCCTACGCGGGCGATCCCACCATGGACCTGGCAAACTACAAGAAGGAGCTGACTCTGGAAGTGCTCAACGAGCGCGGCCATGTCGCTAAACGCTACTTCCTGCACGGTTGCTGGGTGAGCGAATTCACCGCGGTGCCCGATCTCGACGCCAACGCCAATGCCGTCGCCATCGAGAACATCAAGGTGGAGCTCGAAGGCTGGGAGCGCGACGCCGAGACAAAAGAGCCCGACGAGAAGTCCGCCGTTCCCGCCGCCCCGTAACTCTCCGTCTGAAATTTCGAAGCCAAGCGGATTGGTGATAACCCGCCGCTTCGCCACCGAGAAGCCGGTATCCGGTTCAATCGCGTTGGTCGCGGTCGAATCGGACTCGATCCTTTGGAGGAAAATCTCAGACCACGCTCGCCGATCGGCAACATGTCCCCTGCCGTCCCACCCCCAGGATCCGCTCCATCGCCCGAGGTCCCCGCGCCGGCGATGGAGGATAGCGTGTACTCGTATTCGCTGCTCCGCCATGGACGTGAATCGGCATTTCTCGATGCGGACTTCGAAAGCGCAGACCGGCCCGCGCTCGTCACCGGGCTTCTGGCATTGGCCACGATCGGCCCTTCCGCTACTGCCGCCGAACCGGGTAACCACCTGACCCCGTCGCTCTGGAAGCTCTCCGTCGCCAGTCGACTCAAACGTCTCTTGCGCATCGTTCGCGACACCGAGAGCATCGCTGCGCTGGAACTTCAGCTGCGCTGTCCCCAAATGGACTGCGGTCAACTCCTGGAGATCGAATTAGTCCTCGATGCGCTGGACGGCCTGCACGACGAAGCGGCCGATCGCGACCTGCTTCAATTTCCAGATGCCAATTCTCGCCCGGTCGCTTTCCGTCGACCCACCGGCGAGGACCTGCGGCGGTGGCGCCGCTCGGCCGGCACGGGAGGGAGCAATTTTCACTCGATGGCCCGAAGCCTTCTTGTGTCCACCGCACGCGGGGACCCGGAACTGCCCTTGCCCGAAACGTTCGCAGCCGCGTTTGCAGAGTTCGATTCGCTCGTTGGTTTTCAGGTGCTGTCGGCCTGCCCCCACTGCCAACGCGAAGCAACGCTTCCTCTCGATCTCGAGACGCTCGCGCTCAACCGGTTGCGGAGCATGCAGCGACGGCTCATTCGCGAAAACCATCGCCTCGCTCTCGCCTATGGCTGGAGCGAGACGGATATCCTGCAAGTGCCCCGCGCCCGGCGCCTGCACTATCTCGCCCAATTGGAGGAAGCGACATGAACCACTACTTTCAGCAGTTGCTCACCTGCAGTGGCCTCGCCCGACCCGCGCCTTTGTCCGCCGCGCGCGGATTGCCCCCTGCGCCCGTCTCCGGCGCGGAGTTTTCGGAAATCACGACGGAGGCTCTGCCTACGCCGATGCAGGCTCAAGCGACGCTCGCACCGTCGGCGACTCCCTCTACGCCTCCTCCCGGCAGGGCCCCTTCAGCGTCCGCCGTCGAACAGCCGGGAATCGTTGAAATTGGGTCCACCGCTCCAGAACATGCTGTCGCTTCGCAGGGCCCCTCCGTTCCGAGGCAAGCCCAAACCGATTCTCCGACCTTAGCCCGACAAAAAGAACGCGGCGCCGACCAAAACAGCGGCTCAAACCGCATGGACCCGGGCACGGTTCAAACGCCAAAAGAAGAGCCGAGCGCTCCCGTGGCGATGCCGACGCGAGAGCAGTTGATCGAACACGTTTTCCGGTGGGTGGGACAAAATCCGGTGCAGGTGACGCCACCGGCGTTGGGGCGCTCAGCCTCCGGATCCTTCGTCCCGCCCGCCGACGCACCCTCCGCGGCGTCCGCTCCCATTTCCGCTCAGCCTTCGACCCCCGCGGCGACCGCTCGCCCCACGGCAGCGACAACTACGGCCAAAACGACCGTCGCGCCTCGCGCCACGCCGACCGCGCCGGTTCCTCCATCGCCCGCGACCGCGCCGATCGCATTGACACCGCCGGCTCCGAGAAATGGCGAACGCCCGGCCGCCCTGGAATCCACGATCGAAATCTTGATCGGCACGCTGCAAATCCAAGTCGAGGCGCCACCAGGACCCGCCGCATCCAAGCCCGTTCGCCGTCCGACCGCACCGCGCACGCTGCGACCGGCTGCCTCGGCTCCCGCTTCACAGCGTCCGGCCATCGATCTCAACCGCCTCCGCCGGGGCTTCTACCTCTAAGCCGCCATGCCGCTCGCAGAAACACCGCGCTCCATTGGCGCCGTCACGAAGCTCCTGAACGACCACCTCACGCGGCGCACCACCGTCTCGGTCACGATCGGTCGACCTGAATCGGCGACGAGCGCAGGCACTAATCCGAAGATCAACCTTTTCCTCTACGAAACGCAGTTCGAGGGCTCGATGCACAATATCTCCCTTGAAGAGGGGCAACCGCCGCCCCTCTGGCTTTCGCTGAAGTACATCGTGACCGCTTTCGACGACACCGGCCTCAGCGACAGTGCCGACGCGCACGAACTCCTCGGTCGCGCCGTCGCCGCCTTGCAGGAGGTGGCTTACCTTCCGCTGCACAATCTATTGCCCGTCGGCGTGCTGTCGGCCCTCCAGGACAATCCCGAGCCGCTCAAGATCACTTTCGACACCGCGACCGCGGAATTGCTTTCCAATCTCATGCAGGGCACCGACGAAAAATACCGGCTGTCGGTGGCTTTTCACGTTCGCCCAGTCCTCATCGCGCCGTCCATCCCGCCTGATTACACGTTCCTGGTGGGCATCGACTATACGGCGGATCCTGCCGCCACCATCGGAATGGACGGTTTCTCGCTGGACGTCATCCCGTCGATGGGGTCTGCGCTCGGCGGTATCTCTCCGACTCGCTTCGAATTGAACGGCACGTTCGAGCTCACCGGCACGGATCTCCACTTGGCCAACCTCGATGTGCTGCTGCGCGATGTGCCGGTTCCGGTCATCGCCCAACGGCCCGATCGCCTGACTTGCCGCGTCGACTTGAGCGTCGCGCCCGGCCAATCCCTTTCCGCCGGCGCGCTGCCGATTTTCGCGCGTCAGAACCTGGCCAACGGTCGGAGCCGCTACAGCGAACCGATCGTGGGGTATCTGCTTCCCACCGTATCGACCGCGAGCGGGGGGCCCTACGTGGCCGACACCGACGGCAACCTCTCCGGACCGGTGACGATTACGGGCGAACTCCTCGGCACCGCTTCAGACGATATCGTCGTCGCTTTTTACCGCGACGGCGCAGTCGCGCTCAGTATCGACGTGGTCACGACAAACGCGGCGCAAACCGTGCTCACGCTCGCGATCGCCGTCGCGAAGCCTCTCGCGCCTGGCGAGTACCGCGTGATCCTCCGCGTAAACGGCCAGCAGGCCAAGAATAGCCCCCGTCTCGTGCTCGCCTGATCATGCCCACTTCCGCTTCGCCCATCACCTTTTTGCCCGGCGTCACCGCCGGCGACCCGCTTGCCAGTTATTGGCTACGGCAGGTGACAGTGCGGTTGCGCCGGGAGGTGTGCTGGCTCTGGCACGAACGCAGCCCGGGCACCGCGGCGGTTGCGGGCACCCTTCCGCCTTACAGCGACAAACTCTCGGCCACCCTCGACTTTACCCGCTACGCCGAACAGAAGGGCGCGTTCTTCCGCGAGGACGAAACGGCTTCTTATCTGTCAGAATTACTCGACGTCACTCCCCCCGACGGGCCGGGCGCTCCCCCGGTCGCCGCCGGCTCGTTTGCGTGGGTCGTGCGCGAGCTTTCGCTCGAGTCGGCGGAATGCTTCCTTCTCGCCCTCGCTTTGCTTCCGGCGATCGACAGCACGGCCACGTCGGTCGTCGCGGCCGTCCTCAACGATCCCGCGAAAACGCAGCCCACCCTTTCGCTCGTCCAACGTCTCTGGGAGGAGCCCGCCGCCATCCTTCGGCTCGCTGACCGTCAGCATCCGTTATTCAAATACGCCTTTCTTCAGACCGCTCAGCCCGCGGGCAGCAACGAGTTCGCCGCTCCCATTGACTGGGAAACCCCACTTTCGCTTCCCGCCCCGTTGGCGCGCCAACTCGTCTATCCCGAGCGCACCCCGATCTCACCCCGGAATCTCGCGAAACCCGGACCGTTGCCCGAAGGCGTTGAACTCACGCTCTCCCGGCTCAAAGCCGCGCCCGTGCACCAGATCCGCGTCATTCCCCTGTTGGGCTCCAAGGGCGCTCCTTTTGCCGCCACCGCCGATGCGCTCGCCCAGCGCCTGCAAGCTCCGCTGGTCAGCCTGAGCGATGCCAGCCCCGCAGCAGTGCCCGTCGCCCTCACCCTCGCCTGGCTTCGCGGCACCGTCCTGTACGCGAGTTTTGACGCTGAGCGGGTCGACGACCACCATCGCCCGGCCGCGCTGCTTCCGGCCGCCCTTCCGCCCGTCCCGGTCACGTTGATCGTCGGCCTGACTGACAAGACTCTGGTCAAACGCCTCGGCGCTTCCTCCTGCCTCCTGCCGACCTTGCGGCTGGCTTCGACGACTTATAGCGAACGGCGCGACCTCTGGACCGAACAACTCGGCCCCAAACTCACGGCCGGACTAGAACCCGCCATCCAGGAATGCGCCCGCCGCTACCGTTGCGAACGCGAAACAATCGTTTCCCTCACCCGCGGCTTGCGCGGCTTGCACCGGACGCTCACCGCCGACGATCTCCACGCCGCCTGCCGGGCCGAATTGAGTTTCGACATCGGCGAACTCGCCCAGCCCGTGACTCCGCGCTTCGGTTTTAACGAGCTCATGCTGCCGCCCAAACAGCACCGCACGCTGCAGGAAATCGTGCGTGCTATGGAAAATCTCGCCGAGGTGCATTACGACTGGGGCACGGCTCGCGCCTGGAATGAAAGCGGCCTGTCCGCCCTCTTTGCGGGCCCGCCCGGAACTGGAAAAACCATGGCGGCCGAAGCCCTCGCGGACCGCCTCAAGCTCCCGCTTTTCCGCATCGACCTGTCTCAGGTCGTCAACAAGTACATCGGCGAAACGGAGAAAAACCTCCGCCGCCTTTTCGACGCCGCCGACGCGGCCGACGTGATCCTCTTCTTCGACGAAGCAGATTCGCTCTTCGGCAAACGCACGGAGGTCCGCGATGCTCACGATCGTTATGCCAACCTCGAGGTAAGCTACCTACTCGAGCGCATGGAGCGTTTCAAAGGGCTCGCGATCCTCGCCACCAATCGCAAACGCGATCTGGACGAAGCGTTCATGCGCCGCCTGCGCTATGTGATCGACTTCCCCTTGCCGGGCGTGGACGAGCGGTTGCGCATTTGGAAGCAGGTCATGCCCGCCGGCGTGAGTACGGACGCCATCGACTTCGGCTTCCTCGCCCAGCGTTTTCCCCTCGCCGGGGGACACATCCGCTCCGCCGTGTTCAACGCCTGCTTGCAATCCGCCGGTCGCGAGGACCGAGCCCTCACCATGGAGGCGGTCGCCGTCGCGGTGAAGCGCGAGTATGAAAAGTTGGACCGCACGGTCGCCCTCGACCAGTTCGGTCCGTACGCCGCCGCAATCCGGCGATTGGAAGGTGCACCGTGAAAACCACCCTGCGCATCGATCGTCTCGTCCTCCGCACGCGGGGCCTCGCCCCTGCGTCGGCCCGCGCCGCCGCCAACGCACTAGGGCCCGCACTCGCCGAAAGCATCGGTACCCAGGCCGCCGCCGGAAAAGTCTCTCTGCTGAACGTCACGGTTCCGGCGTCCGCCGCCAACTCCCCGGCAGAGATCGCCCGCCACGTCGCGTCGCAACTTTCTTCAGCCCCCCGCTCCTAGCCATGTCCTTCCTCCTTCGCGGCGCATTGATCGAATACGGTTCCGGCCTCATCGGTCCGATTCCCAACGTGGTGATCTTTCAGTTCAATCCGGAATCGCTCACCCGCAGCCTCCAGATTCCCGAGCGGCCCGGCAGCAGCGCGTCTCGCGAGACGTCCCAGGCGGGCGAGACGGTGTTCGAAACGATTTCCTTCACCGCTCATTTTTCCGCCGCGGACCACTTGAAGGACGACAAAGTCCTCGCGCGTCTGTTCGGGGTGGGGCCGCAGCTCTGCGCTCTGGAGAAGATGGTGCTGCCAAGTTCGAATATCGCCGGCGCGATCGGCGCAGCGATCGACGCCGTCGGAGACGCCCTCGGCCTCGGTGGCGATGAGGAGGAACCGACCCAGGCCATTCCCCGCGAAAAATTCCCGAAGATAATTTTCATCTGGGGCCTCACCCGTGTGCTTCCGGTAATCATCACTTCGATGCGTATCACGGAGCAGCAATACGACAGCCTGCTTAATCCGGTCCAGGCCGAGGTTGAAATTGAGCTCAGCGTGAACGCCATCGATTCATGCTCTGATGACGAGCTCGCGAAGGGCGCACTGATGTACACCACCATCGCCAAGGAAGCCCAGGCCATCGCCAATCTCGCCAACACCGCCGAACAGATCGTCGAACTTATCCCGCTCTAATCCTCACCATGTTCCTCGAAACCTCCCGCTACGCCAAGGTCGACACGGTCGAGACCACCACCCGCGACGGCCGCAGCGTTACCGCGCTTAAACTGCGCCCGCTCCCCGCGACGACCGGCTCCGCCTATACGGTCTTGGACAACGATCGCCTCGACCTTCTCGCGCACACCTACCACAGCGACGCGACAAAGTTCTGGCACATTGCCGACGCCAACACCGCCCTGCAAGCCAACGATCTCACGGCAAAAACTGGGGACTCGCTGAGCCTTCCCTCCGCCTAACGCCAAACTGGAATGAATATCTGGGAGATGCTGACCGACGGACAGACCAAGGTGGGGCGAGGCGTCCTGCCGAGCCGGCGTCAGCTTTGGTCGGACCTTGTTCTCCCCCAGGCCCGCCTTTCATCGAACTCGCCCGCCTGCATCTTTCCAAATCAAGACCACCCACGGCTCAACGGGAACAGTTCGAACGTGACTCTCGAAACGGCGGATCGCCTTCGGCAGATCGGCAACGCCGATGCGTTAATCCAACGGTGCAAATCAGCGCGAACGATCCTTTCCCCGGCGAGAGGCGAGACTGTCCACAGTGAGCGGCGGGCGCTTCGCGCCTGATATCTTTTGATCAGCCCATGCCTTCCAAACGTTTCAAAGTCTATCTCGACAAGGAACCTGCTCCCGCGGAATGGCTCGCGCGCATTCTCAGCATCAGCATCGACCAGGAAGTCGATCACACCTGGGAAGCGCGCATCACCCTGCCGCAATGCCTCAGCGAGGACGGGTCTTGGACAGAGCTTGAAACGGACATCGGCTACGAGCGCATCCGCATTGAATTGCAAATCGATACCGACCCGTGGGTTCCGCTCATCGACGGTCCCGTCGTCGGCTACGATACGCAGCTCAATTCCGAACCGGGTCAAAGTCAGGTCGTACTCCGCATTCACGACGATTCCGCACTTCTCAATCGCACGGACGTCATCGCGATCTCCGAAGGGCTTTCCGACGCCGACATCGCCCGACAGCTTTTCAACAGCGATTTGGTCAACATCACGCCGGAAACGATCGCCACCCTCAACGCCCCCGCGCAGCCCCTCGAGGGCGCCGAGGTTCAGCGCGGCACCAACGCCGGTTTTCTCCGTCGCCTCGCCGAGCGCAACGGCCTGCACGCCTATGTGCTCCCCGGGGCCACCGTGGACGCCGAGAGCCGCGGCTTCTTCTGCTCCTTTCCCGACTCGACCGAAACCCCGTCGCTGGATCCGCTCATCCTTCTTGGAGCCAACCGCAATGTGATGAGCTTCGAGGTGCAAAACGACAATCAAAGCGCCAGCACCTACCAGATCCAAACCCTCAGCCTCAGCGATCGCGGGACCTTTGCGAGCTCCGGTTCATTTCAAGACGAGACCCTTTTGGGGGGCGGCGAACCCGATTCTGCCACACCTCCGGCTACACGCCTGCCAAACCCCGCTATCGCGACCGGCGTCGATCCCGACGCGCTTGCGCGCGCCCAATCGATTGCCAGCAGTTACACCTTCGAGGCCACCGGACAGGTTTTTTCGGGCCGCTATGCCGGTGTCTTGACCCCCTACCAGCTCATCAGCGTCCAGGCCGGCGCGACCAGCCTCAGCGGCACGTACCTGATCAAGCGGGTGCGTCACGTCATCACCCGCTCCGATCACACCGAGGAGTTCACCGTGCAGCGACAAGTGCGAGCCACGCTGAATCCGTCCATCACCGATCTCGCTTCATCTATTTTCTAATGCCCGCCACCGACACTGAACAGCTTCTCGGCCAGATGGCCGATTTCATGAGCACCCGGTTCTTCGGCAAGTACCGGGGCAAGGTCACGGACGTGAACGATCCGGAGGAGATTGGTCGCATCAAGGCCATCGTTCCCGCGGTCTTGGGCGAACTCGATTCCTTTTGGGCCTTGCCCGCACTACCGTTTGGCGGCCCCGGACACGGGCTCTTCGCCCTCCCCGAGGTCGATGACGGAGTCTGGATCGAATTCGAGGGGGGCAATCCGTCACACCCGATATGGACCGGCTCGTGGTGGTCGGCCAAGAGCGAGGTTCCCAAACCCTGTTCGACCAAGGCACGCGTACTCACGACCACCGCCGGTCACCAGCTTGTTCTCGATGACGACGCCGACGAAGTGAAGCTGCTCTACGCGAAGGGCGCCGACGCCGGCGGAGGCGAAATCGTCATGAACTCCAGCGGTATCACGCTCAAATTCGGCCAATGCGAAATCGCGATCGGTCAGGCCGAGATCAACATCAACAACGGTATGGTTAAAATCACTACGGCGGGCGCGAGCCTGGTGAACGACGCGCTCAAAGTCGGAGCCTGAACTTTTCTTCCCATGCCTTTCATCCTCACCACGCAGAGTTCCGCGCAATGCACGCATGGGGGCGCCGTCCAACTCACGACCACCGGCAACACATCGATGAAAATCGACGGGGCCTTCGCCCTCCTTCAAACCGACGTCCACACGGTCTCCGGCTGCCCATTCATGAAGGGGATCACGCCCTCCCCTTGCCTGATGGTCACCTGGGTAACCGGTGCATCCCAGACCAAGGTAAACCAAGTGCCCGTACTGCTCCAGAACAGCACGGGCCTCTGCCAAAGCGCCACGGGGCCCCAAGGCACCGCTACGATCTCCAACGTCCAAAGCACAGTCCAAGGCACATGAGCAGCAGCGACCCAGCCGGCCGGCACCTTTCCTTCCCTTTCCGCGTGGGGGCCGATGGACGCACCGCCGCGCCCGCCACGCACGCCGAGCACGTCCACCACGAACTGCTCCAGCTTATCCTGACCTCCCCCGGCGAACGTCCCTTCCTGCCTGAATTCGGCGGCGGCGCGCGCAAGCTGGTCTTCGAACCCACCAGCGACGTGCTCCGCGGGGTGACCAAGGCGCGTCTCACCCAGTCGATCAACAAGTGGCTCGGCCACCGCCTCACGCTCGAAAACCTCGAAGTTACCTTCAGCGGCGAACTAGTGGAGATCGAGATCAAGTACCGCGCCGCGGGCACCGAGGACAGTCGCGTCGTGAAATTCCGCCGCAACGGCCAATAACCCCCCCGCCTTTTCCGCCATGGCCATCATCCATCAGGACGCTCTCGACGAACGCGCGAACAATCTCGCCGCGAACTCGCTTAATGGCATCCGCCTGATCCTGGTCGAACTTCTTCCGGCTGCCTCTCCAACCGAGGCCCGCCTGCTGGTCGAGTGCTACAACAGCCTGCATCTCGCCACCCTCGCGGCCGATCCGACCCAGTTCGCCACACGTCTTCGCATTCGCGGCGGTCATCGCATCCGCGGAGGCACCGCCAGCGGGCAGATCCGTGTCACCGCCGCCAGTGTCGCGGGCAACGTCTTGAGACTCACGGTCATTCCCATTGGCGACTACTCGACCTACACCCTGGTCGTCACCCACTCGGGCTTCGATCCGCTTCTGACCGAGCATGAATTCAAATTTCGCCCGGGGTGCTTCAGCAATGATTGCTCCCCAGGCTGGGAGCCCGCCTCCGCTCCACCGTCGCCGATCACGATCGATTACCTGGCCAAAGACTACGACTCCTTCCGCCACACGTTGATCACCGCCATGCAGCAACGCGTGCCCGGCTGGGAAAGCACCAGCGAGGCCGACATGGATCAGGTGCTGATCGATCTTTTCAGCGCGTCGGGCGACGAACTGAGCGACTACCAGGACCGCGTGATGGCCGAGGCGTATCTCTCCACCTGCCGCTCCCGCGTCTCGCTTGCCCGCCACGCCCGGTTGATGGACTACCACATCCATCAGGGCAATCAGTCCACCACGCAGATCGCACTCACCGTCGCGGACACCGTCGTCGGCAGCCTCGATCTTCCCGACGGCACGGCCATCTCGAACATCTTCACGTTGCCGGCGGGGTTCACGGTGTGGGCCGGCGACCCGGATGTTCCGGAAAGCACGATCTATTTCGCGACTCGGAAGGAGCGCAGTCTTCACCCGCTCTTCAACGAGCTCGGCCTCTACACCTGGCAGGATGTCATTCCTTCGCTCGCGGCCGGCTCGACCACGGCCGATCTCGCCCCTTCCTCCACCGACCAGGCGACCTGCGACATCGTGGCCGCTCTGATCAACGGCGGCGTGATGACGGAACTTGTGCTTCAGGAATGGTTGAATCCCGCCACGGGCCGCGCGTCCGGTGCTAACCCCGAGAAACGCCAGCTGCTTCGCTTGCTTTCCGCTGAAACCGTCGAGGACCCGATGGCTAGCACGTTTTGCGTTCGCGTCACCTGGCGCGAGGAGGACGCCCTGAAATACAACTACTGCTTCACCGTGGACGCCGCCGGCGGCGACATCACGGAAATCGCCAAATTTCACGGGAATCTGGCCACCGTCTATCAAGGCCAGCCTCTCACCACCACCTTCCGCGAGAGCGACGCCACCCTCGCCGACGGCGAATACGCCTACGAACGCACCGAGCGTCGCGGCCTGCTCTGCCGCCTGCCCTATACTCCCCTCGCGTATCTTGACACCGACACCGGAGGCGAAATCCCTCCGCAGTCGAGCCTCCAGATCGAGGTCGAGATCCCCGGCCAAGGCGCGGTCGCGTTCCTCGAGGACATCAGCCTCGTGCACGCCGACGACTCGCTCGATGAGGGCAACTATTTCGCTGTCGAGACGGACGAACTCCAACGCAGCGTCATTCGTTTCGGCAATGGCACCAACGGCTACCTGTTGCCCGCTGACAGTGTGATCAACTGTTCATATCAGGTCGGCGGCGGCGAAGTCGGCAATGTTGGCCGCGATTCCATTATCTATTCGGACACCACGGCCACCCCCGACGTCACCGCCGTCTGGAATCCTTTCGATGTCACCAACGGGCTCGATCCGGAACTCCCCGAACAGATTCTGCGCAACGCCCCCGAGGCCTACCGCGCGCGCCAGCTTCGCGCCGTCACGCTGGATGACTACATCGCGCGCGCGGAGGAAGTCGACGGGGTCTCTCAAGCCGTCGCCGCCTACGCCTGGACGGGGAGCTGGCGCACCGTGCGGATCAGCGTCGATCCCTCCGGAACGGAGGAAATCAGCGACGACCTGCTTGCCCGGCTCCGCAGCCACCTCGAGGCCGTCCGCCTCATCGGCGAAGACCTGGAGATCCGCCCGCCCGATTTCGTCCCGTTGCAGATCTACGTCACCGTCTGCATCCACGAGGATTTCTGGCCGGAGGACATCCGCTATATCCTCGAGCAGGAATTCTCCACCGGCTACACGCCCGACGGCCGCCTCGGTCTCTTCCACCCCGACAACTGGACCTTCGGCCAATCCCTCCACGCCAGCGAAATTGCCGGTCGCATCCAGCATATTTCGGGCATCAAGCACATTAATTCCATCGATCTTGAGCGCTGGAATGAACCCACGGCAGGCCCCGGCGACAAGATTCAGGTCACGTTCAACGAAATCATTCAGGTGAAAAACGACCCCGATCACCTCGAGACTGGTTTCATCCGCTTCGAACTTCAAGGAGGCCGCGCATGAGCGACGAACTGACCAACGACTGCACAGCCACCGAGACGTTTCCCCGCCGCCCCGACAATCGCCCGGCGCTGTCCCACATCGGATATCGCATCGGCGAATACGGCGACATCCGCGACTTTCTGCTTCGGTCCGTCAACCGTGCGCCCGCGCTCAAGGCCTGGACCCACCGCGGGGCCGACGACCCCGGCGTCGCCCTCCTCGAGGGCGCCGCGATCATTGGGGATATTCTTACCTTTTATCAGGAGCACTACGCCAACGAGGCCTACCTGCGCACAGCACAATGGCGCGAGAGCATCGCGAACTTGGTTCGCCTCCTGGGCTACCGCCTTGCCCCGGGCCTGTCCGGCTCCGGCAAATTCGCGTTCGAGGTCAAGGGCACCACGACCGTGAGAATCCCGGCCGCCTATCCCGTCAAAGCCGAGCTCGACGAGGTCAGCGATCCGGTTGACTTCGAAACTTCGTCCGAACTCGCCGCCTACCCGCATCTCAGCCGCTTTTCTCTGTATCGTTCTCGTAACTACACGGCCGGCCTATCGAGCGGCGCCACCTCCATCGAAATTTCATCGGCCGGGGGCGCCGTCGATGCCGTCAGCCTCGCCACCGTCGGCCTGAAATCAGGCGAAAAACTCGTGCTCATTGCTGATGAGCCCTCCTGGACCAACACTTCGACCACTTCGATCGCCCAGCAGCAAACACCGCAGTTGGTGAAAATAAAATCGGTGGAACTGATATTGGGCCGCTGCATCGTCGAACTCGAGACCCCCGTCCTCGCCAACTGGTCGGGAAATGTCACGGCCTATCGCATCAATCGCACGTTCCGGCATTTCGGGTTCAATGCCCCGGCAAAGATCCACACGAGCCACGTTGCGTCTGACGGGCTGATCGACGGAATGACCGAAGCCGCCACCGTCTACGTGCGACACTTGAGTAGCGACTGCACCGAGACCTCCAGCTCCGTCGGTCTGCCCGCCGCTTTCGTGGCCCTTGACCAGGAGGTCACCGACCTCACCCCGAACACCACCCTTCTCTGGCAGGCACCCGTCACGTACAACAGCAGCAAGTACCCTCTGACCGTAGCCCGCAAAATCAGCCAGATTTCCGCCGGCCCTATTTCGTTCGGCGATCTCCAGGGCGCCAGCACGTTCGTCACATTGGACCAGGCAATCGTGACCAACAACAGCCCCGGCTACGCTTACGCGGACCTACGAGAGATCCGCCTTCACGAGGCCACCAGTCCCGCCCTCACTGTCAGCCGTCTCTCCGATCCCCCCGCGGGTCCACTGAGCGCCGTCAATCAACTTTCTTTCTACGGCACCGCCGAGGACGCCGCCGCACTCGAAAACCGCACGTTGCTCTTCCAGGCCGACGACGGCCGCACCGCCGAGGCCACGGTCCAGCAAATCACCGCCGTCGCCAGTCTGGCCGACACCGACGAGGGTATGCGCCCGCTGGTCCTCAGTACGGTCTTGAGCGACTTCTTCCACGAGGACTTCGACGAAGCCGAACCCATCGTCAGCGTTTTCGGCAACGTCGTCGAAGCCACCCAGGGCAAATCCCAGGCCGAAGTCGTGCTCGGCAACGGCGACAGCCGCGAGACATTCCAAACGTTCAAGCTGCCCAAAGCCCCCCTCGCGTACTTCAGTTCCTCTAGCGCTTCTCCGCCGGAGGTGCCCGAGCTCACGATCTACGTCGAAGAACGTGAGTGGTCCCGCGTGGATTCGTTCTTCGGCCGCGAAGCGCTGGAGCAGATCTACATCGTCCGCCAGGACTCCGAGGGCGACAGCTACATCCAGTTTGGCGACGGCCTGACGGGCTCGCGCCTCCCATCCGGGCTCAAAAACGTCACCGCCGTTTACCGCGTCGGTTCCGGCGCCCACGGATCCTTGAAAGCCGATACCAAGGTTCAACCGGGCTCTCGCGTCGTTAACCTCGAAAAAATCCAGCTTCCCGGTGTCATCGCCGGCGGCTCCGACGCCGAAGACGGCGAGAAAGCCCGCGCCGCCGCCCCGGCCAAGCTGCAGAGCCTCGGCCGCATGGTCAGCCTCAGCGACTACGAAGCCGAAACGCTCGCGCTGGCTGGCGTGACCAAGGCCGCCGCCCGTTGGGATATGATCTTCGGCCTCCCTTCCGTCGTTCTCACCGTCCTCCTCGAGGCCGGCCGCGCCGACGAATACGACGCCGTCAAAGCCTCGATTCTCGCCGCCCAACGGGACCGCGGTTCGGACCGCCACTCGATCGTCGTGCGCCAGGCTTTCCTTCGCTACGTGTATGTCGACGTCGAATACGCTTTCGACAGCACGTACCAGCAAGACGACATCGAGGCGGACCTTCGTCTCGCGCTCGGTTTCGCCGACACCGACGATGACGAGACCGCCGCGGAAAAGGGCCTCTTCGCTCTCGCCGCCCGCAAACTAGGAGAATCGGAATACGCCACGCGCATCGAGGGCGTGCTGCAAAACGTCGACGGAATCCTCTGGTGCAAGGTCACCGCGCTGGGCTTGCTCGGCTCCGCCGCCACCGCCGTCGAAGAGCCCGCCGACCTGGCGCTGCCCGCCGAGCCCAAACCGCTCGCCTCCTACGCGGCCTGCCTGCCCAACGAGGTTCTCCAACTCGATCTGCTCCACCTTAGCTTCAGCGCCGTCTCGTCATGAGAGTCTCGCTCTACTCCCGCCTTCCCGAGATCTATCGCATCCGCGACGCCGAGCAAACGCCCGCCTACCAGCTGCGCGCTTATCTCTCCGCCGTCGAGGAAGCGTACAGCGCGGTCCACGAGAATATCGAGTCGCTCTATCACGATCTATTCATCGAGACCTGCGACGACTGGGTCATCCCCTACCTCGCCGACCTCGTCGGCGCCAGCCATCTCAAGGGCGAAGCGTGGACGCTCCGCGCTGACGTCGCCGACACCATCGCGCTGCGGCGGCGCAAGGGCACCCTTGCCGTCATCGAGCGCCTCGCGGCCAACCTCACCGGCTGGCCCGCCCGCGGCGTCGAACTGCGCGACCGTCTCGCCTGGCAGCAACATCTCAATCACCAGCGCCCCGACCGCGACACCAACATCAATATCGGCCTCACCACAACACCGTTCCCCTTGCCTCCCCGCGGCGGCACGGTGCCGATTCGCGATCCCGCGCTGCTCACGCTCGTCAACACGCCGTTCGATCCGTTCTACCATACCGCCGACGTGAAGCCGGCCTTCGACGGCGGCATCCACTACAACCTGCCGAACCTGGCCATCTTCCTCTGGCGTCTTCAAGCCTACAACCTTCCGTTGAGCCAGCCGGTCCCAAAGGGCTGGCGTGAAATCGCTTCCCTCTCGGGCGACGAAGCGCGCTACGTCGTGGGTTTCGACTTGCACCCACTCGAGGGCGGCCCCGCCCCCGGCGACGCCGGTTACCCCAACGACCCTCAACACCGCGGGCGCCCGGTGCGTCTTTTCAACACCTACCGCCACGATCCGAATGCGGATGCGGCCGCGCTCGTCGAGCTAGACGCCTGCCCGAACCCCATGCCACGCGCCCGTCTCAATACGGACGGCCTGCTCGCCGGCAATCCCGCCGCTTACATCTCCGTCGACACCTACGATCACACCGACTTCGAGCTGGCCGATTTCGACACCGGCGACGTCGGCCTCAATCTCTTCCTGCCCGAGAATCAATTCGCCGGCCGCGTCTGGACGTTTCGCGGCGAGAACCTCTGCGCTTGGGAGGATGGCCTGAAGCGCCGTCTCGACGAATTCGAAATCGCCGTCGATCCCGTCATCGGACGCGTCCTTTTCGGCGTCGCTTCCGCCGCCCAGCGCAATGCCCTCATCAATAATTTGATCGTGTCGTTCGCCTACGGCGCCGTGGGCGAAGTCGGCGCCCACCCCGTCGACCGCTCCCCGCGGCCCACAACGATTAACGGCGTCGGTGCCACCGTTCTCGAAATCACCGCCGAGGGAACCCCCTCAGCCCTGGAGAATGCACTCGACGACCTGCACACGCGGACCGCCCCACTCGTGATCGAGATCCAGGACAGCCTCGTCCATGATGTTGATCTTGCCTCTATTTCCGGGGTGGTGACGGAAAACGGCGCGCGTACGCTCCGCCTCGCGCACCCGCTCGTCATTCGCGCCGCCGATGGTCATCGGCCCACTCTTCGCCTTCGCCAACCCCTGCGCTTCCGTCCCGTCGACGTCGTCGCGGCCGACCCCGCCGACCAGGAAGCGCTCGAAGCCCAAATCGCCACGCTCTCCGTGCGCCTCGAGGGCCTTTTCCTCACCCGCCACTCCACGCTCGCTTTCGCCGCACCCCTCGTCGCCCGCGCCGCCCTGGGCCGCCTCGAAATCCTGAGCTGTACCCTCGATCCAGGCGGCTGGATCAAGCGCAACGGCGAGCGCGCCCCGCTCGCGCCCTCCATTCACCTCGATGAAACCTACGGGTGGGCCGGCGGATCTCCCGAGGAGGTCGCCTTCGCCTCCACACCCGACATCGACCTCCAGCGCTGCATCACCGGCTCGCTGCTCGTCGACGACGCCTACCAGCTTTTCCTCACCGAGTGCATTGTCGACGCGGGCACCGCTCCCGACGCCGACGGCACGAGCGCCTTCGCGCTCACCGCGTTCACCAATCCAGCCACCGCCTGGGCGCCCGAAACCGATGTCCGCAGCGTCACGTTTTTCGGCAGGGTCCGCGTCGATGCCATTTCCGGCGACGGCACGCTCTTCTGCCAGCAGCTCGAGGTGCACGACAATCAGCACGGCTGTCTCAAATTCTGCTGGTTCTCCGCCAAGGATGATCGTCTGCCGCCGCACCATGCTTGCATCGACGCCGACGACGCCGTCCTCGTTTTCACCTCCACCTACTTCGAAAACCCCGCTTACGGACAGCTGGCGCTGCAGAGCGATTGGCGCATCCGCCAGCGCGGCCCGGGCGACGACGCCATGGGGGCTTTCGGCTTTCTCCTGGAGGCGCACAAATGGGCAAATCTTTCCATCCGGCTCCGCGAGTTCATGCCCGTCGGCGTCCGCCCCCTCCTTATTCCCGTCACCTGACCTGACTTTTTCAACTTCTTCCTCTTTATGAAAGGCGATTTCTCACAGTGGCGCTTTGACCCGAGTGAAAACTTCACCGGCGTCCTCCAGCAACAAGGCAAGGTCATGCTCGACTCCGACTGGAACGAGCACACCCGCATCAATACCCACTGGCACGACCAGGCCGGACAGGACGCCATCGGGCCGAGCGTAGCCGCCGTGCCGACCGGCGCACCCGATGGTTTCAATGTCCTCGCCGCCCGCGTCGTCACCGGCAGCGGAGACCCTTTCGTCGAGGTCGACCTGCATCCGGGCCGCGTCTGGGCTGACGGCATTCTCGTCCAACTGCCGCCCGCTGATCCTGCCGCGCCGACCGCCCCGATCACGCGCACCGCCACGTACCTCCAACCTCCCATCCAGGATCCCGAAGCCACGCCTCCCACCGCCGCCGATGGCGCCGCTGGCGTGCGCGACGCCGTCGTGCTCGAGGTCTGGCGCGAGGCCGTCAGCGGTTTCCAACTCCCGACGCGCCTGCTCGAACCCGCCCTGGGCGGGGTCGACACCACCGAACGCATCCTGACGTCCTACCGCCTTCGTCTGCTGCGGCTCGAGGCCGGGGAGGACTGCGTTTCGATCCACGATAAACTCAAGGACGACCCGTCGCTCTTCGGTCGCCTGAACGCCTCCCTCACGCCCACCACCACCGTCGCCGGGGAATGCCCCGTGACCCAGGGTGGCGGCTACGTGGGCCTCGAACATCGCCTTTATCGTATCGAGATCGCTCCTACCGACGACGGCACCCCGCGCTTCAAATGGTCCCAATGGAATGGCGGCCTTGTCGGCTCCGGCGTATTCCGCACCAGCGGCACGGACATCACGATCGACATTGAAGCCAATCGCTCCGCCATCCTCACCAGCGGTCTGACTTCCTGCTACCTCGAGGTGGTCACCTACGACTCGGCCCTGGGCCATTGGGCCCCCCGCTACGGCGTCCCCGCCTCGATCAACCCCAACGGTACGATCGAGGTCGACACGACCCAGGTCATCTTCGGCACTCCTCCTCCCGACCCCTCGGCCGATCCCGCCGACGACCCGCGCTCTTTCTTCCGGCTTTGGAACGGCATCGAGCTCCTCGGCGACTACCTTGACGCCGCCTCGCCCGCAGAATTGCCGGATGAACTCGGCGTTCATCTCAGTTTCGAGGATCCTTCGACAAAAGTGTATCGTCCCGGAGACTACTGGACTTTCACGGTTCGAGCGGGCGACATCGGCAACGAGGAGAATCTCCTCACCGAAGAACTGCCCGCAGGCATCGCTTACCACCGCGTTCCACTCGGCATCGTCATATGGTCCGTCGACCTCGACACATCCGACGGTGGCGATATCCATGACTGCCGCCGCCGCTTTCGTCCGCTTTCGCGCCTCGACACGTGCTGCACCTACCGCGTCGGCGATGGCCAGACGACTCTCGGTGACTTCGACTCCATCCAGGATGCCATCGATGCCCTGCCGGACGACGGCGGCGAGGTTTGTATCCTCCCCGGTGAATTCCGCGAGCGCATCTCTCTCGTCAATCGCCAGAACATCACAATTTCCGGCTGCGGCGCGCGGACCCGCCTGCTCGCCCCCTCCGACGACGGCACCGAGCCGATTATTTCGATTTATGGCGGAGGAAACATCTCGATCGAATCGCTCGCCGTGGTCGCCGACTCACGCGGCCGTGCCATCCTCGCGCTCGGTCTCAACCCGCTCAGCGAAGTCGAGCAAGTTGCCGAGGGCCCGATCAAGGATCTCAGTTTCGAAAAACTTGACGTCACTGCCTCCGCCTTCGCCGCCATCCGCGCCGAGTGGATCCAGGGACTCGTCGTCCGGGGCTGCTCGCTCCGCATGGATGACGTTTCCTGCCTGGAGAAAGCCCTCGTCGTCCTCGCCGACGACGGCAAAATCGAACGCAACGTCATCGAGGTCGTCGGCGAAGCCGTCGACGGCGCCGCCTTCATTCCTTCCGGGGACGAGGACACTTCCTTTGTCCCGGGCACGATCAGCAAAGGCGGCATTCATTTGCTGAGCCTGTGCGAACGGGTTCACGTCTTTCACAATCACATCCGCGGCGGCTGCGACAATGGCATCACCCTTGGTTCGATCGTCTGGATCAATGAGGACGGCGAACCCGTCCCGCCCGAGGATGAACCGCCACTGACCGAGGAGGATCCCTGCGAGCCGACCCGCCCTCTCGACCTTGGCATTCTCGGCGACCCCGTGGCGGTGGATGATGGCGAGCTGCGTCGCGGCGCTGGCGGTCCCCTCTACGACATTCGCATCGGTCGAAATCGCATTCACGCCATGGGCGCCAACGGCATCGGTGTGGTTGGTTTCTTCGATCTTTCCGAGGCCGACGAATTCATCACGGTGGTCAATCTCACGATCAACGGGAACGACATTCGCAGCTGCCTCCGCCGCGAAATCGCCGCCCCGCCCTCCGCCCTCGCGAACTACATGGGCTACGGCGGCATCGCGCTCGCCGACGTCGAGAATCTCTTGGTCCACGACAACCTGATCGTCGACAACGGACTCGATTGGTATTCCCCGGTTTGCGGCGTCTTCGTCCTGCACGGT
>CAZJLP010000022.1:71589-79333 GCA_964546955.1 uncultured Opitutaceae bacterium | reverse complement strand
ACAACGGATTCTCCGTCGCCACGAATTCCCAGGGGAGCCCGAATTTTGCCGCAGCTTCGGCCGCCAGGGCTTTTACGCCGTG
This sequence comes from uncultured Opitutaceae bacterium, assembly GCA_964546955.1. Lineage (GTDB taxonomy): Bacteria > Verrucomicrobiota > Verrucomicrobiia > Opitutales > Opitutaceae > CAZJLP01. Next base: position 79,251 of record CAZJLP010000022.1, on the reverse strand, counting down.
AACCTCTGTCGCGTAGTGGCCGCATAGGTACAAATTCAAGCGGTTCTCCTGGGCCACGGTGAACCATTCTTCGCGCAATTCGCCTGTCACCAGCGTGTCGACCCCATCTTTGATGAGGTCGGGAACCGCGCTGTTGCCGCTTCCGCTGCAAAAAGCAACCGCGCGGGGCCGGTCGCTCCCATACTCGAGCGGGATCACTCGCGGGTAAAGTTGCTCGAGACGCGAGCGCAGTTCCGACCGCGAACGATCCGACGGGGCGACGCAGCCGATAGCTTCGCCGTCGCGCACGAGAAAGGGCCGGTCGGGCTTGAGCTCCAACTGCTGTGCGAGAAGTGCGTTGTTGCCGATTTCGGGGTGCCCATCGAGCGGCAGGTGATTGGAGTACAGTGCACAGTTGGACCGGACCAGCGTTGCAATGCGGTCGTAGGCGGGTCCGGTGAGCGGTCGGGGCATGTCCCAATACATTCCGTGGTGCACGAGGAGAAAATCGATTCCCGCAGCGGCCGCTTTCTGAAAAGGCACAAGGCCCGCGTCGACCGCCGCCCCAATGCGGCTTACTCGTCCGTTGTTGGCGACTTGGAGGCCGTTGAACGCTCCCGGAGCGTCTTTGAAGGCGGCTCGGCGCGTCCGCTGATCGCAAAAATCGACGATTTCCTGGAGGGAGGGCATGCGGGAAGAAAGGAGGAAAGGCTGAAGGGCTGAAAGGCTGAAATGGACGGACCGAAGTCGCGGCGGTCGTCCCGTTCCCTGCTCGCGACGCTCGGCTATCGACGTAAACTGCGAGCGGCCGACTTCGCTTTTTCGAACTCCTCGGTCAGACCGAGGTCGGCGTAGACCTTTATTTTCAACCGCAAGGCGGGCTCGCTGGCAGCCCAATCTGCGGGGAGGCGCGAAAGCGCGAGATAGGCGTCTCCGGTGCGCGTCGGTTTTTTAGCCATTGCGGCCGCGGCTTCGGCTAGGAGTTCGGCCGGATCCGCCGGCAGCGCGCCGCGCTCGGCTTCGGCGATGGTGAGAAATCGCATCGCGCCGAGAAGGGTGGGTCCGTCCTTGGCCCGAATAACGATCTCATGGATACGATCGGGAGGCAGGTCGCGTCGTTGCGGAGTGGCAAGGTCCTCGCTTTTGAGAGGAGGGCGCACGCCCTGGGCCACCCGCGGAGGGACGAGGGGGTCCGCAGGGTCTATCACGGCGATGTCGTAGGCTACGCCCTCGGAGGCGTCCCAGGTGATGACGGGATTGAGAAACCGTGTCACGTCGACGGGTGACGTGATCCGGACCGGTGATCGCGCGCGTTCCGAATGGAGGGGGATTCCGTCGATGACGTCCCTCAAAAGCGAAGTCATCGGCTGAACGTCGCCCGCGGGTCCAGGGGGCGGGATCGCCAGGCGAGAGGGGCCCGCAACCAGGAAAAGACGGCCGTCCGGGTAGAGAACTCGCACGCGGCTGCCTGCGGGAACCTCGACGGGGCGTTCAGGAGGGACCGGGGTGGGTCGCTCGACCCGCCGTGTCCATCCGCCTTTGGTTTTGATCCTGCTCGAGGCGTCCACTGGCAACACGAAGGCAGCGGGAGCGAAGGGCTTGGGTCGCGAAACGGCGAAGACAGCCCACGCCAGCGCCAACAGCCCCACCAAAAGCAATAGCCTGCGGCGCGCTCGGCGCGCTCGAGCGGGAGGAGGAGGTGTGGCAGGGCTGTTCGGCGTCACTCGGGAGAAGACATAGCGAGCAAGATGCGTCTCGCACACGCTGGCGGAAGTTCCGCCTCTTCGCTATCGCTTTTTCGAACGAGCTTTTCAAGCTGCGCGCCATGGATGTCGAGACCGACACACTCATGGATTTGGTCGCCCGCGCGACGGAAGCGCTGCCCGGGCGGCCCTCCTGGGACGACTATTTCATGGCCACGGCCATGCTTATTTCGACCCGTTCCCCCTGTGAGCGCCTCCACGTCGGCTGCGTCATCGTCAGCACCGGGGAGCGAAAGAACCGGATCGTCGCGGCAGGCTACAACGGGTTTCTGCCGGGGACGCCTCACCAGTCTCGCCTGCGAGACGGCCACGAGCAAGCGACGGTGCACGCGGAGCAGAACGCCGTGGCGGACGCGGCGCGACGGGGCAGTTCCGTCGACGGTTGTGTCGCGTATGTCACCCACTTCCCCTGCATCAATTGCGCCAAGATATTGGCGGCGTCCGGCATTGCGGAAATTCGATATCGGCGCGACTATAACAACGACCTGATGGTGGCGCCGCTCTTGGCGGACGCCGGAATCAAAATTCTTCAACTCTAGCTTCGTCTCGTCGCGCTGTTGCCGCTCTCGAATGCGTTCCAGTCGTCCTTCTCCCGAATTTAGCGCGCTGGCAGGTTCACTGCTGCTCGCCCACCCGTCCCTGCGCGATTCGAATTTCCGAAAGTCAGTTGTGCTGATTTCGGCGCATGACGACAAGGGGGCGATGGGAATCGTGTTAAATCGGCCGTTGGGGAAGAAACTGGGACAGCTCAACGCGGAATTCGCGCTGAGTCCCCTGGCGTCGATTCCGCTTTTTCAGGGCGGCCCCGTTCAGACAGACCAGGTTCTGCTCTGTGGTTGGCGCTTTCACGAAGACGGCACCGGGTTTCAATTGATGTTCGGCATGGACCCGCAGAAGGCGGCCGAGGCTCAGTCTCAGGAAGGGATGCGGTTGCGCGCGTTTCTGGGCTATGCGGGGTGGGAAAGCGGTCAATTGGAGAATGAGCTCAAACACAATACCTGGGTCGTCAGTCCATTGATGTCCAATTTGTTGGATCTCAACCAGGATGAGACGCTGTGGAAGGCGATTCTCGCCGGTATCAGCGACGATTGGAAACTACTGATCGACGAGCCGGAAGACCCCACGCGGAACTGACAGCGCGCCTAAAAACTTTGACGGCACCGAGCAGGGGTACGCCGGGTCGAATGAAGGTTGTTCAATGAGCACGCGCACGCGGATAATTGGAGGCGGTTTTTCGTTTCTTGCGTTTGCGGGCATGGCTGCCGCGCAAACGTCCCGTGCCGACGGAGGAGGTCCCCGCGAGCAAGACCCCTCGTTTTCCGGGGCGATCGTCAGACCGGCTGATCTCAAGCCCGAGCCTTTCCTGTACCGGCCTTACGCCACAAATGTGATGTCGGCGAGCAAGTCGGGGCCAATGGTTCAAGGTTCGGTGATGTCGATGGTCGAGGCGCAGCCTCCGGCGACTTCGAGGACGGCGGTGCTCCAGGCACCCTTAATTCCCACGAGTAAAGCAGCGGAGCAGGCCCTCGCCGAATTGACGAATGACGACGTGCGCTGGCGGACGGATTTCGCGGGGCCCTCCGCAACGTTGTCCGATCGTGCCGTCCGAGTCCTTTCGTATGGACCGGCTCTCCGCCCCCATCTGATCGACGCGCTGGAACGGGAGTCGCAGTACGTCGTGGCGCACGTCATGATGACAACGCTGCAGGGCAGTAGGTTTCCCACCACGATGACAACATGGAACGGGTTGACGGTCGTTGCTGGTCCTGAAGGAAAAATTGTCGCCGGGCCGGGGCAGCAACCGGAAATTCGCGCGTTATGGCAACGGAAGTTTCGCCAGACGCGCGCCATCCGACGAGGGGTAGACGGTCCCATTGAACCGACGGGGAGGTAGTGGGGAGTTCGGAATTGATGTAAGCGCTCCGCACAGTGAACCGCTGCCGACTACCAACCACCGATTACCAACTATCAATTGTTGCAGGTGCGGTGACTTTGCGGGCAGTCCGGGACTCTTTCTCTTAGGGCGTGTACGGGAATGTGGTTGGTCCTGCGTATATTCTTACGCGGTGGCTCTCCCTTCGACGGGCGGTCCAGAGGCCCGCCCTACCCGGCGATCCGTTTTTCAGAGGCTCCTAAAGATAAAGAGGAAAGAGAAAGATGGCGGGGGCGCACTCCACGCCTTCACCCCGCATGCACCCAGCGCGCGAGCATCGGCGGCAAGGGCGCTCGTTCCCGGGTCTTCGAGGTAATGCAGACGTGGCAGGTGCGAAGAGTGGCCGCGAGTTTCTGCGGTGGACCCACTTTGTGGATCTCGTAGTCGATCGCGTAGGTTTCCGCCGCGAGCAACAGGGGTTTCACCGTGATCGAGACTTTGTCGCCGCAGTACAACGGACGCACAAAGTCTGCCGAAGTCTTCGAGATCGGCACCACCACGCCGGCTTCGGAAAAGAAAGTCCGCAAATTGATGCCGCTCGCGGCGAGCGACTCCTCATACGCCTCGTGGCTGATCGCGAGATAGTTGGCGAAAAATACGACGCCGGCCGCGTCGGTATCGGGGAAGTGAATGGTGCGCTGATAAGTGAAGGGCACGGTCAGGGAGGGCTGCGATAGCGTGAGGGTAGGTGTTAACCTGTTGGGTAATCGGGGGCGTGGCTAGGCAAAATCTCACGGGGCCGCGCGGTCGCGGCGAGTCGCGGAAGGAACCTCGACGATCCGGTTGCGAGGTCGCATTTTTTCGAAAAAGCTTACGGCTTACCGCTTATCGCTTACAGCCTTTCTGCCATGACAAAAAACGAGATCGCCGATGTGCTCAACGACATCGCAGTCCTCTTGGAGCTCAAGGGTGAGAATCCCTTTAAGACGCGCGCGTATCAGACGGGCGCCCGCGCCCTGGAATCCCTGGAGGAGGATTTGGGCACGGTCATTGCCGAAGGGCGGCTGCAAGGAATCAAAGGGATTGGCGATGCCTTGGGGAAAAAGATCGTGGATCTCCACAGTTCGGGGAAGCTGCCTTTCTACGACGATCTCAAGGCCTCGCTTGCGCCGGGAATGGTGGAGATGCTGCAGATTCCGAGTCTCGGCGCGAAAAAGATCAAAGCACTGCATGACAAGCTTGGAATCACCGACATCGCCGGGTTGACCAAGGCGTGCAATGACGGGCGGGTGGCCGACCTGCCGGGCTTCGGCGCGAAGTCGCAGGAGAAAATTCTGGCGGGAATCAAGAATCGCGAAGCGTATGGTCGCCGGCATGTCTGGTGGGAAGCGTTCGCGCTGGCCGAGCCGATCCTGGCGGGGCTCCGCGCGCTGCCGCAGGTGCAGCGGGCCGAACATGCCGGGAGTTTGCGCCGAGGTCTGGAAACGGTCGGCGATCTGGATTTCATCGTGGCCGCCAATGAAATCGAGGCGGTGTTCGATTGGTTCACCACGCGCCCAGGTATCCAGGAGGTGACGGCCAAGGGGGGCACCAAGGCGAGCGTCCGCTACGAAAGCGGGCTGCAGGCGGACCTCCGCATCGTGCCGCTCGAGCAATTTGCGTTTGCCCTGCATCATTTCACCGGCTCGAAGGATCACAACGTGCAGATGAGGCAGCGGGCCCTCGCCCGCGGCTTGAGTTTAAGCGAATGGGGTTTGGTCCCCGCGGAAGGAGAGGGTACTGTCAAAGACAAGGTCGGCGCGGCCGCGGCGACCCAGGCGCCCCTCTCCCAGGCGATCGGATCCGAAGAGGCGCTTTTCGCCGCGCTCGATCTCAAGTACATTCCGCCCGAGTTGCGCGAAGGCCTGGGTGAAATCGAAGCGGCGGAGAAAGGCGAATTGCCCATTCTGATCGAGTATGCCGACCTGCGGGGAGCCTTCCACAACCACACCACCGCGACCGACGGACGCAATACCCTCAACGAGATGGTCGCGGCGGCGCAGGCCTTAGGCTGGGATTACTTCGGAATCGCCGATCACTCGAAGGCCAGTTTTCAAGCAAAGGGCCTGACGGAGGAACAGTTGTTGAAGCAGATCGCGGACATCCGTGCGTTGAACGCGACGAAACGCTTCAAGACGCATGTCTTTGCCGGGACCGAGTGCGATATCCTGGCCGATGGCCGGCTTGACTTCGAACCGTCCACGCTCGGGCAATTGGATTATGTGGTGGTGTCCGTGCACAACGCCTTCGCGCAAAACGAAGCGGACATGACGGCGCGCATCATCCGCGCGATCGAGCAGCCCCACGTGACCATCCTCGGGCATCTGACCGGGCGCCTCCTCCTCCGTCGCGAAGGTTACGCGGTGAACGTACCGAAGATTATCGATGCCGCCATTGCGAACCGTGTGGTCGTTGAATTGAACGCCAGCCCCTGGCGCCTTGACATGGACTGGCGTCATTGGCGGCGAGCAGCGGAGCGCGGCCTGCTCTGCGCGATCAATCCCGACGCGCACGACACCGTGGGCCTCACTCACGTCCGGGCCGGCATCAATGGCGCGCGCAAAGGCTGGCTGACGAAAGCCAACGTGCTCAACACCCGACCGCTGGAGGAAGTGGGCGCATTTTTCGCGGCGGTGAAAAGAGGGTGAGCAACCGTTTCCAACTCCAAACTCCACCAGAACTCAGATCACCGGTGGATTTGGCTTCGGCAACTGTGCGATCGCAGCCATGATTCTTTCGGAAGCTCGTTGGTAGCGATCTTTGCCCGCGCTGGGGTCGTCGTAGTCTTTGGGATAGAGAGGCGGGCCGAACACGACCGAGATCGGTGCGCCGAGCCGCAGCTTCCCATCCTTGCCGAAGGCCTCGAAGGAACCAAACACCCGTGTCGGAACGACGGGTACGCCGGTGCGACAGGCCGCCAATCCCACTCCCGGTTTCGCCGGCTGCAGGTTGCCGTCGCGGGAGCGCGTGCCCTCGGGAAACATGATGAGCACCGATCCATCGTTCAGGGCGGCGAGCACGCGTTTGATCGCTTGCACATCGGAGCCGCCGTCCCGGTCCACCGGGATCGTTCCCACGATATTCAACCACCAGGTTGCGAACCCCGGTTTCCAGAGAGTCTTGCGGGCGAAAAAACGCAGCTGCCGGGCGACGGACGATCCGACTGCCGGCGGATCGAGGTGGCTCGCGTGATTCGACGCGATGATAAATGGCCCGCTTTTCGGCAGGTTTTCCTGGCCGAGCACGTCCCCGCGAAAAACCGCATCGTAGATAGTGCCGATGATGTAGTGGCATATACCATACACCAGGTCCATCTCGGGCAGCGCATGCCGCGGATTCATGCCGGCAGGGACAGCTTCTGTCCGACGATGGCGGACACTTTTTCCACGACCTGTTCGAGGGTCAGATAGGTGCTGTCGATGTCGATCGCCCCGGTCGGGCAGAAAAGGGGCGAGGTTTTTCGCTGCGAATCGAGGCGATCCCGTTCCGCGATTTGATCGAGCTGGCCCTGCTCGGCTCGGCGGCGGGCGCGCTCCGCCGGATCCGCATGCAGGTAGAAGCGGAAGTCCGCTTGCGGAAAAATGACCGAACCGATGTCGCGACCTTCCATCACGAGTCCGCGGAAACCATGCCGGCGAGCCACGTCGATTTGCCCGCGCTGGTACGAAAGCAGAGCGGTGCGGATCTCCGGTATGGCGGCAAAATGGGAAACAGCCGCATTGACCTCCGAACTCCGAATTTCATCGCCCGCGACGCGACCGTTGAGCTCCATCTGGGCCGAACGCCCGGTCACGCGGGTGTTCAGGGCGAGCCGGGCGAGTGCGGCCATGACGGCGGGAAGGTCGTCCGGGGCCACGCCCTGGCGAAGAAACTCCGCCGTGATGGCGCGATAGAACGAGCCGGTATCGACGTGAAGGAGATGGAATCGCTCGCTAATCGCGCGGGAAGTCGTCGATTTGCCGGAGGCGGCGCCTCCGTCGATTGCCACGATGATAAATTCAGACGATC
>CAZJLP010000022.1:43105-71579 GCA_964546955.1 uncultured Opitutaceae bacterium | reverse complement strand
CTTTCCAGCAACGCAAAAAAGTTGGGGAACGTCTTCGCGCAGCAAGCCGGATTGCGGATGGTCAGCCAGGGTCGTCCGTTTTTGCGGAAATCGTGACAGCCGAGAATGCCGAAGCTCATCGCGAAGCGGTGGTCGCCATACGTCTCGATCGTCTGGTCCGCGACCAGGGGACGCGAAGAAATCTCGAGGGAATCTTCGGTTTCGACCACGTCTTGACCGAGCCGTCTCAGCTCCCGCGCCATGCCCGCAACCCGGTCTGTCTCCTGTTTGCGCGTATGCGCAATTCCCGAAATCTTCGTTGTGCCTTCGAGGAGAGGCGAGATGGCCGCCAAGGTGAGGAAGGTATCCGAGAATTCGTTGAAATTCTCCGCCCCTCCTCGGCGCGCGCTGCCAGGCGCAAACGACACACGGAGTCCGCCCTCATAGGCGAACGTTCTCGCGCCAAAACGTTCCAGCACCGTGATAAATTGCGAGTCCCCCTGCAGGCCTTGCCCGGGACCGGCGAGCCCGCGGAAGTCCAATTCTCCGCCTGCGACGATCGGAAGCGCCAGGAAGTACGACGCGGCGCTGGCGTCGGGTTCGATCGCATAGGCGCCGGGCGTCCGGTAGGGTGTTCCCACCGCGACCGAGAAACGATCGGTTCCAATTCGCTGAACGGGTGGCTGCCCGAAATGCTCCATCAGGCGAGTCGTCATCTGCACGAAGGGCCAGCGCACGCCACCAACCAATTTCACTTCCACCGCCTGCTGTGCGAGCGGAGCCGCCATCAGGAGGGCGGAAAGAAGCTGGCTGCTCTCCCGCGCGTCAATCTGCAAGCGTCCGCCCTTCAAGCCACCGGCCTTGATTTCGATCGGAAAAAATCCTTCGTCCCCCAGACATTGGATATCCGCACCCATCGAGCGCAACGCATCGATCAGCCCCTTCATGGGGCGTTTTCGCATTTGAGGCACCCCATCGAGCGTATAAACCCCGCTCGGAGCAGAGGCGCACAAGGCGGTGAGAAAACGCGCAGCCGTGCCGGCGAGGCCGACGAAGAGCTCCGCGCGCGGTGTCTTGGAGCGCGCGGCTTGGTTCGCGACACGGACGGTTTTCGCGGCTTCGTTTGTGTCGATCGTGAGCCCTAGCTGGCGGAGGGCAGTCGCCATCAATTCGGTATCCTCGCTGAACAGTGCGCCGGTCAAAGTCACGGGTTCGCGGCAGAGTGCGGCCAGCAGCAGCGCGCGGTTGGTCAGGCTCTTGGATCCTGGAAGGTCAACCTGTCCGCGGACGGGGCGCGTGAATGGCGTAATGGGCAGCAGGTCGGGAAGTTGCGTCATGGCGCTTGGGCCGGCTTGCGCTGAAGCCGACGGTGAAACGTCCAATCGAAAGGTGCGATTCACGATAGGCAATCCTCAATCACTCTGCGCGTGCTGATGCCGGGGTTTGCTGCCTTTGAGGGCGAAGGCGGCCAGGATCGAACGACTCGCTGGCGCGTCGCTACGTTCGGAAATAAGCATTCAGCAATAAGCAATGGCTTGAGTCGCCGCTGGATCGACCAATGAGAAATGAGCGATGAGCGATAAGAGATGAGCAATGGCTCAGCGCCCCTCTGTGTCACGAATCCGAGTTCGCCGAATTGCTGTAGTGTTCCTTCTACGGGCGCATGCCGTCGCGGTAGGTCTTGCCGCGCTCGAGCCGTCCTTTGATCTCAGGCCAATCGCGATTCGCCAAAGCGGATTGGAAGCTGTGCAACTCAGTTTGGAGTTCGCGCAAAGCGCGCAGGATTTCGTCGCGATTCTGCTGAAAAATCTCGATCCACATGACGGCGTCGCTTGCAGCGATGCGCGTCGTGTCCTTCAGGCCGCCGCCGGCAAAGTTCCGCCAACCCGCGGGTTTTTGACTCAGGAAGCTGCAAAGTGTCGTGGCGAGAGCCTGAGGCAGATGGCTGATATGGGCGACGATCTCGTCGTGAGTGTCAGGCGGGATCGTCGTCACCTCGGCTCCCAGTTCACGCCAGAACTTCGCGACCGTTTCCGTGGCGCGCGAGTCAGTCGTCTCCAGCGGGGTCACAAAACAAACCCGCTGGTCGAAGAGGCTTTCCGACGCGTTTTCCCAACCGGTTTTCTGACTGCCCGCCATGGGATGTGAACCGACGAAGAAGGTGCCGGGGCGCATGGCCGTATGGCAAAGGCGGCAGAGTTCGCCTTTGACGCTGCCAACATCGGTGACGATCGCCCCGCCGGCGAGGTGCGGTGCGACGTGTTGCGCCAGCGCAATTATTTTTTCCACCGGCGCGGCCAGCACGACGAGATCGCTGCCGTGCACCGCTTCCTCGGGCTTCTCGACGACGCGGTCGCACCAAGGCTGTTCGCGCAAACCGAGGCGGGTCTCCGGACGGCGGGCCCAAATGACGATCCGCTCGGCCAGCCCGCGTTGCCGAACCGCTTTGGCCACTGAGCCGCCTAAAAGCCCGGGCGCGAGAATGGTCAGTTGTCGGAGCACGGGAGAAGAAAGGGCGAAGGGGTCTGCTCTGTCGAGCGCATGTGCTGCCGCAGGCCGAGGCAGTTTGGAGGTTTTGGTTTGGTTATGAGTTCAGGCGCCTCTGAAAACGGATCGCAAGGTAGGAGCGGGCCTCTGGACCGCCCGTCGGAGGGGGAGAGATGAAGATGCGTTTTGATGCTGTCCGGCGCGGCGGGGAGGTTTACCTGCTACGGTACTGGCCACGCGGCGATTCCGGAGGCCTCGCCCTACCTTCTAACCGCCAGGTTGATTCACTTCGCCATCTTCACGATCGCGTCGAATTCCGCTTTCTTCAGGGCGACGACGGAAAGGCGGCTTTGGCGAAGGAGATCGATGTCGGCCAGGGAGGGAGTCGCTTTGATCTGAGCGAGCGTGACGGGTGTCCGCAGCGCGCGCACGGCCTTGAGTTCGACCGCGACCCAGCCGTCTTCATCCGCGGTTCGATCGGGAAACGCGGTCTTCGTCACCTCAGCCACGCCGACCACGGCTTTGGTTGTGACGCTTTCGTAGAAAAGCACTTCATCCCCGCGCTTCATCGCATTGAGGTTGAGACGCGCTGCGTAGTTTCGGACGCCCGTCCACGCGGTGCGGCCGTCGCGCTGGAAGTCCTGCCAGGAGTAAGCGTCCGGTTCACTTTTCACCAGCCAGTATTGCATTGTCATGAGATCAACGGTGTTGTGCACTTCAGCAAATGGACGATCGGGATCCTGAAAAGGCGAAAGCCCGCCGAGCGATCATTATTCTCTATCTCTGCATGATCGGGGGCATAGGTCTCCTCGTGGTGCTGTATTTTTTCCGTCGCTGACATTCATGAACAAGACCCTGCTGCCGATCCGTATCGTTTTTGTCTTGGTCTGTACCGTGGGCGGCTGGCTGTTGTGCTATAACACGCCCGAATGGATCAACTACAACATTCTCGGTGGATTCATCGGTTTGAGCATCGGCTTGCTTGTGATTTTGACGGATTCGTTGCTAAAGGGTTTCTCCCTGCGGGGATTGTCGGCGCTCACCTTCGGCTTGGCGGTAGGCACGTTGATTTCCTATCTCCTGAGCACTTCGCCGCTCTTTGTCGGCGCCTTTGAGTGGCAGAAGAGCATTGTGCAGTTGGCGCTCTTTCTGATCGTGACCTACTTGTGCACCGTCATCGCGCTGCGCGGAAAGGACGAATTTAATTTGGTCATTCCGTACGTACGTTTTGTCCCGCATGAAGTGGATGTGCCGGTCGTGGTCGTCGATACCAGCGCGCTGATTGACGGCCGGGTGGCGAAGATCTACGAGTCAGGCTTCCTCACCGCCGCGCTCGTCATCCCGCAGTTCGTTCTCGACGAGCTCCAAGCGGTCGCCGACTCGAACGATCCCGCGAAACAAACACGGGGCCGCCGCGGTTTGGAAGTGCTGAACGAGCTTCGGCGGGTGAGGAATATCGACATCCGCATTCCGGAGAGCGACGTGGCTAAGAGGCAGGATGTGGACGCCAAGCTCGTGTTCCTCGCGCAGTCGATGAAAGCCAAGTTGCTTACGACCGACTACAACCTTGCCAAGATGGCGGAATTCCATGGCGTGCCCTGGCTCAATCTGAATTCGCTTTCGAAGGCCCTGCGGCCCGAACTGATTCTCGGCAGCTCCCTCCAGGTTGAGCTGATCAAGGGGGGCAAGGAAGAAGGACAGGCCGTCGGTTTCCTCGAAGACGGGTCCATGGTCGTGGTAAACAATGCCCGCGGGTTCATCGGTCAGCGGGTCGCGGCCGAAATCACGAGCATCCTTCCTTCCGCCGGCGGCAAGATGGTTTTCGCCCGTCTGCTGACGCCGACGGAATGACCCGGCAGCGCCGGGTCATTGGCGAGAGGTCGAGAGTGGAGGGTAGAGGGTGGATAAAACTCCGACCGGAGTATCCGTTGATCTGGAAAAGCCCCGTGCTACCGTCACCTTTCCACCTTCCTCGCACGTCGGTTTAGCCTTCAGGCTAAGTCGATCAACGCCAGGCTTTTCGGGAACTACGTGGAGTGGTGGAGCAGACCGGGATCAAACCGGCGACCTCGTCGTTGCGAACGACGCGCTCTATCAACTGAGCTACTGCCCCAGCGCAAGTGGGCCGTTTTGGGGGATGCCCACGCCCGAGTAAATAGCAATTTTTGCCTCGTTGGGGCTATTTACCGTCACGGTAAGGAAAAATCGTTCGGCGGTCGAAGTTGGCTGCCAATTTGCTATTGCCGGGGCACACGGACGGGACGAAAACTCGCGCCGGTCTGTGACCATCAGCTTGAGGAGTTGAACTATGAAAAAATCCACCAAGTCCGCAGTCATCTCGACTACCCCAGCGAAACCGGCGCCCTCACCGGTTGAAAAAGCTCCCGCCAAACGCAAGTCCGCCAAAGCCTCCGCTCCCGCGCCGGCTCCGGCGGTCAAAGCAGTCGCGGCCGCTGGAGTCGAAACGACAATCGTCGCTCAGATCGACGTCGGCTTCGGCAATACGCTTTACGTGCGGGGCGAGGGTCCAGGATTGAGTTGGGAAAAAGGTGCTCCACTCGACTGCATCGCAGACGACAAATGGTCGCTTAATCTCGGCGAGACCTCACGCCCCGTCGTTTTCAAACTGCTTTTGAATGACATCACGTGGTGCGGCGGCGAGGACTTCGTCGCGCAGCCGGGCACAACGGTGACCGTGGTGCCGACGTTTTGAGGGATCGGAAGTTGGGAACCACCGAGGGATTTCATCCATGGGTGAAATCCATGAGTGGTCATTTCTCGGGATCCGATCTAGATCGTCGAGGCTTGGCCGGTCCGCGGATTGTCCGGGTTCATCTGGAGGAGCCGCTCGCGCAGGGTGGCGGCGGCTCGGTCACGATCGTTTAGCTCGCTGCTGCGCACGAGCACACATTCGACGCGCACGCGCGAGAAGGGGCGGGGGAGGTAGAAGCGATCCCAACTGCACAATTGCCAGGCGGACTCGTAAACTCCGCCGAGAAGCAGGAGGGGGGCTCCGGCCCTTCGGGCCACGATCAGGCCGCCCGCCTTGAAGTCGTACAGGGGGCCTCGTGGGCCGTCAGGGGTGATGCCGATGTCATTGCCGCGACGCATGACGTCCACGAGCGCCGTGACGGCCTCGCGTCCCAGTTTGCTGCTGGACCCCCGGACGGTTCGAAGGCCGACCAGTGAAAAAAAGGCGTCGAGCCAGGCGCCGTCCTTGCTTGCGCTGACCAAACCGTAACAGGGTCGGCCTTGGCGGTAGCGTCGAAAGATCTCGGATACGAGAAAGAGCCGGTTATGCCAGACCACGAAGGCCACGGGCTCGTCGATCTTTCGGAGGTTGGCCAGGGACTCGGGGGACGTTTCGAAGCGAATACTCGCGCCCCACCATCGCAGAAGCGTGCCCAGGGGCCAGAGCAGCAGCCACCGCCACCCGCGAATGGCGCGGACCTCGGGATTTATTGGGGTGGGCGGGTGGGCGGACGACATGGTCAACTCGCGTCGTTGTCGTGTATTCTGCGCGTTCCGCCAAGCCCAGACGAAGAGACGCCTGCAGCCAGAGAGAAAAATTCTTGGCACTCGGGGAGTGCTTCGGGTAACCAGGGGATGGAATGAGCGTGTGTTTACCCCCATGCCCGCATCTTCCAGCTCCGAGGGCTAAGATGGACTGGCGGAATTTTTCAACTCACGGCGACGATCGCGGTGAGGGCTTTTATGCGACCGCTCTCGAATACGGGCACTACTTGTGGCAGCGCGGTTTGGCTGCGCGCGCGATCCTTTGCCTCGACCGGGCTTTCGGAGCGGATATGAGGGGCACCGAAGCCGTCCTCCTGCAATGGCCGCTGCCGTATCACGCGATGGCGTGGTTCTTGTCGCATACTCCGCCGGGCGTCTTCATCGGCAACCCACGGGTTCATTTTCAGCACTACGCGGGCCGTATGAATGAACCTCGCCGCGAACAACGCCGCTGGCGAGCCTGGGCTTGTTGGGCAATTGTACGCACCGTAATGCCTTATCTGCCGGCCGATCCCAAACACGTGGTGGAGGAACCCACCCTGAGCCTGATCGCGGGCAAACTCGGCGATCACGGACATCCCGGCGAGGTGGAACTGTGGCGGAGGGTCGTGACCCATCCGCGGTGAGGGTCTAGCGCTGCGCGGCGCGGTTCGCGTTTCTTATTGCTCCAGGTTGCAGCCAGGCCCAAGTGGATCCTTTGCTTCGCTCGAGGATGACAAGGCTATAGGAAGCTCTGAAAACGGTTTGCTGGTCGGGCGGGGTCTCTGGACTCGCCGTCGTGTGCAGGCAACGTAGCACGCACACATCTGTGCAGCGCTGGACGGCGTCAAAACGCATGTTCTTACGCGGCGTCTCTCCCTGCAACGGGCGGTCCAGAGATTCGCCCCTAAGCGGTGGCGCGATGGGCGAGACTCGTCTACGGGGCAAAGCCCCGTGGTATGACACTCGCGTCGCGAGTTTGAGACTCGCCCCTAAGCGGTGGCGCGATGGGCGAGACTCGAACTCGCGACCGTCGGTTTAGAAAACCGATGCTCTATCCGGCTGAGCTACCACCGCATGCCCCAATGAAATCACACCTATGGTGCGTACGAATCGGCGACAAGGTGAAATCCGCGCGCTGAGTTTTTGCCCACGGAGCAAACACTTTCCAAAAGGACGCTTGACTTGAATTTTTCGAATTCTACGTTCCGCTCCTTTCCCCGGTTCACGGGGTGGTAGCTCAGTTGGTTAGAGCGTCTGCCTGTCACGCAGAAGGTCGCGGGTTCGAGTCCCGTCCATCCCGCCATTTTAAGCCCCTGGTTCGCCAGGGGTTTTTGCGTTTTGGGGTCGTTTGCCGGTTCCGAGACCCAACCAGGGCGGAGGTCCACTTGCCTATCCCTACGGGGATAATTCAGAGTATTGGCAAATAAATGGCAATAACGGTTACTACGGGCATCGGGCGAACCTCGCCCTCAACCCTACCCAACTGCTTCTGAATGAAATCCCTTCCCTTCGTTATCGCTCTTGTTTCGTCGACCTCTGCCGCGTTTGCGGTCACCGCCACCAGCCTCAGCAGCTTTGGCGGGATTGAAGAGCCCTCGACTATCGTTCGCTCCGGCGGGTCATTGACGATGAATGACACCTACAAGAATATCACCGATCAGGGCAGCGGCCGGATCAGGACCCTCTTGCGTTACCACAAGGGTTCGTGGTGCGACGGCGATCGCGACACGACCAGCACCACGATGCAACGGGCCGAGATCAAGGTCCTTGGAGCCAGGCAATTGCGCGGCGAGACCTACACGTATTCGTCCCAATGGCGCACAAACTCGGGCTATCAGTTTTCCACCACCAGCACGTGCGTTGTCCAGCAAGTGAAAGCCACCGATGGCGACAACAACCAGGCGTTGAGCGGCACGTTCCTGAGCTCGCAAACCGCGGGTCGCACCGCCCATGGCGCGGGCTCGGGCATGACGACGATCCGTTCCTTTACCTGGGCCGCCGGTTCCTGGGTGACCGTCTCGAACAAGATCAAGATCAGTTCCGCGGCTGGGCGGACCGACGGTGCGTTCCAAACATCGATCAATGGCAGCTCCTTCACGGGATTGACTAATGTGAAGATGGAGCGTCCCAGCTCCACGACCTACCAGCCCAAGTGGGGATTGTATCGCAGTCAGGGCAATTTGAACATCGACCGCGGGACTGACGAATACGTCGAGCACCAAGCCTGCACCTCGACGAAGAACTGACGGATGGCCCGCGTTAAGCATTGAGCGATAAGCGGTAAGCCCTAATACGAGTCCGGCGCTCGCCCTTCTTCGCACTCGTATCAACACACGGCGGCCCTTCGCAGGGCCGCCTTTTTCGTGGCTCGCGCCAAGGCTCATTTTGTTCCAGGCTTCTTGCGTTTGATGACTTGTCGGAATTACCCCCCTGACGTCCGGACGGCGCCCGCGTGTCGATCGATGTGGTTTCGCGCGCTCTTTCTCCTCTCGCTCGCGGTGCTGCCGGCGGCAGGGAGTGCGCAGGGCATGGCGCCAAACGACCAAAACAAAACCGAGCAATATTTTTTCGAAACGTTCGGAGAGGAATCAGGCTTCCTCCAGACCGATGTCATTCTGGCCATCGCCCGCACCCGCGACGGCTACTTGTGGCTCGGGACCGAGCGCGGACTTACCCGGTTCGACGGTGTGCGGTTTGTCTCGTTTCGCGCGTCCAACACACCCCAGATCGTCAACAATCTCGTTCACTGCCTCTTCGAGGACCGCGACGGCTGGATGTGGATCGGCACCGAGCGTGGCGTCGTGCGCTACCGCGACGGAAAATTCGAACGCGGCATCCTGGATCACGCGCCGGTGCGATCGATCGCGCAGGACGCGACGGGACGGCTTTGGCTGGGAACGTTCGGCCATGGGCTTTATTCGTGGCACGACGGCGCGTTGCGCAGCCACGCCGCGGAACTGGCGGAATACGGCCCCTTGCTGCGCTGCGTCTTTGTCGACTCGGCCGATCGCGTCTGGATCGGGTTCCAGAATCACCGCGGTCTCGTGTATCGAGAAGGCACTACGTTCAAGTTCTACGACGACAACGGCACGATCAAGGCCGAGATCCAGTCGATCTGCGAACAGCCGCGGGGAACCCTGTGGTTCGGGACCGGCACCACGCATCGGCTGTTTCGCCTGCGCGAGGGACGTCTCCGCGAATTCACGCCCCGGATGGGGCTGGCGGCCTCGCAGGTCTTCGACCTTAAGCCGTCGCGCGACGGCGGACTGTGGCTCGCGGGGGGCGTGCTGCAAAAGGTGACCGACCTCGAGAATGTCACCATCACGACCTTGGACCGGCTGCCCTACGATCGCGTCCGCACGCTGTGCGAAGACGCGGAGGGCAGCCTGTGGCTCGGCGCGCGCGATGTCGGACTCGTCCGCGCCCGTTTGCTGCCCTACCGTCTTTATGGCGTGGCGGACGGTTTGCCGAAGGGCGGAGTCAAAACCGTATCCCAGGACCCCGCCGGCAATCTCTGGTTTGCCTCGGAGGAGCTGGCGATCGGGCGTCTCGACCCGAAAAACCGGCTGCAGATGTATCCCCTTCCGCAGCGCGCCATGCCCACGAGCGCCTTTCCCACCGGCGATGGCCGAATCCTGGTCGGTTCGACCCGACTTGCCGTCCTGCAGAACGAGGAGTGGAAAACCTTCCCGGAGATTCGCGGGGTGTATGGGATTTTTGAAGACAGCACCGGCGGGGTGTGGATGGGCACCGCCAACGGCTTCGGGCGGTTTCGCGACGGCGAACTGACTCCCGTGCCGCTCGAGGGCAATCGCGTGATGACTCGGGCCTCGGCCTTCTGCGAAGGTCCCGACGGTGCAATCTACGTTGGAACCTGGGACTCGGGCCTCGTGGTGGTCGATGGTGCGCGCGTGACCGTGCACGACCACCGGAATGGTTTGCCCGCGGATCATGTTCGCGCGGTCTATGTGGATCGGGAGAATCGTCTGTGGGCAGGTTTCCGCAGCCGCGGGCTCGCGGTTTTCGAAGACGGCCGCTGGCTGAATCCGAACGTCCTGTCCGAGGCGGCGGCGGACCACGTGTCGGGAATCGTCGAGGACGATCATGGCCGGCTTTGGCTCGGCACGCCGGCCGGAGTGATGTCGGCGCCGAAATCCGAACTGCTGGCGGCAGCCCGGGGTCTGCAGCCCGCTCCGCGCATGCGCATGACCGAGGTGACCGAGGCGGGGACGATCGCGCCCGTTTGGTCCGGAGCGCAGCCCGTCGCGTGGCGCGGCCACCAAGGGAAGTTGTTTTTTGCCACTCGTCGCGGCATACTGGCGGTGGATCCGAAAAATCTGCCGCGCAACCAAGTGCCGCCTCCGGTGCGCATTGAAATGGTCACCGCCGATCACCATGAGCTCGGCGCGGGGAGAGAGGTTCGTTCGCCGGCCGGGACTCGCGATCTCACAATCGATTTCACCGCGCTCAGCCTGATCGAATCGAAACACATCGCTTTCGAGTACCGGCTCGACGGCTACGACGCGGACTGGACGCACTCCGGGAATCGACGAACTGCGTTTTACTCCAGGCTGCCGCCGGGTCATTACGTTTTCCGGGTCAGAGCTCGCAATAGCGACGGAATCTGGAGCGAGGACGAGGCGCAGCTGCATTTGGTGCAGGAGCCGCGTTTCTACCAAACGCGTTGGTTTCTGGCCGCGGTACTGGCCGTCATCGGCGGTATGGCCTGGGGATTTCACCGCTGGCGCACGGCGGCGCTGCGGTGGGAAAACGAGAAGCTCAATCGCCTTGTCGCCAATCGCACGCGGGATCTCGAACTCGCGAACGAAGCGATCGCCGCGCACAGTCTTGAGTTGGAGCAGGCCAACCGCGCGAAAAGCGAATTCCTGGAAAGCGTCAGCCACGAGATCCGCAATCCGCTCAATGGCATAGTCGGACTGCTTGGACTGCTCAAGCGGGAGAACCAGGAACCTTACGCGAGAAAGCTGACCGATTCCGTGCAAGCCTGCGCGGGCGCGCTGACCCGCGCGTTCGAGGAAGTGCTGGGTTACTCCAAGCTGGAGCACGGAAATATCGAGGTGAAGGCGGCCCCGTTTTCGCTCCAGAAAATGCTGAACGACGTCGTGGCGGGCTTCGCCTGGCAGGCGGACCAGCATGGCAACACGATTAGCGTGCAAGTCGAGCCGTCCTTCGTCGACGGGTACATCGGGGACGAGGGCAAGATCAAGACGATCGTCAGCAACTTCGTGGGCAACGCGATCAAGTATGCGCCGGGCCAGCCGATCGACATCCGGGTGGAGGAGGAGGCGATCGACTCCGATCGGGCCGATGTGCACATCGAGGTCTGCGACCGAGGCCCAGGGATACCCCCGGAGGAGCAGGAGCTCGTTTTCCGAAAGTTTGTGCGGGGTACCCAGGCGAAAAAGCAATCGATCTCTGGAACGGGCCTGGGACTTGCCTCGTGCCGGCTGCTGGCGGAATCCCTCCAAGGAAACGTGGGAGTGGAAAGCGAGCCCGGTTGCGGCGCGACGTTCTATGTGTGTGTTCCGCTCACGCGCGCCCCGATGCCTCACGATGCGCCGCGGATTGCGCAGCCCGCCCAGGCGGGAGCCGGTTCGCTGGCTCTGATCGTCGAAGACGAGCACTACAACCAGGTCGTTCTGTCGGGGATTGCGATGGAGCTCGGTTATGCGCCCGAAGTCGCGGAT
Organism: uncultured Opitutaceae bacterium; assembly: GCA_964546955.1. Lineage (GTDB taxonomy): Bacteria > Verrucomicrobiota > Verrucomicrobiia > Opitutales > Opitutaceae > CAZJLP01. The sequence goes on along the minus strand of CAZJLP010000022.1, from coordinate 59,907 downwards.
ACCGTGGCGCAAGCGGTGCGATTGGCGGAAGCGAAGGAGTTTGACGTGATTCTCGTCGACTGGGAATTGCGCGACGGAGAGGGCGGGGATGTCGCCCGCCGCGTGCGTTTGGCGCGGGATGGCCAGAAGCCGGTCATCGTCGCCACCACCGCCTACGACAGCGACGAAATCCGAGCGCGTTGCACTGCGGCGGGAATGGACGATTTTCTGCTCAAGCCCTACGATGCGGTGCAAGTTCGCGAATGCATAGCCCGGGTGCGCGCCCGCCGGTCTGGACAGCAAGCGAGAGCCGTCCCCGCGATGAAGCCGGCGACGGCTCCGGGACTCAATCTGCAAGCGTTCCAGTTTTATGGACGCCGTTTCCCAGCGCAGGCGGATAAAGCGGCGGAGCTGTATGTCGATTCGCTCGAGCAGGAATTTGCCCAACTCAAGATTGCGTTGGTCGACCGCGATCGGAAACGCATCGGCGCGAGCTCCCACCGCGTGCATGCGCTGGGCGGATTGATTGGCGCAACGGGGTTGGTGGACGCCGCGCGCAAGCTGACGGCGGCAGCGAGGCAGGGCGCCGACTTCAAAGCGTTGCAGGCGGGATTCGAGGCGCTCGTCGGAGCGTTGGAGCAAGTGAAGGAACAGTTGGCCGAAACGAAGGGCGTTTAAACTCTCCGCAAACGTCTGGCGCTGGCGCGAGTCGTCTGCCCCGAAGACTTCACTCACCCCCGCGTCTCACGCGAGTGAATCCTTTTTTCAACGCGTAGGTCATCAACTCCGGCGTGCTGTGGAAGCCGAGTTTTCGATGAATGTTTCGCCGGTGAAGTTTCACGGTGCCCGGGGTGAGTCCGACCAGTTTCGCGACCGCGTCGTTGGACAAACCCTCGCCGAAAAGCCGCATCAAGTCCTGCTCCCGATCCGAAAGCAGTTTGTCGAATGAGACGGGGTCCGATCGGAGCGCCGCTTTCAGCTTTTGCACCGTCGGCGAGAAATATTTTTCGCCGCGCATCACGGTGTCGATCGCGTCTTTCAACATGCCCAACGGTTGTTCGCCCTTGTCGACAAAGCCATGCACTTGCGAGCGGAGAGCGCGATGGACGGTGAACTCATCGGCGAACGAGCTCAGCGCGATGATCTTCAGCTGAGGTGTGTCCGCCAGCAACTCTGCCAACAGGTCCAAGCCATCGCCGTCGGGCAGGGCCAAATCGAGAAAAACCAGGTGTGGACGCACACGCTTGCACACCGAGACTCCTTGTTTGCCGTTTTCGGCGACACTTACGCTCGAACTCGGCACGAGCTGTTCGCAGGAGGCGGCCAGCATGTCGCGGATGAGTTTATGGTCTTCAATTACGACGATTTGCATCGTGGACACGGGCAAGGGGGTAAGGGGAGATGAGCGCGGGAGACGCGTGACAATAACCTGCTGCAGTGTGCTCGCAACGGAACGGCAATTCGAGCTGAACTTTTGTGGCTGCGGCAGGCTGCGCCGTCAGCCCACCCGCACATCATCGCTCCGTCAGCCGTGTGCTAGGCATGGCAGCATAACGACTAATACGCCTTTCGATCTGAAGGGACGAGTCGCCCGCGAGGGCCGTATCCCTACAGGGATAATCGCTGGCCTTGGCTGATTTCCACGCGCGGTTAGCTCTCGATTTAGGCGCCACCCCTCAACCCCAACTCTCATGAGGCGCCGCGTGAGATTAATTCGCTAAACGCTTTGCGACGCGTTGCCGCTGCATGTCCCCATCGGCGAAGGCGATCGTCGCGAGGCGCACAGAGACTACCCCGAACCGTGGCCGATTACCCTGGCTGCGGCTTCTCCCAACAACCCCTAGCACGATTATCATGAAATCTTTCTCCACGGCCCTCGGCCTTGTTTCCCTCGCGGCGCTTTCCGCGACCCAGCTCTCCGCGGTGACGGCCACCAGTTTGAGCAGCTTTGGCGGCATTGAAGAACCCTCCGCGATCGTTCGCACCAGCAGCGTCACCCAAGGCGACTCTTATCGCAACATCACCGACCAAGGCAGCGGTCGTTTCCGCATGCTGCTGCGCTACCACCGCGGTTCCTGGGCGGATGGAGATCGCGACACGACGAATCGCAACATGCAGCGCGCCGAAGTGAAAGTCCTCGGCGCCCGCCAGACGCGTGGACAGACCTACACCTACACCTCCCAATGGCGCACGAGTTCCGGATACCGGTTTGCCACAACGAACACCTGCGCCATCAACCAGGTGAAGGCCACCGACGGAGACAACAGCCAGGCGCTGAGCACAAGCTTCCTCACCAGCCAGACCGCGGGTCGCGTCGCGCACGGCGCCGGCTCGGGCATGACCACCGTTCGCACTTTCAATTGGACGGCGGGATCCTACATGACGATCGCCATCCGGATCAAGATCAGCTCGGCGGCCGGACGCACGGATGGCTCCTACCAGGCAGCGTTCAACGGCGGTTCGTTCAGCGGTATCACCAACGTGAAGATGGAGCGTCCAAGTTCGACGACCTATCAGCCGAAGTGGGGCCTCTATCGGAGCATTGGCAACCTGAACATCGACCGCGGGACGGACGAATACGTCGAGCACACCGCGGTCACCTCCGTCCGCAACTAGGACTCTCTTACTCTCTTGGTTCCTAGCAGCCTACGAAAGGCGGCCGCTCGCGCGGCTGCCTTTTTTTTATCGATCCGATAAACGGCGAATGGACGCAAATGCACGCGAATATCTGAAGTACTACGCTTACTGGCCTCCGAACCGGTACGTCGTATTGAAGATCAACTCTACTTTGGGCGATTTGGAGCCGATGCGCACTTTGATCTTTCCCTGATTCGCACCGGAGGGTGCAGCGCGGCCCGAGATTGTGCGAGGTTTCTTGTCCGTGTTCTCGGCGCGGCCGGTGAATTCGACCGTTTCTCCTTTTGCGAGGCGTTCGAGATCCGCGTCGGCCAAATCGATCCACACTCGCCCGGTCTCGTTGTAGAAGAAATAGGGGAAAACCGTGGCGCGGTAGTCCGCGACGAACGACGCGCGCTCGCGCTTGAAAGGCGACATCGCCAGCGTCACCGAACCCACGTAGATCGACGTTTTGGACGTTTCGACGTCCACCCGTTCGTGGGGTCCGCCTCGTGCCACCCCGGCGACGAGCGCCAGCGCGAAAATCAGGGCTACAAAACGGCCTTTGCGCATCTCACGGGAATCACTTTTGCGGCGTCGGCCGCGTTTTCCACCATGGAGGCCCCACCTTTTCAGGTGTGAGGGGTTCCAGCGCGGTCATGGTCTTGCGCCAGCTGTCGTTCTGCGTGGCATACGGCGCCGAAAGCTCGGGCGCGATGGGAAAGTTCGCATCGGGATCGCCGACGAACGGCAGCTGCGTGAAGCCGGATGTGGTTGCGTAGCCGATTTCGGTCCAGGGCGGATAAAAATTGCCGGAGGCATTCAAGCCGTCGCCGGGGGTGCCGGTGAGGACCGTGTTGCCATAGCGGGGGTCGCCATGGATCCAGTTGTCCCGGATCGTCACGTTTTTGGGCAGGATGGTGCGGCCGCGCGAAAGATGGCCCGCGCTCAAGTTGATGCCGTTCGCCGCATTTTGGATGAGGACATTGTCGGCGATCAGGGCGTTCTCGGCCTCGACGTACCCGGTCGGAACGGAATTGGGGATGCCCGCATACACCGCGATAACCGCGCCGGCGGTGGGAAGGCCGCTGAGGCCGTGGAAGTAGTTCCCGCGAATCACATTGTTGCGTCCGATTGCCCGCACGCCGCCGGTGTGCGGTTTGCCGCCGCCCAGAAACACGTTGGATTCCACGACGGCATTGTCGCCGTGACGCAGCGTGAGGGCCCCGGCACTGCGGAGAAACGTATTCTTGCGATAGGTGTTTTTTCCGCTCTTGTTGGAAATGATCTCCTGTTCCCCGTCGCAGAGTTCGAAAAGATTGTATTCAACGAGTGAATTCGAATCGCGATGGGCGTCCGCCGCCTGCCCGATCTGGAGGGACTCGAACCCATTGGTAAATCCCGGCGGACGATTGAAGAAGTAGTTGTGATGGATGTGGTGACGGTTCTCGCCGTGGGTCCCCACGATCACCTTGACCGTCACGCCGAAGTGGTTCTGCCCTTCGAAATAGCAATGATCGAGGCGGTGCTGGAGACCGCGGAAGACGATCCAGTCGTAATCGGTAGCCACCGCCGGCGGATTGTATCGCACGAAGGCGCATTCCGAGATTCGACAATGGGACGGCAGGACGCCCTTTGTTTCGACGAAGGAGACAATGCTTTGGTCCTTCTGCAGGAAACCCTCCGTAAAGAAGAGCCCCTTTGCGACGAGGTGGCTGCCGGCGAAAATCAGGCGGGACTGTCCGGTCAGTTTGATTTTGCCGGGCTCCGCCACGGTCAGGGTGATGGGCGCCTCCGCCGTGCCATTGGCTGCGAAGGTGAGCACGGCGTCCTTCCAATCGCCGCTCTGCAGCACGAGCGAATCCCCCGGCTGGGCTTGCGCGCAAGCGGCTCCAAAGTCGGCGGGGCGGTTTACGGCGATTGACTTTGCGAAGGCCGGTGCGAGGACGGCAAGGCCAAGGGCGAATCCGAGCAAGGAAGGGAGGCGGGGGCGGGTCATGGGGAGGGGGACAAGGGGAGGGTATCTAGAGGCAGGGTCAAGCGTGAGGGAAGGCTCATTTACGCCGCGAGAGCATCATCGAGACGAGTTCGCGCAGAAAGGCGGTGTCGCCGGGAAGCTTTTCGAGTTCGGCCAGCGCCGCGTCGGTATACTGGCGCGCAAACGTGCGCGCTCCGTCGATGCCGTGCAGTTTCACGAAAGTGGTCTTGTCCGCCTTTGCATCCTTGCCCGACGTTTTCCCCAAGGTGGCGCTATCGGACGTGGCATCCAGGATGTCGTCCACGATCTGGAAAGCCAGGCCCAGGTTGCGACCCAATTGCCGCAATACGTCGAGATCCGTTCCGGAGCGGGTCCGGCCGCACAGTCCGCCCATCACCAGCGAGGCTTCGATCATGGCCGCCGTTTTGTTCAGATGGATGAATTCCAGGTCCTCCGCGGTTGCGTCCGCTTTTTTTTCCGCGAGCAGGTCTTCCATCTGGCCGCCGATGAGGCGTTCGCTGCCGGCCGCGGTGGCGAGTTCGCAGACCAAGGCGGTGGCCAGCTCCGGCACGGTCACGTAGTGAAATCCCAGCAGGGCGAAAGCGTGGGTGAGCAGGGCGTCTCCGGCCAGAACGGCAGTCGCTTCGTCGAATTGGCGGTGAGCGGTGGGACGCCCGCGGCGCAGGTCGTCATCGTCCATGCAAGGCAGGTCGTCGTGGATCAGGGAGTAAGTATGGACACACTCGATCGCGACGGCGGCTGGCACCGGATCGTAGGTGTCGCGTCCAAACAGTTCGGCGGCGGAGAGGACCAGGACCGGCCGGAGCCGCTTGCCGCCCGCGTGCAGGCTGTACCGCATTGCTTCGTGAATACGCGATGGACGCGTGTTGGCGGACGGAACCATTTTTTCCAGTCCTTGTTCAACTCGGTCGATGACGGCGTTTAATTTGATTGAGAAGTCCATGGGCACGAGACCTACTTTTGCGGAATTGCCATACGCCGCAATGCCGACCCTCGAACAAGTTTGCAAACGCCTCTTTTCGAACCCGACGTGGTTTATGCGCTGTGTCGTGGGCGCGATGCTGCTGGTGGTGCCGGTCGCTCATTTTTTCGCTTTCGGCTATCTGTACGAAATGCTGGCCCGAGCCCGCCGCGGCGACAGCCTGGAATTTCCCGACTGGGACGATTGGCGGCGCATGTTTGTGAACGGCATTCCGGCGTTCGTGATCTTTGTCGGTCTGGGCCTGGTGCCGATTGCGGTCGGTTGGGCGTTGTCGCTGCCGTTGCAAGGCCTGGGGTATGGCGTGTTCGTGTATCTGCCGATCGTGCCCGGTGTCCTGCTGGCGGCGCCTTTGACCGCGGCCGGAATTTATCAGTATCAAAAGCGGGAAGAGTATCGGGATGCCTTTCGACTTTGGGTGCTCATTGCGATGCTGCGTTCGTCCAAAGCGCGCTTCTATGTGCCGACCTTCGCGGTGGTCGGTTTTGTGGTCGCATTGTACCCGTTGATGACTTTTACGATTTTTATAGGATTGGCTGCTGGGTGGACGTTCTTCGGGTCCTTCTTCCGGGCCGTGGAAGATTCTCGCAAAAGCGGCACCCGCTTGCCATAACGTCGGCTGTATCCTATGCCGACTTACGAGTATGCGTGTGCCCAATGCGGCCTTGAATTCGAAGTATTTCAGTCGATCAAAGACGATCCGTTGAAGAATTGCACCTGCGGCAAGGAAGGATCGGTTCGAAGGAAAATTGGCCGAGGCGCGGGAATCATTTTTAAGGGCACGGGTTTCTACGAAACCGACTACAAGCGGGCCGCTTCGACCGAAGGCAAATCGGCCGGCGCCGGTGCGGCCGCTGGCTCCGCCGCGACTCCAACCGCGCCCGCACCCGGCGCGAAGCCGGAGTCCAAGGGCCCCGCAAAAACTTCAACCTCAACGGAGTAATTACTATGGCGCTATCCAAACGAATGGAACGTAAGCTGTACGGGCCCTCGATGCTTGAGGTCACGTGTGGCTCGGTGCTCAGCGTACTGGTCGGCATTCTGCTCGCCGCGGTATTTCTCGTCTTCAAACCGGTCGCGATCGTGAAGGAGATGCCCAAGGCGGAGGAGCGCAAGCTCGGCACGGTGTACTATGTGGAGGGCACCAATGATGCCACGCGGGCGAAGCTCTGGCGCGCCAAACGCAAGGCGTTGCTCGAAGGCACGCCCGGCGAAATCGTATTTTCAGAAGACGAGATCAATTCGTGGCTTGCGGCCGGCAGCGATGCCAATGCGCCCGAACCGGCGAAACCTGCTCCCGCGCCTAAGGCAGCGGCGGCGAAGACGCCTCCCCCCAAGGCGGGCGAGGTGCCCCCCGCCCCGCCACCGGGCGAGTTCTTTACGCTCGCTTCGCCCGAAGTCCGGATCGCGGACACCTTTCAAGTCGGAATGCGCGGGACCTTTAATTACGCGGGCTCCCAGTTTCCCGTGGTCGTCCAAGCGCAGGGAGGATTTGAGAAGCAGGGCGACGTGCTGGTGTATCAGCCTGATGCACTGTATATTGGGTCTCTCCCCATCCATACGATTCCCCGGGCCCTGCCGTGGGGCGTGAGCAAGCTCGCCGCTTGGCTATCGACCTCGCAAACGCTGCCAGAGAACGCGGTCGGCATATGGAAGCGCGTCTCCACCGTTACGGTCGAGGGCCGGCAAGTTAAGGTCGTTGTCCAATAGCCCGCGCCCGTTTGCCGCCTTCGAGCGCGCGTGATCGACGCGCGCTTTTTTGCACTTGCGATGGGCCTCCGTTTCCACGGCGATGATGCTTTACATGATCGCACCAGAGACCTTTTCACATATCGAGCACATCAAAAAGCGCGCCGGATACCTGTGGAGGTATCTTTGACGTCGAACAAAAACAGCGCGAGATAGAGGCCCTCGAAGCGCAGATGGGGGCGCCCACTTTCTGGGACAACCAGATGGGGGCGCAGAAGCATATCGCCAAAGTAAATGGCCTCAAGCGAGCCATTGGAGGCTTGGTCGAATTCAACAAGCGGCTGGGCGATATCGATGTGATGCGCGAGTTGATCGAAGCGGCCGAGGGCCAGGAGAAGGAGACTTACGCGAAAGAACTCGATTCGACCGTGGCGACGATGGTGGAGGAGCTCGATAAGCTCGAAATTGCCTCCTTCCTGAGCGGCCAATTCGACAAAAACAACGCGATCCTCTCGATCCAGGCAGGGGCGGGCGGCACCGAATCGAATGACTGGGCCGACATGCTCTTTCGTATGTACAACCGCTGGGCCGAACGCCGCGGATTCGAAGTGGAGATTCAGGACGTCCAGGCGGGAGACCAAGCAGGCATCACGAAAGCCACGTTGTTCATCAAGGGAGAGAATGCGTATGGCTACGCCAAAGCGGAACGCGGGGTGCACCGCCTCGTTCGCATCAGTCCCTTCGACGCCAACAAACGCCGCCACACCTCGTTTTGTGCCGTGGATGTGATCGCCGAGGTGAACGAAGATATCGATATCGAGATTCCCGACAGCGAGATTCGCGTCGACGTCTATCGGTCCTCCGGCAAAGGCGGCCAAGGAGTGAACACGACCGATTCCGCCGTGCGTTTGACGCACATCCCTTCCGGGATCGTCGTCGTCTGCCAAAACGAACGTTCGCAGATCAAAAATCGGGCGAGCGCGCTCACCGTGCTCAAAGCGCGTTTGTACGAAAAGAAGCTCGATGAGCAGCGCAGCGAGATGGAAAAATTCTACGGCGAAAAAGGCGAAATTGGCTGGGGCAGCCAGATTCGCAGCTACGTCCTTCAGCCGTACCAAATGGTCAAAGACCTCCGCACCGGTGTGGACACCAGCGACACGCAGGGAGTACTCGATGGCGATCTCGACCGCTTTATCTATTCCTGGCTGCGAGCGGGCTGTCCTCGGCATCGCAATAAGGATATCAAGATGGAGGACTGAACGCGGGGCCGCCCTTCGCAGAGTGGCACAGAGCACACCGAGGACGATCCTGAGCACACAGAGGGGAACGTCCGAAGGTCTCCGAAGATGGAACCGGCCGTCTCGGCAGGTTGGTTTGGGAATCCAGGATGCGAGGCGTCACCCAAATGACGATCTGGACGAATCGGACGCTTTCGCCGGCAATGACTTTGGACACTCCCTGTTCTCGGGGTAGTCCTCTGTGCTTTCCGTGTCACATAGCCGGTCAGGGGTTTGCCACCGCGCAAAAACTCACTTCACTCTTTGGTCCATGGCTTCGGCTTCATTTGGTCTCGAGATGCGCGAGTGGCGTCAGATTGCGATTATTACCCTGATCGCCGCGGCCCTTTTTATCGGTGTGCGCCGCCTGCCGGTCGGCTCCGCTCTCAACCATGTCGATTTTCGAGTTGCCGGTCCCAACGCGATCGATTTCTGCGATCCCGCCAATCCGCAGTTTATTCCGGTGACCACGGTGAGATCGCCCGTGACGATGGCCGTCGACTCCTCCGAGGCGCTGCTGGAAACGCGTACCGCGCGAATGACCGTGAAATTGGCCACGGCCACCGGGAAACCGATCGCGCCGGAAGACTTGCTGGTTGCTCACACGCGGAAACTCCACCTCTTGATCGTGGATTCGGAGCTGCAGGACTATCAGCACGCGCACCCTGAGCCCGGGGCGAAGCCGGGAGAGTGGACATTCGATTTTACTCCACGCGCGTCGGGGCTCTACCGAATTTTTGCAGACTTCACCCCGGCCGCCACGGGCCGCGGATTGTACGCGTCTGCCGATCTGCAGGTCGGTGCAGGCGGCTTGGAAACGGCGCCCTCGACTTCGGCGGCCGGGGAATCATGGACAGCGGAGGTCGAAGGCTGTCGGCTGAGACTTGCGTCCGGAAGCGGAGTGGTGACGGCGGGAAAACCGACGGACTTGGTTTTTTCGCTGAGCCGTGCCGATGGTGGGGAGGTGCGGCTCCAGCCCGTCATGGGAGCGTATGCCCATCTCGTCGCCTTTGACCGCAATCGCAGCGGTTTCGCTCATCTGCACCCGAACGAGACCGATCTCGCGAAGCCGCCCGACGCGCGCGAGCCCCGCTTGACGTTCAAAGTGACCATTCCGCGCGCCGGCCGCTACGTCGTCTGGGCGCAAGTGAATGTGGAGGGTCGGGAACTGTTCGCTCCATTTTGGATCGACGTGGCAGGGTGAAGGCGTGGCGTCTGTCTCGCGAGCGAGCTGACCCTCGGCGGTCTGACCTCGGTGAGCTGCCCGTGCGGGTTAACCTCGGAAACGCTCCGGTTCAGGAATGACACACCGGTAGCCGTGAGCTCTCAATTCGCCCAAGACGCGGCGAATGACGTCCACTCGGTTTGGTGTGCCTTCGTGGGAGAGAATGATCGCGCCCGGTCTGACCCGTTTCATGATGCGCGCAACCGCTGTCGCTGGATTGGCCACCGAATCGTAGCCCCGCGCGCTCCACGCGACCAAGTGCAGCCCGCGTTCGGCGAGGCGGCGATTGAGGAAGACGCTTTTTAGTCCCACCGGAGGACGGAAAAGCGTCGTCGCCGCCCCGGCGGACTGCAAGGCGGCGGCACAGCGATCGATTTCGCGACAGAGCCACCCCGGTGTGGCGAGCCAGAGTCCGCCGAGTGGGTGCGAGTGCGAGTGATTGCCCAGGCTGTGCCCGCGTTTTAGGATTTCCAAGACCAGCTCGGGGTGCCGCGCCACTTTTTCGCCGACCACGAAGAAGGTGGCTTGCGCTCCGTGCGCGTCCAGCAGGTCCAGCACAGGTGCCGTCGTTTCAGGGTCGGGTCCGTCGTCGATGGTGAGCCAAACTTCCGGCCCATGCGGAGTGAAGCACGTCACCAGCGGGCCAAAACCGCGGCTGGTCGGCACGAGCATCTGCCACACGAACCACGGCACGGGCGCGAAAAAGAAACAAAGCGCCGCATACGGCATTTGCGCCAGCCAAAGCCCGGCTGCGACGATCTTGCAAAGAACGTAGATTTTGACGCCGATCGGAGTGCCCTGCGCGACTCGACTCGCTGCGGGGATAGGCAGGTTGCCCGGGCCGATAAAGCCGGCGTCGGTGGCGGGGGGCCGTTCCATCAGAACTTAAGATGCTTCACGGTGGCGCCCTGGTTGATCAGTTGTTTCAGTGAATCGATGCCGATCTTGAGATGTTCCTCGACAAATTTGGCGTCCACCTGAAGGTCGCTCTCGACCGTCTTGATGCCTTCAGGCACCATGGGCTGATCGCTCACCAGAAGAAGCGCGCCGGTGGGAGTCTCGTTGAAAAACCCCGTCATGAAAATGGTGGCCGTCTCCATATCGATGCACATCGCGCGAATTTTCTGCAGGTATTTCTTGAAGTCGTCGTCATGCTCCCACACGCGGCGATTGGTCGTGTAGACCGTGCCGGTCCAATAATCCCGGCCGTAGTCTCGAATCGTGGTCGAAATGGCTTTCTGCAGCGCGAATGAAGGCAGGGCGGGCACCTCGGGCGGAAAATAATCGCTACTGGTTCCTTCCCCGCGAATCGCCGCGATCGGGAGAATCAGGTCGCCGGTGTGGGCGCGGTGTTTGATGCCCCCGCATTTTCCCAAGAAAAGAACCGCCTTCGGATGGATCGCGCTGAGCAGATCCATCACGGTCGCTGCGGTGGCGCTGCCCATCCCAAAATTGATGATGGAGATCTGACCGGCAGTGGCACTGCTCATCGGGCGGTCCAAGCCGTTCACCGGCACGTTGTGCCAGTCGGCGAATAACTTCACGTAGCGGTGAAAATTCGTGAGCAGGATGTGATCGCCGAATTCGTTGAGCGGGACGCCGGTGTAGCGCGGCAGCCAGTTCTCGACGATCTGCTTGCGTGACTTCATGCCCGCGATTCAAACCCAGAATTGGGAGAATGGCACGAAAAACTCGGCGTGAATGGTCGCACCTGCGAGCAGGATCGTCCGAATCCTGCTCGTGGTTCTCACGATTTTGGTGCTCCCCGTTCACGCCGCCGGTTCAACATGGGGGCGCAGACCTTTGCGGCGCATTTTGTCGAAGTTGAACATATTGAAGAAGTGCATGGCTCCGAGGACGAGCAGGACGAGACCGAGTTTGGTGCTGAGGAACTCGATCGCCTCCTCCCAATTGGTCGGTTTGGCTCCGTAGCGCAGTGCGACCGCGATGAAGCCGAGGTTGATCAAGTAGAAACCCACCACGAGCAGGCGGTTGACCGAGGCCGCCATCGTCTCATTGCCGCGAAATGCCTCGACGAGGAAGACGTGGCCATTGCCGTGAAGGGTGCGGGCCACCCAGACGGTCATGGCCACGCTGGCAGCGGTGTAGATAAGGTACGAAGTGACGGTGTAGTTCATGGATTTAGAGGTTAAGGAACTTCGTTATTGGACTTGAGCGACATTTCAGAAAAGACAGAAACATAAGAATACGTCAACCGACGAGCGAGCGGCAGCTCGGCTAGTACCTCCCGTTATGGGACTGTAGTGGGTTGGTAATATGCGAGGGAGACAACGTACAAGCGCGCTCGGAGATCGCGCTCCACCTCGGAAACGTTGCCTCCGCCCTTACCCGATCCGCTCGAACCAACCTGCCGACAAAGCCGAGACCACCCACGGCTCGGCCAGAGGCGCGCGCCGTGCGACGTTGCAACTCACCGCGGCCTCGCCATCGTGTGCTCATGGTCATCGGGGTGCCAAAGGAGATTAAGGACGGCGAGACGCGCGTTTCGATGACCCCTAGTTTGGCTCGCCGTTGCATCGGAGCGGGCGCGAAAGTCGTCGTGGAGAGCGGCGCCGGCACCACCGCCGGATTTCAGGACGGCGAGTACCGCGTGGCGGGCGCCACGATCGAGGCCTCTCCAAGCCGCGTGTGGCAGGAGGCTGACCTTATCGTAAAAGTAAAAGAGCCGCTGGCCGCGGAATACGCGCTTCTGCAGCCGGGGCAGGCCCTTTTCACGTATCTGCACCTGGCCGCGGGTCCGCTTCTAGCGGAGGTATTGTTGGAAAAAAAGATACTGGGGATCGCCTATGAGACGGTCGAGGCGCAAGACGGCACTCTGCCGCTGCTGAAACCGATGTCCCAGGTGGCAGGCCGGCTTTCGATTCAGATCGGCGCCTATTTCCTGCAGAGCCAAAACGGAGGATCGGGTGTATTGCTCGGAGGGATACCAGGGACTGCGCCCGGCCATGTCGTCATCGTCGGAGCGGGAAATTCCGGCGCGCACGCCTGCCGCATGGCGGTGGGGATGGGAGCGCGCGTGACAATCCTCGATTTGGACACTCGCAAGCTCGAATTGATCGAAGAGGAATACGGGGGGCGTGTCGTGACCCTGCTCTCGAACCCGGCTAATATCGAGGCGGCGGTGACCGATGCGGATTTGTTGATCGGCGCAGTATTGATTCCCGCGGCCAAGGCCCCCGTGGTGGTGAAGAAAGAGGCCGTCGCGCAAATGCGGCGCGGCAGCGTCATCGTGGACATTGCCGTGGATCAAGGCGGGTGCATCGAGACAATCCGGCCGACCTCCCATCGGGAGCCCACTTACACCCTGCACGACGTTGTCCACTACGCTGTCCCCAACATGCCCGCCTTGGTCGGGCGCACGTCGACCATCGGTCTCACTCAGGCGACCGAGCCCTTTGTTGTCATCCTCGCAGAGAAGGGCCTGAAGCGGGCTCTGGAGGAGCACCGGGGTTTGGCGAAAGGGATCAACACTCACGGGGGCAAGATCACCAACGTGGCGGTGGCTCGATCGCTCGGAAAGTGACGAGGGCAGACAGCCTGGGGGTACCTATTCCTGCGGATCGAGGAGCATTTGACCCGCTGGAGCACCGGAGGCGGAAAGAGGTGACTTTTCCCCTCGTGCCGTTCTCATGGACCACATGCTTTGGCTCCTCGGTGCAGTGCTCGCGGTTGGCGCGGTTGTATGGTGGCTTGGACAAATCAAGCCCCAGCAGCCAAAAGCGGACCAAGAACCGCTTGAAGAAGAGAAGGTGGCTGCTTCAGACGTGTCGGGCGACGACGATTCCGGAAGCGCCGGTTAGGGCGAATCAGTCAGGAGCTCGCGCGGACCTTGCTATTTTCCTTGGCGTGAAGACCGAGGCGCGGCGGGTGTGGCGACGTCTTGCTCTACGACGATGGCTGGCCCGGCCTCAACCCGGCCACCGCTGAGTCGAGGGCTGAGAATTTGCGGCTCCTTGGTTTCTTTTCCGAAGTACGGGCCGGCCAAGCGGACGATCGCCGGGAGAGTTTCTTCCATGGTAAGGCCATTGGAGGTCGTGCTCATGCGGGTGCGCCAAAGAAGAATTCGTTCGCCGCGTTGAGCGGCAGCGTAGTCATACGCCGAGGCGATGACGAAAAAGAGATTTCCTTCCGCCCGACTGAGCAGGAGATCGTTGGTGGGGCTTTGGCTGCGAAAAAATTGCAGGGAACCCGAGCTGCGCATGGAGCGCGCCGCATCGAGAGCGAAGCGCGTGCCGCCGACGATCGCGCAGCGTTCGATCAGATTGGCGACTTGAAAATTGTCGACCGGCGCTGCTTCCGGGCCACCGTCCCCCGAGAACCCTTGGGTGGAGTAGCTGATCTGGTTGTACGACCCCCAGCGGTAGTGAATGAAGATAGTGGGCGGGTTGGCCCGCGTGGCTCCCAGGTATCCGCTTTGAGTGAGAGAGTTCTGCAACGTCTTTTGTAATACGACAGTTTGCGGGGGGCGCTCGCCGGCAATGACGTCGCCCATCTCCATTTTACCGCCATCCGCGCCCACATAATAGACGGGGCTTTCGCGGCTGGCGATCGGCTTCTGCTTGCCCGCGGGTGTGACCTCAGTGAAGACCGTGAATTCCAGCCGCGGATTAGGCTGAAAGGCGCGGGGCAGCAGATCCTGGAGAGAAAAGGGAGCCCGATAAGTGGCATCGGTGCTCTGAGCGACGCAGGAAATCGCGAGCGCGCCTGCGGTAATCAGAAGCAACGAACGCCGGAGGTTCATGGCGCAAGTGTCGCGGATTGGTCGCGAACGTCAATCGCCTCCGTTTCGCCGGGAGCCGCCAAAGCCCATGACAAATGTCATCGGCTGCTTTGCAATCAATCGTCTTTATCCCGCGGCGGCAACGATCCGGATGCTCTCTACGGCCACGCGTTCGATCGGGGTGCTTTTCTCGCCACCGCCACCGTTTTTGGTGGGCACGTTGGCGAGTCGCTCCAGGACATCGTCGCCGCCGACCAGCTGACCGAAAGCGGTGTATTGCTTGTCCAAAAAGCGGGCATCTCCGTGACAGATGAAAAACTGGCTGCCAGCGGAATCGGGGTGCTGGGATCGCGCCATTGAAAGCACGCCGCGGACGTGGGGTTTCGCGTTAAATTCGGCTTTTACCTTGTAGCCCGGGCCGCCGGTGCCCGGCATGTCAGTTGAGCCTTCCTTGGTATTAGGGCATCCGCCCTGGATCATGAAGCCTTTGATGATCCGATGGAACGCGGTGCCATCGTAAAACCCTTCCTTCGCTAGTTTCTTGAAGTTTTCCACGGTCTTTGGCGCCACGTCGGGCCAGAAGGCGACCGTCATTTCGCCGTACGACGTTTTGATCACGGCCTGTTCGTTAGCAGAGGATGCAGGGTTGCTCATAAAGGGGCAACGTTCCGTGCGAACCGCGCGTCCCGCAAGTACCAATTTTCTTTGGAAGCTCGGGGGAGGGATTTGCTTTTCGGCTGAGCAGGGCGTGTTCTCAGCCTCCTCTATTTTCAGTCTCCTTGCGAAAGCTCTGGAAACGGCTCGAAAGGTAGGGTGGGCCTCCGGATCGCTCCTCGAAGCACACGCCGCGTGAGAATATGCGTTTTGACGCCGTCCCGCCCTGCGAAAATGATTGCGTGCTCCGTTTGCCGCACACGACGGCGAGTCCAGAGGCCTCGCCCTGCCTTCGATCCCCTTCGCCAGCGCGTTTTTCAGAAGATGATTGAGAGCAAGAAATATCCACAACCGCCCAGGCCCGAGCCCGTCCTGTTCAATTCTAAATCGCGCCGGTGGCTGCCGCTTCGCGCAGATTGAGCAGGGTGCGGCCTGGATTCCAAAGTCCTTCGATCATCACGGTGACGGCCTGTTCGGGCAGTCCTTTTTCGTGGCGTTCGAGCATGCTGATGAGAAGGTCCATGGCGGTGGCACCCGTGAGCCGTCCATTCTGAAATATGCCGCTGTAACGATCCCCGAGGCGCGGGCACGACAGGCCGGCCAAGCCGATGTCTTCGGGAACCCGTCGGCCGAGGGTCAGCAGCATCTTCTCAACTGATTCGCTGCCCAGCGTGACGACCGCGTCGGGTTTCTGCTCCTCGACCCAGCGCGCGAACTCATCCTGCTTCGTCCAATCGTCGATCGTGAGCGTGCGCACGGGCTGCAAATCGGGGAGGCTCTCTTGCGCGGCGCGAAACCCGCCGTCCCACCGCCCGTGGAAGCGGTCCTGGTGGCTCTTGCGCAGCACCAGTCCCGGTCGCCGGTAGCCGAGGCGATGGCACTCATGCACCGCGAGAAAACTCGAGAAATAGTGGTCGTTGCAGACCGTCGGGAGCGCGAGCGATTTGAACGGTACGCCGATGCCGACCGCGGAAAAGTAGTCCCAGCGCAGCGTGGGGGGGTGGCTGTTGTCCGGCAGAGGGCTGAGCAGCAGGCCCTGGATGTCGCGCGTGTAGAGCATCTCGCTGAAGCGCTCCGCCGACATGCCGTCCTGATGCAGCCAGAACTCCTCGACTTGATAGCCCCGAATCTTGGCGCGTTCCATTGCGCCGGCGTGCATCTGGCGGATCGTCGCGGAGGCGGATTTCTTCCAGCCGTCGCGGGTCGCTTCCGCGCACACCAACGCGATCGTCGGCCGGTTGGGCGTAAGCCGACGTTGCCGACGGCTGCGCATCAGCGCCGAAATAAGGGGGTTCGGCCGGTAGCCGAGTTCGCGGGCGAGAGCTTGCACGCGGCGGCGGGTGGCGGTGGAGATTTCGGGGTTGTTGTTCAGGCACATCGACACGGTGGCGACCGAGACGCCCGCCGCCTCCGCGATGTTTTTCATGGTGGGACTGGAGCCGGTTCGCTTCATCGTGGGGAGTGTCTGCCGTCGGAGGATGCCTGACGCGCAGGCTCCGCCCGGGGCGGGAGCAATTTGCTCTCGTCCGCACAGAGGGGGCGGCCTTTCTCGCTTGCGCGAGGGGCGTCAGACGGCGGGCGCGCGGGGTGTGGATTACGCGCCAGCGATTGGGGTAATGAGTTCGTGATTACTGCGTGCCGGT
>CAZJLP010000022.1:0-43095 GCA_964546955.1 uncultured Opitutaceae bacterium | reverse complement strand
GTTCTGTGTTCGTGATGAGGGGGGGCGGGGGGGGGTGCGGAGGTACGCGCGGCGGGCGGTCGTTTCGATTTCCGTGGTAGGCGCTGGGGGGGGGTGGGGGGCCCCCATGGTCGCTTTTTCGGCGATCTTGGGGGTTCCTGCGTTGATGGTACGGTAGTAAAGATTGCGGTTGGGGCCGGTCGGGGGTTTGGCGTCCGCGCCGTCGATCTTGATCGGACCGGGGGTGCGCACCCGGCAAACGCCGCCGAGCTTCGAACGGATAACGGCCTTTGTCAGCTTTCCTTTTTCCCAGGCCAGGTCGACTTCGAAGCCGCCGCGAGCGCGGAGCCCCTTGACCTCGCCTGTGCTCCACGCCGAGGGGAGGGCGGGGAGGAGGTGGAGCACTCCGGCATGGCTTTGAACGAGCATTTCCGCAATGCCCGCGGTGTAGCCGAAATTGCCGTCGATCTGAAACGGAGGATGAGCGTCCAGGAGATTTGGATACAGGCCGCCGCCTTTCATCACCACTTCACCCGTGTCGACCAGGCTGAAGAGGTTTTTCACGATCAGATGGGCGTGGTCGCCATCGAGCAGGCGGGCCCAGAAATTGATCTTCCAGCCCATCGACCAGCCGGTGGCGGCATCGCCGCGGAGCTCCAACGTGCGTCGGGCGGCCGCGAAAAGTTCCGGTGTGGTGTCAACGTTGATCTGGTTTCCGGGATGGAGCCCATACAGGTGCGACACGTGACGATGATCGGGCTCCGGCTCATCCCAGTCCTCGATCCATTCCTGCAATTGTCCGCGCGCGCCGATTCGGTAGGGCGTCAAACGGGCGAGCTTGTCCGCGAGCTCCTTTCGGAGTTCTTCGTCGCGGCCGAGCAACTCGCTTGCTTCGATCACGCGCGAGAACGTTTCGCGAACCAGCGCCATATCCATGGTCGGACCCATGCTCAGAGAGGCAATCTGGCCGTCTGGCGTCTTGAAGCGATTTTCCGGCGAACCGCCGATCGGGGTGACGAGTGTGCCGTCCTTGTACTCGATGAGCCAGTCCGCGAGGAACTCGGCCGCGCCCTTCATCGCCGGATAGGCGACGTTCGCGAGGAATTCGCGGTCGCCGCTGAAAAGATAATGTTCCCACAGGTGGCTGCAAAGCCAAGGGGCCGACATCGGCCAGTATGCGGCGCGGGCCTGACCGTCGACGGGATAGGTATCCCGCCAGATCGTGACATTGTGGTGCGCCACCCAGCCGCGCCGGTTGTACATGTCGCGCGCGGTGCCCACGCCATTCGCCGCCGCTTCGCGGATGAGCCGGAACAGGGGCTCGTGCAGTTCCGGCAGATTTGCCGGCTCAGCGGGCCAATAATTCATCTCCAGGTTGATGTTCACGGTGTACGCGGAGGCCCACGGCGGGATGACCTTGTCGTTCCAGATGCCCTGCAGATTCATGGGCTGGCCTCCCGGGCGTGAACCGGCGATCATGAGGTAGCGCCCATACTGAAAAAGGAGAGTGGCCAGCGCCGGGTCGCCGCCGTCGCCGTACTTCGCGACGCGGTCCGCCGTCGGCAGCGCTTCCTTCGCTGGGTTTCCCGCGAGCTTCAGGTGCACGCGATCGAAGAACTTGCGGTAGTCGGCGACGTGGCGCTCGCGCAACTCGGTAAAACTTTTCTTCGAGACCGCCTCGAGGTCCTTCTTTGCGCGTACCGAGGGGTCCAGGCCGTTGCGCGAGGGACTTTGTTCAAAACCGTTGAAACTGGTCCCGGCAGACAACCGGAGGACGGCCTCGGTGGCGCCGGTCACTCGCAGGACGCCGCCTTCGCTCTCGAACTTGGCTCCTTCCGCGGCCACTTCGACCCGGCTTTCGAAACGCATCCCGCGCTCATCGACGAGCTTCCCATAAAGCGCTTGTTGAGCTCCCGGACGCCGTTTGCCCTGTTCGTCCCAGTGGTACGGGTATTTCCAGGTCTCGCCATTCTGTTCGACGAGGTCGAGCGTGCGGCGAAGGACGAATCCCGGGACTTGGCCGCGCAGCGCCGTGACCTGTCCTTCCAAACGGGACGCGGCCGTCGGGTGGACCGAAGTCATCCGAACTTTGAACGAAAGCGCACCGGGCTTGCTGGCCGAAAGACGAACGACAATCACCTGGTCTGGGTGGCTCGCGAAAATCTCCCGCGAAAAGGTCACGCCGTCCCGCACATAGCTGACACCTGCCGTGGCGGTGGTGATGTCGAGCCAGCGCTTGAACTCGGTGGTCGCGCCTTTTCCTTCGATATCGAGATAAAGATCGCCCAGGGGTTGATAGGACTGCTGCACACGGCCGAGCCAGTTTTTGGTTACGTAAGTGTCGACTTGGGCATATTTGCCCTCCTTCAGGAGGCCGAGGACCTTGTCAAAATCCTTGGTTGTGCGCACGGAGCGGAGGTCCGCGGGGGGTTCGCCCGAATAGAGCGTGTTTTCGTTCAGTTGGAGGTGCTCGCTTTCAACTCCGCCGAACACCATCGCGCCGAGACGTCCATTTCCGAGCGGGAGCGCCTCCTCCCAGCGCGCGGCTGGCTTCTCATACCAGAGCGTGAGCTCCGACGTGTTTTCGGGGCGGGCTCCCGCGGCAAACGCGGCAGTGCCGATAAAGGCCGCGCTCATCGCGAAGACCCGCAACGTGGCGACGGGTAAACGCAAAGAAAGGGCATAGCCGTTGAGCGAAAACGACGGAAGAGAGGCAAAAACCATGATGCAGTATCAGGGGAGGGTGATGGGGATAAAGATGCCAAGGTATTGGCGCGCACATCACAATGTGTTTTTGGGGTGACAGTCCCGTGAGCGCGCTACCTCAAACTGCCCGAACGAGCCCATGGACAATTGACGCACGTGCGGGACAGGTAAACACCTTCCTTTCATTGAATTGTAAGAGACTTCAGAGCAACAAATAAGCGAGGTGGGCGGCCGATTGAGGCCGGAAATGACGGCGCACAACGGCGCTCCGCGCAGTACCCCCAATGTGGGGGTGTTATTGCCTTCAGCGGGCGCAGGGGTGTGCCGATGCTGCCCCAGGGCAATGTCTCTTGCTTACCCTTTTACCCACGAGCTGTTATCTCGGTTCGTCGCTGGTCTACCCGCGGCGGCTGGCTTGGCCTGTGCATGTCATAATACCGGGAAAACCTCGCTATTCCGGCTATGAGCGAGCGCGCCGCAGCAGCCAATAATCCGGTCGGCAAAGCCTTTCATAGCTTGTTGGCCCGGCAGCTCGAACGGTATTTTGGGCCCGCCGCCGATCTGCCTCCTCAGGTCCAAGCGTTTGTCGAGGCGGTCGACCAAGCTTATGGGAATTACGATGCCGATCGCGGGATGCTGGAACGCTGCCTGGAGCTCAGTTCGCATGAGCTGTATCGCGCGAATTCCGAGATGCGCGCGGTTTTCGGCGCCATTCCCGACATGCTCTTCCGGCTGCATGAAGACGGAGTGATCCTCGATTTCAAGGCGGGTACGACAGGGGATTTGGTCCGAGCTCCCGCTGAGCTGATCGGTAAGCAGCTGGACTTGGCGCTGCCGGAGCACAGTCCGTGGCTGCGCGAGGCGATAGCGCAGGTTTCCGCGACCAAAAACGTCGTCAACGTCGAGTACTCGGTCAAACACGGCTCCGAAGACTTTTTTTACGAGGCGCGCCTCGCTCCCGTGCTGGATAACCAAGTCATTGTCATTGTTCGCAACATCACGGAACGCAAGCGGGTGCAGGAGGAGCTGTTTGGCTCCCGCCAGATGTTGCGGTCGATCCTCGATACCATTCCACAGCGTGTTTTCTGGAAGGACATCGATTCGGTGTACCTCGGATGCAATAAGCCGCTCGCTCAGGATGCCGGCTATTCGGATCCAAACGAGATTGTTGGAAAAACCGATTACGACACCGCTTCCGCAGCGACGGCCGATATCTATCGAGCGGACGATCGCCGTGTAATCGAGCTCGGTCAGGCGAAGCTGAACTACGAAGAACCGCAGGTGGGGCAAGACGGCGAGAAGCGCTGGCTGCGCACGAGCAAGGTGCCACTCTTTGACAAGGACGGACGTCCCATCGGCGTGCTTGGCACTTACGAGGACATCACGGAGCGCAAAAACGTGGAAGAAGCGCTGCGCAGCGCGGAGGAACGCTTCCGTTACATGGCGCTCGCTACGCGCGACGCCATCTACGATTGCGATCTCCGGACCGGTGAGGTCTGGCACAACGAAACCTACCAGACGCTTTACTGTGGAAAAGAGCGGGTCGCGACGGACGAGAAGTGGTGGGCCGAGCACATTCATCCGGACGATCGCAAGCGCATCCTGGACAGCATGACCTCGGCGCTGCAGGGCCGCCGAGAGCTGTGGTCCGACGAATATCGATTTCAGCGCAGCGACGGGCAGTTTTCGACGGTCATCGACCGGCGTTATACCTTCTACGACGATCTGGGACGGCCGGGGCGGATGATCGGAGCGATGACCGACATCTCCGAACGCAAGCGGCTCGAAGAGCAATTCCTCCAGGCGCAAAAAATGGAGGCCTTCGGTCAGCTCGCTGGCGGGATCGCGCACGACTTCAACAACCTACTGACCGTCATCCAGGGCAATTTGTCATTCGTTCGAACGGGTCAATTGAGCCCGCCCGAGCAGTCGTCGGCGCTGGACGAAAGCTTCCGCGCGACGGAACGGGCGGCGAATCTCACGCGTCAGCTCCTCACCTTCAGCCGGCGGCAGCCGATTCAACCCAAGGACTTGGATCTGAACGAAATCGTCGCGACCATGACGAAGATGTTTCAGCGGCTCATCGGCGAGCACATCACGCTGGAAAACCGCTATTCCTCCGGAGGTGCTCCGATCCATGCCGATCCCGGAATGATGGAGCAGGCGCTCATGAACCTGGTCGTCAACTCGCGCGACGCCATGCAGAAAGGCGGCCGCCTCGTGATCGAGACGCAACTCGTCCAGCTGGATGAACGCGAGGCGCAAAGCGATGCGAGGGCCCGCCCGGGTGAATTTGTCCGCCTGAGTGTGAGCGATACCGGCAGCGGAATCGCCCCCGAACACCTCCCGCATATTTTCGAGCCTTTCTACACCACAAAGGAGGTCGGCAAAGGCACGGGCCTCGGACTCGCCACGGTGTTCGGAATCGTGGAGCAGCACCACGGCTGGATCGCGGTCGACAGCAAGATGGGCGCGGGCACGGTATTCCATTTGTATTTCCCCCGGCTGGGCAGGCCTACTTCCACCGTGGCGAAGGCGCCAGGCAGTCGGATTCAAATGCCGACCGGCACCGAAACCGTTCTTCTGGTGGAGGACGAAACGGAGGTCCGCCGTTTGATGCTACGTCTTTTGGAACGTCACGGCTATCGGGTCTACGCGGCGATCTCCGGCGCGGCGGCGATGGAAGTCTGGGCGCAGCATCGGGATCAGATTGCGCTGGTGGTCACGGATATGGTCATGCCAGGGGGGCTCTCCGGCCGGGAGATGATCGATCGATTCCGCATGGATCGCCCCGACCTGAAAGTGATCTATTGCAGCGGTTATTCCGATGAAGTGCTCGGCACCGCCTCCCCCTTCCGCAGCACCGCCAATTTCCTCGAAAAACCTTTCGGGGTGGGAGTCTTTCTTCAACGGGTGAGGGACTGCCTGGACGGCAGATGAGCGAGCTCATCCGCCGTCATTCCAGATCTCAAATCTCAGATTTAAGAACGGATTCGTAGGCGCGCGGCTGCTGACCTGCGATGGGCGGCTTGCATTCATCAGAGCGCTGAAGTCGTCATGTCCTGAGCTCCAAAATTTGAGATTTGAGATCTGGGATACAAACGGCCGTCGGCCGCTTGTGGACAACCCGTGAACAACTGGAAATTTTTTCCCATTGCGGCGCACTGAACGCCCCTCTCAACTTCCGCGCTCTTTTCATGTATCTCAAGGCGCTCAAGCTGCACGGTTTCAAATCTTTTGCCGATCCCTCCACGTTGCGATTCGAGCCGGGCGTCACTGCCGTGGTTGGGCCGAACGGCTGCGGCAAGTCCAACATCGCCGATTCGATCCGCTGGGTGCTCGGCGAGCAGAGCGCCAAGGCGCTGCGCGGCGGCAAGATGCAGGACGTGATTTTCGAGGGGGCCGATACCCGCAAGCCGGCTCAGATGTGCGAGGTCTCGCTGCTCCTGACCGAGTGCGAGAAGCAGCTGGGCAGCGAATTTCACGAAATCGAGATCATGCGTCGCGTGTACCGCGACGGTCAGAGCGAGTATTTCTTCAACGGCCAGCCCTGCCGCCTCAAAGACATCCACAAGCTTTTCATGGACACCGGCATTGGGCGGACGTCCTACTCGATCATGGCCCAGGGCCAGATCGACCAGATCCTGTCCTCCAAACCGGAAGAGCGCCGCGCGGTCTTCGAGGAAGCGGCCGGCATCACGAAGTACAAGAGCCAGCGGCGCGAGGCGCTGCAAAAACTCGCGTTGACCGACCAGAACCTCGCCCGCGTGGCGGACGTGATCGGTGAAGTGGGTCGGCAGATCGGCAGCCTCCGACGGCAGGCTTCGAAGGCAATGCGCTACAAGCGCCTGAGTTTCCGCCTGCGCCACCTGGCCCTTGCGTATTCAGCCCAACAGTACGGCACGCTCTCCGCCACGCTGGCCGACCTCGACAGCCGGGTGAGCGCGTTGCGCACGGAAGCCGAGACACGCCGCGCCCGCTTCGAGGAGCAGAACCAGGCCCTCGAATCGCGCAAGGCCGAGCGCTCCCGCCTGAATCAACGCGTCCAGGACGCGCAGCAGGCCGTTTTTGACCTGCGCTCGGAAAAAGAGCAGTCGGAAAACGCCGCCAATCTGGCCCAGATCAAGCGCAGCGGATTGCAGGACCGCCTCGAATCGTCGCGGGACAATCTCGGCGAACTCGACATGCAATTGCGCGAACTGTCCGCCCAGGTGGACAGCGGGGCGCACGACAAGGAGGAGCAGCTGACGCTCCTCGGCACCTCCGACGCCGTTTTCCAGAATCGCAACCGCGAAGTGGCGGTGGTGGAAGGGGAACTGAGCAAGCTCGAACAGGAGCTGCAGCAGGCGAAGTTCGATTTGCTCACGCTCGAGAGCACGGTGGCCCGGCTGCGGACCGAATGTTCGAGTTACGAGGTGGATCAAAAAACGAGCGTTCACCGGCACGATTCCCTCGTGCAGGAGATCGAGGGCGTGCGCCAGCAGCAGTCCGCCGCCGCGCAAGTGGTGGCCGAGCTCGAAGCGCGGGTGGAGGAAGCACTCGGAGCGAAGGCTCGTTCGCATCAGGAATCCACCCAGGCCCAGCAGTCGATCGCGGATCTCACGCGCGAATTCCGCGACGCCCAGCGAAAACTGCAGGATATCGACCGGCAGCTCGCCCAGCGGACCGCCCGGTTGAAACTCCTCCAGCAGTTGCAGGAGAAATGGGAAGGTTTCGGCGAGGGTGCCAAGGCCCTGCTGCAGGGTCGTCTCGACGGAATTCTGGACGGACGTAAACCGAGCCCGATCACCCTGGGGCTCGAAGTGAAGCCGGAGTACGGCAAGGCGCTGGAGGCATTGCTCGGTTCCGCGGTCGAGGCGATTTCGGTGGCTGAGCTGCCGGTCGCGCAGAAGATTCTCGCGCAACTTGAAGCGGATCAGGTCGGCAGCGTGTGCCTGCAGGTGGGAGAAGTCCGGCGCGCGCCGTCGGAGGCCAACCGCGAGGGTCTGCCGTCGTTCCTCCTGCCGGCGTCGACCATTTTGAACGGCGCCGATCCCGCGCATCCGGCTTTCAGCCTCCTCGGCGCGTGTTACGTGGCGGACGACCTCAACGCCTTCCTCGACTATTGGAAAGGCAATCCGCAGTTCGATTTCCTCACGGTGGTGACGCGCAAAGGCGAAGTGGTGGATCGGCGCGGGCTGGTTTTCGGCGGTCACTCGAAGAAGCCGGCGAACAGCATCGTGCAGCGCGAGATCGACCTGCGCGAAACGGGCAAGGCGTTGGTCGAGGATCAAAAGCTGCACGACGACCAGAAGGCGTTGATCGATGGCCTCAGCGCCCGCCTGGCCGAAGCGGAGGCCGCGCTGGAGCAGAGGCGGGCCGACGTGCTCGCGGCGACCCAGCAGGTCGCGGCGGTGCAGGCGGAGCAGCGCAACGCCCAGCGCTCGGTCGACGAGGTGGCGCAGCGACTGGCGCGAATGGAAAAGGAAGTGCTTTCCCTCGAGGCGGCCCGCAACGAGGCCCAGGCCCGCTGGGAGAAGTCGCACGGGCAGCTCGCGCAGGCGGACGAGGCGGTGAAAACCGGCCGGGCGCGTATACAGCAGCTCGATACACGGATTGTGGAAGTGCGCACGGAGCGCGAGGTCAAGCGGGAGACGCTGGCTCAGGCCCGTCTCGAGCTGGCCGAGCGCCGGCAGAAAGTCGAAGTTCTGGACCGGGGGATCGCCGACATGCAGCGGCGCCGCGGCCAATTGGGCGAACTCCTCGTCCAGCGGCAGCAGGAGATCGAGGTCTGGACCGAACAGGTCGCGGAGTTGGAGCGCGAGGCGGCCGGCAAACGGGCCCGATCGGGGCAGATTGCGGAGACATTGGTCGTGGCCCAGCAGCAGGTGGAGCAGATCCGCGGCGAGCTGGTGGCGATCGAACGCGAAATCAACGGAGTCGAATCCACCCAACACGCCCTGCGCGTCGAAGCTGACGCCGCGCAAAGCGAATTCAGCCGGTGCGAAGTCAAGTTGGCGGAAAATCGGGCCCGAGCGCAGTTTCTCGCGGAGGAAGTTTCGCGGGAATTCCAGGCCGACATCGGGGCGCTCGATTGGAAGCTGCTGCTGTGGCGTTCCGAAGACGAACCTGAGGGTGTCAAGCCGCTCGACTTGGATGAAGACGAGGACGAAGCCGCGGAGGCCGGAGCGCAGGCGCCGGAAACCAGAAGCCAGAAGCCGGAGTCGAGCTCGGCGGGCACCGGAGAGTCGGCCTCGGAAGTGCCGACGCAGGCAGCCAACGAAGCGACCAAATCCCGCCGGAAAAAGAAGAAGGAGCGGGGAGAGGCGACCCCGGACGATCTGGCGGCGCTGGATCAGACCAATTGGGATGAGATTCGCGTGGAGATCGAGGCCCTGCGGCAGCGGCTCTCGAGCATGGGAGCGGTCAATCTCGTGGCGATCGAGGAGTACGCGGAACTCAAACAGCGGTTCGACTTCCTCAAGGCGCAGAGCAACGATCTGACGAACTCGAAGGTGGAATTGCTTAAGGCCATCGACGAGATCAACCAGACGTCCCAGCAGCAGTTCGCGATCACGTTCGAACAGATCAAAAAGAATTTTGAGTTCACCTTTACGACGTTGTTCGGCGGCGGGCGGGCGGCGCTCGAACTGGTGCTGGCCGAGGATCCCCTCGAGAGCGGCATCGAGATCACGGCCCAGCCTCCCGGGACGAAGCTGAAGAGTATCACGTTGCTTTCGGGCGGCCAGAAAACGCTTACCGCGGTAGCGCTGCTGTTCGCGCTCTACATGGTCAAGCCGTCGCCGTTCTGCTTGCTCGACGAACTTGATGCTCCGCTCGACGAGTCGAACATCGGCCGGTTCACTGACCTGCTCAAGCGGTTCGTGCACGAGAGCCAGTTCATTATCATCACCCACAACAAACGCACGGTCGCGGCGGCCAATGCAATCTACGGTGTGACGATGGAAGAGCGCGGTGTCTCCAAAACCGTGTCGATGCGTTTCAATCACGACCGAGGAGATACCGAAGTGCACGGGCAGAACATTGCCGACGCCGTGCGCGGTGCGAAGAGCCAGGGCCAGAACCAGGGCTCGGCCAATTCGGGGCCGGCCCCCGCGGTCGCGTCGACCGAGCCTGCGCCGGCCACCGCGTAGGTTGATTCCGATTTTTCTGCGAAAGGGATAAGGCGGGGCCTCCGGACCGGCCGTCGTGTGAAGGCACCGCCTCCTCGTTGCTCCGTTCACCGCGCCAGGAAGCGTGGGATCGATCACGACCTCCGTTCCGTCGGCGGGTCCTGAGGGGCCCCGCCTTCTTTCAATCGTTTGACCGTTTAGCAGGGCGCGCCGGAATAATCTTGTCTCCCCGGGCATTCTCTCACGCGTTCGTAGTTCGATGCTTCCGTGGCTGAAATCGTTTCTCGCGGGGGACACCGGGGCCGCAGCGGCTCGCCCCACGACCCAATCCACCGGCGAAACCGGCGAACGGCTTGCCGCGGAGTTTTTGCGTCGGGAACATGGATTCACCGTCGTGGCGCGCAATTGGCGAAGCCCCAAGGATCGCCGCGACGAGATCGATTTGGTCTGCCGCGATGGCGAGGCCTTGGTTTTCGTGGAGGTCAAGACGCGCGCCGGGCACGCGCTCGTGCAAGGATTCGAGGCCGTCACGAAAAAGAAGAAAGAAATCCTGCGGCGTGCCGCCACGGCCTATCTGCGATCCCTGTCTCCAAAGGATCGCCCGCACACCTTTCGTTTCGATGTGGTCGAAGTGAGTGTCCTCGCGGCGGGAGACCCGGAAGTCCGCCACTTCGAAAACGTGCCGCTGTTTTCGAAGTATTTTCAGGCATGACCGATCCGCGATGCGGATCGGGGTAGTGGGGAGATGACATCGATGAGATTTATCGAATCCATGAACACCGCTCATTCGTCGTCGCCTTTCCGCCCGAATTCGTGTGAATACCGCTTGCATCGTTTGTCGACCGCTCCGAGAACTCGCTTTTGCCATGGCCGAAAACCAACGTCATCCGTTTCTGCAAGGACTCAGCAAGCACCGGGGCGCGCCCCCGACCGTCGTGGTCATTTTCGGCGCTTCCGGCGATCTGACGGCCCGGAAACTCATCCCGGCGGTCTTTAACCTGAGCTTCGACAACCTCTTGCCCGCGGATTTCTATTTGGTGGGCTACGGCCGCAAGGCGATACCGGACGATGAATTCCGAACCATGGCGGGTGACGCCATCAAGGAGTTTTCGCGGCGCGAACTGAATTCAGATGTGTGGAATCGCGTCGCGGCCAACACGACCTATGTGGCCGGCGGCTACGACGAACGCGCGGCGTTCGACCGCCTGGCGCAGCACATCTCCGCGATCGAAAAAAAATTGGGTCGGGAAGTTCAGTCCCTGTTCTATATTTCGACTCCGCCCTCGGTTTTCGCCCCGATCCTGCTCAATCTGGGCGCGAGCGGCCTCGCGGCGAAATACCTCGGTCAGCCGCACCACTCGAAGGTTATCGTCGAGAAGCCGTTCGGCAAGGACCTCGCTTCGGCACGGGAGCTCAATGCCACGATCCGCTCGGTCTTCCAAGAGCACCAGGTTTACCGGATCGACCACTATCTCGGAAAAGAAACCGTGCAGGATCTGTTGGTCCAGCGTTTCGCGAACGCCATCTTCGAGCCGCTCTGGAACCGCAATTTCATCGAATCCGTCCAGATCACCGTGGCCGAGGAAGTCGGCGTGGGCACGCGCGGCGGCTATTACGAGCAGAGCGGCGCGCTGCGGGACATGATTCAGAACCATACCATGCAGCTGCTGGCGCTGACCGCGATGGAGCCGCCCGTGTCGCTGGACGCGGAGGCGGTCCGGGACGAGAAGGTCAAGGTGTTGAAGGCAATCCAACCGCTGCGCCTGGGTTCCGGGGGCGATGTGGCCCGCGCCCAGTACGCCGCGGGCATGGTCGGAGGAAAGCTCGCGAAGGGTTATTTGGAGGAGGAGGGGATCAATCCGCAGTCCGCCACGGAAACGTATGCCGGCGTGCGCCTTTCGATCAACAACTGGCGCTGGCAGGGAGTGCCGTTTTATCTCCGCTCGGGCAAACGGCTCGCGCGCCGTGTATCGGAAATCGCAATACAATTCAAGCGGCCCCCAGGTACGCTTTTCGCCGGCAGCGACCGTTACGACATCGCGGCGAACACGCTGGCGTTTCAAATCCAGCCGGACGAAGGGCTGAGCCTGGTGCTCAACGGAAAGGTGCCCGGTTTGGAGACCCGCATGCAGCCGGTGAAGATGAATTTCCGTTACAGCACGACCTTTGGCTCCAACACTCCCGAGGCTTATGAGCGGCTGGTGCTGGATGCCATGATCGGCGACGGAACACTTTTCATTCGCGGAGACGAGGCCGAAACGTCCTGGGCGCTCTACACGCCCGTGTTGGAGGCTTGGGCCGCCGCGGGGCGGCACGGCATCGACACCTATCCGGCAGGTTCGTGGGGACCTCGTTCCGCGGACGAGTTGCTCGCCGCCAACAAGCACGTCTGGAGACAGCCTTGACCGCACGGCCCTGAGCCCGCTTGCCATGCCTGCTATTTTTGATGCCTTGCCCGGTTTGGAAGTGCCTGTTGGGGGCATTTCGAAGAGTCTTGCGAAGATGTGGGAGGACACGTCGGCCAAGGGCGGTCCGGCGCCCGAGTCCGACGACGTCAAGGCCATGCAGGTTAATTTCGTGCTGCACCTGGGATACAGCAGCACGGCGGAGGACGCTCTCGAACAGTTCCGGATCGCGGTGCGGTTTTCCCAGCGATATCCGTGCCGCGTGGTTGTGCTCTGCCCGCTGCAGCCGGCCGACGACGCCCGGGAGATGCAGGCGAAGATTTACGGCGAGTGCCATCTCGGGAAGTCGAAAGGAGACAAGCGCTGTTGCGAGTTCGTGATTCTGAGCTATCCGCAGGCCGCGCGCGCTTTCTTGGAGAATCAGGTTTCGGTCTGTCTTACCACCGATCTGCCGCTCTATTATTGGGCCCACCGGTTTTCGTCGAGTGCGCGGCTGAACGAATATCAATATCTCTTGCGGCGGGCGAAGCGGGTCATGTTCGACTCCGCGATCGTGCCGGTGGACGCCCTCACTTTCCCCTGGCCAAAGCCCGAGGTCGTGCGCGACCTGGTGTACGCGCGTTTGTTGCCCGTCCGGCAGTCGATCGGCCAATTCCTGAGCGCGTATGCGCCGGGTTTGTTGGCGGAAGGACTGCGCGAAGTTCGGGTGAGGACGTCGCCCGATCTTGCTGCCGAGGGAAAAGTCATGGCGCAGTGGGCCAAAGCTCGGCTGGAGAAGTGCGGTGCCGCGACCGCGGTGCCGTATCGGCAGGACGCGACCGCTTCGACTCCGCGCACCTGCGAGCTGATTTTCGAGTACGGCAACGGCAAGCAGTTTTCCTGGCACGGAGATTTGGCCCGCAAGAGCGCGGCCATCCAAGCCGACTTTGGCAAAGGCAAAACGGCGCTGGCCGCCACCGCCAATCTGCTCGCGCCCGAGGCCGCTCTCGGTGAGGCGATGTTCTTCGACGCTTAGTTAGGACTTCCAAGGAAGGGGCAAGGCCCCCGTCCTCCTCTGTCCGCCGAAAATAGGTTTGCTCCTCGCATAGGCGGAAATAGCCACTTGGAAGCAACCCCTTTATGAACACCACCTCCCCCCGGCCCCGGCCGTCCTCTCTTCGTGTGTCCATTCGCCATTGGCTGGCGACCGGACTGGCAGTCTTATCCGCCCTCCTCGCCGTCCCCACCTACGCGCAAGACGAGAAAAGTCGGTGGACGATCAATGACGAGGGTGGAATCACCTGGCAACCGAAGGACGATCTTCCGCACACCGACCATATTGAGATGAGCGGGAAAAAGCTGTCGGTCATCGTGACCTATACGGTGGATAAGGCGCGAAAGCTCAGCCTCAGCCGGTATGTCGTCTTCCCGATGCTGCGACATCACCCGAACACGACACGGACGCAACTGATGCTGCATTTCGGCGAAGAGGCGTCGCCGCGATTGTTCGTGGCCAACGAGGCGCCGCGCAATGGAGTCACCACCGCGATCCATCACAAAGGAATCATGCGGATGGAAGGCGTGATGGGGCGCGAGCGTGCAGCCGATGTTGCCCAGGAGCGTTTGTCGTGGAAGCGAACGATCTACCCGTCCCCCGACAAGACCGTCGTCATTGACTCAACGACCGTCACAAACATTTCCCTCGGCGACGTCGTAATCGACGTCGATCAAAACGAGCGCAGCGTGCGGACTACCCCTGAGCATGGCATTTATGGAGGCTACATCGCGACCTCCCAGGTAACCGGCGCGGGCCGGCGGACGCTCAAGCGCGGCGAAAGTCACACCTATACGCTCTTGATCAGCGCGCGCAAAGAAGGTGAGCCGGAACTCGCAGTCGACATTGCGGCCGAGGAAAAAGCCCGCCGCGAACGGGTGGACAGTTTTCTCGGCAAGCTGGAGCTCGAGACGCCCGAGAAGGTCCTCAATACGATGTTCGCTTTCGCCAAGATTCGGGGCACGGAGAGCATTTACGAGACGAAGGGCGGCCTCATGCATAGTCCCGGCGGCGGATACTACTACGCCGCGATCTGGGCCAACGATCAGGCGGAGTATGCCAATCCCTTCTTCGCGTTTCTCGGCGACGATATCGCCCGGGACTCCGCCTTAAATTCGTTCCGCCACTTCGCGCGGTTCATGAACAAGGACTATAAGCCGATCCCCAGTTCGATCACCGGAGAAGGAGCGACTTTCTGGCAGGGAGCGCGGGATCGTGGCGACATGGCGATGATTGCCTACGGCGCGAGCCGCTTCGCCCTCGCGAACGGCAAGAAGGAAGCGGCGGAAGAGCTCTGGCCGCTGATCGAATGGTGTCTGGAGTATAGCCGGCGCAAGACCGACAGCCGCGGCGTCATCGCCTCGGACAGCGACGAACTCGAAGGCCGTTTTCCGGCCGGCAACGCCAACCTGTGCACGTCTTCGCTCCATTACGATGCGCTGCTCTCGGCCTCGTACCTCGGCAAGGAACTCGGCAAGCCCGCAGCTCAGCTAGCGGGTTACGTGGACGAAGCGGCGAAGCTGAGGACCGCGATGGAAAAACATTTCGGCGCGACCGTGGAGGGATTCGAAACCTACCGCTATTATGACAAGTCGGATCTGATCAATCACCGCATCGAGAGGCACCGGCCGTGGGCGGAAAAGCCCGACGCGCTTCGCGCCTGGATTTGTATTCCGCTCACGGTTGGAATCTACGATCGCGCCAAGGGAACGATCGATGCGCTTTTTTCGCCGCGTCTATGGACGGCGGATGGTTTGGCCACGGAAGCGGGTCAAATCACCTTTTGGGATCGCTCGACGCTCTATGGACTGCGCGGCGTGTTTGCCGCGGGGGGGACCCAGAAGGCCTTGGATTTCCTTTTGTATTATTCAAAGCGCCGCCTCCTCGGCAATCATGTGCCTTATGCGGTCGAGGCGTATCCCGAGAACGACCAGCGTCACCTCTCCGCCGAAAGCACGCTTTATTGCCGAATCTACACGGAAGGAGTCTTCGGCATTCGTCCGACCGGGCTGCGTTCGTTCAGTTGCACGCCTCGCTTGCCCTCCTCCTGGCCCAGCATGGCATTGAAGAAGGTCAACGCTTTTGGTTCTGTCTTCGATCTGACGGTCGCGCGCGAAGGCCAGAAGATCAATGTCCGTGTGACCGGCAATGGTTTCGCTCCAAAGACGTTCACGATCGCCGACGGCGATACGGTCTCCGTGGACCTGAGCCGGTAGGCGCGAAGCGCTTGCTACGCCACGTTGCGTCGCGACGTGGCGCTGGCGCCTGGCTCCATTCCGGCGACGTCGAGTGCCTCGTTCGCCGGAAAGTCCGCGTAAGGAGTGGCGGCTGCCGCTCTCACCGGCGAATTTCCAACTTCCCGCGCAGTCGGATATCCGCGGAGGAGCTTCCCACCAGCACATCCGTTAGGCCGGGCTCGACCGTCCATTTGCCTTCACGATCGAGGAGTTTCAGGTCGTCGGGCTTCAGTGTGAACCGGACGCGCTTTTTCTCCCCTGGCGCGAGAGACACGCGCTCGAAGCCGCGCAGAACCTGGGCAAACGTCACGACGCTGCTGACGCGCTGCGAGACGTACAGCTGCACGATTTCGTCGCCCGACACGTTCCCGGAGTTCGCGATTTCCAGGCTAACCTCGACTGGACTGTCGGCGTATTGCAGAGGTGGCGACACCTGCAGATCTCCGTAGTCGAACGTGGTGTAGCTGAGGCCGTGGCCGAAGGGGTACAGCGGGCCGTTCAACGCGCCGACCAGCTTGCGCTCTTCGCTCTCCAGTTCTTCGTCCGGCAATTGCGACCCGCGTTTATACGGGAAATTGAGCGGGATCTGTCCGACCGAGCGGGGAAAGGTCACCGGCAATTTGCCCGCGGGACAGTAATCGCCAAACAGCACATCGGCGAGGGCGGTGCCGCCCTGTTCTCCCTGGAACCAACCCACGACGATGGCGGGGATGTTGCGATCCACCCAATTGATCGTGAGAGGCCGCCCACTCAGCACGACGGCGATGGTTGGCTTGCCGGTGGCGTGCATCGCGCGCACGAGGCGCTCCTGGTGTCCGGGCAAATCGAGATTCACACGGCTGCGGGCTTCGCCCACAAGCATGTCGTTTTCGCCCACGGCGACGATGATCGCGTCCGCCTTCGCGGCGAGCTGGCGCGCCGCCTCGATTTCCGCCGCCTCCGCCGCGTCCGGTTCCACGTGCATCAATTCGCTTTGCGGATAGGCGTTCTCGACGAAGGCGCAACCGCGCGTGTGGAGTACCTCGACGCCGGGACCGACTTTTTGCCGAATTCCTTCCAATAGGGTCACAACCTGGAGGTTGGACGGACCGTAGCGGCTGATGCAGGTGTCTTTCTCGTCGGCGGCCGGACCGGTCACGAGAATCGTTTTGATCGTCTTTTTCAACGGGAGGAGTTTTCCCGCGTTTTTCAGCAAAACGATGGATTCACGGGCCGCTTGCAGCGAAGTGGCCAGGTGGTCCGGCTGACGGACGAGCTGGTCGGCGGCCGCGGGATCCGGGACATAGGGTTGATCGAAGAGCCCCAGCCAGAATTTCACGCGCAGAACGTCGCGCACGCGCGCGTCGATCACCTCGTTGGAGAGCCGGCCCTCTTTCGCGAGCTTGCGCACGGCGTTTACATAGACATCGGGCGGATTGAATTGGGTGCGGACGTTTAGCCCCGCTTCGACCGCTTGCTCGACCGCACCTTCGTAGTCAGCGACAATTTGGTGTTTTCGGTGGATGTGTTCGACCGCGCCGCTGTCCGAGACAACGTACCCGCTAAAACCCCAGCGCTTGCGCAGGATGTCGGTGAGAAACAGTGAGCTGGCGGTGACGGGTATCCCGTCGTAATCATTGTAGGACGACATCACTCCCAGCGCCTGGGCGCCCTTGATCGCGGCCTCGAAGGCTGGCAGGTGGATGGATTCCACTTCGCGCCAGGTCGCTTGCGGATCGGTGCGATGGCCGCCGTCCCGAGCGCCTTTCGGGATGCTGTAGACGGCGAAGTGTTTCACGGTCGAAACGACTTTTTCCGCCTGCAGGGCTGAAACCATCAGCCGCCCGAGTTCGCCGGTCAGGTAGGGGTCCTCGCTGTAGCACTCCACGGTGCGCCCCCAGCGCGGGTCGCGCGGCAGATCGAGAATCGGTGCGTAAACGTTGGTGTAACCGAGGGCGCGGGCTTCGCGGCCGGTCACCCGGCCGATCGCCGTCACGAGCTGGCGATTCCACGAACTCGCCACGCCCAGCTGCGAGGGAAAGCTTGTCGC
This sequence comes from uncultured Opitutaceae bacterium, assembly GCA_964546955.1. Taxonomy (GTDB): domain Bacteria; phylum Verrucomicrobiota; class Verrucomicrobiia; order Opitutales; family Opitutaceae; genus CAZJLP01. The sequence goes on along the minus strand of CAZJLP010000022.1, from coordinate 25,594 downwards.
GCGGTCATGGCAAAGCCCGCGAATGCCTTCGTTGGTGAAATCCACCGGAATGCCGAGCCGGGTTTGTTCGACGAAAAACCGCTGCACATCGTTGATCGACTTCGCGTGAAGCGAGTACGGGTAGGAGAGTTTGGTCGCGGCTTTCGGGATCCGGGCGACGCTGTTCAAGTGCTCGTCGATATTGCCGATACCGTCCTTCCAAAGTTTGGTCTTCCACGCCGCGGTCGGCAGCTCGTCGGTCAGCACCCTTCCGAAGCCGTAGAGTGTCCCCAATTGGCAGGTTTTCTCCTCCAGCGTCATTTGCTGCAGAAGGTCGTCGAGCCTCTGATCCACTCCGGCGGTCGAATCCTCGTAGATGTCTTTTTTGCCGTTTTTGTTAAGATCGATCCACCCGGCATGATAGATTGCGGCAGGGGGAGGGTTTGCGGTCGCGGTCGGCGCGACCTGTCCTTGCGCCACAGCGGCTGCGAGTGCGAAAAAAGAAACGAACGAAGGTAAAAAGGTTTTGGTCATAAATCCAACAGACTTGGGTCCGGCGGCGGTTTCTGCAGGTGCAGCCGTGTTGAGGCCCTGGTCTAACGGGCCATCCGAGTAACTAGCCAGCTTTCAGTTCTCGCATACAGGCGCCGCTCTTTCGACCGCCCGGTGGTGGTGCAGTAACCCGCCGACCGCGGGCTTTTTATTGTACGGTAAAGGACTTTGCTTAAAAACGGCGGCATCGGGGCCGTCTGTTGGAGTTCGAGTTTTTCAGGCGTGACGCTTCCAGCGCACGTACATTTCTTCGACTTTTGTTCGGGCCCAAGGCGTTTTCCGCAGAAATGTCAGGCTGGATTTGACGCTGGGGTGGAAGAGGAAACACCGCACGGGTATTTCGCGCCCCAATTCCTGCCAACCGAAGTGGTTGGAGAGCTCGGTCACGATCGTTTCGAGCGTAACGCCGTGGAGCGGATCGTTGGATTTGAACGTGGTCATCGGCGGAGGTTTGGCTAGACTGTCCCCCGGTTTATCCCATCCATGAAACTGAACATCAAGAGCCTCGTCATCAGCCTCATCGTTGCTTTCATCGCTGTCTTCGCAACGAACTTTGTCATCCACCAGCTTTGGCTTGGGGATTTCTACAAGGCCACGGCGTCGCTGTGGCGCACGGAGTCGGAAATGCAGCAGCACTTCGGTTGGATGCTGCTCGGACAGTTCCTGATCGCGGCTGCTTTCACGCTCACCTACGCGGGCTGCGTGGCGCCCCTGCGCTGCCCCAGCTGCACGTTCAAATACGGCGCCTGTATGGCGGCTTTTGCCTCGGGCGGCCACCTGGTCATGTACACGGTTCAGCCCTATCCGGGCGCAATGGTGGCAAAGTGGTGTTTGGCCGCTCTGGTGCAGTTCGTTCTCGTCGCCTTCCTGGTGTACAAGGTCTACACGCCGCCCGCTCAGGCGGTCAATTGAGCGGGTTTATTCCGCTGCTGTTGCACCGGCGGCTGGCCGCCGGTGAGCAGCCATACGACCCATAGGCCGGAATAGAGCGCGACCAGCCCGGCCGTCTCGTGCAAAACCATGTAGTGGTTGGGAAAGTTCGGCGCGAGGACGACGATAGCCGTGATCCGTAGGAAATTGAAAACGAAGGCCACCGCGATGCAGAGGGGCAGCACGAGTGCGAACCACCACCACGCCGCCCGACGATAGAGGAGCAGGATGAGTCCGAGCAAGAGGCTGGAGGTGATGAGGCCAAACCCGTTGCATTCCGTGGCGACGAGAAAGGTTTGGCCCCCTGCGATCAGCTGCAATTGGACGGGAGGTCGCAGATCGACCAGAAGCTGCGAGGCGAGACCAAACGACTTGAGCAGCCGCGCCGATTCGATCCCGGCCATTTTTCTCAACGGCCAGTCCAGTATGGGAAAAAACAATACGCAAAGAATGAGCGCCGCGAAGACGACGAGAAAGGGGACCGTGCGGCGAAACGCTTCGCCGCCGAACGCGTAGTTCACATACCCGCCGGTCGCCGCGACCAAACCGGCCAGCATGAGGACCGGAGCTTTGAGAAAAATCGCGCCCGCGGCCAGAGCGTAGGAGGCGAAGAGGAGACTCAACGAGACATTGGAGAGGCGCAGATTCAGCCGGAGGTTGCCCCGCTTCATCCAGGCAATCCAGGCGCCGGCGATCAGTACGACAAGAAAGGACTGTTTGAGTTGCTCCCGCGCAAAAGCGTGCGTCGCCAACCACCGAGCGGCGGGCCAGAAGACCACCGCCGTCAGGCCGAGAAGGGCCGCGGCCAAGACCCAATCCTTGCCGCGGGTAGAGGGAGCGCCCGGTAATGCTTCAGCTGTCATTCGGTGACTCTCGATGAAAGTGGGGAAGTCGCGGCAGCGGTTGTGTTTTTAGATTTCCCTTCGAAGCAGTGTGGACATGATTTGTCCGGCACATAGCGGGAGTCTTTTTGTTCCTCGACCGTGACGGGCATCTGACAGTTCCAACAAAGCTGCGAGCCGGTTTCACGCAACGCGTGATCGACCCCCACGCGGCGGTCGAAAACAAAACACTCGCCGTCGTAGTGGGTTCCGCCGCATTCCTCGAAATACTTGAGGATGCCTCCGTCGAGCTGGAAGATCTGTTGGAATCCCTGCGTTTCCATGAACGGCCCGGCCTTTTCGCAGCGGATTCCGCCGGTGCAGAACATGACGACGGGCTGATTCTTCAGCTCCTCCGGCAGTCGGGACACGGCTTGGGGAAACTCGCGAAAATGATCGATGTTGGCGGGCAGCGCTCCGCGAAACGTCCCCAGCCGGATTTCATAATTGTTCCGCGTGTCGAGGAGGGTGAGAGGGCGTTTTTCATCCAACCATTGCTTTAACGTGCGTGGCGCGAGCTTGGGCGCGGGCCGGCGCGCGGGATCGATCCCTTCCACTCCGAAGGCGATGATCTCTCGCTTGATCTTCACCAGCATTCGATTGAAAGGCTGGTCTTCGCTTTCGCTCTCTTTCGGCGTCAGGTATTCGAGTCCGGAAATTGCGCGCACCTCGGCCATTAACCGGTCGGCGCCGGTCCTGGTCCCTGCGACGAAAAAATTAATCCCTTCCGGGCTGAGCAGGATTGTCCCCTTCAATTTGTTTTCGTGGGCGACTTCCTTCAGCCGCGCTCGCAGCGCGGGAAGGTCGCTCAACGGCGCGAAGGCATAGGCGGAGAGGTTGACAATCGCTGGCATGTTCGCCGACAGCAGTAGAGGAGCTCAGCCCCGGAATCAACGGCGGCCGCGATTTTTCCAATGGGCACCCGGCTTTCCCTTCGGATGGTAAGGCGCGGGCTCCCGCTTCGCTTCAACGGCGGCCGCATGTTTATCGCGCCCGCGGTATGTGTCGGGCGGCGCGGCCATGTCGTAGTCGAAGCCTTCGAGCTCGACCTGAGGCAACGGTGTCCCCAGCAGTTTTTCGATCGCCCGGACCTCTGCCGCATCCTGCGGCGTGACGAGCGTCAGGGCGTCGCCGACCTGGGCCGCGCGTCCCGTGCGCCCGATGCGGTGTACATAATCTTCGGGGGCGGCGGGCACGTCGTAGTTGACGACGTGAGAGACCCCTTCCACGTCCAGGCCGCGCGCGGCGATGTCGGTTGCGACGAGCACCTCGTAACGTCCCTCCTTGAACCCCGTCAGGGCCTCGCGTCGCTGTCCCTGGCTGCGGTCGCCGTGCAAGACGGCGACGGAATGTTTCTCCGCGAGGAGTTTCTCGGCGATTCGGTCGGCTCCGTTTTTTGTGCGGGTAAAAACGATGATGCTTTTGTAGTCCAATTTGGCCAAGAGCGCGAGGAGCAGGGGAAACTTCAACACATGACGGACCGGATAGAGAGCATGTGTGATCGATTCGTTGCGGGCCGACCCGATTTCGATCCGCACCGGGTTGCGGAGGGCGAACTGAGCGAGTTCTTCGATTTCCGTCGGCACGGTCGCGGAGAAAAGCAGCGACTGGCGCTTCGGCGGGCAGAGGCCGACGATGCGCCGGACCTCCTTGATAAAACCGAGGTCCAGCATGCGGTCCACCTCGTCGAGGACGAGAACGTGCAGGTAATCCAGGCGGAGAGCTTTTGCTTCGATGTGATCGAGCAGGCGGCCAACGGTAGCCACCACGATGTCGCTGCCCTCGCGCAAGGCGGTGCGCTGCTTGCCGTATTTGACGCCGCCGTGCAGCAGCGCCACGCGCAGATCGGTATGTTGGCCCAGCTCGCGAAACGCTTCTTCCACCTGGGCCGCGAGTTCGCGCGTCGGTTCCAGCACCAGGACGCGCGGACCCGCCGCTTGATGCGGTCCCAGCCGGTTCAAAATGGGAAGCGCAAACGCGGCGGTCTTGCCGGTGCCAGTCTGCGCCGACGCAATCAGATCTTTGCCGTTGAGGATGGAAGGGATGGCCTGCTCCTGGACGGGAGTAGGCGTGGTGTACCCTTTCGCGGCGACAGCGCGGAGAATGCTGGAATAAAGCCCGAAACGATCGAACGACATGCGAGATCAATGCCGGAAGCGAATCGCCCTGGACGCGAGGGTAAAGTCGGCTGATTGGAGCTAAAAGACGCGCGATGGGTGTCGTGAAACGGGCCCCTATAAAGAGGAGCGCGGCGGGCGGATCCGCCGTCTGCCGTTGACGGGACCAATGCGTTCACATTTTCGGCGCTCGTGTTATCGCGGCGCCTTCTCCAAAGCTTCAGTATGTCCGTGAACGATCCCCAAGCCCAGTTTGACGAAACCGTATTGGACATGATCGAACACAGCCCAGTCGGGGCGGTTCCCTCGACCCCCGCTTATCAGGATGCGCTGCGCCGTCTGTACGCGGCGCACAAGGTCTACGCTAGCGCCGACTACAAAGATGGGCATGTCACGGCGCGGTCGCTGGCGAAACTTCCGCACTTCCAGGCCAACAACCTGGCCGAGCTGGCGGCGGGACGAATCGCTCCGGAAGCCCTCGAGCCCAATGGGGCGATCTTCGACCGTTACGTGACGTCTTTGCCGGAGGCGTTGCGCGCCAAGGCGGCCGGCTTTCGGTTGGTCGTGGCGGGCCGCCCGGCCCATCATCGCGCGAAACACATCGGCGGCGATACCGTTGTGGCGAAAGATCCGGTGCACACGCTGTTCCTAGTGACGGGGACGGGTCCGCACCACGGATTGCCTGGAAACTACTTGTACGGTTCGTTGCTGCAGGCGAGCACCGATCCGGCGAGTCCATGGGCGATACATTTGCACGACTGCGACGACGGCGCGGCTCTTTTCGACGCGCCTACGCTGGCCGAGGGCTTGGCCAAGCTGGACGAGCTCCTCGAGAGCGCGCCCTTCACGATGCATGAACTGAAGGAACTGGGATTTCACCTCAACTGAGCCGAACGGCGGCTTGAGTTTGCCTCCCTCGGAGCTAGGGTCGCGGCATGACGTTTCTCCTCCGCGTTGCCTTGATGGCGGTTCTCGTCAGCTCTGTTTGCGCCGCTGAATGGTCGATTTCGACCGTCGCTGGCACGGGGGCTCAGGGTTTCAGCGGAGACGGCGGGCCGGCGACTGAAGCGAAGATCGACAATCCCTATGGCGTGGTGCGCGGGCCGGACGGGGCGTTGTGGTTTTGCGAATACACCGGTCAACGGATTCGACGCATTTCAAAGGAGGGCGTGATCACGACGATCGCCGGAACGGGACGCAAAGCCTACGCCGGCGACGGCGGACCGGCCTTGGAGGCTTGTTTCAATCTCCCTCATGAGCTCCGCTTTGACGGCGCGGGCAACCTCTATATCGCCGACATGGCCAATCACGCGATTCGACGGATCGACGCGAAATCAGGAGTCATCACCACCTTCGCCGGTGTGGGAAAACGCGGCTACGGCGGGGATGAAGGTCCGGCGAATCAGGCGGCTTTGGCCAATCCTCACAGCCTGCAATTTGGTCCCGACGGCAATCTTTACATCGGAGACATCGGAAACCATGTCATCCGGCGAGTCGACATGAAGTCAGGCATCATCACGACCTTCGCGGGGACCGGCCGAAAGGGAGCCACGCCGGACGGTTCGAAGATCGCCGGCACACCCCTGAATGGACCCCGCGCTTTGGATTTCGATCGAGAGGGAAACCTGTGGCTCGCAACTCGCGAAGGCAACCAGGTGTTCAAGTTCGATTTGAAGGCCCAGACGATTCATTGGGTGGCAGGCACGGGGACGGCGGGTTTTACCGGCAACGGAGGTCCGGCGAAAGAAGCGACGTTATCGGGACCCAAGGGACTGGCCCTCGATCGCGAGGGCAACGCCTGGCTCGCCGACACGGAGAGCCACACGGTGCGGCTTGTCGACCGAGCAAAGCTGACGGTCGAGCTCATCGCGGGGACGGGGACGAAAGGGGACGGACCGGACGGGGACCCGCTGCGCTGCGCGATGAACCGGTTGCACGGGATATTTGTCGACGGGGACGGATCGGTTTACATCGGTGACAGCGAAGCACACCGTATCCGTGTGTTGCGGCGGAAGCACTGACCTCCAGTCGAGACTAAGGCCGCGCTGACGGCAACTCGCCGCTGAATTGCGCCTACGGAAATCCGGTGGGAAGCCAGCGTATCCGGACAACCCCGCCTTGTCCTTTCTTTTGCGGCGTAGTGCAATCCTCCGATCAGCTTGAAACTTGCCCGCAATGGAGCACACTGGCTTCCCCTTACGATGAGTGCCCCCACACCTGCTGAGTTTGGCGTGATTCCACGCCGTGAATGGCTCAGTCTTGTTTCCGCCCCGGCGATCGCCGCTTCTCTGGGCGCCGGTCTGGCTGCCACGGCTGCTTTGGGCGCGACTGGAGCTGCCACGGCAACGGGAGCCGGGTCCTCGCCGGGAGCTCGCGTGCACAATATTCGCGATTTCGGTGCCAAAGGAGATGGCAAAACGCTGGATAGCGCCGCGGTCCAAGCGGCGATTGATGCCTGCCACAATGACCAAGGCGGGGTCGTATTGGTCCCCGCGGGCACGTTTGTCATCGGAACGATCGAGCTGAAGAGCCACGTGACGTTGCGCTTGGCTGCGCAGTCCATTCTCCTGGGCACCGGGGATGGCACCCAGTATCGAGCGGCGGACGCCATTCCCCTCCGAGGCGAGCACACGATGGGCGACGGAAACGTCGGTCTTATTTTTGCCGCCAACGCGGAGAATGTGACAATCGAGGGCGAAGGCACGATCGACGGCCAAGGCGGCTTGTTTCGTTCGGCGAAACCCGGCGAAGCGCCTCCCGCGGGGATCAGCGGCAGCAAGCGCCCCCACCATCTCTTGTTCTACAAATGCACGAACCTTGTGGTGCGCGGTATTTTCCTCAAGGCGTGCGCTTACCACTCCGTGCGCGTATGTGTGTCGCGCCACGTGCGCATCGATGGGATTCGCATCCATAGCCGGGTCAACGGCAACAATGACGGGTTTCATTTCATCAGCTGCGAGTTTGTTCACGTTACGAATTCCGATGTTAAGTGTCAGGACGACGCGTGTGCCCTGTTCGGGAGCTGCAAGTTCATCACGATTGTGAACTGTACTTTCAGCACGCGTTGGTCCGTCTTCCGATTCGGTACCGGGCACGCGGAGAACATCGCGATTTCGAATTGCGTGATTTACGAGACCTACGGCTGTCCGATCAAGATGCGCTGCGATTCTCGTTCTCACTACGAAAACATCTCGTTTTCCAACCTGGTCATGGATCGCGTCACAGGCCCCATTTCCATCGGTCTCGGTCCGCAGCGCCCGCAGCCGGGCGTCGCGCCAGGGAAGCCCGGGATCGTTCGCAACATTTCCTTTCATCATATCCGTGCGACGGTGGTGAAACCGGTGCGGTTGCCAGAGGTGAACTTCGGCGGAGAATATAATCCCGGGGAGGTGTACTCCTGTCTGATCCTCAATGGAATGGACGACGGTTTTCTGGAGAACGTGAGTTTTCACGATGTGCACATCACCTTTCCCGGTGGGGGGACCGCCGAGCATGCGGCGGTTCGCGATGTGCCCAAAATCGCGGCGGAATACTACGCGATCGGCGTGCCTCCCGCCTACGGGCTTTTCGCGCGCAACGTGCGGGGGCTGACCTTGCACGACGTTCGTTTTGAGTTGGCGCAGCCGGATCTCCGTCCTGCGCTTGTTTTCGATCGGGTGGAGGATGGGTCTGTCACCGCCCTTGCCGTGAGCGGCAATCGGGAGGCGGAATCCACAGTGCGAGTCAGGGGCTCCCGCGATCTTTTGTTTAACGCTCCGCGTCTTCTTTCGCCTGCCGCCACGTTTCTCCAGTTGGAAGGAACGGGGAACGAGCGAATTGCGCTCCAAGGCGGCGACCTTTCCAAAGCTGCGCAACCCCGGCTCGAACGGACGTAAGACGTGCTACTTCCCGCCGCCGAGTACGCGAGACGGCAAGAGTAAGAGCGCTCGGACGAACGCCAGTGCTCCTTCGATGACGGCGCCAAACAGCCGAAAGGGAATGGAGAGAAGCCAGAGGATGGGCCAACAGAGCAGGACGAGGAGCGCGAGGGGCCAGCTCACAATCAGAAGTGCGACCCAGAGGAGGACGGAGATGAAGAGTTTCATGGCTCGAGCTATCGGCGGTGAGAGGAGTACACGGCGAGACGCTGAAAAGTTGCAGGAAAATCGCGTGGCGTCGCATGTCTGGGGTAAATTGCTCAGTTACAATCGCGGTGGCCCGCTGAACCGTGTTCGAGGTTGTCGGTCTGGGTCGGTGCGTGGTTCACGCATGGTGCGGGGCCGCGCACGATCTACGATGAAATCAAAAGTGACTCCTATTCCCCCCGGTTATCACACCGTCACGCCTTACCTGACGATCAAGAATGCCGCCGAAGCGCTCGAGTTCTACAAAGCAGCGTTCAATGCGAAGGAGGTCATGCGCATGGCCGAATCGAATGGAAAGGTCGGACACGCCGAAATTCAAATTGGCGATTCGCGCATCATGATCAGCGACGAATACCCCGAGTGGGGTGCGCTCGCCCCGCAGACCGTGGGAGGATCGTCGACCAGCCTGATGCTCTATGTCGAAGACGTGGATCGTCTCTTCGCGCAGGCGATCCAGGCTGGCGGCAAAGAATTGATGGCCGTGAGCGACCAATTCTACGGCGATCGTTGCGGAAAATTGGAAGATCCTTTCGGCCACAAATGGATGATTGCGACCCATGTGGAGGAGGTGCCTCCGGACGAGTTGAACGAGCGCGCGAAGGCGGCCTTCGGAATGTCAGTCGCTTGATTGCGCCGGTTGTTCTCGGAGTGCCCGATCTAAGAGCGTTGTCGGGCGGTGACTTCCCGCCCGACGATGCTCCCTCGTTGAAAAATCCCACAGTCCTACGCCCGCGACGTTTACCAGCGGTCCTAACGTCCTTGCCCCGCCGGCGGAACGAACACCACCTCATCGATCAGCACACCGTCGCTGCCGCTGTACCGATAGACGAGAGTGATTCCTCGGCCCAGGACATCATTCATTCGTGAGTTCAGGACATTCTGGCGCAGTTGGGGAACGACGGACCGCTGCCACGCGGATCGGTCGACCTCGTTGGCCTTCAGCCGTGTGACCGTGTGGTGCAAAACCACGCGATGCCCCGGTCCGGCCGTGGCGCGGTCGAGCCGGGTTTGGTCGTCGACCATGCGGGGGGCACCGGCCGAGAACTCCTGCGCGTACCGTCTCACCCGATTGTCCGCATTGCCGAGCTGGGTCGAAAGCAAGACAATCCCTCCCAACATCATGGCCGGACCCGCCAGTTTGAACAAAAGGTCGATTTTCGCTTTGCGTGCGGGTTCAACCACCTTGGCGACCATGCTCTTCCGCACGAAGAGCAGGTAGAGACCTCCTCCGAGGAGAATCAGGCTGTCCGCGGAACCAGAAAAGAAGTCCAGACTGATCGCCATGGGACCGGAAGCGAACCGGACGCCGTCGTTCCGTCAATACTCGGCGGTGATGAGTTTGTCGTCTTTGGGATCGATCTCGACGCGCACATCCCTGAATTCGTCAAAGATGCCCGCGTTGTGCATTTGCCAGGCGATCGGGCCGGTTCGGCCGGCCTCGGGATCGTTGAATAATAGATTAACAGTGCCTTTCATGCCCACGGGCTGCGCGACTGCCATCCGCGCCGTCCCGGTTTTGGCGTTAACCAGCATTTCGACCTGGCACCACTCCTTGTAGTCGAGACGGATCCTGACCGGGCGAGTGAAGTGAGCGCCGCCTTTGTTCACGCCCGGACGGTAGTCCCAATGACCGCCATTGGGGGCTTGAAACTGAATCGCACCGAGGGCATCGAGGCCGCGCTCTCCTTCAGCTGGTCGCTGTCCGAAAATCAGAATATCCGGAACATGGTTGCCGACGGTCTGGCGCACCTGAAAAACGAGGCGGTAGTGCGTGTAGTCGTCTTTCGTGTAGATCACCCCGCGGCCCGCGCCGGTGCTCGCCATTGCGCCGTCCTTCACGATCCAGGCGGAACTGTCGCTGCGGGCGAGCTCCCGCGGAAAAGCGTCTTCGAGCAACAGGCGATTCAGGCGCGCCAGATGCATCCCCTTGGGATTCTTCGCCCTCAGCGCCTTCGTTTCGTCGCTCAGTTTAACCCGCGAGAAGCGCTCATCCGTAAAGATCGACAGGCTGCTGCTCACCGCTGAATTCAGCTGTTTCGCGAGGAGGGAAGTGAACGCTTTGACCTCTGTCGAAGGCGAAAACTCCGCGACCGCTTTTTTGGCCGCGTCGGCCATTCCCTCTCGGAGGAAGGCGGCAACGGGATCGCTCGGATCGGAAAGCCTTTTCACAAAGGCGGACACATCGACGAAATCGCTTCCGGAAAATGCGATGGCGGCAGGAGGGGACTGAATCCATCCGTTCAACGTTTGCCCGTCGAAGATCGATTTCATTTTGGCGATATGGTCGAGCACGTGTTTCGGCAGAGGCTCGGACATCTTGCTGAATTCGACGGGCGCTTTTGCAGCAGGTACCGTCGACGGAGCGGACGCCGGGGCGGAAGCCGGGGAAGACGGGGGCGAAGATTGCCCGAAGGCGGACGCCGACAACGCCGCGAGGATGACCAGGCAGGAGGAAGTATTCATCGAATGAATGCAGAGGTGCTAACGTTCGCCTCGCGTGTGGGGGCCAAGGGGATCGGCACGGACACGAGTCTCAGCGTGGAATCTGGCAGTTCCCACGAGGAAGGAAACAGGAAAATCGCGGTTCCGCCAGCGGCGACGTTGCACGTGGCAGAGCCAGTCCAGCCGCGGTAGGAGAAATCGTTGGAGCCAATAAAAACCCGCGCCATGGCGCGGGTTGAAGTAACAGCGACCGTAAGGGGAGGGGTCGTTAGTTGGAGATGTCGAACGTCGTGCTGCGCTCGCGAACGGGTTCGTAGACCTTGTACCATTCCTTTTGGGCGGCACTGCCTGCGTACGCTTTGAGAGCGGCTTCGTCGGCGAATTCCATCACGATGCCGTGGGTCCGTTCGCCCTGGGCTTTGACGGTGCGGGTCCAGACTCGCGTGATGCCTTTGAAGGCGGCGGGAAGTTTTTTCGCGCCGTCGAGAGCCGCTTGAATCTGTTCCGGTTTCGCGTCGGCTTTCCACGTCACCGTAACGACGTGAATCAAGGTTTTCGGCGCCGTCGCGTCGTCGGCAGCGAAGGCGAGGGAGCTGAAGCCAAGGCAGGCTGCAGCGAAGAGTGAGGTCAGTAGTACTTTCATGGGTATCCTCCGAGGGGGGTTAGATGCGCACATTCAGGAATCGACGTGCGCGGAGCCGACATCGTTTTCCCGAGGCCGCCGTTGTCAATCTCGTTGGAGAGCGGACAATTCCGAGTCGAGGCGGCCCGGGGTAGTAGCGGGGGCGCCCCACGTGTAGTGGATTTCCCCACGTCGGGTTCAGCGACCGCACGGTGGGATGTACGTTGCTCCCTGGGGCCGATTGCTCCGTCGTGAAGTGCCTTGATGTCCCCACGCCATCTTGCCTGTACACTCATCCTCGTAGCACTCGCCGGAAGCTGTCTGCTGTCCAGGGGTTTGGTGCGGAGTTCTCCCTCCACCGTGCCGTGTGGCTCGTGTGCGGGCGGCCTGGCGCCCTCAAGCGCTTTTGCGCTGTCCGACGAACCGTCGCCTTTCGGCCTTCCTTCAGGGAACGAAGCGGACAGCCGACCAGCGATCGTGTCCGTCTCGCCGGATCGCGCTGTTGTCATCGCCGAGGAGGTCGCTTTGAGCGGCTTGGCGCAAAGAGCCGGTTTGAATCTGAGCGGGCGCGAATTGACGGCGTTTGCGGAAATTACCTCCTGTCACGGCGCGATTCGCCATGCTTACGAAGCCAGGATCGCCGGGGTGACTACTCTCGCGAAAGATCATTATCGGGTGGAGATCCCCCCGTATCCGGCGGCGGGCGCTGCGCTCAAAGAGGCGTTTTACACGGAACTCCGAAATGCCCTCGGTGACGTTCGCGCCGGGGAGATTGTGGAGAAGCTGGGCCGGCAATTGGATAAGGATTTTGCCGGCTTCGGCTTGGCCGAACAGTCGATCGAGTTCGTCGGCAGGAAAAATGTCGAAACGCCGGACTACACCATTACCCGCACCATTGTGATTTCGAAGCGAGATGGGGCTCGAAATCAGGTGATGACCCGCCGCGAAACGTACATTCCTTCGATCGAAGACGCCTCGGGCGAACAATGGGGGCCGTTTGTGGCGATCCTTCCCCGTACAGAGCGTCGGATCGCGGCCGGCAACTAGCGCAAATTCTCGCTTTGGGGCCGGTTTCGCGCCAAATAGTGGCGAGTGATTACCCCTTCACGCGTGCGATCCTTTTGGCAGGCAGCCATGCTTGTCGCCGGTATCGGGGCGTGCGTTTTGCAGGGGTCGCCGACCTCTCGGTGGTCGATCCACACGTGGCAGTCCGATGACGGTTTGCCCAACAACAACGTGACCGGCCTCACCCTGGCCGCGGACGGCTATCTCTGGGTCGCGACACTCAGCGGTCCCGCCCGCTTCGATGGGGTCGCGTTCGAGTCGTTTCTACCGCAGAAATTCGCCAACGGCCTGACTCAAAAGGTCGTCAGTTTGCTGCAGTCCCCGGCCGGTTTGTGGATGGGGCTGGATCACGGGCATGTGGTGTTGCTGGACGGAAAGAAGGTTCAGGTTTTTTCGGCGGACCTGCCGGATCGAGTGGCCGAGCACCTGTGCGAAGACCGCGAAGGCACACTCTGGATTGCCTACCGCGCCGGATCGCTCTGGCGTTTAAAAGAGGGCAAGGCATTGCGCCTCACCGCCGCCGATGGGCTGCCGGAGGGTTACGCCGCTTCGATGGCGAAAACGAACGCGGGCGAGCTCTACCTTGCGAAGCGGGGCACCCTCGGCGTGATCCGGCAAGGCCGTGTGGTCTCCGTGGCCACTTTGCCTAATGAGGCGCCGCGCATCGCCGCGGCGCGGGACGGGGGTGTATGGATCGCCGCCGCGCACCGTTTATTTCATTACCGCGAAGGGCGGCTCTCGCAGGTCGGCTCCTTTCAGCCGAAGCACCATGAGGCCGTTCCGAACGCCGTCCTCGAAGACCGTCGCGGCGGAGTTTGGGTGGGAACCTCGGATTCGGGACTTTTTCATTTCGGACCGAAAGGATTCGAGCAGGTGCCCGTGTCGCACCTTGCGATCACCGGCCTGACCGAAGACGAAGAAGGGAATGTCTGGGTCGGAACGGACGGCGGCGGACTGAATCGAGTCCGTCCGCGGGTGGTGGCGCTCGAAAACGCGTCGACCGGATTGCCTTTTGAAACGGTGCAATCCTTGACCGAAGACGCGACCGGGACTGTCTGGGCGACGACGTTCAACGGGCTTCTGCTGCGACGTCGCGTCGACGGCTGGGACACCCTCTCCGCGCAGCCCGATTGGCCGGGCGGTCGGGCGACTTGTGTCGCGGCGGATCGTCAAGGCGGCGTGTGGATCGGGACCAAGGACCGTTTTTTGCACTACTGGCGCGACGGCACGTACCGGACGTGGCGAAGAGAGGATGGCCTGGCGAGCCGGACCATCCATGCGATGACCGTCGCGCGAAACGGAGACTTGTGGTTGGGCGAGGAAATGCCGGACGTCGTGCAAAGGCTGCGGGACGATCGCTTCGAAACCTTTCAGATGCCTCCCGCGGTTCGTATCATCCGCGCCATGACGGAGGATTCGGTGGGAGCGATCTGGGCCGGGACTTCGCAGGGGACGCTGGTGCGCATTCACGACGGAGCCTTGGTGAATGAAACACGCAAGATCTCCACGCCGGCCGGCTTCAGATCGATTCGTTATCTTTACGCCACGCCAGACGGGCTGGTTTGGATCGCATTTGCGGACGAGGGGCTGGGCTTGATGAAGGGAGGAGTCTTTCACCACCTCACGTCTGCTCAGGGGTTGCCGGACGACAATCTCTCTCAAATCGTGGCGGACGATCGCGGGTGGCTGTGGTTCGGTGGCAATCGCGGCATCTTCAAGGCCCGGCGGTCCGATCTTGAAGACGTGGCGCTCGGGCGAGTACCGCAGCTGCGTTTCCTTCGCTACGGTCCAAGCGAGGGTCTGCGAAGCCTGCAGGCAAATTTCGGCGACACTCCGGGGGCCCTCTGCGGAAGCGATGGAAGGATTTGGATGCCGATGCGCACCGCTCTCGCGGCGATCACTCCGGAAGCCGAGAACGAAAACGCGAAGCCTCCGGCGGTTTTGTTGACGCGAATCGGCCTCAACGAGCAGACCCTTGCGTGGCTGGGCGGGATGATGCCGGTGGGCGCGTGGGCCGATCTGCGTTCGCCGCTTCCACGTTTGTACCTGCCCCCCGACCACCGCCGGCTCGATATCGCGTTTTCGGTCCTCAGTTTTTCCGCGCCGGAAAACGTGCGTTTTCGTTATCGACTGGAGGGTTTCGACGACGATTGGGTCGATGGGGGAAGACAGCGGCACGTGAGTTATCCGCGCCTGCCCAAGGGCGACTACCGCTTTCGGGTCACTGCCTGCAACAGCGACGGCGTTTGGAACGAAACGGGCACCGCCTTCGCCTTTACCGTGCGGCCGTTTTTCTGGCAGACATGGTGGTTTCAGGCGCTCGGCCTGGGGGTGCTGCTGTGCGGGGTGGCGGGAAGCGTGCGTTACGCGGCGTTCCGGCGGTTTCGCCGGCGGCTCCTCGCTTTGGAGCAGCAAGCCGCCCTCGACCGCGAACGCGCGCGGATCGCGCGAGATATTCACGACGACCTGGGAAGCCGGCTGACTCACGCCACGCTGCTGGTCGAACTCGCCCAGCGTTCGCCCCCTGAAAAGTCCGGCGAGCAGTTGCACGATATCGCGGCGACGGTGCGAGAGGTGAGCGAGTCCCTCGATGACATCATTTGGGCCGTCAATCCGCGCAACGATGTGTTTCCGCGCCTGATCGACTACGTGATCCAGTTCGCCGTGAATTTTCTGAAAACGGCGGATATCCGTTGCCGGGTGGACGTGCCCACGGACCTTCCGCCGCATTCCGTTTCGCCGGAAGTGCGTCACCATCTTTTGCTCGTGGTGAAGGAGGCGGTGACAAACGTGGCCCGTCATTCTCGAGCGCGCGAGGTCTGGCTGCGCCTGGCCCTGCAAGCCGATGGATTCCAGCTGACGATTGAAGACAAGGGATGCGGCTGCCAGGGTGTCCCCGACGATTTACGAGCCGACGGTGTCCGCAACATGCGGCAGCGCATGAAGGAGATCGGAGGGGAATTTCGACTGACAAGCCAGGCGGGGCAGGGCACAACGGTAGCTCTCAGCCTGGCCTGGGCCGCCTGTGCGACGGTGCTCCCCCTGCCGGGACCCCGCCCGGATGCAGTCCCTCGCTGAGCCTCTATGCCCATCACCGTTGCCATTGTCGAAGACGACCGCGGAACCCGCGAAAGCCTCGCCGCCTTGCTCGCGGAGACTGACGCGCTGCGTTGCGCGGGCAGCTACGCGTCGGCGGAGGAAGCGCTGGGCGAGATTCCGCTCAAGAAACCGGAGGTTGCCTTGGTTGACATCAATTTGGGCGGGGGGATGGACGGCATCGCCTGCGTGGCCAGGCTGAAGCAGCACCTCCCCGTGCTACGCGTGATGATGCTGACGCGCCATACCGACAGCGACATGGTCTTCAAGGCCTTGCGCGCCGGGGCGAGCGGTTACGTATTGAAAAAGATGATACCGGTCGAGCTCATCCCGGCGATCGAGCAGGTGGCCGCCGGTGGCGCGCCGATGTCGATGCAGATCGCGCGCGAAGTGGTCGAGTTTTTTCACAAGGTCAAGCCGGCGTCCGAACTCGAGAAGTTGAGCAAGCGGGAGGGGGAGGTCCTGGCGCTGCTCGCCAAAGGCTACCTCTACAAAGAGATCGCCGAGATGCTGGGCATCACGTTGGACACGGTTCGGGCGCACGCGAAACACATTTACGAGAAGCTGCATGTGCATTCGCGGACCGAGGCCGCCCTTAAATACCTGGGCAGCGACTGAGGAGAGTTAGGCTACCTTCGGTTGAGGAGCCTCTAAAAAGAGGACAACTGCAAGGCGGAGTCTGCCGTCCCGGCAGGCTGGTCCGCGTGGATTCCTGGTGATGCCGCTATCGAACGAATCTGCCGGGACGGCAGGTTCTACCCTGAGTCGCATCGTACCTCGTGTTTTAAATGTGGTGACCCGCTCAGGTCGCGCGAAAGACAGGGTTACCGTCGCCTTGAATTACACAAACAGGGTATGGCGGGTTGCCCCCTCTTTGGGTAACGTGAGGACAGTGCCTTTACCCCTGGGCTAGCCTTGGCTTGCACCAAACGTCCGGGGGTGTTGACGCGCTGGATGCCGACCCCTCGGTGTTCTTCACCCCGATATCTGCCGTTGCCTCTGATTCGTCCGGGGCCGGCAAACCCCATAACAACATGATTAGATCAGCTATGTTCTCAAAAGTCGCTGCGCTTGCAGTTACCCTGGCTTTGGCGACTGCCGCTCAGGCGGCCGTCATCTGGAGCGCTACCTCGCTCTCCAGCTTCAAGAGCCTGGAAGAGCAGGATAACGAAGGTAATTATCATTCCGACAACGGCTCGAGCGCGACATACTCGGGCGGCTATTTCCGTTTCCACAAGGTGGCGGCGGATCGCCGCTGCGAAGCCAAAGGCGCGAACGGCGTCACGATCACGCAGGGCCGCACCTATTCGGTGGGCTGGCGCTTCCGGCTGTCCAACACCGTCAACAACAATTCGATTTTCCAATGGAAGGCCTATGGTTCGCCCATGAACCAGAACTACCCGTTCGTGATCAAAATGATTAACGGTCGCATCACCTTCCAATACTATCCGCCGGATAGCGATGGCGTGACGAATCTCTACTCCGCGGCGGTTTCGGCCAATACGTGGTACAGCGTCGTCCTCCTGATCAAGGTCGACCGGAATCCTGCGAATGGCCGCATCTCCGTGTGGTTCAACGGCACGCAACGGGTCAACAATCGCGCCTGCAAGAGCTTTGACGGCAGCACGATCGATCCCAAGTGGGGCATCTACGGCGCGTCCGGCACCGTCGTCAATTCGGACGTCCAGAACCTGAAAATCGGTTCGACGTACGCCGACGTCGCTCCCTGACGAATGCACCTCGTTTTGGCCGGGCGCGTAGTCACGCCTGGTCGACTAGCGATCCGCCGTGCCCAGGGGCACGGCGGAACCGTTTCTGGCGGTCGCGGATGAGCCGACGAGCTCGCGTAGGACTACGGTGCCCTTTTGCCTCCCTGATGACGGGCAATAAAAAACCCCGGCCGAGTTTCCTCGGCCGGGGCGTTATTTGCTTACTTGAGAACACGGGGCGTCCGGTAGCTAACAACGGCAACCGCGAGGATGCCGAGAACTACGAACACTCCGAATAACAGGGTTAGCATGTGAGTGCCTCCTATTGTCAGAGTCCTGGCCCACGAGCAGCCTGGACTGTTAAGATCCGCCGCGGATGTGCGACGGAAATTCAAAAGAACAAGGGAGAGATTGGGACAGCTGTCCGTTTATGCAATTAAAATCTTGAATACGGTGACTAAATAATTGATCTACAGTTAGTAAGGAAGTTACTCTGGACGGAAACTAACGGCAGCTTAACTGGTGGGCCGCACTTTTTGGCGGGTTATATGGGTCGCCCCTTCAGACCGACTAGCCGCGGTATACCCGGCCGGGCGGTCGCGACGATCCGGAATCTCAGGCCGAAACCCTACCGGGTTTCCGGACCGACGGTGACGAACCGGCTGAGAGGCGGCCGGTCCCCCTGGATATGCTCAGAGAAGTGGAATCATCCGATCTCCCCGCCGTGCGCGGCCCTGGTCTCACCCGGGTGCTGTATTCCTGGGCGGAGCTGTTCGGCGCGTTCTTTATTTTGCCGCTCTTGGTGGGATGGTGGATTTCGCCGCCATGGTGGATCCCATCTCTTTGGGTGATTGCGGCGATTGCGGCCTGGCGGCTGCCCAGATCGCCCGGACCGGGGCTATCGCCGGGGGCACCGATGAGTCGGCCCCGTCTCGCGGCCGAACTTCGGCGCATAGGCCATCGCTTCCTGTTCTGCACACTCGCGATTATCGCGCTCCTCTTCTTCGCCACGCCGGAGCGGTTATTCGATTTTCCGCGAGAAAAGCCCTGGCTCTGGCTGGCCATCGTGACCCTTTATCCGATCCTTTCCGTCTATCCGCAGGAAGTGCTCTATCGCCGCGTGTTTTTTCGGCGTTTCAGCGGACTTGTTTCCCCGGGCCAGTTAGTCTGCCTGAGTGCGCTCGCGTTCGGATGGATGCACTTGATCTTTCGTAATGAGGTCGCGCTCGTGCTCACGCTGATCGTCGGCTATTTCTTCGCCGATACCTACCGTCGCACCGGTTCGCTCAGGCTCGTCTGTTTCGAGCACTCGATCTACGGCATTCTCGCGTTCACCGTCGGATTGGGAGACTACTTCTATCACGGTTCAGTCGGCACGTAACCCTGCTGGAAGGATAGAGCGAGGCCTCCGGCCGAGCCGTCGTGTGCGGAACGCGTAGCCCGCACACCGCTGCGCAGCGCTGGGCGGCGTGAAATCGCATGTCTTTGCACCGCCTCGCCCCTCTTCGACGGGCGATCCAGAGGCCGCCCTACCTTGCGATCCGTTTTTAAGAAGCTCTTCAAAACATCGCAAGAAAACAGCCGCCTGCTTTCGTCGCAATTTGCAACCCCGTTATTTGAAACGTCGCATCGTTTTGTTCTCAATTTCGGGCCGGAAATGCCGTCGAAAGGACGATGCATCACGCCGCCCCTTCGCGCAGCACCCCCGAGTTGAAACTTCCGCCTGGCTGGAGAGTAATCCAAGGAGAGGGAAAGAACGACGTGCTCAAGGCCGCGGTTCGCGCGGCATTGTTGAAGCAGCCGGTGACCCTTTCCGTGTGCAAGCGTCGGGTCTACCGCCCGGGTCGCGTCGCCCTGACTCCGCTGCCGTCCTACGAGGGATTTTTGGAGCAGAACCGCGATTGGCTGCGAGGCTGATCGGATTGTTCCGGGAGCCGCCACACCGGGGGCTGATCAGGTCACTTGGCCTTCTCGGCCTTTTCCGCCTTGAGCTGTTCGACCTTGTAGCCGCGTTTCTCCAATTGGGCCAGTAGTCCTTCCTCGCCGGCGACGTGCGCTGCTCCCACCAGGACGAATTCCACCTCGGGAGACTTTGCCAACGCTTCGATTTTCGGCAGCCACGCTTCGTTCCGCTTCAAGAAGAGATCCGCGTAGAGCATCGGATATTTTTGTCTCACTTCGTTCACGACCAGACTGTCGAGCTTGGACAAGTCTCCGGCTTTCCAGGCCGCGATCATGGGCGGGACGAGCGTTGCGACCTTTTCGGCGTCCTCGATCGATTTGATCACCATCTCGCTCTCGTGGCCTCTGCCCATGTTAACCAGGAAGGCGATTTGCTCGTCGATCGTCTCCAGCTCTCCCGTTTTTTTGCCGGCGGAGCCCGCTTTGTTGAAGAGATGCTGATCCACTCCCTCGGCCGATAGTCCGAGTTTCTGCATTTCGAGCGCGGCCGTCATGATGACAAACAACCAAGGCCTGAAAGTCTTCATCTGATCGGCAGGCAGCCCGGATTTTGTACAATACGTTTCCACGGCGGCCCACGCCTTGGCCGAGAGCTCCGTTTCCAGCGATTTTCCATCGGTGAAAACGCCCTTCTCCATGATGGTCTTTTGCATCGCGGGAGATTGCGTGGCTGCGATGTCTGTTTCGAAAACGAGCACGCTGCTAGCTGCGAAAGCGCGCTCAAATTCCGGAGGCAAAGGCAGGTCGGATGCGCGCAGCATGTGCACGGTGCCGCCCATATACACCGTCGAAGAACCCTTCGTGATTTTCCAAACGGAGCTTTCGGCCGGCAAGGAAAGGGTGGTGCCGATGAGGCCGGCCAAACAGAGCGCAAATTGTTTCATAAGCTGAGAAAAGGGTGACCGCACAACTACGCGGTGGTGAGCAATTGAATTTCGGCCACGAAGTCGTGCTCGCCGCAGCGAAAGCGGCAGCGGTGACGCGTGGAATTTTTGTTCGGTGGCACCCGAAGCGCGTTGCCCCGACTGAGGGACGGGGGCGTAAGCCTGCAAGAAAACCCCAGGCTGCTCAGAACATTCCGGAAGCCGCCGGCAGTCATGTTCGTGACCTCGCGGATTGCGTCTTTCAGCACCTCTTCGCTCTGGTAATCGACTTCCGGGACACTGATACCGAGCACCGTCGCCGTTGCCTGGCGCGCGAAGTCATTCGACAGGCAGAGGAATAACGTGCCGTTCGCGTGACCGCTGAAGCTCACGCTGCCGACGACACCGAAGGTCGTCTCATCCTTGGAGTCTGGATAGAGTGTCTCCACGAAAACCGCTTCCTGTTGCAGCATGCGTTTACTGACGTTGGGCACCGCCGCCTTGATGGCACTTTCAATGATGGCGTCTGTGAGGACGGACGGCGGGTTGGATGACATGCGTGCGAGACGGAAATAGGTGAAGAGGCCGGGACGCGCAACCGCATTTGTTTGCGGATACTTGTGCAGGACAGAGACCCGCTGAGGAATGCAATTTGGCTGCCCGTCGAACCGTTCATCCGGGAGCGGGTCAGCCGCGCAATCACCCTGCCGTTATGAAGCCACCTCTCCTCGTTGCTGTTTTCGCCTTTGTTGTAGTCGGAATCTCCAGCCTGCCCGGCCAGGAGATTGGGTATGGGCAGCCCGACGCGAAAACCGTGCGCACCTCCATCCGGATCAACGCGGCCCCCGAAAAAGTTTGGGCTGCTCTGACCACTCCGGCGTTGATCAAGCAGTGGTTCCTCGGCGTCGATACGCGAACCGACTGGAAGGTGGGAAGCCCGATCGTTCATCGCGGCGAATGGCAGGGCAAACCGTACGAGGCCAAGGGCAAGATCATCGCGTTCGAGCCCGGAAGAATTCTGGCGCACGATCATTGGAGCAAGCTGTCGGGCCTGCCCGACAGCCCGGAAAATCATCAAATCGTTCGCTACGGTTTGATCCCGGATGGACAGGGCTCTCTGCTCGCGCTGACCGAGGAAAACATCCCCGACAAGGAGAAGCGCGATCTGTCGGAGAAGACCTGGAATCAGGTCCTCGCCAATCTGAAGACGCTCGTCGAAACGGGTGGAGCGAAGCACTGATCCGGTCGAATTCTGCCGGAGGGTTATTTCGTGCCGAGCGAGAACCGAGCGATCATTTCCTTGGCGAGGTTCCGGTAGGCAGTCGCCCCTGGGCTCAGGTTATCGTAGTCGAAAATCGTTTTCCCAAAACTCGGGGCTTCGCTCAGTCGAACCGTGCGGGGTACGACCGTGTCGAAGATCTTGTCGGGCAAGTGTTGTTTCACTTCGTCCACGACCTGTCGCGACAGCTTTGTGCGCGTGTCGAACATCGTCATCACGATCCCGCCGACTTCGAGCGAGGGATTGACGCCGGCTGTCTTGAGTTTTTCGACCACTTTCAGGATCTGACCGAGCCCCTCGAGTGCCATGTATTCGCATTGGAGCGCGATCAGCAGGTAGTCGGCCGCGGCGAGACTGTTCATCGACAACATGCCGAGGGCGGGTGGACAGTCGATGATGATGGCTTTGTAGTCCCCCGAATCGCGTACCCCTTGCAGGCAGATCCGCAGTTTAGCGAGGTAGTTTTCGGATTGGGCGAGTTCGATTTCGGCAGCCGCGAGATCAACTTCACTGGGGATGATCGAAAGGTTTTCGTAAGGGGTGGGGGTGATCATCGACTCCGCCGTGCCTTCGCCGTTGAGCGGGCCGTACAGGCTCTTGCCTTCGATCTTCTCGACGCCGAGAGCGCTGGTCGCATTGGCTTGTGGATCCAGGTCGACGACGAGGGTGCGGATCTTCTTGTCAGCGAGCGCTGCCGCTAGGTTGACCGCGGTGGTGGTTTTGCCGACGCCGCCCTTTTGGTTGGCGATAGTGAAGACGAGACTGCCCATGGAGGGCGATTTATCGCGAGCCCCGCGGCAGAGTCTAGCGCAAAGGCGGGAAGATGACTCAGCGGGCCCTCTGCGTTTGTGCCGCAATTTAGCAACAAGAAGTGCCTGAGCCCTCTCGATCTTCGAGCTGGCACCGCACGACGCATTGCCGCATCTAGAATTTGCATGCCCTCGCTTCCCACGTACGCGGACGTTTGCGCAGCGCGCGACCGGATCCGTTCTTTCGTGCACACTACGCCGGTGCTTACCAGTTCCACCCTCGATGAGCGGGTGGGCGCAAAGCTTTTTTTCAAATGCGAGAATTTTCAACGGGCGGGATCGTTCAAGGCTCGCGGGGCTCACAACGCGGTCTTTTCCTTGGCCGACCAGGATGCTCAGCGCGGCGTGGTCGCGCATTCGTCGGGCAATCACGGCGCAGCCGTTGCGCTTGCCGCGCGGAGTCGCGGAATTCCCGCCCACCTCGTGATGCCGCGCGACGCGGCAAAGGCCAAGCAGGAGGCCGTCGCTCGGTACGGTGGAGCGATCGTTCATTGCGATTCGACTCTAAAGTCACGCGAAGATACGGCGGCGGAGGTGGCGCGGAACACGGGCGCTTACTTTGTCCACCCGTCGAACGACCCCGCCGTGATCGCGGGGCAGGGGACGGTCGCTTTGGAGTTGTTTGAGCAGATTCCGATCCTGGACGCGGTGATCGCGCCCGTCAGTGGAGGAGGCCTTCTCGCGGGGATCGCGCTCGTGGCCAAAGCGCAGGTAAAACCCGTGACCGTGCTCGGCGCGGAACCATCTGGCGCAGATGACGCCGCCCGTTCATTGAAGGCCGGCTCGATCCAGCCCCTTGGCCGTCCCGTCACGATCGCCGACGGCCTCCGTTCGACGTTGGGCGACCGAACCTGGCCGATCATCCAGTCGAACGTGGGCGACATCCTGACCGTCCCGGACGAGTCCACCATTGCGGCGATGCACCTCCTACGCGACATCATGAAACTCGTCGTCGAGCCCTCCAGCGCGGTCCCGCTCGCCGCGCTCCTCGGCCAACTTCCGTCGCGGTTAAAATCCGCGCGAATTGGAGTAATCCTTTCGGGTGGAAACTCGGATCGAAGCGACGCTGTGGCTGGTTAGGGAGCTTCGCAAAAACTCAAGCGAGCGAAAATCAAAAGCTAGGGCGAGGCCTCCCCCTTCGACAGGGCTCAGGGCCTTGAGCGAAGTCGAAACGGTGGCCGAGCCGTCGTGTGCGGCAAACGTAGCGCCTAAACCGCTGCGCAGCGCCGGACGGCGTCGAAACGCATAGTCTCACGCACCGACTCTCCCTTCGACGGGCGGTCCAGAGGCCCGCCCCCTACCTTGCGATCCTTTTTTCAGAGGCTCCTGACACGAGCATCCTCGAAACGTGCTGCGAGATCGCGCTGATGCCGTGGGGTATGTCTTTTGGGGACGGTCGAGACCAATCTGATTTCAGGTCTTGCGGACGTGCCGGTTTTGTTTCAAGGTCCGCGCTCCCTCTTTTCAGGGCGCGGTAGCCAAGTGGTAAGGCCGAGGTCTGCAAAACCTCTATGCGCCGGTTCAATTCCGGCCCGCGCCTCCAAGTTCCCCCCTGCGGGGCAGGGAGATGTGCGAGTCGGAGGGTCACTGTCAGTAAACGTGGGTAGGCAACACCACCCGTCCACGATTCCGCATACTCCGTTGAAACTCGCCCACTACTCGATAACGCGGGAAGATGGGATGCCGGTACGCTCTGGCGTCACAAATGAAGCCACGTTTCACCCTCTTCCGCCGGGGCCTGATGTTCTACTGCCAGGATTCAACGAGCGGCCAGCGGACCGGTCTCCGTACGCGAGACGAATCCGAGGCCCTCACGCTTCTCCATTCCACAAACGAAGCGTTCCGTCAGTCAGTCCTGAATCTCCAGATCGCCCGTACCTACCTCTCTGCCACGGATCCAAGTCGCTAAGCGGCCGTGAGCGTGGTCAAGGAGGCGATGGAAGCACTAAAACCGGAGTTACCCTTCACCGACACAAGTGCGCAATGAAGGATGCCGCATTTGATCTGATTCGCGCTCTGCCGATCTTGGAGAACCACCCGGCGAATTTCATGGCAGTGTTGGAGGAAGGCTGCGTTTCGACCATGGGGGGAAACTATCTTCGAGAAAGCGATTTGGTTGGTCTAATTCAGTCAGGATACGTAGGGACTCATCGCAAAGACCGTAACTGGTTGAGCAAAGTTTTGGACGCGGCCAATCGCGATAACCGCGGCTTGGTGCTAAGATCGCAGCATAGGGCTGGAGAGATTGAGAAGGCGCAGAACGCTGTAGACTTCCGATTAGGTGCGAAGCCGCGAACCGGTAATCAAGCCCGCCCGGGTTATCCGCACCGGGAGCGAAATCACACGAACTCACACAAACAAATCCCGCGTTAACCCGACAACTCCGACGTTCTCAGCGAGCAAACACCGAGGCTGGCGCCCCCATGGGACAGCTTTCTGGGAGGAGAGCTAATAATCTCACGGATCTCACGCGTTCGGAGCGTCCCGATCGATGCCGCACTGGCGGGTAAAGCAGTTAATTGGGTGTGTTGGCGAGCGCGAATGGCCTAATTGAGGTAACGACTCGGTTGCGCCAACTAAAGAAATTTGGAATTGATATGAATTTCGCACCCGATTTTATCGGGTTCAAGGTGGAGGCTTTTGCAAAACAAGAATCAATCAAGCGCGGTTAATGCGTGGTCCGGAAAAGTGATAATAGCTGCGATAAATGGGCATTACTCCGGTAAAAATAACTATAATTAAAATTTATATATATAATAATACCGACAATGTATATACTTGGAGTAGCCGGCGGGCCTAACACGCTGAGCGATAATTATATTGATGATATAATGCATGTGCAATATCATGACTCATCGGTCGCATTATTAAGGGATGGAGATCTGGTTTTTGCCCTAGAAGAGGAACGACTTACCCGGATCAAGCACACCAACTGTTTCCCAAAGAACGCCATCCGGGAGTGTCTTTTAAGAAACCATATTTCTTGTCGAGATATCGATCACATTGCTTTTGCTATCGGCCGGCCGACACTCGGGCAACTGAGTTCGAGGTTGGGAAAAAACCAGACGGTTTTCGACCCAGAGTCGCTTTTGCTTCAGGATATTTTTAAAAAAAAAAAAGGATAAGAAAACGATAGGGGTTAAAAAAAATTATATATTAAACAC
>CAZJLP010000021.1:0-79400 GCA_964546955.1 uncultured Opitutaceae bacterium | reverse complement strand
CGAACCATCCGACCATCCGCTGGCGGCCCGTACTGGTGCCGAATTCCAGCTTTTTGAGTTTCACGCACAGCGGGTGCGCATCGTCCATCTGGGTGAGAAACGTGTGTGTGCCCACCTTCGTGTCGTACGCTTTGGCCACTCCGAAAGTGTGAATGGGCTGGACGGGAATGCCGGCGCTTTCGAAAAATTCGGGCGTGAAGGTGTGCGATGCGGTCACGTTGGGAGAAAAGCCGTGCCGCTTGTCGAGCCAATAGGCTTGTCCGAATTCGCCGATCACGGTGCGTCCCGCCCGCATCTCGCGCAGGATCAACTCCCGCACTTCACCGATGTTTTTCGACAACCGCGAGCCGGCTTCCCAATACACGTCAGTCAGACGCTGAAGATCCAGGGTGAAGGGCGAGGTTCCGCGGAATTGCTTAAAGTCGAAATCGGTGGGCGGGAACAGTCCGAGCTGCACGGCCTCCTCGTTGGCGCGGTACTCGGCGGCGGAGAGTTTTTCAAAGAACCCGTGCCAAGTAGCTTCCGAAACTTGGCAAACGTGCTGAATTGTCCGCTGCGCGCGGTCCACGCGCTGGGCGAGTTTGCGCGCGAAGAGATCTCGTCCAGCGAGGAAGTCGGCGTAGGTGATCTGCCACTGGCCCACCTCGTCCCCATACGCCGGAGTGATGCCGCGTCCGGTCGAACCGCGGGGCGGTTCGTCCAGAACCTGGGTGCGATAGTCCTCCCACGCCAGGTCGAGCAGGCGATGGGTCAGGTCGGAAACCAACGTGCGTTCGTCGATCAGAAGGCGAGACAGGACGCCGTAACCCTTATGCTCGAGAGGGCGCGCTTCCCACCAGACTTTGCGCGGATCTGCGACCACCCCCGAACCAATGCAAAGGTGGGCGATATCCTTTTCGACCACGCCCGAGGGCAGCAGATTCAATTTGATGCCCGCGGCAGTGTGGCCGGAGTTCGCTCCTCCGTTGACTTTCAGGACAACTGAAACGGGAGAGGCCGTGCCGCGCAGTTCGTGGCCGATTTCGGGGATCAACCGGCCTTTGCCCTCGTCGCCGAGCGAGATACCGACATCGGCAATGAGCAGGCTGGAAAAGGGAAGAAGAGACATGGTGCAGAAAAAATGCAACCGGAGCTCGACCCCTGTTGCGGCACAGCAAAAAGAGCACGCGAGGGGACAGAGCAACCCCAAAAATGCCGCGACCCCGCGCCCTTCGGAACAAAACATCGCCAGCCGTTTTGCGATGGCCGTCGCTTGTGCGTTGCAATGAGGCTGACCCAAAAGATTGCAAAACGCACTTGTAGAAGATGCGCAATCGCATGGCGTTACGTTTTCATTGTCCCCCTTAGGCGCTGGGATACAGCACGTTAGTAGCGAGTCGGTTCAAGTGGCATCGCTCACGCTTATAGTCGGGCGGCGCTGTTCGCTGCGTGTGAGCGACCAGAAGCCGAACTCTCCTCATCCCCCTTCTCCATGAATCCCAAACCTCGCGCTGTTTACCGAAAAGTTATCGGGGTGACCTTGGCTCTTCTTTTGCCGAACGCGGGCGCTCTCTTTGCGGACGATCGGGACGATAAGATCGAAGACGCCTTCAAGAACACTTACGTATACCGAACACAACTACGCGGGGCCGCGATCGACATCGATTCAGAGAACGGCCGTGTCAC
The DNA here is from genome assembly GCA_964546955.1 of uncultured Opitutaceae bacterium. Taxonomy (GTDB): domain Bacteria; phylum Verrucomicrobiota; class Verrucomicrobiia; order Opitutales; family Opitutaceae; genus CAZJLP01. Next base: position 77,735 of record CAZJLP010000021.1, on the reverse strand, counting down.
TCTCAAAGGCAAGGCTGCGGACGAAGATCAGAAACGTCTGGCCGAAGATACCGCTCGCAGCCTGCCCGGCGTGAACGATGTCGTAAACCGAATCGACGTTGCGTCGAACGCAAAGGAGTCTTCGGACGAATGGATTGCGGCCAAGGTTCGCAGCGCGCTGCTTTTCAAACGCGGAGTAAGTCTCGCTGACCAGGACGTGAATGTGCGCGACGGCGTTGTCACGCTAACCGGCACCGCGGCCACGGATGCGGAGAAGGCTCTGGCGGGCGAATACGCCGCCGACATCAAAGGCGTCAAACGGGTCGACAACCAGATTCGGGTGGTCCCCGTACCCAAGGCCCCGATCCGCGAAAACGATGCGCCAGCCCGCGCGGCGGGCAGCGAACGAGCTCAGGTCGATCACGATCGCGTCGATCGGTCGGACCGCACCGTCGGCGAGCGCATCGACGATGCCTCCATCACGGCTCGGGCGAAAGCGGCCCTGGCGACGCGGCGATCCACAAGCGCGTTTCGGACGAATGTGACTACGCGCGACGGTGTCGTGAGCGTAACCGGCGAAGCCAAGAATGCCGCGGAGAAGGACCTCGTCACGATCGTGATCAAAAACATCGATGGAGTGCGCGATGTTCGCAACGACATGCGCGTGTCTTCCGGCATGGAGTAAATTTAGCACCGCCAACAAATCTTTAAATGCGGCCGAGCGGTCTTCCGCATTTTTACCATCAACCCACACAAACCCAAGGAGGTATTATGCTAAGCTGGTCTCTAACATTCCTGATCATTGCGATCATTGCTGCGATTCTCGGATTTACGGGCGTCGCCGGAACGGCTGCAGGCATCGCCAAGATCCTGTTCCTGCTGTTCCTGGTCTTGTTTGTCATTTCTCTCGTCGTAGGACGCCGGCCACCCCCGGCTTGATTCTGCGCGAGCGTTCATGGGCGAGACGCGCCGTCTCTTCTTCATCTAGCGGCGTGTCTCGCTCCTGCGTTTGGTTAAGATAGCCGGGGTTTTCCGCCCGCGCTGAGCGCGGCGCCGGAGAACTCCGGCTGTATTGTCGCGGGGGCCTTTGAGGTAGGGTCGGGCTTTCGGACCGCCCGTCGAAGGGGGAAATCACCTCATTCGCTCAAGCTCACGTCTTCCGCGGAGCGAGCACTCCCGCCACGACGGCGCAGAGCAGGCCGCCGATATGGGCGAGGGGGACGTTGCGGATGCCTTTTTCGTAATCCACGAAAACGGCCGACGACGTGAAAAGCTCCACTCCAATCTTCACGGCCACCAGCGCCAGCACGGCCCACCAGAACCATGCCGGTTCTTCCTTGCGGCGTCGGAGCTGCAGCAGCGCCAGCAGGACAAGCTGACCGGTCGCGATCCCGGATAAGCCCGAATAGGTGTCCAAGGTAGGGTCCCAGAAATAGATCACGCCCGAGATTGCGGCTGCCCCCAAAAAATAGAAACAGGCCGTCAGCTTGGGTCGCAATCTCTCCAGCCAGATTCCGGCCGGAATAAAAACCGCGAGATTCCAGCCCAGGTGGGGGCCGTTGACGTGCGTCACATGGCCCGTCCAGAGACGCCAAAGCTGTCCGTCGCGCAGCGCTGTCCGATCGTAGATCAACGCTTGGCTGAGGGTGGGAATCACAAAGGCGAGCAAAGCAACGCTTGCCAAAAGGATCGTTAGCCACGGCAACGATCGAGGAGGAGTCAATCGCGTGAGCATGAAAAGGGCGTCCGCGATTCGCCAGTGGGTGGATCAGGGTTTACGTCGGCTGAGACCGCAGAGAGCGGCGAGCGCGACGATGAACCACGAGGCCATCGCTCCACCTCCACCGCCGCCTCCTGAAGGCGGCGGAGTCGGGGTTGGGGTAGGAGTCGGAGTGGGGGTAGGTGTCGGCGCAGGGGGCGCGGGCACCGTGATCGCAAGGGTGCGCACCGCTCCCGTCGGGGATATGCGGCGGATCAGCGCGTTGCCGGTGTCAGCCACGTAAACGTTGCCTGCGCTGTCGACCACGAGCGCGCGCGGTTGGTTAAACCAGGCCTCCGAGCCGTTGCCGTCTTTGAGACCCGCGATCCCGGCGAGGCCAGCGAGGGTGGTCACGGCTCCAGCCGGCGTGATTTTTCGAATGGTGGAGTTTGCGGTGTCCGCGACGTAAACGTTGCCTGCGGTGTCGATGGCGAGCCCTTGCGGGCGGTTGAAAAGCGCGGCCGCGCCGCTTCCGTCACTGGAGCCTGCGGTCATTTCCAAGCCCGCAAACGTCGTTACGAGCACCGTTCCGACGGAGATCTTGCGGATCGTGTTGTTGGTGGTGTCGGCAACATAGATATTCCCCCCGAGATCGCCGGTAATGCCCGAAGGGGTGTTGAACCGCGCGGCAGCCCCGACGCCATTTTGTGTCCCCAGGCTGCCCGAAGTGCCCGCATACGTATCGGTATCGCCGGCAGACGTGACCCGGCGGATCGAGTGATTCATCGAGTCCGCCACAAATACCGTCCCGGTCGGGTTCACCCAAAGTCCAATCGGAGAATTGAAAAGAGCGACGGTGCGTGCGCCGTTAGTGGGGCCGGTCTGCTGCGGAGAGCCGCTGAGGGTTGAGACGACCGCGGCCGAGGTCGCCCTGCGGATGGTCGAATTGCCCGTGTCGCCCACATGGACGTTGGCGGAACTGTCGATGGCAAGGCCGGTGAGCTGCCGGAACCGCGCGACATCGCCTGTCCCGTCGGCGCTGCCGGTCTGTCCGGCCGAGCCGGCGAACGCCGAAAGCAGATTGTTCGATCCCGTGGCCACTTTTTGAATCGTGTGGCGAGAAGCGTCAGCGACATAGAGATTGCCTGCGGAGTCGAGCGTGAGGCCAGTCGGCATCGGAAAATGCGCCGTGGCCACGGTGAGTCGCGCGACATTGGTCGCCGTGGTTCCGCCATTCGAGCTGCTGCCATAACGGTAGAAGCGGCCGTCCATGGCGGCGGTGGCACCGGAGACTGTGAGGGTGGTGGTGTTAGCGCCGCTATGGGTGCCGTCGTTGAAAACGGTTGTCCAGGTCGCCCCCCCATCGGTCGACATTTGCCAGACAAAACCGGCAATGGTCGGGGCAGAGAACGAGACGGCGTTGCCCGCAGTGACGGTCTGGTCGAAGATTTGACCGGACACGACGGTCAAGGTCGCGGCCGTACTCGTGACGGAGCTGACCGAGTTACTGGCGGTGACTGCGTAGGAGCCCGCGTTGGCCGCTTGGGCGTCGGTCACCGTGAAGGTGGATGAGTTCGCTCCGGGTATCGGCGTGCCATTAAACGTCCACTGATACGTGCTCGGATTTCCGGTGGTTCCCAAGCTGAACGTGGCCGTGCCGCCCGTCGATGTGGTTTGGTTCTGCGGCTGGCTTGTGACCGCGATGGGCGTTTCGGAGATAAAATTGAGTTGGATTGAAGCCGCGTGCGCATCGAAGCCGTCGACGGCGATGTGGTAGGTCGTGCCCGCGGTGACGGCCAACGACACGGAGCTGTACTGAACCTGGCCATTGACCACGTCGTCATTGGCCGCGATTTGCGTGAGCGCATTCACCGCCGATCCGGTGTAGACCGCGAGCAAGGTGTCGAACAAACTTCCCTCCGTCGTGATTCTGAGGCCGCCATTGGAGGAGGGCACAAAACGCCACCAGACCGATCGACCGCCAACGAAGTTTGCGTGATTCGGCTCACCCGTCTCCTTCGTTGCATTGGTGTTGAAGCCGGTGATCGGGGTGGAAGAAATGGGAACGGTGGTCGCGTTCGCGAAATTGTTGTTGCTTGGAACGGTGCCAAAAGGAGTTGGGCCATAAAGGCCTCGCACGCCGTTGGTGTCGTCCGGCCGAAGATCGTCGAGATTTCCCACCGAGCTGTTCATGATCGCGCTGACCGATTGTGGCGGCTGCGCCTGGTCGGGATGGCCTAGGCCCAACACATGACCCAGCTCGTGCAGCGCGACGCGACGAATGTCGATCACCCCGCTTTGGCTGGGACCGCGATAGGAATTCCAGGTGCGCGCGCTGTTGAAAACAATGTCCGCTTCGACGCGTTCATTGCCGCTGCGGAAGGACAGCGTGACGGCGATCGTGTTGCCGTCGAAGGGCTGACCAAAGACGTTCGCATCGAAGACCAGTTCGTTCAGGCTATTGCCGCGACCGGCGGTGCCGTTGGCGATCGTGAAGGAGAACTGCGTCGAGCCCAGGAAGTTGTTCCAGTTCAGCATCGCCGCCTGCGCGCTCGTGTTGAAATTCGTGCCGTCCTGCAGAACCTGAGCTTGGCCGAGCATGATGCGCATCGGGATGGGCGTGCGCTGCCATTTTACCGGCATCCCCGTGTCTTCGTTCGTGATGTAAACGAAGCCGGGGGCCGACGCTGAGGCACACAACGCTACGAGGGCGGCGAAAACTCCACGAAATGTCATGGCGTTCATTTCGTCGATTTCTCCCGGGATGCGCGGATGCGGCGGCTGAAGTCTTCCGGGGACAGGGCAGGGGGGGCGGAAGGGGAGTTTGCCGCTGCGGCCAGCGGACCGAATTCAGTCACCAACGGCTGCGCGACTTCCGCTTCGTTTCGCAACGGCTTGCCGTTGCTGCGCGCGACATACGCGGCGCCGTTTTTCTCGTCCTTCTTTATCGGGTACTGACCGTGCATGATCGCGACCAGCGGATAGAAGGTCTGCCCATTTCCTTTCACGAAGAGAATATGCTCTTCTCCCTCCACGAAGCGCGGGGCGCCTTCAATCGTGAGCGTATCCTTGCCGACCTTGCCCCCGACCATCTGCAGAATCAGCGGTTGAGGAGGTGTCCCGGCAATCGTCTCCTTCACATCAATCGTCACCCGGCTCGAGATGAACCGCTGGCCATTGTTTTCGCGCCACTCCGAGGTAACAGACGTGACCACACCGCGCACGATGTAGTCGGACTGCTTGACGAGAGAGTCGAAGTCGGGAGCGATGACGGTCGTGGCGCGCGTGGTTGCCGGTGCAAGCGCCGCCAGCAGGATGGCCGCGATCCATGCGGCTCGGCTGCGGACGCCGCGGAGAAGAGGAAGCAAAAAGACGGGGAAAGGCGGACGAGCTGGAACGTTCATCGAAGAGTTGACTGCGTTAAAGGGTGGCTCCCTTCGGTCGGGGCGCGAAAAATTTGTGGGCGCACCGACAGTTTGACGGTTTTCTGATAAATAGAAGCGAAGCAAGCAGCTGAACGGCCGAGACATAGCCAACGGATAATCGCTGGCAATTCAATGTGACAGCGACCTTGGCAGAAAGGTTACGCCCAGCATCTAAAAAGAGGCGGGTGTGTTCAGTTCTTTCGGGTCGATACCTCAATGACATCGTGAGGTGCGGCTTCTTTCTGGCCGGCGGGACTGACTCGCATAAGGCGCGCCTTGGCACGGAGATCCGCAAGGCTGCGCGCGCCCAAATAGCCCATCCCGCTCTGTACTCCGCCGATCAGATTCGCGATCACGTCATCGGCGTAACCCGAAACCTCTTTCAAAGCCTCGATTCCTTCGGCGGTGAGTTTGCGCGCCTGGTCGTTCTTGTCGTGGCCGTAACGAGCGGCCGAGCCCGCCTTCATCGCGGACAGACTGCCCATGCCGCGGTATTGTTTATAAAGCTTTCCGTTGATCTCCATGATCTCGCCTGGAGCTTCGCGGCAGCCGGCGAGCAATCCTCCAAGGATGACAGCGTCCGCCAGGGTGAGCGCCTTCACGATGTCCCCGGATTTCGTAATTCCCCCATCGGCGATGATCTTCACGCCTTTCGCCGCTGCGCCTTGGCTCGCGACGTAGAGCGCGGTGAGCTGCGGAATGCCGACGCCGGCCACGATGCGCGTGGTGCAGATGGAACCAGGCCCCTGGCCGATCTTGATCACATCGGCCCCGCAGTCGGCCAAATACTCAACACCGGAAGCGCTCGTTACATTGCCCGCGATGATGGTGATGGAAGGAAAGGCGCCGCGCACGAGCTTGACCATATCGCCGACTCCCGCGGTATGTCCGTGCGCCGTGGATACGGCAATGGCGTCGATCGATTCGTCCATCAGGTTGCCGACGTGGCCGATGATTTTGTCCCGGTCGAGCTCGCCCGAGGGCCGCCGCAGGGGTGCAAGGGCCGCACCGACGACGAGGCGGAAATTGGGATCTCGGGCCGGCTTGCGCCGCGATTTCGCCTCGGCCGTGATGCGTTCGACGTCGGAGCTCGTCACCAAACCGCGCAGATGGTCGGCGTCGTCTACCACCAGCATCTTGTTGATGCCGACATGCTGATTGAAAAAGGTGTCGGCCGTCTTGATCGGGTCTTTGGCGACGTTGCGCTCGTGTTCGGTCACGAGCGCCTTTCGGGGTGTCATGACCTCGACCACTTTTTTGGTTTTGTAGCGTTCCTTGACGACATTGCCGGAAAGCAGTCCCGCGAGCTTCCCGGCGCCATCCACAACGGGGAAGGTCGAAAAGGCGTACTTCTTCTGTTCGATCATCGCGAGGACGTCGCCAATATCGGAGTCCGGAGAGACCGTGATGGGGTCCTGGATCAGGCCGTGGATGTGACGTTTGACCCGCGCCACTTCCTTTACCTGGTCCTTGGCGCCCATGTTGTAGTGGATCAGCCCCAGTCCGCCGTTCAGGGCCATCACGATCGCCATGCGCGACTCCGTCACCGTGTCCATGTCGGAGGAGATGATGGGAATATGCAGACGCAGCGTCTCCGAGAGTACCGTCGAAGTATCCGCATCCTTGGGCAGTATGTCGGAGTACAACGTCGCGAGCGAAACGTCGTCAAATGTCAGGGCAGTCGGCAGGTTCGACCGGAAAAACGCGTCGGCCGGCAGGTAAAACTCGGCGTCGACCGCGTGAGTGGCAGGCAAGGCAACCTTCGTCATGGTTGCCGTGACCTAAGTAATAAGTGGCGGGGAAAGCTCAAGCAAAAGTGCATTTTACCAGGGGTGGGCGCTTTTTGTGTCTGCTTTGTGGGCCCTGGCTGGTGTTTACTGCTGTCGCGTGCCGTATCTACTCTCCTTCCGTTCCTATTCCCTGGCGTTCCGCGCCCCCGTGCGGACGGCCCACGGAGTATGGTCGCGGCGCGAGGGTTACGTAGTCCGGCTCGAAGGGCCTTCAGGCAAGTCCGGTTATGGCGAGGCCGCGCCTATTCCCGGCTTCGGTGTCGAAACACCGAAAGAGATCGGGGCGACGCTCGCCCGGCTGGGCGAAAGCGTCAGCCGGGAGCAGATTGACGCGCTTCCCGAGCGGTTGGGCTGCCTCCAATTTGCCCTGACAACGGCCTGGGCGGAGGCGACGGCTGCGCCGGGCGGCGCAGCGGACCCCGGAGCCTATTTACCCCTGGCCGCCCTGCTGCCGGCGGGGAGGCCGGCGCTGGCGACGGCGGTCGTGAAGGGAGAGGCGGGATTTCGCACCTTCAAGTGGAAGGTGGGGGTGGGCGACGCGGGGGACGAGCTGGCGTTGATGGACGATCTGATCGCGGCGTTGCCGACGGGATCGAAGCTCAGATTGGACGCGAACGGAGCCTGGAATTTTCGGCAGGCGACCAAATGGCTCGAACGGTGCGCGGAGCGCCCGGTCGAATTTGTCGAGCAGCCCATCGGTCCGTCGGCCAAGGGAGCCGAGGATGCATTGGCGGGGCTGGCGGCGGATTACCCGACCCCGGTTGCCTTGGACGAATCGGTGAGCACCTCCGAAGAGATTGGGCGCTGGCTCGACCGCGGCTGGCCAGGTGTGTTCGTCCTAAAACCGGCGCTGATGGGGGCGTCCTCTGCGATCGCGCGACGATTACAACGGCAGAAAGCAGCCGTGGTTTTTTCGTCCGCTCTCGAGACAGCGGTGGGGGCGCGGGCCGCGTTGCGCCTGGCTTTCGCCTGGGGAGGGGAGCCGCGGGCACTCGGCTTCGGCGTTTGGCCCTTGTTCTCGGATGCGATTTTCGACGGACCGCACCTAGCCCCCTTTATTCGGCGCTCCGACGTCGAGAGCCTCGATCCCGAACGCGTATGGACCGCGCTGGCCTGATTCGGGAGATCGAAGCCTCCGGCAGTGCGACGCAGCGCGGCGGATATTGGTTTCTCCACGATCCGAATTGGGCCGAGGCCGAACTTCGGCAAGCCCGCCTCTGCCATGCGCACGCGGCGGAAATGGAATACCCGGCCGAGGGCTGGCTGTGCATTCCCACGGGGGGATCAACTGGCGCTTTGCGCTTCGCGCGCCACGACGAGAGAACCCTGACGGCGGCGGTCCGCGGATTTTGCGCCCATTTTGGCGTCTCGCGGGTGAACGCGGTGGGCGTGCTGCCCGCCCATCATGTCAGTGGCCTGATGGCACGCATTCGTTCAGTGGATACGGAAGGCGCCTATGTGGATGTTTCATGGCGCGCGCTCGAGGCCGGCGAGCACCCCGATCTTGCCGAGGGCGACTGGTTTATCTCCCTGGTGCCGACCCAGCTGGGGCGCCTCCTGGAGCGTCCAGCGGCAACGGATTGGCTTCGCCGGTTCAAAGCGGTGTTGATCGGCGGCGCGCCGCTCTGGCGCGCGCTTGAGCAACGGGCCAGGGACGTCGGACTTCCTCTCGGGCCCTGCTACGGTTCAACGGAGACGGCGGCGATGGTGACGGCGTTGCGCCCCGAAGAGCGACCGGCAGGAGAGGGCACGAGCTGCGGACGACCGCTCTCGCACGCGGCCGTGTCGATCGTGAGCCCGGAGACATTCGCGCCGTTGAGTCCGGGTGAGACCGGCTTAGTAGTGGTCAGGGGCGAAAGTGTGCACCGCGGCTATTTCGGGAACGCGCCGTCCGCTGGGGCTTTCGTGAGCGCGGACCTGGGTTATTTCGATCCGGACGGCTGCCTGCATATTGCCGGTCGGCGGGATACGGTCATCATCTCAGGAGGTGAGAAGGTGCTCCCGGCCGAAGTGGAATCCGCTTTGCACTCAACCGGACAATTTGCGGCCGTGGCGGTGCTGGGTGCGCCCGATTCTCAATGGGGACAATGCGTGGTGGCCTGCTATGAACCGACACGCCGCGCGATCGACTTCGAGGTCGTGAAACAGCAGCTCAATGCGACACTGGCTGCCTACAAACATCCGAAACGCTACGTCGAAGTAAGACCGTGGCCAGTGAACGACCAGGGAAAAGTGCGGCGGGGCGAACTGGTGCGTCGGCTGGGAGAGTTGAGTCGCGCCGATAACAGGTGGGACTGATTCAGCCAGCGTTTGTCATCCTCGAGCGCAGCGAAGGATCCGGTTCGATGCGGTCGACGGCGGTTAACTGGATCCTTCACTGCGCTCGAGGATGACAAGCCGGAACGCGTCTCGCGATTTACCACTCTGTTTCTCAGCTCAGACCTCTAGCTCTCCGCTCTAGACTCTCAGCTAGGGTCGAGGTATGCGCCGCCGGAAATACCACCATAGCGTCAACATGTCCATGAGCGGCTTCCACGCGAACGTTCCCAAGCCATAGCTCGAAGCGCCGGCTTTCCGTTCGCGATGTTGCACCGGAATTTCGCCGAGCGAGAAGCCCGCGGCTCGCGCGAACGCGGGAATAAATGAATACAGCGAGCGGATTGGCAGGAAGGACCCCACACACTCGCGGCGGAAAATCTTCAGTGCACAGCCGCTGTCCGTCAGCCGATCACCGAGTACTTTTCCGCGTACGGTGTTGGCGATTCGGGACATCCAACGGCGGAGGGAGCTATCTTTCCGATGGACCCTGATCCCGACTGCCATGTCGCAGGTCGACGTCAGCGCAATCAAGAGGGGAATGTCCGCTGGCACATTCTGCCCGTCGCCATCCATCGTGACGATCCAGCGCCCGCGCGCTTTCTGAAAACCGTCCCACAAGGCCGCGGCCTGTCCGCGGTTTTGAACAAACTCCACTGCGTGGAGAGCGGGCCAATCGTTCGCGCAAGAGCGGAGTATTCGGCCGGTTTGGTCGCGGCTGCCGTCGTTCACCGCAATGACTTCGTAGGATACCCCCAGAGCGTCCATCACCTGCCTTGTTTCCGTCAGCAAGGCCTCGAGGGAGCCTTCCTCGTTGTAGAAAGGAATGACGACCGAAAATTCGAGTGGCTCCGTCATGGCTGCAGGCGACGCATGAATTGTTCCCAGGCTTGGACGCTGTCGAGCGAATCCAGGTCGCGCAGGAATTGCTCGGTCGCGGGGACGCTCCGATTCGGGTCGAGAAGATCCACCGCTACGGTTCCCTTCCCGGTTACGCGAACGAGAGCGATCCGGGGCGCGGCGCGCAGCAACTGAAAGACGGGGCGGCCCCGCCAGCGGTGCGGTTCCGCATAGACTTCGGGATGCTCGAGCACAGGGTGGAGAGGTGAGTCGACAAACGGGGGTTCGAGAGCAAACGGGGTGGCCCATGCCCACATCCACGCGCCCTCGTAGGTCGGCGGAGCGTCCAATACGATCAGTGCGTCCGGAGCCGCACTCCGCGTTTCCATCGTTTTTTGAAGCACGAGTTCCGATACTTTGGCCGCGTGCCGCCATGGCTTAATGGCTTCATGGTAGCGCAGGCCGCAAAGAAGGGCGGCGACACCGACCGCAGAAAGCGCCGCCCAGCGGGCCCGGAAGACGTCGGCCGCGACGACGACGACCGCGATGCAGGCTCCGGCCGTGGCCAAATAGAGATGACGCGGGGAGAAGTAGCTCGCCACGACCAGCGGGAGGGTTGAGATCCAATACCAGACGAGGCCGAAGCAAAGAAGCGCGCGCCAGCCGCGGGAAGTCGAACCGCAGCGCCAGCGCAGCGCGGCGCAGGCCAACCCCAAAAGGATCGCCGTGGATGCGACGATCCATCCCGCGTGTTCGGAAAGAGCGGCTCGTGCGTGGATTATCCACGAGTACAGCGGTGGAATCATCCAGCTGAGGTAGTCGATTTGACGGGTAAGGAACTCGGCGCTGAGCACATTGGAGGATCGCGGCGGCGCCCCCACATTCCCAAAGGCCAGGTGGCGGCACAGCCAGTAAATCGCGACCACCGCCAACCATCCGGCCAGAAGGGTCATGAACTTCCGGCGCGCCGAGCTCAGTTCGGCGCGAAAAATGAGGACCCAGGCCAAGACGAGCAGGGGAAGCGTGAGGCAAAACTCCTTTGAAAATACTCCAATGAAGTAAGCACCCCACGATGCGGCGAGTGCTCGTGGAGCGCCGGTCTGATGGTAGACGATCGCACTCAGGAAGGCGGCGAGATAAAACATCGTGGCGAGCAAATCGACACGACCGGTGATCCAGGCTACCGGCTCGGCGTGAGCCGGATGCAAGGCAAAGATCAGCCCGGCTGCGACCCCGAGCCAGCGAGGATTCGGTTGGAGGCGGTGTGCGATGCAGGAGACCAAAATCGCGCCGGTCAGGTAAAGCAGCCAATTCGTCAGGTGGAAACCGAGCGGGTTCACGCCCCAAACTCGCCCGTCGATTGCGAAGCTAAGGGCGGCGAAGGGGCGCAATTCCGGCAGCGGCAAACCCCAGATGCCACCGGACCAGTCGCGCGTGAAGAGCATCGGCCATCCTGAAAGAGGCATTCGGCCGAAACGGGCGATATAGCCGAAGTCGTCCCCGATGAACCCGCGATCGAGGGTCGACCAGGCTGCCCAGAGGGTTGCGCCGATCAGAATAGCAAGACCAATGCAGATCCCGCGATGCGGAGCGGAGATCACTTCACAGCGGCCCAGACGCGCTGCACTTCGTCGTGATCCTCGAGTGACTGCAGAAATTCACCGACTTCCGCTCGCGCGGCGTCATCCAACTCGGGGAACTGCTTGGCCACGTAGCCGATTTCGCTCGTGACCACCGACCACCCATGCTCCTTGAGCCAGACAGAGACAGCGTGCACAGCAGTGCGCTCGGTGATGAATCGGGCGCCGGCATGACCTTCCGGAATATCGTCGTTTTGGGCATGTGTGAGCGCTTCGAATTCGTTGGCTCCCGCCTCGATGGCCGCGGCTTCCAGATCCGAGTTCACATCGGTGTGGTGAGCTTCCACCAGCCCCACGTGATCGAACAGGAATTTGTTGCTGCCGGCGTTGCCGAGAACCCCGCGTTTGAAGAGGACGCGGATTTCAGGGGTCACACGTTGGTGATTGTCTGTCATGACCTCCACGATGACCGGCACCTTGTGCGGCGCATAACCCTCGAAAACGATGTGGTCCAAGACGAGTTTGTCGTCGCCAATCCCGGCCCCTTTTTTGATCGCACGCTCGATCACGTCGCGCGTCACGCTTTGCTTTCGGGCCTTTTCAACAGCGGCAAAGAGACGCGCGTTGGCCGCGACATCCGCGCCGCCCAGTTTGGCGGCGACGGTGATTTCCTTGACGATCTTGCCCACGACCTGACCTTTTTTGAGGTTCACGATCGCGCGCTTTGCGTGGAGCCATTGACGTCCCATACGAGCGAGTTAGCGGGCGGACGCCGCGCGTGCAATCCCGGAAAGGAGGGACCGTCTTCTCGAAATCTCCCGCCTCGGAAGGGCGGAAGACGCAGAAGGGAGTACAAGCAGTGCAGGGGGCTCATCCCCAGGCCACCACCCGGCCGGGCGAATAGAAAAGCGCCTCCGCGCTGTAATGGCGGGAAGCAGCGAATGTGCTAAGATGGGGTTGTCCGCGATTCTGCGGTCAACCTTACCTGAGAAATGACGACTGAAATTCCCGCGGCTTCGCCGTCCGTTTTGTCCGGCAACGACAAGCTCTGGAGTGTGCTTTCGCACCTCTCCGGGTTTTTTGCCGCACCGTTCCTGTTTCCACTCGTGGTATATCTGGTCATGCGCGACGACTCTCCGTATGTGGCCGAGCATGCCAAAGAAGCGCTTAATTTTCATATCTCCTTGTTCATCTACACCCTGATCGCGATTCCCTTCTGCGCTATTCTGATCGGATTCGCGCTTTTGTTCGCCCTCTGGGCTATCGGGTTGATCTTTGCGATTGTTGCCGCGGTCAAGTCGACGGAGGGGGTAGTCTACCGGTATCCGGTCACCCTGCGCCTCATCGGCTAAATCTCTCTTTGTTCGTGAGCATACGGGCGGCCATAAAGGCCGCCCTTTTTTCGCACTATTTTAATCGGCCATTGGGGGGCCAAGAGGCTAAAGGTGCGGAATGCGGCGTCGATAAGTGACGGGTGCTGACCCATTGTGTTGCTCACCCGGTTCGTGCCGCCTTGCCCCTGAGGCATTCATCGCGCCTGTCCACCTTCCTTCTCGCTTCCGCGCTTGCCGGTCCGGTCGACGCGGTCCGTGCGCCAGCCGGTACGTTCACGAATCCCATCCTGCAGGCTCCCGCCCAGGATCCGCATGTGAGCTGGATTGGCGGACAATATTACTATTGCGAGTCCACCCCTGCTGGCATCTTTCTGCGGGTCGCGGAAGACTTCACGGGTTTTGCCGATTCGCCGCGGATTTGTGTATGGTCGCCTCCGCGCAAGGGCCCCCAGTCGCGGCACATTTGGGCGCCGGAACTGCATGTTCTGGACGGCCGTTGCTACATCTATTTCGCCGCCGACGACGGCAAGAACGAGAATCATCGCATGTGGGTGCTCGCCTCGAAAACCGGCGACGTCCTCAGTTCCTACGAACTGGTCGGTGAACTGGATACTCAGGGCTGGGCAATTGACGGGACGGTATTTTCGGACGATCGCGGCGAGCGGTTCTTCGTCTGGTCTGGCTGGCCGGGACAAGTCGATGGGCAGCAGAATCTCTACATTTCGCGGATGGCGTCGCCGACCGAGTTGACCGGTCCCCGCGTCCTGCTGAGCGCGCCGGATCAATGTTGGGAGCGCAATGGCCTGCCGTTGTGCGAGGGGCCACAAATTCTGCGGCGCAATGGGCGGACGTTCATTGTCTATTCCGCCAGTGCGTCCTGGACCCAGGATTACTGCCTTGGCCTTCTGGTGCACGAAGGCGGCGATCTAATGAACCCGGCCTCGTGGCGCAAAGTGGGGCGGGTTTTCGGACACAACGAACACGCGTGGGGCCTCGGCCATTGCGGATTTCTTACTACGCCCGACGGCGCGGAAGATTGGATCTTCTATCACGCGAAGACCCGTCGCGGTCCGGGCTGGAAGGATCGAGAGGTGAGGGCCCAGCCTTTTGCCTGGAATGCCGACGGCTGGCCGGAATTCGGCTCGCCACTCCCGGTCAATGCACCAGTGCGCCGGCCTGCTGCGGCGGCGGCTCGAGAGATGCTCGCGGCAGCGGTGGGGGAGTAGAGCGTCGAGCCGAGCTTCGCGTGGCGGAACGGTGGCGGCGGCCTGTTGGGATTGCGAGCCTTCCGGTCACGATTTCACAAACGAGGGTTCGACAAACGCGGGCTCCTGCCTCTAGACCACGCTTCTCTATGTCTGACACTCGGCCCGCGGGCGCGCGTCCCCTATCCAACCTGATCTTCCTCAGCCGCTGGCTGCAGGCTCCGCTTTATCTCGGTTTGATCGTGGCGCAGTGCGTCTACGTGTGGCGGTTTTTCGTGGAGCTCTGGCATTTGATCGCGTTCGCCCTGCTGGGACATCCACCCCCTGCCGGCGTGGGAGTGGGCGAAGTGCCGGCCGCCGCGGCTGAAGCGGGGGCACATGGCGCAGTGATGGCCTCAACGACGGGTACGGAAACTTACGTGATGCTCATCGTGCTTGGCCTGATCGATGTGGTGATGATCGCAAATCTCCTGATCATGGTGATCGTCGGCGGGTACGAGACGTTTGTGTCACGGCTGAACCTGCAGAATCATCCGGACCAGCCTGAATGGTTGTCCCACGTGAACGCCGGTATCCTGAAAGTGAAGCTCGCGATGGCGTTGATCGGCATTTCCTCCATCCACTTGTTGAAAACCTTCATCAACGCACCGCACATGAAAGACTCGACCATGCTGTGGCAGGTGGTCATCCATCTGACCTTTGTCGGCTCCGCGGTCGCACTCGCGTGGATCGATCGCCTGACCGACCGGCGGGCCGGGACGACGCACTGAGACCGGAGCTATTTGTCGGCGCGATTTTCGGGCTGACTCTAGCACGCCCAATTTGCGAAAAGCGTTATTCTCCACAGCGAGGGCAAGGCCGATTGACGGACCGTCCCTGGAGACAGACGAGCAAACTGCCTCACTTGCGTAGACGGGCGGGTCCACCGTTTCGACAGGCCCGTTCGACAAGCTCAGGGTCCTGAGCGGAGCCGAAAGACTCAAGGTGCCGAGCTCATCGAGGGGGGGGCCTCGCCTACCGCCAATCTAAATGTTACCGCCCAATTGGCCCTGAGATCGCAACCAGAGGAAGGCAGCTGCTTCGTGGAGCGCCACGATCGTCCAGAACACCAATTGGAATGAGAGCTTGGCATTTTTGTGACGGACTCGATGTTGCGCGAGAAAAGCGCCCGGCCAGCCGCCCGCTAAAGCGAGCAGGTGGAGCATTGCCTCGGGGATTCGGCGGTGGCCGCGTTCGGCGCGGCGTTTGTCGACCGCGTAAAATCCGTAGGCGATCGACGACACGGCTCCTGTCGCTGCCAGAACTATGACCGGATTGATCGCCAAGACGGGCACGAGCCAGCACAGCGCCCAGCCGGGCAGGACTAGCAAGAGGAGAAGAATGGGGACGTACATGATCAACTGCCGAACATTTTTCTGCGGCGAGCACCACTCTTGCCTAGGGGCGCCGCGCGCCGCGAAGGATCGCTGTAGGCGCGATGTCGATAGCCGACGCGGTTCGGGTCGGAGGCGCACTTCAACTGGTAGGTTTGCATGCGCTCGAACAGATCGAGCAACTGCGCGGGGCGAGTATAGCGGTCCAAACCCGAACGCTCCAACGCCAGGAGCAGTTCATGCGTCGCTTCCAGCGTAGACAGGCAGGCGGGGTGGGGCTGTTGTTTGATCACATACCGGCTCGGAGCAGCGGGCGTGAACATGATGCGTGGAAGGCGCTGGAGGCTGGGACTCAGGCGCAACATCTTGCGCGCGCCGGTCCAGGTCGCATCGAGCAGGAAAACCACAAGCCGCCGCGATCCTACATCGATGGGGGCGAGCTGGCCTTCCGACAAATTGAGCGCCTGCGGGCCGGGATAGAGCAGAACCGGAAAATGAGACGGTGACGTGATAAGCGCTTGGACGGAGTCATCGTTGTCAAACGCGATCCCCATATGGAGTTCGCTATTGGGAAGACACAGGTGCGTCAGGCGTCCGGTGCCTGCCTTCTCCTCCTTGAACTCCTTTGGATGCATCAAGAAGACGAAGCGCGTTTGCGTCTCCATCGGCTGAATGGAGCGACACCAACAGAGCGGTTTAGGCCAGAAACAGCGATAACACATCTCGCGACTCATCGAAAGCGAGCATTGTTGCGGCGAGGAAGGGCGCAATGGCTTTCGCCGACCGTTGCCCGGCATTCTCCGGACAGAACCGTGGGGCGGCTGCCTCTGATGGATTTCAGTGCTGCAGCCGCAAGACAGCGGCGCCTGTCGAGTTTATGATGGGCTATGGAACCCGATCACAGCACGACGACGAATCAAGGGAGCGCCAAGAATCCACGGCAGGACAAAACCGGAAAGACTGTGCCGCTGGACGAAATCCCGCCGAAGAATTCGAACGCGCGTGAACGCCGCGATGAAACGGCGCCGGGCGGAGGCGGCAATGTCGAGCACAACCCGCGACACCGCAAAGATCGCCCCGAACAGGGCGTGAACCGCGGACTTAACTCGTGAACGAGGATTCGAAAACCTCCCACCTGACCGCCGAGTCCGGCAAAGGGGCGCCTTTGTCGCCAGCCGATCTTTCCCGTCTGGCGGGCCGGATCGTACGGGTGAGTTTTTACGATCAACCCATCCTCAGTTATGCGGGGACGATCAAGGTCCGCGATGTCGCCGGAGATCAGGAGGGCCCCTCACTGGCGGTGATCGTGGAGGATTCGCCGGCTCGACTTCACATCGTCACTGTTCCTCTCACCGACGCGCAGATGGCGTCGTTGATGGCGAGCAATCCCACGGAGGATTACCATCTGTCCGTCCATTTCCCATCACCTTATGACCCCCGAAACTAGCCACAATCTAGAGCCCTCTCCTCGTTCGCAAGTTCACCCCGATGAGGCCCGCACAGCAGTCGGCACGGGCGCGACGGCCGGGGCAGCGGCCGGCGCTGCCATCGCCCTGGCCGCGGTCGGGCCGATAGCTATTCCGCTGGCCGCGTTCGGCGGCCTTATCGTCGGAGCCTTGGCCGGCAAGGGGCTCGCGGAAGCGCGACGGCCCAGTGATGAAGCGGACTATTGGCGCGAACAACATTCGCGGCAGCCGTACGCGAAGGAACGGCCCTATGACGACTTTATCGAAGCGTACCGGGTGGGGTACCAAGGATACGGGCGGCGGCAGCCGCCTGGCTCGTTCGAGGAGCGCGAAGCAGAGTTGAGAGACCACTATGAGGAATTGCGCAGCCCGGATTCGCTTCCCTGGGACGAAGCGAAGCACGCGACCCGTGCGGCATGGGAGAGGCTGGCACGGAATGAGGACGGAATCGTCGGTTATATCGCGGTCGAGGCGAATGGCGACAAGGTAGGCCTGGTTCATACGGTTTGGCGCGACGGTGAAGGCCGGCCCCTTTTCGCTGGCGTCACGACCGTCTGGGCTGTCGGAAACGTCCATGTCGTGCCGCTGGCGGAAGGATGGCACTACGATCGCGAAACGCGCACCGTGAGCGTTCCTTTTACGGGCGACAGCTTGCGTGCCGCCCCGTTAGTTGACCCCTCGGAGCCGCTCCGAGAGGAGGATCAGCGGCGATCGCTCTCTCATTTCGAAACTGAGGGCGGACCTATTCTGCGAGCGTAGATCTGTCCCTGCCCTGTCTTGGACTGCGTCATCTTATCCGACGGTTCGCCCGACAGCAAAGACGGTGTTTCCGTCGGCAATCTGAAATCGAATGTCGGCTTCTCTTCTCTCGAGCGCGACATCGACCCGTTCCGATGTCGCGGGAATTTCTCGTTGGAATTTAATTTCCACGCCACGGGGGTGGGGGGGAGCCTTGTGCCTGTCCAGCGCCGATTGGATGAGGTCGAGGTAGGCAGCGTTGTTGACGTGGCCCATGCTGTCCACGTCCGAGTACCGCAGGGCTCCTTGATACAGGAGGCTGCGAGCCAGTTCGGGCACCTCCACTTTGAGCCGTTCGATGTCGGCTTTGTAGGCGGCCTCGCCAGTGGGAGGAAACTTCTCCGCGATTTCCAGCGGAACTCTCACCGGCGCGCGCTCGGTCACATTGACGTAGATCCACAGCGACGACGCTGAAATCATGGGCCGATCTCGGACGTACACGCGATACTCGCGGTAGCCGCGAAAACCGCTTATCCCGCGCGACCACGTTTCAATCCGCAGCGGATCTTCATAGCGAGGATAGGCATTAATTCCAACCGCCACCCGGTTGAGGACCCAAGCTTCGCCGCGGGTCCGAATCGCATGCGTACCGGTGTCGAACGCGTTGGCGTGCCTGATTGCGGCTTCCTGTAGGAATTTGAAAATCCCGGCGAGGTGAACGCACTCGTGTCGATCCACGTCCCCGTAGGCAACGGTGGTCGAGAAATGAAACGTTTCGCTCATGCCTGTGCGCTGGGTCTATTTGACCGGGGCGACAGGTAAAGCTCGGACTTCCTGCCGGCTCTTCAGTTAAGCGGTTCCGCCGGTTCGGATACGTCCTTCAAGACCTTTCCAGACAATCCGGCGTGCACGTCCACTGCCACGTCGCCGAGGGAAAGGATCCCCACAAGCTGTCCCGACGCGTCCAGCACAGGCAGGCGCCGCACCTGGTATTGCTGCATCAGGTGCACGGCTTCGTCGACGTCCTCATCTTGTTGAATGGAGATGGAACCGCGGGACATGATTTCGCTCACCGGCGTGGAGCGCGGATCGTCTCCGTCGGCCACGAGCTGCACGGTGATGTCGCGATCCGTCAGCATTCCAACCACGTGCCCATCGGCGAGCACAGGCACGGCGCCAATTCCGTGCAGCCGCATGAGGCCAGCCGCTTCAATGACCGGAGTGTCGGAGCCGACAAAGTGGATGCCCTTCGTCATAATTTGAGATACTTTCATAGGAAGGGCGATCATAGCGCCGGCGACATTCGCGTGCCATGGGGCCGCTTCCGGCACAATGGCGCAGAAGCGGTCCCCAGGAGAGCGCGGGGCGCGGTTCGGGCTCCGCTTGGATCGTCCATATATCGCCCCCACCGGGATACGCCTGCCTGGCTTTGCAGTTTGCCTAAGGCCACGGAGCGTGGATTGCACCTTGCGACGTGGAGATTTCGTCGCGCGCGCGGAGCACCCAGCCACCAGTCAGTTAGAGAGTTGGCATGCACTAAGCGAAAACGCACCCATGCATGCACGCCCCACCACCCCTTCTCGCGACCGCGCCGGTCGTTCTCAACATTCCCCCTTTACGTCCCACTCAACCAGGCGCTGGGCCCGATTCCTACTTTGGACCTTCGCGGTGGTGGTGGGATTGCTTCTGTTGGCGCAGTTGATCGCATCGCCGATCGCGACCCGTCTGATCAATTCCAAGCTTCAAAAGATGGAGGGCTTTACGGGGCGAGTCGAAGGGGTGAACGTTGCATTGTGGCGAGGCGGCGCGCAGGTGAAAAACTTCATCCTGCACGAGCGGGGCAAGGAAAACGAGAACCCCGTCGTCAAGGTTGACAAAGCAGCGGGAAAGATCGCGTTGCCCCACCTGCTGGGCGGCAAGCTATTGGGTGAGTTGACGGTGGATCGGGCCGAGTTTACCACCACAAAGCTTTTCGACGCTCCCAAGGAATCGCCGGAAAAGGCGGAGCAAAAAAAAGAGGAAATAAAAGAGCAAATCAAGACTTGGCAGGAAACGCTCGCGAAGGCGTTCCCCATGAAACTGACCAAGCTCGAGGTTAAAAATTCCTCGGTGCGCTTTATCGACAAATCCCACAGCCCGGTCATCGACGTCGCTCTTCACGACCTCCACATTTTGGGCAGCGGATTTGGCAATCAGCCGCAAGGAGATCCCTTGCCGGCGAAAGTCACGCTCCAGGCGGTCACCACCGGTCAGGGAAAGCTGCGAATTGAAACCCAGGCCGATCCACTCTCGAAAACTCCGCGATTTGTAACCAAATTCGAACTACGGGAGCAACAGCTTTCTCCCATCAACGCGATTCTCCAGGCCTATGCCGGGATGGACGTTGGCACCGGTGTCTTCGAGCTTTTCACCGAGATCAAGGCCGACAACGGTTCGTACAGCGGCTACAGCAAGCCATTCTTGAAGGACCTCGATTTCAGGACGTCGGACGACAAGAACAAAAAGCTGGGCCAGAAAATCAAGGAAAGCGCTGCGGACGTCGTTACGACGGTTCTCAAAAATCGGAACGAGGACAAAGTCGCGACCGAGGCCCCCATTTTCGGAAATTTCGCCAACAACAACGTCGACGTGTGGACCACCGTCGATAATCTCCTGCGCAACGCCTTTGTCGAAGCGCTGCGCGCCGGTTTCGGCCGGGAGACAAAAATGCGCGTCGGGCGATAAGCGCTGCACTTACAATCGAATCAATAACTGAAACGTCACCGCTTCGTCGTCCCGCCCGGTTACCGCGGGGATATAAGCAGTGCGGAGGCGGACCCTAACGGTGCCAAGTTCGACAAAAGGGAGGATACCTGGAAACACCGCCGAACCGATGCGATCGCGCGCACTCTCCCGGTACATGACGAAACCGACCAGTCCCACGTCGACATGGCGGAAGCGCCGTCGAAAAGACGCGCCTGCGTAGCCACTGGGATCGTTGAAGGAATCCTTGAAAAAATCGACTTCAGCCGCCCAAACGTAGGGCTCCCGTGGATTTAATTCATAGGTCGCACCCAAGCCCCAGTTTCGCTCTGTAAGGTCTCGCCGATTGAAATGGTGGGATGCACCGTTCAGATGGACGAGCCATTGTTCGCGGCTTGCGTGCACGATGCCGCTCGGGAGTGGCAGCAGGAGAACGAGGCGAAGAAGGAGCATGGCGGACAAAACCAGCCGAGGCAGAGGCCGGGTCAGTCGACCCTCAGGACGTCGAGGGTGGTGAGCCCGCGAGGCGTGCTGAAGCCGATGCGCTCCCCCGGCCGGGTGTTCAGCAGCGCTTTGGCGAGGGGCGACTGCCAGCTGATATAGTTGGGGCCCATTTCGGTTTCGTCGACTCCGACGACGCGGTATTCGACTTCGGAGCCGTCTTTTTCGCGCACGACGACTCGGCTGCCAAACCTGACCACGTCATCAAGTCGCGGAGCCTCCGCGACGATTTCAGCCGTGCGAAGACTTTCCTGAAGATAGCGAACGCGTTGGTCGACCGTCTGTAAATCTCTTCGCATATCCGCATTGGTTGGATCCGCCGCCAGCGGAGGACGCACCTGTTCGACCAACTGAGCCAGTTCCCGGCGCAATCGCGCGGCGCCCTGCTCGGTCAGGTAATTCTTAGCCCCCGGGGGGAGCACCGCCATTGGCCGCGGCACATCGGGCAGCTCTTCGAAATCGGATTCGCGAAGAAAGGCTTTGCTCATGGGACAAGGTAGTCATGGCGCCGCATTCCTCAAGTGCGGCGCGGTCGAGGCCGCGGTGATTTTGGCGTAGCGACCGATTTTCACCCGCGCGGAATCCGCGCAGGGCTACTTCCCGCCCAATTTGAGGTCTGCGAAATCGAGAAACGCCTTCCAGTCGCTGGCGAGGATCGCGTGTCGCCCGGTGTGTTCGTGGAAGGCGATATCTTGCAGAACCGGGATGTCGAGAGGAGGGCGTTGAACGTCAGCCAAGCCTTTTTTTCCAAAGAGCGCGTAGACCGGAGAGGCTGCCTGTGCCGCCAGAAATTCCCCTTTCGGATCGGACCATTGATCCTCGCTGCCCGTATTCAGAAACAAGGGACGCGGGGCGATCAAGGAAACGAGCATATGCGCATCGACGGGGAGCGCGTCCCAGTTCCGATGGAAGCGCTTGAAGTTGTCGCAGAACTGATAGAGGTAAGTCGTCGTCATGTTATCGAGGTTTTCCCCATAGTCGCGCCGGCTGAGCGCGGCCCCTCCTTCGCCCGAACAACTGGCGACGATCATGGCTAGCCGTTCGTCCTGCGCACCGGCCCAGAGCACGGCTTTGCCCAGGCGCGACTGACCGACGCCGATAACTTTGTTGGCATCGACCTGTTGGTCGGTCTGAAGGTAGTCCAGGGCCCGGCTCATCCCCCAGGCCCACGCGCCGATGGCGCCCCACTCGGCGGGTCCGGGGGCGGTTTGACCTTCTTTGTAAAAGAGGGGCCTCACGCCTTGCGGCAGTCCCGCTCCGGCTTCGAAATCCGGCTCGATGTCGCAGTAGTAGACCGCCGCGACGCCGTAACCGCGCGAGAGCGCAAGGGGGATGTCCCACTCCTTCGAGGTGCCGCGTTTAACGTCGGCTGCCGGCATGACCTTTTTCTGCTCCCGGCGATTCCATGTTTCGTAAAGGCGGACTCCGGGGTCGTCGATGATGGCCCAGTTGCCGTTGAAGTGGAGCGCGAGGAAGACCGGGACTGGTCCCTTGGCCTGCGCCGGCGTATAAAGAAGCACGTGCATCACTGGAGACGCGGGATTTTTCGCGAACCGCACCTCGATCTGCTTGCGGTGAGCGGTGCCACCGAGTGCCGTCGGGTCGGCCTCGACCACTTCGAAACGGAGATCCTTCAGCGGCTGCGCGGGTGTGTGACCGTGAACATTGTCCCGGTAGAGTTGTAGGATCTGCGGGCGTCGTTTCTGCACCCATTCCTGGGCGGTCGTGACCGGGGTGCCATCCTGCATTTTCAAAACCTCAGGCAGGGTATAGGGAGGGATTTTCGCTTCGTCCTCATTGCGGTGGTCTTGCTTGGCGGAGAGGGGGAGGGTAGCGAAAAAGCCGACCGCGAAGACAACACACGTCGGCGAGAGCGTGCGGAAAAGGGGCAGGGCAAGCTTCATAAGATTAGGAGGAGCGTTCGTACTCTGTGTTCTTTTATCCTAAGGAAAACCTGAAAAACACGAGGATAGAGGATCGACTGTAGGGCGAGGGTTCCCGCCGCGCCGTCCCCCTAGTTTTCTGCTCGAGGGTGGTGCCTGGGGGCGCAGTGGGAGTTGATCGGTGTACAACGAAGTCGAGACCACCCACGGCTCACCGCGGACGGTTCGCCTCTTTCAAGTCCGCTTCGCGTTTTCAGAGGCGCCTTCTTAAAGGCGTAAGGACCAAATCGCATGCGGCGGCGGGTGAGCCTGCCGTCCCGGCAGGTTCGTTCGACTGCGACGTCGCGAAGGTTTCTTCCTACGACGATAAACGCACGCTTTCCACCTTGATCACCTTGCCGCTCTTTTCCTCGGTCACGATCTCCATCTTTCGCGACAGTCGGTTGTAACTGCGCGTTCCGGCGTCGAAGAACTCGACATAGGCCCGGCCGTAAGTGCGGTAACGTCCGTACCAGCCATCCACTTGTTTGATTTCATCGACCGCGAAGCGGACCGAGGTCACACGCACGGAGCCGACGAGATATTCATAGCGAATGTAGTCCTCCGCTCGATCGGTGGCGATCGCCTTGTGACGTTCGATTTCCGAGTCGCTGACGCGAGTGAAGGAAGCAATGGCCGGGCGTTCAGAAGCGACGGACCGAGTCGAGATCCCCGCGAGAGGAACGTGGAGCAACGCGCTCGCTGCGGCTGCGGCGAAGAGGCATTTGTGCATTTGGGTAAGTCCTACTACGGCAGTCTGCCTGTGGGACTGGGGAGTTAGACCCGCGGCGGCGTGGAGAGTTCAGTCCCAGAGCGGAGCGGTTCTCGATTGGGCGCTGGCAGCAATCGATAGTCGACAGCTCGATCCCAGCCCCCAGGTTGGAGTCATGGCAGAATCTTCCACGCCTTCCTCCCGCTCCATCCTCGTTCGTGCGGTGCCGATTGAGCTGTGCCAGTTTATAAAATATGGCGGTCTCGCCGACACGGGCGGCGGCGCGAAACAGCTGATCGCCGACGGACGCGTCCTGCTGAACGGAGCCGTCGAGACGCAGAAGCGCAAAAAGCTCGGAGCGGGAGACCGTGTGACCATCGGAGAGCAGACCTTGGTCGTGGCAGTGCGATAACGACGGACCATGCCGCTGATTGACGAACTGCTCGCCATCGGTCCCATTCGCAAAACGATCTGGCGATGGTGGTACCCCTTTTTATCGCGACGTCTACGTCAGCACGACGTCCTTTTTCTCAACTACGCCTTCGAAACCGATCCGCCGATGGGTTTACCTCTCTCCCGATTGGACGAGACGAACCGCGCCTGCAGCCAGCTTTACCATCATGTTGCCGGGCAGGCGGACCTGCGCGGCAAAGACGTGCTTGAGGTCAGTTGCGGACACGGCGGAGGAGCCTCTTACGTCGCCCGTACTTTTGGACCCCGGAAATATACCGGTCTGGATCTCAATCCGACGGGGATTCGCTTTTGCCGGGAGCGGCATAAGACCGATGCTCTCCGGTTCGTGCAGGGAGACGCGGAACGCCTGCCGTTTCCGGACTCGTCTTTTGACGCCGTTATCAACGTGGAAGCCTCCCACTGCTATCCGCGTTTCGATCAGTTTCTAGGAGAAGTTGCCCGCGTCCTTCGTCCTGAGGGTGTTTTTCTGTACGCCGACTTCCGCTTCAACGCGGGATTGGCCGAATGGGATGCCCAACTGGCCGATGCGCCTCTGACCCTGGTTGCGTCGCGTGTCATCAATGCGGAAGTGGTGCGAGGGATGGACCTCAACGCTGCGGCATCGGAAAAGCTCATCGTTCAACATTTGCCTCCATTTCTCCATCGCTTGGGCCGGGATTTCGCGGGCATCCCTGGGTCGCGCGTCTACAACGCGGTCAAAGGAGGCGAGCTCTCTTATCGGTCGTACCATTTTGTGAGGACAGATAGCCGATAGTTGAGGGTTGAGCGTGGAGCGTGCCGATCCAGACTGTGAAACGTGGCGCGTGCGTCGGCGCCCAATTATAAAGCAAGTATCGCATCGTTCCCTTTCGGGCTCTCAACTCTCAACTATCACCTTAGCCCACGCACATGGCACAACTCGGCAAACGCAACTCGCTTCGTGTCGTCAGGGAAGCCCCTCCCGGGGTCTATCTCGACGGTGAGCAATTGGGCGAAATCCTTTTGCCCAACCGGTACGTGCCGCGCGGAACGATCGCGGGCGAAGTTGTGAATGTTTTCGTTTACGCCGACTCCGGCGACAGATTGGTCGCAACGACCGAAACGGCCTATGCCGAGGCGGGCGAATTTGCGTACCTGCGCGTCGTCGGAGCGAAACCGGGAGTAGGCGCTTTCCTCGACTGGGGTATGAGCAAGGATTTGTTGCTGCCTTTGCGCGAACAGGACCGCCGCGTCGCCGTGGGGGACTGGGTAGTCGCCCGTATCGCGGTCGATGAAAAGACCCTTCGCCTGGTCGCAAGCACGCGGCTCAACCGGTTTCTCGATCTCACACCCGCTCCCTACCGTAAGGGCGAGGCGGTAAGCCTGCTGATCGCTGGAGAAACGGACCTGGGATACAAGGCGATCGTGAACCACGCGCATTGGGGGTTGCTTTATCGGTCGGACTTGGCGGGCCCGCTCGCGTTCGGTCAAAAGCACGAGGGTTTTGTGCGCGAAGTGCGCGAGGACGGGAAAATCGACCTGAGCCTCGATCCGGCGGGTTACAGTCGCGTTGCGCCGCTGGCTGACCGTATCATGGAGGAGTTGATCAAGGCCGGCGGACGAATGCCCTTTGGCGATCACAGTTCTCCCGAGGAAATCCGAGAGGCGTTTGGTTCAAGCAAGAAGGCATTCAAACAGGCCATCGGCGCTTTGTTCAAGGAGCGACGGATTTTGATCGAGAAGCATGGTATTCGCGCCATGGATGCTTGGATTCGGCCGAAAAGTGACCCGTCAGTATAGATTTGTGGGCTGATTTTTCAGTCCGGTCGGTCGATTTGGATCAGATTCGCATAGGGAGGATGAAACGGTGAAGGAGTGACATCCTCCATACGGTGTTTTGCTTTTTTTTATCCGTGCCGCCTCATTCATTGAGTTTCCCTTACTCCCTATGAATCGAATTCCCCGAGTCCTTGCTAGAATTGCAGTCACTGCCGCTGCTTTCGCCGCTGTCGTTATTGCCGCGACGCTTCGCGCTGAAGCGCAGGCTACGTCGCGGGACGCCGGTCCCCGCGATTACGTCGAGCTTCGCGCCTACCGCTTGAAAGCGGGGGCATCCTCGGACCTGCTCGACAGCTATCTCGAGAAAGCCCTGATACCGGCGCTGAACGCCCGCGGCGTTAAAGCCGTCGGTGCGTTTACCGAGTCCGAGCCAAAAGAAGGACCGATTGTTTGGGTGCTGATCCCGCATTCGTCGTTCGAGTCGTTTGTCTCGGTGAGCGCCGCGATCAACGCCGACGAAAAAGTCGTTCAGGCGGGGGCTGACTACCTGTCTGCGCCAACCAAGGCGAATCCCGCTTTTGAGCGGATAGACAGCTGGCTCTACCTTAACTTTGCAGGCCAGCCTCACGTTGACGTACCTGGACTGGCGAAGAAAAACCAGCCGAGGATTTTAGAGATGCGCATGTATGAGAGTCACAGCGAGAGCAAGGCCTTGAAAAAGATGCAGATGTTCAACGAGGGAGAAATCGCGGTCATGCAGGAGGTCGAGTTATCACCCGTGTTTTTCGGCCAGGCGCTCACCGGACCGGGGCTTCCCCGTTTGGTCTATCTCCTTTGCAGCCCGGATCGCGAAACCCATGCGAAGAACTGGAAGCGCTTTCAGCAACACCCTCGCTGGATCGAGCAAAAAGGCGACCCGCAGTACAAGGACACCGTATCGCGAAGCGATAACCGCTTCTTGGTGCCGAAGCCGTATTCACAGATATAGACGGATCGGGCTCCTCCGCTTTACGTACTGATCCTTGGCATCGAGGCGGAATCCCGCGCGTGCGGGATTGGTTCGGTTGCGGCATTGCCAGAATCTACGTCCGACAGCCCGCCGAGACGGCGGGCTCCACCATCGTGGTTTTCCGCTTAGGCCGCTGCTTCTGCTTTGGCCCAGGTGGCTTTCGCGGCTTTGACCAGTTCGCGAATGATAGGATCGTTGGCGCGGCCCCTGAGATAGCAAAGCGAGAGGGGAATTTTATGGCGAAAATGGGGCCAAACCGCGACGCGGCCCTGGATTCCCGGAACGCTGCGCAACACCTCCGTGGTCGTAAGGCATACTGCCATGCTGGCTGCCACCAAGTTGAGAGCGGTCGCGTCGTCATCGTTGGAAAAACGCGGGTTGATCGTAAAACCGCGATCTCGTGCGAGTCGCTGCAGGAAATCATAGTGCGAACAAAGGGGGGATACCGCAACCCAGGGCTTTTGTTCGAGCAGCCGCCACTCCGGCTTGTCCAATTGCGCCGCCCAAACCTGGGGTACCGCGACGACCAGATTGAGGTGTGTCAAAGGCAGAAGTTCGATTGCGGGATCGTTCGTCTCGCCCTCGTAAAAACCGGCATCCAGGTCGCGTCCGAGGACCGCTTGCAGGAGCGCGCCGCTTGTGCCGTACGAGAGGGTGAAACGAAGGGCAGGGTGAGCGTCTCCCAGGGCCGTCAGCAACTCTGTCGTACGAAGGACGCTGATTTCGTTGTTGAGGCCGAGACGGAGAGATCCCGCGATATTGCCTTTCAGGGCTCCGGCGCGCGCGGTGAGATCCTTGGCCGCGCTCAGCACGCGCTCCGCTTCTTCCCACAGTGCCTCTCCCGCCGCCGTGGGCTCCATTCCGGTCGAAGTCCGTTCGAAAAGTTTGAGGCCGAACTCGTCCTCGAGCGTCTTGATATGGGCGCTGACCGTGGGCTGGCTGGCGAAAAGACGTTCCGCCGCGCGCGTCAGGTTTCCCTCGCGCGCGACCGTGACAAAAGTGCGAAGGTGATAAAGATCCATGGGGGCCGCGACGGCAGCCATCATTTCAGCGGAATCTCGATCGCTTTGCCATTCAGAAACACGCGTTGCTGGAGTGTCATGTTGGCCGGAGAAGTGAAGGGGGAGTCGGAGGGCGGCAGCATCCGTACCTTAAGAAGCCAGTCGAGCCAGCGTGACCAGGCCGAGGGATGCTCAACCAATTTTAACACGTCGCGGGAGGAAGGACGTTCGACCGGGGAAGTGGGAGAGGGGACGCGGAGCTGGAGGCGAGGAATCGTCGGAAGATCGGCATTCATAACGCTGCCAGCCTAACAGCTTTCTTATAGGGTGGATAATCGTATGAGCTGAAGCGGCCATCGGAAATCCTGATGGCGAAGAGGCAGTTTCAATGAGAGTCGCAAGTCCCTTTTATTTAAATGATTAAGATGATAAAATTGCCGTTCGGTGGAATCGAAAGGAGGCCACCGTACAGATCGCCCCAAAGATCATTACCAAGTGTATTCAGGCGTCCGACGGCGAAAACCGGGCGCGTGTATCCGTAGGGCGATGACACGATGGTCTCGGCAAGCAGGTGTCGCTCGGAGCCCGTGCTGGGCCGCAGGTGACTCGGGCGGCGGTCTTTCAGACACCTTTTTATTAAGGAGCTCTGAAAAACGGCTTGAGGGTGGGGCGAGGCGTCCTCGACTCGCCGTCGGGTGCAGGCAAACGTAGCACGGAAACATCTGTGCAGCACCGGACGGCGTCAGGACACATGTTCTTACGCGGCGTCTCTCCGTGTCGGCGGGCGGTCCAGAGGCCCGCTCTACCGTAAGAGAAGAATAAAAAGAAAGATCGGACCTACATCCGCAAACATGGATTCCCAACGATTTACGCTTAGGAATCGGCGATTCAAAACCGGAAATTCAATCCCGCCTCGATCCCTGTGTCTGCTCCAACCAGATCTTTGCGGCCAAAAATCTCTGGATCGAATTTGAAGTAGCGCGCTCCAACGGTGAGGTCTACCCGCGGAACAATCGTGTAATTGACGGTGGCGAAAACGTGCCAGGCGAAGCGGGTGTCGTCGTCCGTGATCGTCGGTACGCCTGTGCCGTGGCTGCGCAGTTCGAGTTTGGCCGCGCCCGCGCCAGCTCCAGCGCTCATGCGTAGGATGGGAAGCAATGCGCCGACGATGCGGTAGTTGACCATGGCCGCCATCACGTCGCCCCTCGCGCTCATCGGCCCTAGGAGTGCCTCCTTTTTGTCCCAGGTGAGGTATTCGAGCTCCGCGTTGTGGGAAAGAACGGCGGTGTCGGCCAGTTCATAGCCAAAGCGCCCGGAATAGTAGGTGGCTTTTTCGTCCAGAAACCGTCCCACCGACCCGGATACATAGATGAGGGCGGAGGCCGTGGAGGCGGTGGCGGCAAGTGCGAGGAGGAGCAAGAATCGTTTCATAGGTTGGGTGGGTCACGGAAAGAACACGCCCGGTGTGGGAGCGCGGTCAAGTGCGCCGGGCTCGGATCGTAGTCAGGCGGTGGAAGGCCCTACGCTCCTTACCGGGGGTTATCCGATGCCGACCACGCGCCGGCGCGTGGCTCTCTCAAAACGGAGAACTGAGTCCTGCCTCTAACCGGCCGCGCCGCTTCAGGCAGCATTTGTCATCCTCGAGCGCAGCGAAGGATCCAGGTCGATGGGGTCGGCGGAGGTTATCTGGATCCTTCGCTGCGCTCGAGGACAAGCTGGAATACGTCTCACTGCTCGAATGCGGGTTGGGCCCCTGCTCTCTAGAGCTCTGGGCTCTTAGCTTTTTACACAGACCAAAAGTTCGCTTTGCGCCCGGTGAAAACACCCAATAGCTTTCGTAGTCATGGCCATCAGGATCGCATGCGGTAGCTGGGCCGACGCCGAGTACACCGGGGTCTTGTATCCGCCCGGGCTTCCCGCGAAGGAACGCCTGGCCGGGTATGCGGCACACTTCGATTTGGTCGAAGTGAATTCGTCATACTATGCGACGCCTAAGCGGGATGCTGTCACTCAGTGGATGAAGCAGACCCCGCCCACGTTTTGCTTCAACATCAAGCTGCACCGCGCGTTCTCGCAAAGTCCGGCCAAGGCGACGGAGAACGGCGAATTGGTCGAGCGGTTGCTGGATGCGACGGGACCCTTGATCGAGACCGAGCGGCTGGGTGCGTTTCTGCTCGTCTTGCCTCCGATGTTCGGACCGGAAAAGCGGGGTCTCGCCGAGCTGGACGCGATCGCGGAGCGGCTATTCGGTTTCCGTGTCGTGGTGGAGTTGCGAGACCGGGCCTGGCTCGCTGGAAACCAGAAGCCGGCGACGATCGCGTATTTCAAATCGAAAGGACTCGTGTTGGCGTCCGTAGACATGCCGCGGATTGAGGGATCGACGCTATTGCCGGCCGTGGACGAAGTCACGAATCCGGCGCTAGCCTATTTGCGTCTTCACGGGCGAAACAAGCAATGGCTCGAGGCCGAATCCGCTGCTGAACGTCACGCTTACGCCTACAATTCCGCCGAGATTGCCGAAATCGCTAAGCGCGTCCGGAAATTGGCGGCGCAAGTGAAGGACGTGCATGTGATCGCCAACAACCACGCGCGCGATTTCGCGCCGAAAACCGCGTTGGCCCTTCGCGAGGTTTTGGGCGCGTGAAGCAATTCTACGCTCGCCGGTGCGTTGCGCTGGTTGGCTTTGCGAATCGCCTTCGTATCGATCGCCTTACGAGCGTTCCGCCGGCGCGTAGCGGGGCATTTGCGGCAATGTCTCCCCAAGCGGCAAGTTTTGCAGCCGGATTCCCGTCGCTTGGGCGACCGCATTCGCGATCGCGGGGGCGATGGTCACGATGGGCGTTTCACCCGCTCCGACGGAAGGTAGATCGGGGCGATTGACCAGCACCACTTCGATGGAGGGCGTGTCGACAAACCGTGGGACGCGATAGGCCGAAAACCGTGGATTGAGAATTCGCCCGTCCTCGAAACGCACCGCCTCAAAAAGCGCGCCGCCGAGACCCTGAAGGATGCAGCCTTCGTTCTGGCTGACCACGTGAGCGGGATTGATGACGGCGCCGCATTCGAACGCCTGCACAATCCGGACCACGCGGATGTGCCGTTTGGCCTGCCGATTGATCTCCACTTCTGCGCAGGTCGCGACAAACGATCCTTTCTCCGTTCCTACCGCCAGACCGTAACCGCGGTTGCTCGTACTGGCGCCCGACGCCCAGCCAAACTTTTCGACCGCTGCTTCGAGGACGGCTTTCGCGCGCGGGTCGTTGATATGCTTCAGCCGGAAGGCCAGGGGGTCCAAGCCAGCCAGACGAGACAGCTCGTCGATGTGAGATTCTCGCGCAAAATGATTCGCAGTGGAGGCGAGCGCGCGATAGGAACCCTGTTTGAGGGGCGTAGCCGCCCGATGGTATTGGGTGTCGGAAGATTCTATTTTGTAAGGTGCCCGAATCCCGGCGTTGCCCGAATTGATGTTGTGAAAACTCCAATCGCCGATGCTGCCGTCCTCTCGAAGGGACGCGGTCACGTCGATCACTCCCGCCGGTCGGAAATAAGCCCAGGTAAATTCCTCTTCGCGGGTCCAGACGAGCTTGACCGGCTGCCCACAGGCCTTGGCCAAGCGCGCCGCTTCGACTGCGGCTTCTCCCGTATGCTTTCCGCCGTACGCCGAACCCGTGTCCGGAACGATGACGCGAATCTGGGTGGCAGGGATTTTCAAGGCCTGCGCGATTTCGTCCCGTACTCCAAACGGACGCTGGGTGCCGGTCCAAACCGTCATTTTATTGTCCTGCCATTGGGCCAACGCCGCGCGTGGCTCTAGGGGAGCGTGCGCAATGTACGCGATGTGATACGTTTTCTGGAGTGTGCGTTCGCGGGAAACGACGCTGGGTGCTGCGCGGCGCGCGGTGTTGCGAAGGTGCTCGTACAGCTGCTCGTGCGAGGGGTGGGAGATCGCCTTCCACTCGGCTTTTAGTGCAGCCAAAGCTTGCCCGGCCTCGTGCGCGCTGGGAGCTGTCACGCCGACAAACTCGCCCTCTCTGACCGCAGTCACACCAGCAAGCTTCCCAGCCGCGCTCGCATCGAGGGAAACGAGGGTCGCGCCAAAAGCCGGAGGCCGCAATACCTGGCCGAAGAGCATTCCCGGCAGGCTCATATCCGAGGTAAAGCGATGTTTGCCCGTCACGAAAGCGCGGCCTTCCACTTTCGGCAGGGAATGGCCCGCGATCGTCCATTCGTTCGGTTTCTTGACTTGCACGTCGTCAGCTACGGTGCGTTGCAGGCGACGGCCTCGCGTAAGTTCTCCGATCCCCACCGAACGACCGCTGGCCGCGTGGCGGATCTTTCCTTCACTCATGCCGAGAGAGCCGCGCTCCACCTTCCAGTTAGCGGCGGCAAGTTCGAGCAGCGTTTCGCGTGCGGTCGCAGCGGCGCGACGCAAGACCGGACCCATGTCAGGAGTCGTCCGGCTTCCAACCGTACCGCCGTCGAACGGCGTCAGGTCGGTATCGGCCATCACCATCCGAATCGCGGCGAGCGGGACCGGCAGTTCATCTGCGACGGTTTGAGTGAGGGAAGTGCGGATGTTCTGCCCGACTTCAGTCTTGCCGGTAAAGAAAGTGACCGTGCCGTCCTCCGCGATATGAACCCAGGCATCCAGTTCGTTGGTTCTTTGCCGGGGACCGCGGCGGCCGGCGCCGCCGGATTCCGCCTGGGCGAAAAGATCTCTGGCGAACGCGACCACGAGCACGCCCGCGCCGGCCGACTTGAGGAAATCCCGGCGCCGCAGCAAACGCGTGGCGGGGGCTTTCAGCGAGGAGCGTGCCTCGGGTGAGTTGCGGCTCATGGGTACGACGGCTTCTCCGGTTTCTGTCCCGAGGCCCGCTGGACTGCGGCGATGATCCGCGGATACACACAACAACGGCAGATATTTCGATTCATCCCTTCGATGATTTCCTGGCGGTTCGGCGAAGGGTTGCGATTGAGCAAGGCGACACCGGACATGATCATTCCGGAGGTGCAGTAGCCGCATTGCAGCGCGTCGTCGTGCAAAAACGCCTCCTGCAGCGGGTGCAGCCTACCATCGTGTTCGAGGCCTTCGATCGTGGTGATCTTTCGCGCGCCAACCGAGCCTACTGCGGTCAGGCACGACGTTGCGGGGGCGCCCTCGATCAAAACCATGCAGGCGCCGCATTGACCCTCACCGCAGCCGTACTTTGCTCCCGTCAGGCCGAGATCGTCGCGCAATACGCTCAACAATGAACGTGTCGAGTCGGCGTCGACGCGGTGCGCCGCACCGTTCACATGAAGTTCAGCCACACGAGCCATGCGTCGGGGAGGTAAAGGTAAGGGGGAAGGGTACGGGGTTTATTTCGCCTAGCTTGCAGTACGTGTCAAACGGACGGTGGTGAAAGAGGCTATATCTTTCAGCCGAAGTGCCGGTGCCGAAAGGATTGCTTCAACCGCGGCTCTTCCGCAGTCACGCGGGATATTCTCGTTCGAGGAGTTCGGCGGGTTCATCCGTGTACCAACGGTAGTTCGCCCGGCGCTCCTGTCCCACCTCGGCCAGCTGATACCTTACGATGCCGGCGCGACCGCTGAAATGGGACGATTGGTGCCAATTTCGTAGAACCCTGCCCACAGCGGCGGCGCTGCCGCATCTTCCGCGACTCGTGCATCTGTCACGCCGCGCGTGTTTCCCTCAGAGATATTCTCGAGAGGCAATCCGAGATCAGGGACTGCGTCCCGTGGCCTTGACGCTCGTCCTTTGCCCAGCCCACTCTTTTGGACCCCTTACTTTATGCGCCGCCCTGCTTTCTCGCCGCTCCTCGCCAGCATTGGATCCTGGCTTGCCGCATTTCTGTCCACGCTACCGCTTGCCGCGTCGACCCTGATGAAGGTGGATTATCGTACCATCGTCTCGCGCGCCGATCTATCGTTCTCCGAGCCGCCTAAACGCAGCGAAGAAGGTCTTCCCGTGGGGACCGGCCGAATGGGCTCCCTGGTTTGGACAACACCATCCGCCCTCAAGCTTCAAATCAATCGGGTGGATGTATTTGCCAACAATGGAGCGACGAACAGCTTCCCTGAGCGCCATACCGATTATTCCAACGGTTGCGGCTTCGTGGATATCGACTTCGTGGATTTCGGCGAGGACGTTTTCGTCGAGCCGGAGTTTGGCCAGAAGCTTTCCCTCTACGACGGAGTGGTGTCGACCCGCGGGAAAGGGGTCAGCACGCGCGTCGTGGCTTCGCAAGCCAGCGACGTCATCGCGATCGAAGTGGAAGACAATCGCGACCGGCCCACGCCCATCAACATCGACCTCCGAATGCTCCGGTACCAGTCTCAGTTTCACCTGGGCAAAAACTTTGAGCTCAGCCAGCAGAACGCGGTGATGGTCAAGACGCGCAATCATTTCGCGACCTCTCGCCTCCACACGCTCGAAAATCGCATCGGGTTAACCCAATCCTTCGACGAGGGAACCTTTCATTGCGGCTCTGCGGTGGTGATCGGCGTGATGGGCCGGGACGCAAAGGCGAAAATCGCAAATGAGACCACCGCGCGGCTCTCGGTTGCGGGCGGCAAAGGCCGCTTCACGATCCTTATCTCGAGTGCGGCGAGTTTCGATTCGAAGGCGGACCTGGTCGCTGGGGCGACGGAAGCGCTGGTAGCCGCCGAGAAGGCCAGCTTTGAGCAGCTGCTCGCGAGCAATCGGACGTGGTGGGAATCGTTTTGGAAGCGTTCGTTTGTCCTGCTGCGCAGCAAGGATGGGTCCGCCGAAAAGGTCGAAGCCCATCACACCTACCTTCTCTATTTGATGGCTTCGAGCTCGCGCGGCGCTTTCCCTCCGCGTTTTGGCGGACTGATTTGGTACAGCAATGCCGATCTGCGGGAGTGGGGCGCGCAGTATTGGTGGCACAATGTGAGTTGCTATTACGACGCCCTTCGTTCGGCCAATCACCCGGATCTGCTCCAGCCGGTCTTCTCGATGTACAGCGGTATGCGGGAGAATGCCGCTCGCGCGGCGCGCGAGCAGTGGGGCAGCGCGGGGATTTTCATTCCAGAAACGACGACGTTTGACGGATTGCCACCGCTGCCGGACGACATCGCGGCGGAAATGCGTGAATTGTACCTCGGGCGCAAGCCG
Source organism: uncultured Opitutaceae bacterium (assembly GCA_964546955.1). Classification (GTDB taxonomy): domain Bacteria; phylum Verrucomicrobiota; class Verrucomicrobiia; order Opitutales; family Opitutaceae; genus CAZJLP01. The sequence continues at coordinate 42,754 of CAZJLP010000021.1, read as the reverse complement.
TGGGAGCAACGGTCTCAACGTTTCAGCGACTATGCCTCATCCAAAATGCCGCACAGCAGCCGTTGGAACTGGAAGTCCCAGGAATCGTGGCAAGACGGAGTCCTCACCTACACCGACAAGTCCCGCGGCGCGCATGGACAGGTGCTGCACATCTTTTCCTCGCAAGCCAAGATCGCGCATTTCTATTGGGTTCACTTCGAGAACACCTTTGACCGCGAGTTCCTTCGAACTCACGCGTATCCGATGCTCAAAGGCGTGGCCGAATTCTACCGCAATTTTCCCAACCTCAGGAAAGGGGATGACGGGAAGTTCCATATCTACAATGTGAACAATCACGAGCCGGTCTGGGGCGCGCAGGACTCCGCGGAAGAGATCACCGGCATCCGCGGGATATTGCCAATCGCGATGCGGGCCGCCGCGACTCTCGAGGTTGACGCCGAACTGAGCGCGAAGTGGCGCGACATTGTCGACAACTTGGCCCCGCTCCCGACCAATGCGATGCCGGGCTCCCCGCTGCCGCGCACGGCGAACGAACCGATCAAGTGGGTCGTGGGGCTCAATCCGATTTGGGGCAAGGTCGAGGTGCCGGGGATCGCTCCCGTGCTGAACAACGACGTGGTCACCATCGCCACTCGCGATCCCGAGACGCTCGCGATCGCGCGCGCGACTTTCGATGCCCTCTACCCGCAAGGTTTTGGTCCGAAAACCCCCGCGCGAGTGTTGAATCGCTATGGCATAGCGGCGGCACACCTCGGGCGCGCTGACGTCCTCCGGCACATGCTGCCAAATCAACTCGATTGTCTGGAGCCCGAAACCGATTTCTGCGACTGGGATGGCGTGGGCCGTCAGGCGGTGTTGCGCAATCGCATGACCTTGCGCGAAGGCCCGGGGGCGATCGATGCCCAGCGACTCGGTCGCGTTTCGGAAGCGATGCAACTTGGGCTGATGCAAAGCGTTCCCCCCTCGCCGGGAGAGGAGCCCATTTTACACGTTTTCGCGGCGTGGCCTCGCGATTGGGACGCTGCGTATTCCCTGCACGCGCGGGGCGGCTTCATGGTGAGCGCTTCGCAGAGAGCCGGGGTTGTCGAGTTTGTGGAGATTCATTCCGAGCAGGGATCGACCTGCCAGTTGAGAAATCCCTGGCCTTACCGGACCGCCCGGCTTTACCGGGACGGGCAACCCGCCGAGGAAGTGAGCGGCGGCCTCTTCCAACTCCCGACAAAGAAAGGCGAAACGCTCATCCTCATCCCTGCTGGGTCCGATCTCGAGCGCTTCAAAAAGTCTCTCTTGGGGTGGTAGCGGCGCGGCGCTTCCCCATGGCTTTTGCAGAAAGCGGTTCGCCTCCACGCTAGGTATACAAAAGGTAACTACTCGCCGAGAGGCCGATCGGTCGGTTTAGCTCGCAACGTGTTCGTCGCTGCGAGCGAAGGGGCGATGCAAGGCAATCGCCGTCGTTCGAATATCGGTTATATGCATGAGGAACCGATTGCCTGCTTGGCATACTAAGGGCGCGAATCGATGGCACGGGAGGACCCTCGATTCTCAACTATGACCTCTCGCAACTGTCGGGTTTTATTAGTGGAAGATCAGCAGGACGAAGCCCTGCTGTTTTCAGCCGCGGTCACGCGTGCGGAAGTGCCGTGGTCGGTCAGAGTGGTCACAGGACGCCGCGACGCGATTCACGCCTTGAGCGAACCATCCGTAGGGTCCGACAACGCAACCTGGGCGCACCCGGACATCATTGTCCTCGACCTGCAGCTGGGCGATGAATCGGGCTTCCACGTATTGCGTTGGGTGCGAACGCAGCGCGAGACACGAACGATCCCGGTAATCCTCCTCTCCTCGTCCACCGACCCGGGTCACCGGCAACAGGCCGAGGAATACGGCGGCACCGAATTTATAGCAAAGCCGATGAGTTTGGATCGCATGGTCGAAGTTGTGCGCGAACTCCACGGGCGAACGTGTGCCGTGTGATCCTGTTCGGTTCGTGCCGCCGGGACGATGGGGCAGCCGGCCGATGGCGACTTCACCGCGATTCCCAATTGAGTTCGCGCACCGTGTGATCGCTCACCCCTGAGCTTTCTGCAGTTCGAAATAAAACGTGCTTCCCTTTCCAGGTTCTGAAGCCAGCCCAACCGTTCCGCCAAGGCGCTCGATCGCTTTCGCCACGATGGCAAGCCCCACTCCTGTTCCGGGGTAGTCGCGGGCTTCCCTCAGCCGTTCAAAGACCTTGAAGATGCGATCCCGATAAGTTTCCTGGATGCCAATCCCATTGTCTTGAATAGAGAACCGCACCTGCCCGGACTTCTCGGTCGCGGTGAGCCGAATCTTCGGACGGGTGCCGGGGGCGACAAACTTGAGCGCATTGGAGAGCAGGTTCACAATCACCTGGTCGAGAATGGCGCGCTCGGCCCGCACTAGCGGCAGCGGATTTTCCACTTCGATCTCAGCTTCCTTGGCTTGGATTTCGGCCCGCAGCTGTTGCATGGCTCGGGTCACCGAAGATTCAAGCGGCACATCCTCGAGCGCCAGGTCCACCTGGCTGACGCGGCTATAAGCGAGAAGGTCGGTGATCAACTCGTCCATGCGGATGCCGGCAGTCTTGATGCGTTTGAGGTATTCGACGGCCAGAGGATCGAGGGACGGCCCAAACTCTTCCTCTAACGCGTCTGCATAACCGCTTACCGCGCGCAGAGGGGAACGGAGGTCGTGAGCCACCGTGTAACAGAATCCCTCCAGCTGAGCGGTCTTTTCCTGCAGTGCGAGCGTTCGTTCCGCGACCTGATTCTGTAGTTCCATGGCGAAGCGTTTGGTTTTCGTCACGTCGCGCACTGCGCCGACCAATCGTCCGGCGCGGGTGCCATCCACGAGAGTTTCGAACACGGTGCGGCCGGTAGCGAGCAGGTGGTGGATGGTTCCATTTGGCCAGACCACGCGGAAATCGAGCTTGAATTCACGTTCAGGATTTGCCTCCGACATGATCGTCGAAAGTGTGCGCTCCACGGCGGCACGATCCTCCGGATGCACCGCTGAGAACAGCAAGTCCGCCGATTCGCGCGTATCGAGCGGCAGGCCGAGCAACTGCTTCAAACGCGCATTCCAAATATGCTGTCCGGTGATGCCATCATGAAAAAAAGTGCCCAATTCCGCCGCTTCCACCGTCAAACGCAATTGGGCCCGACTTTCGAGGAGTTCGCGCTCCGCGATTTTACGGGCGGTGACATCGCGCACAAGATTCATCTGGAGCGTCGGCTTCCCGTCCGGCCCGCGACGGACGGTCGACGTGCAATGGACCCATACGACGAGCTTGTCCTTGCGCGTATATCGCACCTCGACCGACACTTCTTCCGAACTCCCCTCGTGCAATCGCTGCAGTCGAGCTCGATCGATTTCACGGTCCGCCGGATGAATGAGGTCCGAGGGCGACAGGCTGGACAACTCGGCCGGTGAATATCCGGTGATTTGTGAAAACAACCGATTCGTCCGCACAAAGCGATCCGACTGCACATCAACGATGGTGTGGCCGGCCGCGGCCGACTCGAAAAAAAGACGAAAGCGCTCTTCGCTTTCGGAGAGCGACTGCTGTGCCCGCATCGATTCGTCGATGTCGGTGTTCGTGCCGAACCACCGGGTAATCGCGCCGTTCTCGTCCCGCACCGGCACCGCGCGAGACAGGAACCAGCGATACACGCCGTCGGCCCGGCGCAGCGGGAAGGTATCCTCCCATGGCAATCCCGTCCGGATTGCTCGGGTGTAGCTTTTCACGACGCGGTCGATGTGCTCGGGATGATAAACCGCTTTCCAGCCCCAGCCCTTCATGGTTTCCAAGGTTGTCCCGGTGTAAGCGAACCAGCGCTTGTTGTACCAAAAAATATTTCCCGCGGGATCGGCCATCCACGCAAACTGCGACATGTTGTCCGCGAGACCACGAAAGCTGAGCAGAGCGTCTTGGAGCGCGAGTTCGGCGCGTTTGGTCAAGGTGGCATCGCGGAGGATTTTGGCATAGCCGTGAAGGTCGCCGGACCTGTCTCGCAAGGCGACGAGACGGCCGACCGCGAAGAACCGCGCCCCATCCTTTTTCTGGTGCCATCGCTCATCGACGGCTTGTCCGTCGCGCCTGGCTGTGGCGCGTTCCCGTTCCGGCACCCCCGCCGCGAGATCTTCCGGCACAAAAATAGCCTCTCCCGGGCGGTCGAGCATGTCGGAGGCGGAGAATCCCGTGACTTTTTCCGCACCCCCGCCCCATTCCGTCACGATTCCATCGACATCCATAAAGAACAGACCGAAGTCCATATCGGCTTCGGCGAAGAGTCGCAATCGCTGCTGCTGGTCGAGGCTTTCGGGCTCGAAAGTCATTGGAGAAGGGTGTTGCAGTTCGCGTCACTGCAGGGAGAGCGCTCGATTGGACCTAGCGCAGGCGCTGCGGTTTCGTGACCGAACGCAACCTCAGCAAAAGCCGTCGCGCTCGGTGAAGATTTGCCTGCAAAACGTCCTCCCCGAGGAAAATGACCTAGGAGGATTCGGGGCATCGCCCCATATCACCGCACACCCGAATCCTATAAAAACTTGTCGCGAGCAGATTCGGGAAACTAACCCTCGCACATGCTATGCTTTATTTCAGAATCACTGTTTCACCAGTCACCTTCATGGGAGAATCCACCCCGATCACGCAGGCCGTCGCTCACGTGATGGTCGACGATCTCGATATCGAGACTGCTGCGGCGCGGGTGGTGAAGAAGCTCTACACGGAGCGCTGGAGGGTGGCTTCCGTGCAGCGCGCCTGCCAGCTCGGTCGAGAAGAGCGTTTCCGAGGCAACGAACTCATGACCCGCCTGCTCAGCGAGGCGGAGGATTCGGGCTTTTCTTATTTTATCGACTGGCCGAGGGGACAGGGGCCCCACCCGGTATTCACCGACACGCAGGAAGGCGAAAGCGTGGAGAGCGGACGGCGGAGTGACGAATAGCTACTGCCCGAACCTACGCGGGGAACCACGGGGCCCTTAGCCCCTCCACGACCGGCAGAAACGGATATGGAGGGATTTGCGCTTAAAGCTGGAGGCTTGAGGCGCGATAACCTAGCTTAACGGATCAGTCCCATGGCCGCAGACGCCAGCCTCTCCGCCCATTTCTCTCTCGATGACCGCGAGCTCCATCAATGGATCCGCCGCGGAGCGGACGAGCATGCGATTTTGGCTGTCACAGATGCGCAGGGAGTCATCGTGTTTGCGAACGACTTATTCTGCCGAATTTCGGGCTACAGCCGCGACGAACTAGTCGGGCAGACCCACCGATTGATCAAGTCCGAGGTGCATCCCCCGGGGTTTTTCGCCGAGATGTGGCGTACCATAGGCCGCGGCCAGGTTTGGAAGGGAACGATCTGCAATCGCGCCAAATCGGGGGACCTTTATTGGGTGGAAAGCACGATCGTGCCATTGCTGGGGGCAGACGGCAAGCCACGCGCCTACATGGCGTTACGAACGGACGTGACGCGCCTCAAGCGGGCGGAGGAAAGTTCCGAACAGCTCGCCCGCGATTTGGCGGCGCAGGCCGCCGAACTGAGGCAGGCCCAGGGCCAGCTTCAGGCGTTTTTTGACCACGCAACGGTCGGGGTAAGCTGGCGGGAGATCGGTCCGGACGGGAAACCGGGCGTCAACCATGTCAACGACCGCTTCTGCGAATTGATGGGCCTGACGCGCGAGGAGTCGCGCGACATCGACAACGTCCGCCGTGCGACGCATCCGGAGGATTGGGCCGTGCAGGAAAAGCTCACGGCCGAGGCGTACGCCGGGCAGCGGGACAATTTCTCGCTGGAGAAGCGTTATCTCCATCGCGATGGCCGCGTGATCTGGGGGCATTTGACCGTGGTGGTCCTCCGGGATCCCAGCGGGCGCGCGACCCACCACTTCGCGATGCTGCAGGATATCACGGCCCGCCACGCGGCCGAGGCGGACTTGCGAGCCGCCCTCGCGCGCCGGGAGGAGTTGGAGAAAATCATCAATCGTTCTCCCTCTGTGGTGGTGCTTTGGCGCGCCGAGGAGGGCTGGCCGGTCGAGTTTGTTTCCCAAAGCATCTCGCAGTTCGGCTACAACCCTGAGGAGTTTTTGGCCCGAAAGCGCAACTTTGTCGGAATCACCCATCCGGACGACCGCGAGCGCGTGCTCGCCGAAGTCGCGGCCCACGCGTCCGCCAAGCACAGCGAATACAATCAAGAATACCGCGTGGTCTGCGCCGATGGTTCTGTGCGCTGGGTCGACGATCACACGGTGGTGCGCCGCAACCACGAGGGCAACGTGACCCACCACGAAGGGCTTTTGACAGATGTCACGGCCCGGCGCGAGGCAGAGGAGCGCACGCGCGCTGTCCGGGAGCGCGACCTGCTTCTGGCTGGCGAGATCCAGCAGCATCTCAGGCCGCGCGTATTCCCCGATATCACCGAGGTGGAGATCGAGGCTTTGGCGGCCTCTTCCATGCTCATCGGCGGCGACTACTACGACGTCGTGCCGGTGGACGCCCGCAAATGGGGTTTTGTCGTGGCTGACGTTTCCGGCAAAGGGGCCGGCGCCGCGTTGATGATGGCGGCCTGCCGCGCGACCCTTCGTCTCTGCGCGGCTGGCGCGATCAGCCCTGCCAATGTGCTTCGACGTGTGAACCGCGCGCTGCAGCCGGATCTGCGTCCCGGCATGTACATCACTCTTTTTTACGGTATTCTAGATCTAGATACGGACGTGCTTCGGTATTGCCGGGCCGGGCACGAGCCCGCCCTGCTGCTCCGGCGAGGAGCTTCGCGCCCTGAGCTGCTCAGCGCGGGAGGGTTGGCGCTCGGCTTGGATGAAGGCTCCATTTTTGATTCGATGCTGGAGGAAGGAGAAGTGCGCCTGGCGCCCGGAGATATGCTGGCGCTCTATACCGACGGCATCACTGAAGCGTGCACGCCGGCTGGCGAGGAATTCGGTCGCGAGCGCCTGATCGCGGCGCTCCAGCGCCACGAAGACCGGCCGCTTCCCGAAGTCGCCCGCACGGTAGACCGCTACGTTCGCAACTTCGACCCGCTCGGCCTACGCACGGATGACCGTACGCTGCTGCTGGTCCGTCCGCGCTGAGCGCTCGTTTCACGGCAGGCAACGCTGTCCGCCGATGGCGCATTAGAGATAACGCGCCCTGCCTGCCTCGATCTTCCTCTAAACGAGCCTGTGGAAAACGGCTCGCAAGGCAGGGCGAGGCGTCCTCGACTCGCCGTCCAAAGGCGCCGCGTAAGAACATGCGTTTTGATGCCTTCCAGTGTTGCGCAGACGTTTGCGGGCTACATTTCCGCACACGCGGCGAGTCGGGACTCCTCGCCTTACCTTTCGATCCTCTGAAAGAAAGAGGAAAAAGAAAGACGCCGAGGGATCCGCGCCTGTGATGTTTCACCTTCGCAGCCTTCGCGAGACACATCGAAACTGTCCTACACGAGCCGCCAGGTGCGCCGCAGGATGAGCTCGGTGGCGAAGGCGCCGAGCGCGAAGGCGAGCACCCACCACTCGTTCCAGCGAAGTTGGCGGCGCTCGCTCACGTAGGGCTGGCCTCTTTCAATCGTCTGTTTCGCAGGCCGCCAGACTGCCGGTGGATCGCGTGACAGGAGCGCTCCGCCTGTGGCGGAAGCGAGTGCGCGGAGGGGCTCAATCGCGGTCGGTGTGCCGGCCAATTCGCCTTTTGCTTCGGCCACGACAGTCGGGAAGATGCGGGTGGGCAGGCTTTGCGGGAGGGAGGCGGTCAGCTCCCAAGGGCCGGCTATCTCTGGCTTCCACGTCGCTTGCCATTGCGCGTTCGGTTGAGTCGAAGCGGTGACCACAAGCTTCTCGGCTGCGGCGCTTCCCGTGCGGACCGTGAGTGTAGGCATCTGCTCGGCGGCGAGGAGCACGGTGACACGTTCCCCGACAAGCACACGGCTCGGCGCGTTCGTAAAGGTCACCTGCTTGTCAATGGGGGTTGCTTTGCCGACCGCAAGCAGGAGTTGCTGCCAAAAGGTCTCGACCGTGCGTGCAGTCGACTTCTCGGCCAGTTTCCAACGCCAGAGCCCGTCCGTGGCCAGGAGCGCGGTCTGTCCGCTGCCAAACGGCTGTGTGGCCAGGAGAACGCGCGGGTTGCCAGAAGGGTCGGTATCCGAGGGATGCACCGCGAGCACCTCGGCGCCCGGTTTTGCGGCCGAAACCTTGGTGTATTCGAGGAAGTGCGGCACGAGCCGCGCCGTTTCCGCGCCCCCGGCCAATGCGAAGATCGGAGATGCCTGCCCGGCGGAGGTCAGTTCGAGCGATGTAAGTTTCACCGCTTCGCGTCGTGTTTCCGTGCCGTCGAACTGATTTTTGCGACCCAGTTGTGGCAGGGGGCGTTCGCGTCGCGCAGTTTGACCAGGGATCGGTTGGGACATCGCCTCCGCGGCGAAAACCACGGGCAGGAGGTCCGCGAGCTGGCTGCTCCGAAATTGCGGAAGCGCTTCCGCATCGGGGCTGACGAATAGGACGCTGCCTCCGCGCCGTGCGAATTCGACCAATGCTTTCTGCTGCGAAAGGTTCAGTTGTCGCGGATAAAGGTGTGCCAGCACGACGCAATCGTAGTCCGCGAGAGCTGCCGGATCGGACGGCAAGTCTCCGACCTTCATCGGGGCATCCTTGGAGGATCGGGTCATCGTCAAGCCCACCGCCGGGTTAAGCACGGTGGTGAACTCAAAGTTGGTGTCAGTCCGCAGCGCATCGATGAAGTACCTGAAGCCCCAGTCCAAGGCGCCTTGATAAAACAGTAGTTTGACTTTCTTGTCGCCCAGGACGCGCGTGGCCGATTGGGCCGCGATGGGCGATGTGGCATCCGGGCCGAGTCGCAACACGAAGTCCAGCACTCCCGGCTCTCCGGCGGAAATCTTGTATGTTACGGGAACCAGATTAGGTCCCGTGTTTAGCGCCACGTTTCCAAAGCCGACGCGTTTGTCTCCCTGCCACAGCGAAAGCGGCACCGTGCGGTCCTCGCGCGAGAACGATTCGACTGTCGCTTCGATCGTGAAATCGCTGTGGTGAGCGACGGAGGTCGGTGCCCGCCATTCGCGAATCCGGAAGAACGGCTCGGGGCGGTCGCTCCGATTGGATCCCGCGACGAAAAAGAGGGGGACCCCGGCCGCCAGCGCCGCATCCCGCAACTTCCCGTCTTGCTCGAAGGTGGTGTCGACTCCGTCGGTCAGCACCACAACCCCATGCGGACGCGATCCCGGAGGCCGCTCGAGCAGGCTGCTCACGGATTGGAAAAGGCGCGTTTCCCCCGTCGCTTCCTTGCGCGCGGCGGCATCCTCCAACGATTTCGCCGGCCTAAGATCCGCCGCCACGCTAAAATGGTCGAACTGAGCGTAAGCAGTCTGCGCGGCCGGAACGAGCCGCCGCCATCCCGCGAGGGCGTCGTCGAGCCGGGTGCGCCCCCGGTTGTCCGCGCGCGTCATGCTGTCCGAGCGGTCGACGACCACGGCGAGCCGCCGCGCATCAGGAGGAGCAGGGGAAGGAGGCTCGACCGTGACTCGCTCGATCCGCGACGGGTTTGCCAGGCACACGAGCAAGGTTCCGAAAAATGCGAACCGCAGACCGACCAGAATCGCGCGCTTGAGCCCGGCGACCGCGCGCTCCGCACGACGGTAGGCCCACCACGAATACACGAGGCACAACGTCCCCAGACCGATTAGGACCATCCAGGCGGTCGTCGGAGCCAGACCGGCGAGACCGCCGCCAAACTCCCAGGCATCGTCGAGCGTTCGGTTCATGGTTTTGGCGGGAGGGCGCCGCTGCCCGAACCCTTGGAGGAAGGAGGGGAAGTCGGGTCGACCACCGCTGGGCCGCGCGAGAGGGCCTCAAAGTAGTGCGAAACCGCGGGGCGGTAAGCAGGGGGCGCTTCAGCTGGATTCCCGGTGGTTAGCACCTGCGTGCGCGCCTTCTCTTGCGGAGCTTGCGACAGGAGGGTGATGACACCGTCGAGCCGGCGGGCGATATGTTGGGCAAACCGCTGGGGCCCGCCGGCGCGTTCGTCATTCGGAATCGCGCCGAGCCCATTTGCGCCGCCGCCCGCGACCTGCGCGTCGGCCTTTGCCTCGTCGAGTAGCTGCTCCAAGCTTTCGGCTCCTTGCTGCGCCGCGCGATCCACGTTGGCCCGCGCTTTTTTGAGGTCCTGCAGGGCTTCGGCCTTTTCTTCCGCGCCGTCTTCGCCCTGCGAGAGACGGTCCGCCGCTTTTTGCGCGAGCTCTTCCAATTTGACCGCGACTTTTTCCGTTTCCGCGTTGGCCACTGTGACCTTTTGCGCGATGAGCTTGGCCAAGCCGTCGTCGACTTCCGCGGTCGCGATCGCATCCGCAAGACCGGACAGCACCGCGGCCGATTCCGGAAATCCCTGTTCATCCTCGGAGATTGCCATTGTCCTTAACGATTGTTCGGTGTCGGCGACGATCTTCGCCGCGGGCTCCGGCTGCGGACGGCGCGTTTCTCCGGCGGCCCTAAGCAGCGCGCGTTGAGCGGCTTTGATCGCCTTTGCGGCTTCCTTGCGATCGAGAGTGCGGAGGGTCGCGAGCGCGTCTTCCAGTGCTTGCGCGGCCAAGGCGGCAGGCTGGGTCGCCGCCTCAGGATCGCGCTCGTTCAACTGACGGGCGCTTTCCACTGCGTGGGGGAGGGCGGCTTTTGCTCCATCGAGCAGCGCTGCGGGCACATCGCTTTCTTTGGCCATCCCTTCAAGTTCGCGACGGATCTTTTCCTGCCGCTCAAAGGCGTTCGGTTCGTTCGTCTTTTGAGCGAGCTCGTCTGCCAGTTTGCGCTGCTCGCGGGCGAGCCGTTGCAAGCGGGACACGGGAGACTGTTCGGATTTTTTCGGCTTTGCGAGGAGAGGGGGCATCGGCGCGGCGGCTTTGGCTTCCAGGAGCCGCTTGATCATATCTTCGAGGCTTTTTTCCAGCGCGGTCAGCCGTGCTAAGGCGAGATGTTGAGCGGGGGTGACGGACGTCGCCTGGCCGCCTTCGAAGGAGGCGGAAGCCTTCCGCAAGGCTGCCTGGGCGTCTTGAACCGCTGGCATACCGTCGGCCGGGAGCGGAATCTGCACGGCGAGTTCAGTCAGACGCGCCGATTGTGTGGCGAGAGACAATTGCTCCGCGGCGAGTTGTTGGAGCAATCCCGGTGACTCCGGCCCGGTGGATGGCGGCTGATCGTGCGCCAGCGCGAATGTGCGTTTGATCAGGTCGGATTGCTCGCTTTTCAGATCCTTCACTAATTGGAGCAACTGTCCAAACGGGCCGCTGCCGCCTCCTCCCTGGGCGGGCATGGTGGTGAGGTCGTCGCGTTGAGGTTCGATCTGGATAAATTGGAGGGGCGAGGCCACGATGGGCCAAGGTTGTTTGGGCGGTGTCTGTCCGCTGGGAAGCAACCTTTCAGCCGTGAGATGATATCCGACCGTCTGGTATCCCTTCGCCTTCAGCGGGGCGAGATCCAGCGGAATCTCCACGGATTGGAGGCCGGCTTGAATCTGGGCCGGCACGGCGATGGGCGGCTGCGGCTCCCCGTCAAGGCTGAGATGCAACGTGAGTTTTTGCAGTCCGGTGCCTGAAGCGGCTTCGGCCGTGAGTGGCACGATCTCGTCGGCTTTCGCGGTTGTGTCCGCGGTCGGAGCGACCCAGCGCAGACTCGCGTTAGGCATCGCGTCGTCCGCGGTTTTTGGGGGGACGGCTTTCGTTTCCTCTTTCGGCGTTGCGATGGCGTCTGAAGGCGGTCGATTAAGCAGTGAAAGCTCTGGAATTGTGGATTGGAGCACGACGGACGCCGCGAGGAGCGCCAGTCCCAGGGGCCAAGCGGGTGTGCGAGGCGGTGCTTGGTGCGAAACAAAAATCTCGGTTTCCTGCCGTTGAGCGAGCGCGACGGGATCGTTCCTGCCGTGCAGTTCCGCATAGGCTTCCAGCCGATTGTACGCTTTGAGTTTTTCGTCCAACTTCTGCGCCACCTCCGGGAGCGACTGCCGCTTTGACCAACGCAGCGCGGCGGCAGCAACGACGGCGGCCGCCAGGACGGCGAGACGGGGAGTATCGCCGATCCCCAACCAGCCGAGCGCGAGCTGAATCACACAGCCCGCCACGAGCACCCAGAGTGGACCGAGCCAGAGCGAACGGCGATGGCGAGAGGACAACAGAAGGTGGGGTGCCGGTTTCATGGGAGCGCGCGATTGGCGAGGGCGAGTTCGACAAAGACCAGCAGAGCGGCGGCGGCGATCAGCCACCACCAAGCAAATCGTTCGTCGGCCAAGCGGGGGTCGCGAATTGCTTCGGTGCGCGCTTCGAGCTTGCGCGCTTCGGCGTTGCGCGGGGACTCCGTTGACACGAGTTTGGCGAATTCCTGAGGCGCTGGCCAAGGCGTCAAATCGGACTCGGCAGTGTTGAGGTTGACGGCGTAGGTGCGGGGGACGCCCTTCTGTATGAATTCGTACAAGCCGGGAGCAGTGGGTGTCACGCTGCCATCCACGTCCATCGGTCCTGCGGTGAGGGGAGACAACACGGGTTTCCACACACCTTCTCCCGGCAGGAGCAAGGGACTCCCTACTTGTCCGCTCAGGGGATTCGCCGCCGCGCTTTCGGAGAGCCAGGACACGGCGCGATGAACAAACGGTACGAATCCGACCTGCGCGGGAAAATTGGAGTCGTCTCGTCCGTCGGAAAATCCGGTGAGCAGCAAACGGCCACCGCCGACAGCGACTTCTGCGATCGCAATTCCCCGGTCCGGCCATCGTCCCAGGGCCTCGACTGCATCGCCTTCGATTTTGAAACCGCGACGAAACGTGGGTTGGAGGAGAGGTGCCAGGCTGTGATTCGCAAACGGCGCGAACAAGGGATGGTCGAGAGTCAGGTCGCGCAGTTTCAGACCGGCGCTGCCCGCGAGTGCGCGCACCGGAGTGATTGTGATGCCGAGACGTTTCAGGCAGGCGGCTTGCTGAGGCGAGCCATCGCAGATAATCCAGGCGGAACCGCCCTCCTGAAGAAAAATTTCGAGGGCTGCGTTGCCTTGAGCATCGAAGAATGCGTTCCCCCGCAGCACGGCGACACCCGACGACGGCAAAGAAGCGCCGTTCGCCAACACTTCCACCTGAAACGCGGCCAAGTCGCCCCCACGGGCGGCGGCAAGGGCGCCGGCTAGAAAATCCACGACGTCCGCGGTGGGCTGGGCTGAGAGATGGATGCGGCGGTCGTCCGCGCGCGGAAGCGCGGCGTAGGCTACGTCGTCAGTCGGCAAACTGTCCGGATCCATTTCGACACGCACCTGCAAGGCTTCCGAAGCGTCCGGCGGAGCGATCTCCGCGTTGATCGTGTGGGACATGCCTGCACCGAGAGTAATCTTCTTCTCGGCGGCTTTCGCGCCGTTCACGTGGAACGCCACCGTGCGCTCATGCCCCGCCAGGCTGTAGTTTCGCACCATCGCTTCCACCGAGAGTCTACCGCCGGCTGTGCGGACGGCCTTGAGGTGGGTGATTGCGGCTTGTTTCACTGGCGCTGGCGCCGGGGGTGCGGCCAGCAACTCGATTCCTGCAGGGAGGGGTTTGTCGAAGCGGACATCGACCCAGCCCTGATGCTGCTGATCTGCGGCCAGCAAGAGCTGCTTCCGTTCGTTGGGCGCGAGCGACAGCGCCGCGGCTGCAAGCTGCAGTCCGGCATTATAGCGGGTGGTTTCGTATCCAACGGGGAGCTTTTCGAGGGCGTCCAAGCCGGCCGCGAGATCGGTGCCCAGAGGAACGACCCAGGTGGGGACCGGATGCAGCACGAGGACGCCGAGTTGGTCCGGAGCGTCCAGGCCCTTCAGATGACGCCGCAGCCAAGCTTCCACCGATTGAAGACGGCCCTGCGCCTGCATGCTGTAGGAATTGTCGATCGCCACCACGACCGCGCGGCTGGTCGTCTCTCTCTCGATCGGCCAAAAAGGCCGGCAGAAAGCGAGGACAACGAGGAGGATCAACGCGCATCGCGCCAGCAGGGTGAGCCAGCGCAGGATGCGGCGGCGCCGTGTGTCGCGCTGGGCGCTCGTCCCGAGAAATCGCAAGGTCGGAAACGGCATCACTTTTCGCGGACGACGGCGCAGGAGATGAAGCAGGATTGGCAGCCCAACCAGGGCTGCGCTGCCAAGGAAAAGCGGGAGCAGGAGTGTCATCAGGCGAGGCGCGACCTTCGGGCGAGATAGGCGGTGAGCGCGGCGAGCGGAGTCGCATCGGTCCGCAGAAGAACCAGCTCCGCCTCGTGGTTGTTAAAGCATTCGGTCAGCTCTTGCCGAAACGCTGCGAAACGTTCGAGGTATCCCGCGCGGCAGTCCGCGGTATGAAGCGCCTGCGACGCGCCGTCCTCGAGGTCGACAAACACACCGGCGGAATCGTCCGCAAAATCGATCTCCATTGGATCGAGTACGTGCAGGCCAATCACTTCAACCCGTTGCGACCGCAAGAGCCGCAGAATGCCGTCGAGCTTCTGCACCTCCGTGTAGAAGTCGCTCGCCAGGACGACCAGGCCTCCGCGCGGCATGAGCGCGGCGAGCCGCAGCAAAGCATCCGGCAGCGACACGGAGGAAGTTTCCGGTGGGGTTTCGAGACGCCCGAAGACGGCATGATGGTGGGCGAGCGACGCGGCGGGACGCAGAAAATCGTAAAGACTCCCGTCCGCGGCCTGGCCTGTGTCGCCCAGAAGGGCGAGCCCGACCGCGTCCTGCTGGCGCCGGGCGAGCAATGCGACCGCCGCGAGGAGCGTCCGCGCAAAATCGAATTTTGACATCGACCCCGGCTTGCTCGCGTACCGCAACGAAGCGCTCAAGTCGAGCGCGAGGCAGATGCGGAGTTGGTTCTCGTCCTCGAACTGTTTCACGCACAACCGGTCCGACCGCCCATAGAGGCGCCAGTCGATGCGGCGCAGCTCGTCCCCCACCTGGTAGCTACGGTATTCGGCGAACTCGGGCGAAGTTCCCTTTATGGGGCTGCGGTGGCGGCCTGTCATGAAACTCTCGACCAGGTAGCGCGCTCGCAGCGGGAGAGAAGGAAGGGACATCAGCAGCTCGAGATCGATCGGACCCGGCGGCTGTGCGAGCCCGGCGAGTTCCTTGCGGGCCACAACCGGGCGCGGAAGAGGGGGAGGCTGGGACGCGATGACCGGCATGGGATGCTTAGATGCTTAACTTTGGATTGGGACTGGCTCTACCTCTCTTCGGCAGGCCCGGAAGCCTTGTCTTGTCGACACGGCGGACGGGTCATGTTAGACCCCATCTGTCTGCACGCGACGTCAAATGGGCCCGCTCGGAGATCGGGCCCCACCTTCGAGCCTTTGGGCGATTGCGGGGAGTTCATGGCCTACTTCTTGGTCACGATTTCTCGCACAAGGGTGTCGGTCGTCACGCTATCCGCCTCGGCTCGATAGTTGAGAATCATGCGGTGTCGCAGCACGAGAGGAGCCACGACGGCGATGTCCTCCCGGGCGACGTTGAACCGGCCGTTGAGCACGGCGTGCACTTTCCCCGCGAGCGCGAGGTATTGCGAGGCGCGCGGGCCGGCGCCCCATCGGACGTACCGTTTGACCGAGTCGAGCGTGTGAGGAGAGGTCGGCCGGGTTCGGCTGACCAGTTCCACCGCGAATTCGGCCACGGAATGCGGCACGGGCACGCCGCGGATCGCTTGTTGAAGAGCGAGAATTTTTTCGCCCGTCAAAACAGGCGTCGCTTGCTCTTCCTTATTCCCCGTCGTGCGGAGCAGGATATCCACTTCTTCCGCTCGCGACGGATAACTCACGTGCAGGCAGAACATGAAACGGTCCAGCTGCGCTTCGGGCAGGGGATAGGTGCCTTCCTGCTCGATCGGATTTTGCGTTGCCAGCACGAAGAAGGGCGCCTTGAGCGGATGGGACGCGCCGGCGACTGTCACGCGGCGTTCCTGCATGGCCTCCAGGAGAGCGGCCTGCGTTTTGGGCGGCGTGCGATTGATTTCGTCGGCGAGGATCAGCTGGCCGAAAATGGGGCCTGGCACGAAGCGAAAGATGCGCTTGCCGTCATCCGTTTCCTCCAGGATCTCACTCCCGAGAATGTCCCCCGGCATCAAATCCGGTGTGAACTGGATCCGCCTGAAATCAAGTTCCAGGCACTCCGCGAGCGTCCGGACCATCAGCGTTTTTGCTAGGCCGGGCACTCCCACCATGAGGCAGTGGCCCTGGGCCAGAAGGGCCACGAAAAGATCTCGGATCAGTTCCTGTTGTCCGACGATGCGTTTGCCGAGTTCCTGGGCGATGATGGGGTAGAGATCGCGCACTTCGCGCAAGAGAGCGACGTCGGTTTCGGTGGGAGATTCTGCAATGGGTGCGGTCATATGAGAAGTGGACGAGTGAATGAAAAGGAGGGCTCAGTGACTGAGGGCGTAAAGATACATGTTGGTCATCACCCGCGCCTAGGAATTGGCTCAACGCGTGATCGCATACACGTAGATGTTGGTCATCATCTCCATGGCGGCGTTTGGGGTGCTCGTTTTTCCAAAACCGGCCCACCCGCACTGAAAACCGCTCAAAGAAATCATCCCGATCATGCGGCCGCCGGAGTACATCGCCCGTAGCGGGAACTCGGGCTCCCCCGTGTTGCCGCGCGTCGTTGGAGGGAATTCTGACATTCTGAAGTAGATGGAGAAGACCTCGTGATCCTTCGGCAGGACCTCAACCGTGAGGTCGGGAAGATAACGCGTAAGCAGGTCGACATGGTCTCTTAGGAAGCGGGGACGACTGGAATTGACCGTCGAGTTGACGCACGCATCGATCAAAATGAAGCCTCCCCGCCGAAGGTACTCGGCCAGATTGATCATGCCGGAGCGGTTGGTGGGCGTGAGGTTCTCGCAGAAAACAAACGGGAAGGTGCGAAGCTCATCCATGTTTTCCGGCCGCACGGAGGACCACCGGGAGTCGATGTTCAACGACGTGTTCCGTCGAAAAAAGTTGAGCACGTTTTTGTCCTGCTGGGCGTGGCGGTTCCAATGCGGTCCGCCTGTGTTCAACCGGGCCCATTCGACGTGGCCGCCGCGGAAGCTATCGGACACGTTCGGCGCGGAGACTGGCTGCGCCTCCGCGGTGCCGCTGAGCCCGAGGAGAAATACCGCGAAGAGAAGAAAGAGGCGCATCGGTGAGGTTCGTTTCGCTACCGCGTGATCGCGTAGATGTAGATGTTCGTCATCATCTGCATGCACTGGGTTCCGACGCCTGCTGAGGCGAAGCCGGCCCAGCCGCATTGAAGGCCACTGAGCGTGAGCACACCGATGACGCGATCGCCCGAGACGAGCAGTCTCAACGGTCGTGTTGGCCCGTCTGACCAGCTGTTTCCCGGCCGCGTTTGCGGGGGGAATTGCGCCATCTTGAAATAGATAGAGAATATCTGATGGTCCGACGGAAGCGGTTCGGAGCGAAGATCGGGAAACTCGGCGCGGAGCACATCCAATTGCGCCCGCATAAACAGATCCGGATTGGGATTGATCTGCGTATTCACGCACGCATCGATCAAGATGAAGCCGCCTCGCCGCAGATATTCGCCCACGTTGCGGCGTTCTTCCGGCGACGAAAGTCGCTGCAAATTATCCGTGAAGAGGAACGGGTAGCTGCACAACTCATCCAGCTTCGTTGCGCTCGCGGAATACCACACGCGCTCTATATTGAGGGACGTATGATCGCGGATGAACTGGAGAAGGTTGAGATCGAAATCCGCGTGACGCTTCCAGTGCTGGCCGCTCGTCTTGAGCCGCGCCCATTCCACTTTGCCACCGCGAAAAACGGGATCTGAAGGCGAACCCGTCTGGGCCAGAAGGAAAATCGGAGCGAAAAGAGCGATCGATAGCGTGAACGCAAGCAGTCCCCGGATCAGTGCGCGAAGTGAGAACGGTATCGACCAGTGGATCATGTCATCGCGCTAGACTGGACTGCGGCGGTCCGCCGATATTCGTATGCACAGGAACGTAACTGCCACTGGATCCAAAACCGGACAACCAATCTTTGGCGCCACGCACTTTTCTGTAACTTACAACCAAATTGATGAGTTCAGAGGAGCGCGACCTGGGTGACAGCAACCAAGCCGGAGGTGTTTCATGGTAGTACTGCCGTGCCTGACGCAGTTGATCGCCGCCGGATGCGGTTCTCGCAAGATTTCAAAGCCAAATAACTTCCGTCTGGAATCAGATTCCAAAAAAGAGCGCAGTAACCTCAGATTGAACTAAACGGCGCGCGCTCCCGGTCGCAAAACTGTTAGATAATCGTCATGCACATTTAACCCACCAAATGCTTGCCTGTGTATTTTTCGAGGTAAGATTGTTGTGATGTTCGTTTGGTCCGAATGGTTTTCGATCACGCCTTATTCGGTCATCGATCTATTGGTGTTTGCGACGTGCTTCCCGCTGACGGCCGCCTTCTATTTTGTTTATTGGAGATTGGGGCGGCGCCGGGTCGACGTTATTTTCTCACATTGCTTGCTGTGCATCACCGTTATCGCGTTCGGCTTTTTTGTTGAGGACAATACGGAGTCACCGCGGGTGGCGCTGAGGTGGGCGCAGATCAATTTTTCGATGGTCGGCCTGTTTTGCGGCTTGTTTGTCCATTTCGTATTCGAGTTTTTGAACGACCGAAGTCGCGCTGGGAAGCGCCTGATTCGGATCGCGTATGCACTGAGCCTGATCGTCGTCGTCGTGACCTATACGCCGTATTTTTATCGAATTCGTGCCGAGCCATTGGGTCGCCGGAGCTGGACGAACGTGTCGCCGACGTTTCCGGAAGTGGGGTGGGCGCAGATTGTCGGCGTTGTTATCCTCATCGTTCTGACGGCCACGGCGCTCCGAAAACTGCACCGTGCGCTCTCTAGTTCCTTGCTCGAAACGAAGCAGCGCAGGCATGCGAAGCTGGTCTTTTCCGGAGCCTGTCTTCTCGCCGGACTTCTTGTCTTCGATTTTACGCTCTATGCTACGACATCGATCTGTACGGTCAGCTTCACGCTGCTGGGAATGCTCGCATTTTGTCTGCCCGCGGCGGTTGTACTGGCAGAGCAGGTGGTCGGTCACAATCGACTCAAGGACGCGTTGTCCAAGTATGTTTCCCCTCAGGTTACGGATGAAATTTTGAGCCGCGGCCTGCTGTTGGAAAGCAGGGAGTGCGAGGCGTCCGTGCTGTTCGCCGACATCCGAGACTTCACGAGTATCGCTCAGGAGTTGGGCCCCAAGGATTCGACGCGTTTTTTAAGCGATTATCTCAACAAGACGACGGCCGTGATTTTTCAGCATCGCGGCATGTTGGTTCAAACGGTCGGGGACGGGTTGTTTGCCGTTTTTGGGGCAAACGGAAGTTCGACCCAGCACGAGCTTGATGCGATCCAAGCCGGTTTGGGTTTGGTGACTGCGCTGGAGGAATTCAATCAGGAGCGTCGGGCCGCCAAGGGGGATCGGTCGCCGTGGGTGCGTGTCGGCATCGGAATCCATTCCGGGCGCGTGGTGCTGGGAAACGTAGGCGGCGCGAATCATGTGGATTATCGGGTCACGGGCTGCGTCGTGAACATCGCCTCGCGGGTCGAGCAATACACCAAGGTCGCCCGACACCCCGTTTTAGTAACCCAGGCGACCTATGCAAAAATCAAACCGTTCGTATCGGCGCAACGCGCGGGCGAGGCGCCGATACGGTCCGACTGGTCGATACCTGTATACGCCGTGCTCGGGCTGAACGGGCGAGAACCGCTGGCTGAGAGCCTGCGGGCTGGGACGGCGGTCGAGGAATCATAACAGCGACAAAGGGACGGCCCTCTGGGGGAGTTCGCGCATGGCCCGGACGATTTCGATAAAATGGGGTGGGGGTGGGGCGCCGAGATTCCAGAGGAGGTTCCAGCCCGGATTGCCCGGGTGATAGGCCCCAAACATCGCGGGGGTCCATTTCAAAAACGCGGATCCGTCCGCAAACTCCAAGTGCAACGCGAGCGGAGAAACATCGTCGATCGCGTAAAGGTTGATTTTAGCGCGCGGACGAAGCCGGCTGATTTTTTTCAGATACCCCTGCCAAAAACGCACCGCCGCCGCATAAGGCTCCGGCCGCCAACCCGTATTCCGCTCCCAGGTGGAGTGAGCAATTTGGCTGCCAATAAAAACGGTGAGCTCCTCCAAATTCTCGCTGAAAGGCTCAACGGGGTTCACGGCATCGATTTCGGCGGCCACGCGGCGCTCGCAGCTGGCCGCTGTTTCATTCGCAAGAAAAACGGCGACATTTTTGGGGTCGACTTGACCAGGCGTTCCGACGCCTCGAGAGGTCGCGCGCGCGCGGCGAAAAACCTGATGGTTCAAGCCCACAAGGCGCACTTTCTTCGCGGCTGTCAGATATCGAAAATACAGGGGCATATCCTCCCACGGTCCGCGCATTTCGGCTTCTGGACGTGGATCGGAACGGCCTTTGGGTACGGGAAGTTTGGCGG
Source organism: uncultured Opitutaceae bacterium (assembly GCA_964546955.1). Taxonomy (GTDB): domain Bacteria; phylum Verrucomicrobiota; class Verrucomicrobiia; order Opitutales; family Opitutaceae; genus CAZJLP01. The sequence goes on along the minus strand of CAZJLP010000021.1, from coordinate 22,292 downwards.
CCAGTGGGGCCCAGCGGGGTACCTGCCGCATCAAGTCGTAAAGAATCTCTGCGCGCAGTTTGTGCGATTGCTGCCAGCTGCCGTTTTCCCAGTGCGACACGATCACGGCTGAGGGATCGAAAAGCCGGTTATCGATATGTACGATAAACTTCTCGCCGACCCGGCGGCATTGAATAAATCGCAACACTCCAGAAAAAGGGTCGTCGAGATCCGTGCCTTCTAACCCGAGGCTGTCCGCTAACCACTTATTACCGCCCTCCTTCGGATTGTGAACGGAGAGCCGATACAGGCTGTGGCACCAGCTATGCGCACCTCCACGGCAGACTTCGACCAATTCCCCCGCGTGGGTTAGTTCTGCGTTTTCGAGCAAGAGAAAAAAGACCAAAAGCGCGATCTTGCGTTCTCTCCGAGCGGGTGCCTGAGCGGCGCGCCGACTCTTCACCATATAACCACAATCTCGCGAAACATACTCGATCGGGGCGCTTGGCGGGCGAAGCCGTGCGCATGCAAGTTCATAAAATCCGTGATGGCGCTCAAAGCCCAGCGAGATGGCTCCGGCGTCTTCCCTACCGATAGGCTTGGGCAGGACTGCCGGGCGCGATACCTCGGTAAATGACTGATCAGCTATCTTGTAGACGGGCACGGGGTGAGTTTGGGGCGAGCGTTCCGCGACGATCCAATTGACCGTTTCACTCTACAAAAAACATGTCCCCAAGGAGAACACCAGCTCAGACCGACCGGCCCCTTTTGCGGCTGCCTAGACCGGTGGCCGCGGCTCGGTACCAAACCATACCAAAGGATTAACTTTGAGAAACGGGAACCTTGTTCACTGTGGCGAGGCCGCACGCAAACATTGAAGACGTTTAGCGAACTACCCCTCTCTCCCTCGTGCTCTTTTGGGCTGTGTCGCCCCACTGAAAATGAACGCGTCGCTGGCAGTCGTTTAGCATGAGTATGAAAAACTATCTATTGCGGTTGGCTTTGGCTATTTCGGTTGTCGCTGCGGCTGGATCGGCCCGCGGGCAGCTGGTTGTCCCGCCGGAATTCACCGAGATTTCCGTGCCTGCGTACGCTACCGTCGGTGATCAGATCACGTTCAGTGCGACGGCGACGGCGATATACTCGGATAATTCGGATGGTAACGATTGGAACACACCCGACCATTTACGGATTCTGCGAATCATGGTGTGGTATCAGCCCCCCGGGGGCGGCTGGACTACACTGAATGACTGGATGCCCGATTGGGTCAGTCCGAATACCGTTTCAAAGCAGCTCACGTTGGATCAGCCGGGCACTTGGTATCTGTGCTTCCAGACGATGGACGGCCGGCCTTGGTACAGCGGCGAACAGTATTATAGTATCGATGTCGCGGGACCACCTGTGTCGATGACGCCTACTGCGACGTTGACGCCTTCGGCCTCGTCTGTGTTGGTCGGCCAGACGGTCAGTTTTATGGTGGTGGGCAGCTGCGAAGGAGGCTTGAATGAGATTGGACTGGAGGGTTGTGACTCTGGAGGGACGCCTACTTCCAATCTGGGAAACGTAGGAGTGTCGGGTAGTTCGGCGAGTCAGTCCTTCTCTTGGACGCCGACAGCCCCGGGCACGTACTATTTCGATGGCTATGCGTGGAACGTCAATCGGTCGCAGCTGACGCGTACGGGCGTAATCAGCGTCACCGTGATTTCACAGACGCCGACGGTTACGCTCAGTCCTTCGACGACGTCAGCGGTGGTGGGACAGATTATCTCGTTCACCGTGGCGGGAGGATGTCCCGCGGGCCTGAACGAAATCGGCTTCGAAGCGGCCACCGCTTCGGGCCAGCCGACTTTCAATCTTGGCGGAGTGGGCGCCTCGGGCACCTGGGCCAGCCAAATCTTCTCTTGGTCGCCCACCGCCGCCGGCACGTACTATTTTGTCGGCTACGCTTGGAACGTCAACCGGTCCGAACTCACGCGCACGAGCGTGACGACGGTAACCGTCACGGCGCCACCGGTAATAACCACGCATCCCGCTTCCGTTACCGTCAATGCGAGCCAGGCAGTTACCCTGACGGTCGCTGCGAGCGGCACGCCGACACCCACTTATCAGTGGCGTTTCAACCAGGGAGCGATCGGAGGGGCTACGAGCGCCACCTTCACGCTCAACAATGTAGAGGCCGGCAATGCCGGGAATTACGATGTGGTGGTCACCAACTCGGCCGGATCGGTCACGAGCAATACCGCTACGGTCACGGTCCTGTCGATGACGCCGTCGGCCACATTGACGTCGAGCACGACTGCCATGCTGGTCGGACAGACGATTGGTTTCACCGTGACAGGCAATTGCGCCGCAGGATTGAATGAGATCGGTTTCGAGTCGTGTACCGTTTCGGGGCAGCCCATGGCGAACCTCGGCAATGTGGGAGTTTCGGGTTCCTCGGCCAGCCAGACGTTCTCCTGGTCGCCGTCCGGCCCCGGCACTTACTATTTTGTCGGTTACGCGTGGAACGTCAATCGTTCGCAACTCACACGCACGAGCGTGAGGACCGTAACGGTCTCCGCGCCACCCGTGATTTCGACGCACCCGGCTTCGGTCACCGTGAATGCCGGGCAAAATATCACGCTGACAGTTGCGGCCAGCGGTTCACCGGCACCGAGCTATCAGTGGCGTTTTAATGGCGGGGCCATCGGGGGGGCTACGAACAGCTCGTTAATACTCAATAATGTGCAGGCCGCCGGTGCGGGGAGCTACGATGTGGTCGTTTCCAATTCCGCTGGGTCGGTTACAAGCAATGCAGCCACTGTTTCCGTCCTGTCGATGACACCGACCGTCACGCTGACGCCTTCTGCTAGCGCTGCGTTCGTCGGACAAGCGGTCAACTTCACGGTGGTCGGCAATTGCCCAGCCGGATTGAACGAGCTCGGCTTGGAGGGGTGCAATGCATCGGGCGAGCCGACGGTGAATTTGGGCAGCGCGGGAGCGTCCGGTGGTTCAGCCAGTCAGACATTCTCATGGTCTCCCACGGCTCCTGGCACGTATTATTTTGTGGGTTACGCGTGGAACATCAACCGCTCCCAGCTCACGCGGACGGGGGTGATTACTGTCACGGTCACGATACCCGTGTCGATGACACCGGAAGTGACACTGACGCCGTCCACCACCTCAGTGCTTGTCGGCCAGACTGTCAGCTTCACGGTGGTTGGCAGTTGCGAAGGAGGCCTCAACGAGATTGGCTTTGAGGGATGCAATGCGTCGGGTCAGTCGACGGTCAATCTGGGTGGCGTGGCGGCCTAGGGTAGCTCGGCCAGCCAGACATTCTCGTGGTCCCCGACCGCAGCCGGCACGTATTACTTTGTGGGTTATGCGTGGAACATCAACCGCTCGCAGCTCACGCGTACCAGTGTCATCAGCATCGCGGTTGTCGCTCCAGTCGCTCCCTTTATCACGGCGCAGCCTGCTGCCGTCTCCCCGACCGTTGGACAGACCGTCACGTTGAACGTCGTTGCGGGTGGTACGCCCACGCCTACCTATCAATGGCGCTTCAATAACGGAGTGATACCTGGGGCGACGAGCGCCACGCTGACTCTGAATAATGTGCAGACGGCCAATACCGGGAGCTATGAAGTGGTGGTCTCCAACTCCGCGGGTGCAGTCACAAGCGCCGCCGCAACCGTCACGGTCAATGCGCCGGTGTCGCAAACGCCGACGGTCACTTTAACCCCTTCCGCCACCTCGGTGTTGGTCGGACAAACGGTCAATTTCACCGTGGCCGGCAATTGCCCAGGTGGCCTCAGCGAGATCGGCTTGGAAGGGTGTAATTCCTCGGGACAAGCCACCGTGAATCTCGGTGGAGTTGGCGCTTCGGGAAGCGCGGCCAGTTATGTCTTCCCATGGTCACCGACCGTTGCGGGTACGTATTATTTTGTCAGTTACGCGTGGAACGCCACCCGCTTAGAGCTCACGCGCAGCGGCGTGATTGCCGTCACGGTCACGGCGCCGGTATCGGAGCCCCCGACGGTCACGCTGACCCCGACGGTCACCTCCCCGCAGGTTGGGCAGGTCATTGGGTTCACGGTGGCGGCCAATTGTGGCAGTGGATTGAGCGAGATCGGATTTGAGCAAAGTACCGCAGCGGGCACCCCCACCCAGAATCTCGGTGGGTCCCCGGCGGGAGGCGTTTCTGACAATCGTGTCTTTTCGTGGTCTGCAACGTCGGCCGGAACGTACTATTTCGTAGGATACGCGTGGAACGCCGATCGCTCGCAACTCACGCGTACGACAGTCGTCACGGTCACGGTGCCCCAACCGCCGGCGTCAACTCTCCAGGTCACGCTTTCGCCTTCGGCTAACTCAGCGACAGTTGGGCAGCAGCTCAGCTTTACCGTGACCGGCAGTCATGCGGGCGGGCTGAATGAGCTCGGTTTGGAGCGGTGTGATGCTGCGGGCAATCCCACAGCCAATCTCGGTGGAGTCGCGGCGAGTGGCGGCATGGCCAGCCATACTTTCTTTTGGTCCGCGCCTGCAAATGGCGTCTACTATTTTGTCGGCTACGCGTGGAACGCGAGTCGCACGCAGCTCAAACGCACCGGCGTTGTCACGGTGACGGTGGGGACTCCCGCGTCTTCTGTTCCTCAGGTTACACTGACCCCCTCCGCGACTTCAGTGCCGTTTGGGCAGGCGATCAGTTTCACGGTGGGCGGCACGTGCGCCTCTGGGCTAGCCGAGATTGGTTTGGAGCAGACCGATGCTGCGGGTAATTCCCCCGTCAACCGCGGCTTGGTGTCCGCCTCGGGCTCTTCCGCCGCCCAAACGTTCTCCTGGTCCGCGCCAGCCGCGGGAACGTACCACTTCCTGGCTTACGCGTGGAACGCGAACCGCTCGAACCGCACGCGCGGCACCGTCGTCACCGTTACCGCGATCACGGAACCCGCTCCCTTTTCGATCACCACGAGCGGCAGTCCAACGGGCGGTTCCTCGTACGAAGTTTACGCGAACAACGTTCAAGGGACCACCCGAGTGGTGTTTCCCACCTGGACCGAAAATAATGGGCAGGATGATATCGAATGGATTGAGGGCGAGTACGATGCCTTGAATAATCGGTGGAAGGGGGTCGTTCGCCGAAGCCAGCACAATCAGGAGGCGGGATCGTATATGACTCACGTCTATGCGACCGGGACGGATGGCGCGAGCACCCTGGTGGGTTACGTCACCGTTTTGCTAACGCCTCAGCTGCCATCGGTCACCAACAGCGGTAGCCCGACGAGCAGTTCACTTTACGAAGTTTACGCGAACAACGTGCAGGGTGCCAGCCGTGTGGAGTTCCCCACGTGGACCGAGGCGAATGGGCAAGACGATATCCGCTGGATTGAAGGTCAATACGACGCGGTAAACAATCGCTGGAAGGCCGTTGTTCGTCGAAGCGAACACAACAACGAATACGGGACTTACATTACGCACGTTTACGTGACAGTCGGAAATGACAGCGCCGTTTTTATGGACAGCACCACGGTGACGATGACGCCTCCGCCACCGCCGTCCGTTACGAGCAGCGCAAATCCGACGAATGGTGTCTCCTATGAAGTATACGCGAACAACGTGCAGGGAGCCACCCGTGTTCAATTTCCGACCTGGACAGCGGCCGGTGGACAGGACGAGCTCGAATGGCTCGAAGGTGAATACGATGCGTTACGCGATCGGTGGAAGGCCACGGTTGTTCGAAGCAATCACAACTACGAAGCGGGTTCTTACGTCACGCACGTGTATGTCACGGGCGATGGCGGTACGGTTATGTTGGGCGACACCGTTGTCACGGTGACCAATGTCCGTCCTCAGACCAATTCGCTTACGGTGAGCGGCGTGGGCGCGGGAGAACGCACGTTCACCGGCAATGCGACGGACGTGGATGGCGATCTTGATTGGCTTTTCTTCTATGTCACAGGACCGGATCTGTCCGGCTGGAACTACATCGGCAGCGCGCGGGTAAGCGGGTCAAATGGAACCGGTTCGATCGCGTGGACTCCCCCGGCCAACAAACCGGGAGTCTATAAGGTCCATCTACGCGCCAAAGACCTCTCAGGCGAATACGACTTAAACGCTGACATTGAGACCAGTTTTGCGGTGGGCACGTCGGGTAGCGGCCCCGGCACTCCAACCGGTCCTGGAAATCCGACGGGTCCGGGCACGTTGCCTCCCGCCACATCGGGGATCGATCCCCGGTTGATCGACACCGATGGCGACGGGATGACCGACGCTTGGGAGATCGATCATGGTCTTAACCCACAAAGCGCCGCCGATGCCGCCGCCGATCGCAACAACGACGGTATCTCCAATCTGGCGGAATATAATAACAGCCTCACCGCCGATGCGACCGGCAGTAACGACCCGGCCCTGGCCGTATTTACCCCGAATCGCTGAACCGGACCATGACCTCCTTCACCCACTCACTCTCGCGGTTCTGCAACCACACGTCCTCGGTTCTGAGGGTAGTCACTCTTGCTGCGGTGGCGTTACTGTGCGCTCTGGTGCCTCAGCGCGCCGCGGGTGAGGTGGCGCCTCCCGGCGATGTTGCGACCCGCAACGAAGAGGTAAAAACCGAGTTGTATAGTTACATCGACTATCAAGCGACCAATCCGGCGGCGCAGGCCAAACTGGACATTGTGTCGCAGGCGCACGTTTGGAATCCACAAACCGAGCAGATTAACGAATACACGGTCACCGTTCCCTTCGTGGCCGGGACTCCGTCGAGTGGTCAGTCGTGGATCACGTCACCGGTGTCGAAGTTGGAGGGGAAAGGAGGTATCTTGGTCAATCGCGTTTACAAGATGCCGATTTTTCAGGCAACGAATGTGTCCGCCTACCGGGTGCATTTTGTGGTGCCTGATGGTTTTGAATTTTTCTCGCGGCCGACCGGGAGCGACGAGACTTTCCGCCGCGGCTCCGTGGTCGAGAGTGCGGTGTTTGGTTCGCCGGCGTTTGAGTATATTGTGATGAAGGTCGGCGAGGCGGGAGCGCTGCCGGGTAAGGTGACGAGCATCGATTCGGGCGATGGCGAGATGCGGCTGTCCCTGGGCTTTTTGCCCAACGGAAAATCGGCGGGATTTGTGGACTTTTCCCACGACGAAACGTACATGCCGCGAGTCGAAGGGTCGGACTTTACAACCGTGGAAGGCCGACCCTTGGGGGCAGGCGATTTACGAGCCGTGAGCTTGAGCAGCGAGGTGGAAGTGGTGGGGCAGGCAATCCCGGCTTACCAAACTCAAAGGATGTATCAACCCGCCCTCCGCGGCGTGCGACAAGTGATCGCGCCGCAAGCGGTGGTCGATGTCTCGCGAGACGGCTTCGATCTGTTGGTTAAATACTACGCGCCCTCACAAAAAGGCGCGCGGATCGCCAGCGAAACAAATCCCTACGCGGGCGGCACGATCAACTATGCCGAGGGGAAGGGGCCCTACGCTTTGACCGGCGAACCATTTGTCACCTACCGCATGGCCTGGGCCGTAACCACCGCGGACGAAACCCCCGTGCAGGATCCCACGTTAAATAAGGTGGTCACCCTCAATTTGCAGATCACGCGGACCGAAGGGACCAATAGCAAAGTCTCGGCGGTACTCATCAAAGACTACTACAAAGTTGTTCCGGAGTCGGAATTGGCCGATACCTGTCCGGCATGCGATGGCAGCGGGGACATGCTTGAACCCTGCGTTTTCTGCGGTGGTTCGGGCGATTGCTCGGTATGCGAGGGCGATGGTGAACTTGAGTTCTGTTGTTTTCCGTGCCCGGATTGCAACGCCACCGGTATTGCCTACGGCGGGTCCCAGTGCGAAACGTGCGCCGGCACTAAGAACGTTGTCGCGGTGTTTGCCTGCGCCCGTTGCAGTGGCTCGGGGAATTGCTCTGTTTGCGACGGCGAGGGCGGAAATACGACGACCTGCGATACCTGTGGCGGCAGCGGCACGATCGATGAATCCACGCCGGCACATATAGCGTCTTCCGCGCAGCTGCGCGTGATGAGTGTCGATGGCTTCGGTTCTAAATTCACTTCGATCAATGTCAGCTCGCCGAGCGGGCGCCCCTTCCCCGAAGGCAATCTGCCCAGTGGTTGGAAGTATGGCGGCGGCATTTCGCGCGATGGCATTTTGGTGACAGAGTCGCCCGTCGCCAAGACTCAGCGCTTCTACGAAGGCGCGTTTCCGAAATTCAACCGAACCGCGATGGTGCGAACGAACGCGGGCGTGGCCACGTTCCTTTTCCACTACAATAGCAGCATGCAGAATTTGACCGCCGTGACCGAGGGCGACGGCGGGCTGTCGACTGAATTCGGCTACTACAGGGTGGCACGTAGCGATTCCCGGCACGACACTCACCATGGCCGCATCAAATGGCAGTCGAACACCGACGGCAGTTGGCGGGCCTTCGATTACTCCACTTCGCTCTCGAGCCTCGGCCGGGTGACGAAGACCGTGAGTCCGTATCTCGACGCCCCCTTGCGGAAGGACTGCCCGGCGGAAGACCGCGCGGAGGGTCTGCGCATTTTCAATTTCACATACGCGGCGGATTGGGAGGGCGTGGTCCGCCTGCCCGCCGATGTGCTCGAAACCGCCAACGGTGTGGTCGTCGGCCATACCACACACGCCTACAGCGCGGAGTCCGCCAACGGCCAGCCAGTGTGGGTATCCGAGACGTTGAACTACACCAACGTGAACTCCACGCTCCGTTCCGTCGCCAAGGTGTATGAAGGCGTCAACGTCGCCGACTGGCTGCGCGGTCTTCCCTATTCCGCGGAAAGCGCCGACGGATCCAAGGAATCCGTCGCCTATTTCCGCGGCACGGGGTTGCGCTCAGTTGTCCTCAAAGGTTCGGCCCGGGCCGACAGCGGCGGTACCTTCCTCAACACCTATGAAGGCACGACGATTGACGGCATCTACGTGATTCCGAACGTCTCGACCGCGGAAGTGACGATCCGTAACGAACGCGCCTTCACGACCCGCAGCGAAACACTCCTGTACACCGGTACCGGCTGGGCGCTGATCGATGCCGCCGACATGACTTACGACGTCGCGGGCAATTTGACCCGCCGCCAGAAGCTGAACGGCACTCTCTACGAAGCGCAATACACCGACCTCAACGGCAGCAGCGAAACCTTCAGCGCGATTAACTTCGCCAACACCGGCACTCGCACCGGTCAGAAAGAGTACGAGCGCGATGAGCACGGTCTGATCACCAAGTTTACCTACGACGGCAAAGGCCGGATCCAGCGCACTGTGCGCCTTGCGCTGCCCTCGGCTGCGCCGGCGATAGCGACCTCTTTTACCTACGACGACGAAAACCGCATCCTTTCGACCACAATCGAAGGCGACGACGCCATCGTCTCGAGCACGGCCTACGACCTGTCCGGCCGTGTCCTTACCCAAACCAGCCAAGGGCTGACGACCAGCTATGACTACACGATCTCCGGCGGAAAACTCATCCGCACTATCGTCACATTTCCCGGCGGCGCCACCCGGAGTCAGGTCAACTATCTTGACGGTCGTCCGAAATCCGTAACCGGGACCGCCGGCCTCTCGGAATTTTATAGCTACGGCATCGAGAATGGCCAGGAGACGCAGCAAAAGTATCTCGGCGTCAATGGGAGCCCCCGCTGGTCGAAGGCCTACACGGACTGGGCCGGTCGCACCGTGCGCGAGGAAACATCCGCGATCGGTGGCACTCTCGTGCAGACTTCCGAGTATAACGCCCGCGGGCAGCTCGTGAAAACCGCCGCGGACAGCCTCGCACCCTCCCTCTACACCTACGATGGCAACGGCATCATGACCCGCTCCGGCCTCGACGTGGATCGCAACGACACCCTCGGCAGCGCCGATCGGATCAACGCCTTCACCTATGGTTACCGCAAAGACACCAGCGTCTGGGCGCCCTATAGCAGCGACGACGCTACCTGGTGGAATTACTCCGAGTCTCTCGCCTTCCCTTATGAGGACAACACGGAACAAGTGCTCACGCGCACCTGGAGCCGTGTGACTAACTTCAACCTCGTTTCGCGTCCCGCCGGTGTCGTCGGCGATGCCATCGCTGAAGCCGTTGCCGCAGACATCCACGGTAACCGCTCGGTGAGTCAGTCCTACCTCGACCGTGCTAGCGGCACGATCACCACCGTGGTGTACGCGCCCTTCGCCACGCAGCCGGCGATCACCGTCGCCGTGGCTGGCCGTGTCACCAGCCAGACATCGGCCGCCGGGGTGCAGACTAGCTTCACCTATGACAGCCTCGGTCGCCCGGTCAAAACCACCGATCGCACGACCAATGGATACATTGGTAACAATGTCGCTTACTACCCCGGCACCACCCGCATCTCCACGATCACGGATAACCGCGGCGTCCGCCAGCACGCCTACGCCTACGACCTCGCCGGTCGCGTGATCCGGGATGATACCCCGCGCATTGATCCCGCCACGGGAGCCACCACTTCGTACAACGCCGCCCATTTTGCCTATAATACCCGCGGGCAGCTCACCCACGTTTGGGGCGATGTCCCGTATCCCGTCAAATACGAGTACGACGCCAACTACGGCGATCGCATCGCGCAATTTACTTACCGCGACACCGGGGCTGCCTGGTCGCAGTCCGGTCTCATCACTAGCGGCTGGCCGGCTACCGGAGACAAGACGACGTTCGTCTACCATGCCGAAAACGGGCTTCTACACAAAAAGATCGATGCAGCCGACCGCGCTGTCACCTACACCTACAATCTTCGCGGCCAGCTCAGCCAGCGCACGTGGTCCCGTGGGGTAACCACCACTTATAGCTATGAGGGCAACACGGGTGCGCTCCAGCAGGCCATCTATAGCGACGGCACGCCGACCCTCAGCTACACCTACGACCGCGTTGGCCGCCTCGCAACCGTGCGTGACGGCACCGGGGATCGCACCTTCACCTTCCGTGCGAGCGACCTGAAACCCGAGTCCGAACGCTTCGGCCGTTTCGGCCCCACCACCACGAGCCACGCGCTCGGCACGACTCGCCAGCTCACGTATAAGTATGATGCCACCACAGGTCGCTTCAATGGCGTGGACCTTGGCATAACGGGCAGCTCTGAGCACGCCATCGCCTATGGCTTCGATGGCACCAACAGCCGGCTCAGTTCGATCACCTCCGGCGCCGACACATTTACTTACAGTTATCTCGCAAACAGCAGTCTCATTTCCGGTGTGAACAACGGTGCGTACCAACAAAGCCGCACCTATGAACCCAATCGCAACAATTTGGACACCCTGGCGGTCGACACCCAGATCGGCCGCGTTGCCGGTTATGACTATGCCAGCGACGACCTCGGTCGCCGACGCTCCGTCGAGCAAACCGGCGTGATCTACGCTCCTTACGTCGCTACCGGGGAAATCATGCGGACCGTCTATGGCTACGACGAGCGCAACGAAGTCACGGCTGCGACCACGGACGTCAACGGCGCCGCCCTCTCCGGCCGCGCGTTCGGCTACGAATTCGACCCCATCGGGAATCGTATCGCCGAAAAACTTGAAGGCCAGAGCTACACGTACAGCGCCGATGCGCTCAACCGCTACACCAGCCGCGCCACACCCTCGTACCTGCCCCTCTCTGGCACCGCGAACTCTTCCGGTGGCACGAGCGTGCGGATCAACGGACAGCCTCTCGCGACGACTGTCTGGAAGAATAACTATTTCTATAAACAGGTCGCCAAACCCACTCCGAGCGTACCGAGCTATGAGTCCTATCTGTTCGGCGCGACGGGAGGCGCGGGCGCCTGGAAGGCAGAATACGTCTGGTCGATGGTCCGTCCCGTTAATGAAACCTTCACTTACGACCTCGACGGTAACCTGACCCGCGACGCCCTCTGGCTCTATGCCTACGATGGCGAGAACCGGCTGACCTCGATGCACAGTGTGTTGGTGGACAACACGGGCCACCACCTGGCGGTCTTCTTCGCTTACGACTACATGGGTCGCCGGGTGACGAAAGACGTGGTGAGCTACGATGGCACACCCGAGTCGCCTACAAATTACACCCGCCGCAGCAAGACCGCCTTCGCGTATCAAGGCTGGACCCTCATCGCTGAATACGACGCCGCGACTCTCGCTCTCCAACGCCGCTTCACTTATGGCATCGACCTCTCCGGCACTCTCGGCGGCGCGGGCGACATCGGCGGGCTTCTCTCAATTGAAGACCTGAGGACCCTGCATGCCGGAAAATATTTCGCGGTGCACGACGGCAATGGCAACCTCACCGCCCTGGTTAACAGCTCGAGCGGTATCACGGTAGCTGCCTACGAGTACGATCCTTTCGGAAACCTACTGCAGTCGAGCGGGAGCTATGGCCGAGAGAATCCCTTTCGCTTCGCTGGCAAGTATTTCGATCAGGAGACGGGCCTGAGCTACTACGGCTTCCGCTACTACTGCGCCTCGCTCGGCCGGTTCGTGAACCGCGATCCCCTGGAAGAGCGCGGCGGCCATACTCTTTACTCTGGGTTGGGCTTTGGGGTGGCCAATCCCTTCGCCGAGGCCAGGGGCGTGCAAGGTACTTCGTGGTCGAGCCAGTGGGAACAAGCTCAGGATCGCCAGCTCAGCAACACTTCTCTTCCGCATACCACCCAGGCCGTGGAATTTAGCGGCAAGAAAAACTCAGGGCAGCCAGGCTCCTCTGAAGTCGGTCAAAAGACCTATTCAGCGAATGCGACCGGGCATTACTCGCAAGGCGGCGCGCCCGGGACTGGACCCAGCGCACCCGCTATGGCAGGCGGAAACCCCGCTGCCGGTAATGTCGACCTCAACCTATATGTTTATGCGGGCAACAATCCGATCAATGCTGTTGATGCGCTGGGATTGAGTTTCTGGAAAAACTTATGGAAATCTCGTAAAATTCCTGAAATGGCGACCAACCTTGCTAAGATGGCTTATAGCAAAGACTTGTGGTCAAAAATCAAAAGGACAGATATTGTAAAGCATGGAGACGATGGTAGGGCTGTTGTGAACGGAAGGAAAGTAAGCATACCTGATGGCGCGAGGCTGGGCGAAACCTTTAAATGGAAGGGCGCCGCGTCTGGCAAAACGTATGATGTGCCAATATCTAGCGAAGGATTTCCTGATGTTTCTAAATACTCTAAACACAATATCAAAGATTTCCAAATGACCGGGGATAGTAAATTTGACATCGAACGGGCCAAGAAGTCATACGAAGCAGCTGGAAACAAGATGCCAGACGGTTACACTTGGCATCACCATCAGGATGGAAGCACGATGCAGTTAATTCCCAGTGAGCTCAATGATATGCCTCATACCGGAGGAGATGCTATTACGAGAGAAGCAATTCGGCAATTGGCTGATACTGGTGCATTCATAGGTAAGACCAAAACAATGTTAGGAGCCGTGGGAGCTGCAGCGGCTACGACTTTTGCGCCTAATACTAGCAAGGCTGCCGGAAAAGGAGCGGGTGCTGCGTGTGCGACTGTAGATATACTAAATGCTTTAGATCCCGGAGTCCAAGATATATACTCTGGTATTTTGTGGGGAGTCGGTAAAATATCCGGACAGGAAATAAAAGCTCCTATGCTTGAGGATTTTCACGATACCTATTTTGGGAACTAACGTTTAATACTAGAATGCTATGAGAGATGTTGGTATGTTTATTGGCGACTATAAGTTCGAAGTCGAAAAAGCGGTTTTGAAAGCAGTATTGCGTCCAGAACATTTTGCATGGCACTTAGATATCCATGCGCGCGGGATGCTGAATGGAAAACAAGTGACCCCGTATGCTTATTCGCAATACCTTGTGTATCCGGTGGGGGCAGTTCGTAAGTGGACTGATATAATTGATAAAAAAATAACTTGGGCGGAGGCATATAGTGAAAAGCTAAATAATCCGCGAGGTAACCTGATGGTATATTCTCATGAGGCCATTGACGATGTTGAGATCGATTGTGATTTAATTGGAAATACCGATTTCGAGCTGATGTGGACGGGTTTTACGGATGTTAGCGCAGAAGAATTCGATGATTATGATAAGGTTCCATTTAAAGTCGTCACCAGGGCGAGTTTTATAGGCATCGAAACATGTGATGTCCCTGCGGGATTAGAGATGAACACTATTAAAAAATATATAACTGAGTCTAATTTTCGTTTGAAGTGCGACGATGGCTCATTTCGATTATTTGAGCCCTGCTAATCGGGGAAGAGGATTTGGTCGCTACATTGCTGGCAGTTAAAATGGCCCGTCTCAACTCTTGAAAACACTGCCCAGGACTTCATGCGCGACCGTTTTTGTTGGGCATTCGGAGGTAGCCCTACTACGTCGTTTTTACCGTCAGACAAATATTTCCGTGATACCATTTTTACAACCAACCCCTTGTCCTTGCTCGCAATGATGACTCGAACCCTGACACGTCTTTGCCTTCTGATGCTTCCGATCTTCGGGCTAGCTGTGCGGCTGTCCGCGCAGTCATCTCCCGTGACATCCGTCGCTCTGCCGACTGCACTGGCCGATGCCAGTGCGCGGGCGACGGCGGAGAAGAAGTTGATCCTGCTCGAGTTCTTCAGCTACAATTCGATGGAATCGAAGCTGATCGATGACATGGTCCTGACCGCCCCGGCCGTGAAAACCCTCGTCAACGATGCTTTTGTGTTGGTGCGCGTGGAGTTCGAGACGGACGAGGTGCTCAAAGCCAAATACGCCGTGACGAAAGTGCCGCTCATGTTGGTGGCGCGTCCGGATGGCTCGGAAGTGGATCGGATCGCAGGCCTGATGAGTCTCAACGAAACCGCGCAGTGGCTGCGCTCCGCATCGACCGGCCGCAGCCCCTCCGATCTTTCCGGATTGATGGAGAAGGCCGGAGCACCGAATGCCGGTGTCGAAGCCCACCTCGCGCTGGCCGGCGCTTATGTCAAACGGGCGCGGTTTGCCGATGCCGTGGCCGAATACAATGCCTGCCTAGATCAGCTCGCCGCCTCGTCCCGGCCCGCTGACTTGCGTGCCCTGAAGCAGGTATTGGACCGCCTGATGGCATTGAGCAAATCCGTGCCCATGCCCGCGGTTGTTGATTCACTTAAGACGCGTCGCGATTCCTTGGAAAAGACTATAGGCACCAAGCCCTCCGAAGGCATGGTCGCGCTGTTCGCGATGAACGAGGCGCTGAAGGAGCCCGAGCGCAATGTCGCGGTCTATTTAAAACTCCCCGCCGCAGATCCTCTCCGGGAGACGATGTTTACCTCGGTATTTAAACCGCTGGTGGCGGCGCGCCACTATGCAGAGGCCGTCGCCGTGGTGGACGTGGAGAGCCTGGTCAGTAGCACTTATCCGCGGTGCTCACCGCTGGAGGGCCACGCGCATGAAGCTCATGGCCACCACCATCCGATTGATCCGGCCGTCATGAAACAGCGGATCACCGAGCCCACGTTGGCGGCAGTCGAGGCCCTGCTCGCTACCAATCATATAGAGGCCGCGAAGCGACTGGCCGGGCGCGCGCTTGATTTTACAGCTGATGTCGAGGTTCGCACGAGTCTGGCGGAAGCGGCCACAAGGTCGGGCGGGGCGGGTGCGTCGGAGTTCAAGAAGTGGCTAGATCAATATCCGATGCCGGTGCGCCTCGCGCAGAAGACCGCCCCCGCACCCGTGGAAAAACCGGGGATACGGTTGCTGCCGATGAACGCGGCGCCGTAATCGCCGGTACTGACGGCAGCAGTTTCGAACCGTTAACGTTTTCGGGCCTCTCCAAGGAGGCCGAGAAAGCAAAGCCTTAAGTATTTTTCCAGCCTCATGCTATGAAACGAACGATATCGAAGTGGAAGCAATGTCAGTGGTCCTGGGTGGCGATGCTCGCGCTCGGCGCGGGCAGCCTAGCCGCCCCTCTCGTTCGAGCGGAGAGTGGGCGCTTTATCACCGAGGAAAAAGCGGCCGATCTCTACCGGCAGGGTTGGATCGATCTCAATAAAAACGGCGTCAAGGATCCATATGAAAACCCGGCGGTGGAAGTGGAAGCTCGGATCACCGATCTGTTGAAGCGAATGACGGTGGAGGAAAAGACGGCCCAGCTGGCGACGTTGTATGGTTACCCGCGGGTGCTGACCGACGAGCTGCCGAACGAGAAGTGGCTGACTGCGAGTTGGAAGGATGGCATCGGCAACATTGACGAGCATAGCAACGGCGTGATCCGGGCGAATGTGCCGCCGCCGCAGTATGCGTGGCCGCTGGCGCAGCATGTGCGCGCGCGCAACGAGGTACAGCGCTTCTTTGTCGAAAAAACCCGGCTGGGCATTCCGGTCGATTTCACCAACGAGGCCACCCGCGGGCTGGCGCACGTGAAGACGACGAGTTTCCCGGCGCCTATCGCCCTCGGCAGTACGTGGAACACTGATCTCGTGCACGAGATCGGCGCCGTGATCGGGCGCGAGGCCCGGGCGCTCGGCTACACGAACGTGTATTCGCCAACCTTGGACCTGGCGCGGGATCCTCGCTGGGGCCGTACCCCGGATTGTTTTGGGGAGGATCCGTTTCTCGTCGGAGAACTGGGCGTGGCCCAGGTCCGTGGCATTCAGGAGCAGCGTGTCGTCGCCACGCTGAAACATTTTGTGCTTTATAGCAGTGATCGTGGAGCGCGGGACAGTCCACTTGGACGGAACGATCCCCAGCTTTCATGGCGCGACGTGCAGACCCTGTATTTGACCCCTTTCCGCCGGGCAATTCGGGAGGCCGGGGCCCTCGGGGTGATGAGTTCGTTCAACGATTACGATGGGGTCCCAGTGCAAAGCAGTTCACAGTTTTTGACCGATATTCTGCGGCGGGAATATGGATTCAAAGGCTATGTCGTTTCGGATAGCGGGGCGGTGGAACAACTCGCCACTAAACATCGGGTCGCAGCCGACCACCTAGAAGCCGTCCAGCAGTCGGTGCTGGCCGGGCTCAACGTTCGCACGAGCTTTACGCCGCCCGAAGTTTATCTGACACCGTTGCGCCAGCTGGCGAAGGAAGGGAAGCTTCCCGCCGCGATCATCGACGCCCGCGTTCGAGATATTCTGCGGGTGAAGTTCTGGCTGGGGCTCTTTGAGGAGCCGTATCAGTCCGACCCAGCCAAGGCGGATCGGGTAGTGCACGGATCCGAGCATAACGCGGTGGCGCTCCGCGCGGCCCACGAATCGATCATCCTGCTGAAGAACGAAAAAAATCTGCTCCCGCTCCGCAAGGACCTGCGCACCGTGCTCGTGGCGGGTCCGCTGGCGAACGACGGCGAGGCCTGGCGCAACCGCTACGGTTCCCAGCGGATCGACTACGTGACCGTGTTGAATGGCGTTCGCAAAAAACTCGGCGCGAGCTGCGAAGTCCGCGCGTTGCGCGGCTGCCCGGTGGTCGACAGCAACTTTCCGGAAAGCGACGCGGTGAAGGAACCGCCGTCCGCGAAAGTAACCGATGAGATCGCGGCCACCGTTGCGGCAGCCAAGGGCGCCGAGGTGGTGATCCTTGTCGTGGGGGAGAACGACGACATCTGTAAAGAGTCGCGCGGTCGCGCGAGTCTCGATCTACCGGGAGACCAAGACGCACTCGTGCGTGCGCTCAAGGCCACGGGTGTGCCGGTGGTGCTCGTGCTGAGCAACGGACGACCGTTGAGCATCAACTGGGCGGCGAAGAACGTACCAGCCATCGTCGAGGCCTGGTTCCCGGGCGAAGCAGGGGGCGACGCGATCGCCGACGTGCTATTTGGCGACTACAATCCGGCGGGGCGTTTGCCGATCACGGTGCCCCGTGGCATCGGCTTCTTGCCCGTGTGTTTTCCGTCGCACTTTGGATCCAGCGCTCCAGATGCGGGTCAGGGAAACGGCGTGCTGTTTCCCTTCGGGTACGGGCTGAGTTATACGACGTTCAGCTATGCGAATCTTCGGATCACGCCTGAACAACAGGGGCCGACCGGCAAGATCGAGGTCGCGGTCGATGTGACTAACACCGGAGCGCGAGTAGGGGACGAGGTGGTGCAATTATACGTGCGCGACGAACTCGCGAGCGTCGTTGGCTTCGATAAACTGTTGCGCGGTTTTCGCCGGGTGAACCTTTTGCCCGGTGAAACCAAGACGGTGAGGTTTACTCTCACATCCGAACATCTGGAGCTGTACGATCGCATGCAGCGTTGGACGGTCGAAGCGGGGAAGTTTACGGTCATGGTCGGCCCGTCGTCGGAGAAGACGGCGCTTGAGGGCACGTTTACGATCACGGGTACTGCCCCGTAACTTGGGCCACCAATGCTGGAGCGTTGCGTGGCTCGGCCAACGCTAAACGGCTCAGGTTAAGGAAAGGTCGGAAAGCGCGCGACGAGGCGTCTCGGCATCGCGGCGAACGGGCAGGACCCTGAGGGCGCCCTCCTTCCCGTCGGAGTCGTTGAAAACGAGCCCCGCAGGCCTCTCGTGGAGGCTTAGCGCTTGCGGCTAAGTTCTTAAGCCGGAATGGTGTCTCCATGAACCCTTCGAAGCTCATTGGCGTCGCCATTCTCATTGTCGTAGTGATCGTGGCCCTGTCGCAGGCTACTTACGTCGTCGACCCCGGTTATCGTGGCGTTCTGGTCACCCTTGGAAAAGTGAGCCACGAGTTTAAACCGGAGGGGTTTGGAACGAAGAAGCCATTTATCTCGCATCTCGTGCCCGTGTTGGTCCGGCAACAAACGCACATGCTCGAAGCGGAGTGCTACTCCTCAGATCTTCAGCAGGTGAATGCCCGGCTGCGGGTTCTTTATCGCATTCCCGAGGCGTCCGTGGTTCGCGTTTTTCAGGAATACTCAGGCGATCCGATCGACAGCCTCATTGCTCCCCGAGTGCAGGAAGCATTGAAGGAAGTCACCGCGCAGCAAAGCGCGGAGCAGATCGTGAAACAACGGGAAGGGATCAAGACGGCGGCACTTGGCTCGGCGCGCAAAAAGATTGGCGATATGTTGATCCTCGAAGACCTCGTGATCGAGAACATCACCCTGTCGCGCGAACTCGAAGTCGCGATCGAAGCGAAGATGGTTCAGGAGCAGGAGGCGGCCAAGGCGCGGTTTACCCAGCAGAAAGCCCAGATCGAAGCCGACACGGCGATCATCCGGGCGAAGGGCGAAGCCGAGGCCATCCGCATTCGCGGCGAAGCTCTGCGTGACACGCCCGGCCTGATTCAGCTCCAGATCGTTGAGAAATGGGACGGTAAAGCGCCACTCGTGATCGGCGGCGGGGCAGGGGAGAGTACCGGAGCCAATTTCATTCTCCCGCTTGGAACGTTGCCCGGCGGCACACCCCCCGCACCGCCTGCTCCTCGCCGATGACCCCACGAGGTTACCGTACGCTCACGATTTTGGGCGGAATCGCCGTTGTCGCGGTGATCTGTCTCCTCTTTCCCCGCGTCCTTGCCTTTGTGGAATTGGCCGCCCGGGAATTGCGTTATTTTTGGTGGCTCGTGCTGTTGGCTGCCCTGGGCGTCTACTTCCTCTTCTTCGTCGGGCGAAAAGACCGCTAGTAGTACGGCGGGTAGGAGTGCTGTGCCTTTGACTTATTCGAACTGCTTCCGAAATTCTCCGAACTGGCGCTTCAACTCCTCGAGCTCGGTGCGCAGGGCGGCGTGATCGGTTTCGAGCTTGGCCAAGCGTTCGTTTTCCGCCCGGACGGCGAGGGTCGCAGGCTCGGCCGGCAAAGTGCGCTCAGCCGGACCGGTCTCAGGTTGGCCGGATAGAAGTTGCGCATAGCGCGATTCCTTGGTGCCGGGCTGGCGCGGAAGTTTAGCGACCAGCGGCTGCGGCGTGTGTTCGGCCAGCGCGCGTAGCGTTTCTTCGACTTCCGCCAGATTTCCGAACGGATAGAGCCGCTCCGTGCGCGTGCGAAGTTCACCGATTGTTTGCGGTCCGCGCAGCATCAGCACACAAAGCACTCCGACCTCGGCCGGTGTCAGCAAGAACTCGTCTGTGAGCTTGTGTTTGTACTTCGGTACACGGCTGTCGGCGCCATGAAAGAGGCTCGCCAGATTTTTCTCCCGCAGCGCATCGAGCGCCCGCACCACATCTGACTCGGTAAAGGCAACAACGGGATCGCGATTCGTGAGCTGGTTGCACGCGTTGGTGAGCGCCGCGAGCGTAAGCGGATAGTAGTCCGGCGTCGTAACGGCCTTTTCGACCAGCGAGCCCAGCACACGAACTTCAGCCGCGGAGAGCGGAGACACGACGATATCCATGAGTGAAGAGGATCCATTCGCCCCATCCTGTCAAAGCTGCGTCGACTGCCTCATGGCTGAAAGAGGAGGTATCCCGTAGTGCCAAAGCAGGATGGACCGTTAGTCGTAAGCGTGCCAGGCCGGCGTATCCAAACGATGGATTGATAAAATCACGCTTTGTTAGGCCCTCCTGGCAGTGGAATGGATCCTCCCATCGATCGGGGACGGGGCTGTGCTTGGAGGGAGTGAATTGAGGTGGAACGCGACCTCCGGGTGCGTTGGTTTGGAACAACATCGCGATGCGGACCACGTCGAACAACGCGCTCGGAGAGCGCGTTCCACCTTCCAGGTTTTTCAGAGACGTCTTACTTTTTGTTCGGCTTTGCCGTTGGAGAGCGCTTCGTCACCATGACGATCGTCGGATCGCCACGCTACAAGACCGGCGATCAAAAACTCAAACGAGTCAGGCGCTTACTTCGAAGATGAAGTTGCCGAGAAAGACGAGGTTGCCGCCCTGGGCGAGCCCGAGTGCCTTGCGGTTCAGTTGCCACTTCATCGCTGGTCTTCCATAGCTCATCAGCCCG
The DNA here is from genome assembly GCA_964546955.1 of uncultured Opitutaceae bacterium. Taxonomy (GTDB): domain Bacteria; phylum Verrucomicrobiota; class Verrucomicrobiia; order Opitutales; family Opitutaceae; genus CAZJLP01. The sequence goes on along the minus strand of CAZJLP010000021.1, from coordinate 1,557 downwards.
TTCGACTCCGAGGGGACGGCCAAGTAGTTGATGGAAATTTGAGCGCCCACGGGGACGGGGGCACCGCCAGGAGGGGGTGAATAGGTGCAGGTCACCGTACCAGTGTAATTAGCCGGCACTTGGTTGGCCGGAAAACCGAAGGTCTGCGGGTTTGAAGTGATCTGCAGCGTTTGCGGCGGAAAGGGGGCCCCGGGCGATGCAGAGATAACCAGGTTCGAGCCGATGGGCAGACCCGACACCTCGATGGCAAAGACAAATCCCTCGGCCTGCGCTTCGGGATTGGAGAATCCGACCGTTTGCTGTGGTATTTGGGGCGGAACCAGGGAGACATTGCGCCACGCGATCGCGGGATTGTCGCGCACCCACTGTACGAAGTTCTGGAGACTGTCGTCACTGGGTATCGCGTTGGGGTGATCGGCGGTTACCACTTGGGAGATGAGGCAGTAGTGATCGCCGACTGGCGGTGGTGAGGGCGCCCATTGAAAGGGCTGGCTGCCGACCACGATCTGTTGTCCCTGCGGGTTGGTATCGCTCACACTGCTGGCGTAGGCTGCGGGTAAAACCCCCGGAGCCGTCACCGGAATCTGGTTTTTCGTCCAAATGGAGGGCTTCAGCAGCAGCGACGCGGGCGTGTAGTAAAGGAAGATGTTGCCGGAATTCGGGGCATTAAAAAGGTTCTGACCCCGGACGTAGATAAAGTTCGTCGCGCCCTGCGTGACGTTAATGCCAACGTCCCGGTTCCAGTTTCCCGTGAAATACGTGCCCGGATTGGGCACTTGAACCAGACCGGAGGGGATGATGTCGGGCGACGCGCACACCATATCCATGGGGTAGGGGATGACACCGGTGTCATTGAGGGCATCGCGGGTAAAGATATCGTAGTACTGACCGAGGGCCGCGGTGACGGCGGCAGCAATATCGCCGGCGGGGAAACCGCACGACGTGAGCGCTGCCTGGAGGAGCGCCGGGGTGATGGTCGCCTGCCAGACTTCGGCACCGACGGTGGCGTAATCCTGCACCGTGGCCGGAGGGGCAGGATAGTGTTGAATGAGTTCAGGCAGGCAATCGGTTACGGAGAGACCGCTTTGTTGGCAGCCGTAAGCGGCTTCGAAGAGCGAATAATCGTCGTGGCCGACGAGCACGGCCGCGACGCGCGCCGAGGCCGAGGTGGAGGAAGAGGTTTGGGTTAGCATGTTGGGTAGTGTTCGAATTGAGCCCGGATGGGCTGAAAGGAGACCGACGATCACGGCTCATCGCCGTTGTAGACGGCGAGCAGCTGACCGTAGTTGGTGGCGTTCCACAGCGGGGCATAGAATGCGCCCATGACCTGCGCGGCGGTGACGAGGGGAATGTTAGCTGCCTTCAGCGCGAGCGCAGCGGGCGTCACGCCGTCGGTGCCGTTTGGATACGTGAGAAAGTAGACGCCCGTGACGAGGCGCAGGAGGTCGTCGGCGGTCGTCGTGGGAAACTCTCGCATGAGCTCGGTGGCCGCCGCGGCGGGATTCGCGCCGCCCGTGCGGAGCGCACCGATGAACTCCCACCGGCTGTCCTGATAGA
>CAZJLP010000020.1:0-79945 GCA_964546955.1 uncultured Opitutaceae bacterium | reverse complement strand
CAATGGTTTCGCTGCTTTTCACACCCAAGCGGTCCATCGCTTTCAAGTAGACGTCGGGCTCGGGTTTCCCCTTCGCCACGTCCTCTCGGCAGCAGAATGCGTGAAAGCGATCGCGCAGTCCGAGCCGTTCCAGATGGCCCTCCACCCAGGCATGATCTGAGTTGGATGCGACTGCGAGCGACAAGCCCCGCTTGCGGGCGGCATCGAGATAGTCGACCACGCCGGGTCGCACGACTTGCAGGGCGAGGAGTTCGCGGTTTATCCGGCGATGATTGTTTTTCAGCGCTTGCCGATCGACGTCGTGCGGGAATGCGGTCCACGGGTCGAACGGCTCATCGACATGGCCAATCGCCGCATGGGCATGAGTGGGATCGTAGACGAGGCCGTGCTCCTCGTGCAACCGGGCCCAGGCGCGGACCAAGGGGGTCTCCGTATCCAGAATAAGCCCGTCAAAATCAAAGATCAGTGCGCGAATCATTTAAAAGGTGTGGCGATGAGGCCTTCACGGTCTGGGTTTGGCGATCGCTCCGAGCCCCGGACCTATAATAGCTAGCCGCCACCGACCGGATCGGCAGCCCCGACTGGCTTTTGCGGATCGTCCGCCGCGGCCACCTGGACGCGAATCGACGAACGGGTGCGAAGCATGCCCGCGAAAGCGATCAGCACGACGAGAAGAATGAAAAGAAAACCGAGGGGAGGTGAGTGGCGTGCGGCGACCTGATGGCCGATCACGCCCAGGACGAAGACCAGGAACGTTCTCATGCTGCGATCGAAGACATTGTAGAAGACCGTGACGCGGCCCATCACTTCGTTGGGCACCAAGTGAAGAATCAATGCTCCGCGTGCCACCCGGCAACCCGCATTGCCGAAACCGAGGAGCGCAGAAGCGACAAAATAGAAGGCGCTCACTCGCAACGTGACAAGGGCGACGAGGCCGCCGATAAAGACCAGCATCGTGAAAGCAATCGTGCGATACGCGCTGTGTTGGGCGATCAGCTGAGGCAGCAGTCCTCCCGCTGCGATCGCCCCGAGCGCGAACGCGACTTCTCCCCAGCCGAAAACGTGAGCACCCGCCTGCAGCGTGTGGGTGACGTACAGCGGAAAAAGGTAGTTTCCCGCCATCACCGCGATGAAGGGTGTAAACGTGCAGCTTAGAAAAATCGCGAGAGTCGGCCGCTGGCTGAGCCATTTCCAGCCTTCCGCCACTGAACTCCATACGCTTTTCCCCGCACCCGTGGGGTTGTTTTGCAGGTGAGTGGAAGTGTACGGGACGGAAAGTTGGACCCAAAAACTGACGGCGTAAGTCAGTGCGTCGATCAACAGAATCAAGGGAAAACTTATTCCGTGATGCACCAGAATTCCTCCCAGCCCGCCAGCAATCATCATGGCGGTTTGCCCCTGAATTTCGAGGAGACCCATCAATGATTGGTACTGAGAACGGGCGAAGATTTGCTGAATGAAGGCAAACTTCGCCGGGTAGTGCAGAGTGTAGTACAGCATCCCGAAGAAATACGAAGCGACCAACTGCCAGGTGTCGACGCGTCCAAGAAGGAGGGCGGTGCATGCCATGGTGGCCGTGGCGGCAAACCCGAAGACTTCGCTGGCGAGCAACATCGTTTTGCGCGAAGAGCGATCGACCCACGCCCCGTAGTACGGCATGAAGAGGAGCAGGGCGAGCGTGGTGCCAATGGTTGCCCAGAGGTAGTAACGATCTCCGTGGAGGCGGTGCACCAGCAGCCATGGCACCGCGAACATGGTGATGCCGGAACCGATCGACCCCAGCGTGTTGGCCACAAACAAACGCTGCACACGGGAGTCGTGGAGAAGGGTTTTCATTAGCGCGCGGGCTCTTGGGAGCCGGAGTCGCACTCTCGGATGGTCATTGCGCGACTGAAAGCAAACTCCCTTCGGCGTTTTTTCTTCCTGCCGTTACGGGCCGATTACTATAGCACTCATGGCGGAGGCGACACCGCTGCATACGGGGCGAAAAAAAGCGCAGTGCAGATTGCAGCGAGGACGCGTAATGATAAGGCACACTGCAAGTTGCCTAACGCGGCGGGCCGCGCACGACCGCTTGTTTGCTAGGATTTTTCCAGTTTCCCAATCAATGACTTAGGACGCGCAGCAAACTCTATCCAGAGGAAGGTACGCGCGCTGCTCGGCTGGCAAGTGAACGAAAACCGAATTCGAAAACCCTAAACCCAGAAGGAGCTCATGAATCCCTCAAACGATTCCCAATTCCCGTCGGGCTCTCCGGAGGCCGCCTGCGATTGTAGCGACACCCCGCAGCGCGAAGCGACGGGAGGCCTTTCCAAGGCCAGCGAAAAAATCAAAGAAATGGGCCGCGGCATCGCGGAACCCATCAAGTCAACCGCCAGCCAAGCTGCGGCTCGTGTGAAAGAGACAGCCGCGGAATACCGTGATCGCGCCGCCGAAGTCGCGTCGGAACGAAAAAGTGAAGTCGCGGACCGGCTCGGCCGTTACGGCACCGCCTTCCACCAATCTGCCCAATCCTTCGAAGCAGAGGATCAGAATATTGCGTACTTCGCGCACCGAGCCGCCGATAAAATCGAGAGCGTCGCCGAATACGTGCGCAGCCGAGATTTTGCTTCGTTGAAAAACGATGCGCAGGATCTGGCGCGCCGCCATCCCGCCGCGTTTTTTGGCGGCCTGTTCGTGGCCGGTCTCCTGATCGGGAACTTACTGAAAGCCAAGTCGCCCGCTCCGGCCGAAACGGAGCCCGAGTACGGCGCCCTCACTTATCCGTCCGCGGAAGAAGTGCCTGCGCCGGAAACGTTGACCTAGGGAATTGATATGAATCACGAAAATTCAAATCCGAACTCTCTAGCGTCCCTCTTGCGCGACCTCCGCTCGGAAACCACTACGCTGCTCCAGCAGGAAGTGACGCTGGCCAAAACCGAACTGAGCGAAAAGCTTTCGACCATGGGCCGCAATGCCGCGCAACTCGCGGTGGGCGGCTTTGTGGCCTACGCCGGTGCGATCGTCCTGCTTTTTGGGCTGGGCGATCTCATCGGAGTGTTACTGGTGCATGCAGGAGTGGAGCCATCGCTTGCGACCTGGATACCCCGGGTTGCAGTGGGTCTCATCGTCATCCTGATCGGCTGGAGCATGCTCGCCAAGGCGAAGAAAGCGCTCGCCGCCGAAAGCCTCGTCCCGGAGCGCACCGTCCAATCGCTCAAGGAAAACAAAGAATGGGCGCAAGCGAAACTCCATCATTCCCATGAACCAAGCGTCTGACACCTCTAAAAAGAGCGACGAACTTCGCTCTGACATCGACCAAACGCGGCAGCGCATGGACAGCACGATCGACGCGATCGGTCAGCGCCTCCAGGGCCGCCACCTTCTCGATGAAATCCTCGGTTTCTTCCGCTCGAAGAGCGAAGACGGAACCACCACGCACATGAAAGAAAAAATCTCAAACTCCACCAGCACCGCCGTTCATTCGGTGGTGGATACGATCAAAGCGCACCCACTGCCCGTCCTCGCCATCGGGGCCGGCGTGGCTTGGCTCATCTATGATTCGAAACAAAAAGGCCTCCGGGGAGAACGCGCGCCGTTCCAGTACGACGTCGAGCAGGATATCGAACGTCAAAGCCAGTTCGACCCGCACGAGGAGTACTTCGCGGGCGAATACGGCCAGGGCGAGCTGCCGCGCGAAGGTTATGCTTTCGGCGAAGGCACCGGCCCCTCGGCCGCGGGCGCGGCCACCGAGAAATGGCAGAACGTGAAGAATAGAGTCGGCGAGAAGGCCTCTGAAGTGAAGTCGCGCGTCTCCGAGAAGGCGGCGCAAATCGGCGAACGCGCCAAAGAAGGCGTGCAAAAAGTCGGCCAGCGCGCCCGGGAGCTGGGCTCTCGCGTGCAGGACGGAACTCGCCAGGCGTACGATCGGAGCCGCCAGCAAGTCGTGCGCACGGCCGACGAGCATCCGCTCGAACTCGGTCTGGGCATCCTGGCCATCGGTCTGCTGGCGGGTCTCGCCTTGCCCACCCCGCGGAAAGTCGACGAGGTTGTAGGGCCGACGTCCGACCGCCTCCGCCGTCGCGCGCGGGAAGCGGGGCAAGAGCTCGTGAACCGCGGCAAGACCGTGGTGGGCGCCGCGACCAACGCCCTCAAGGAGGAAGCCCAGGCCCAGGGCCTCACGGCCGAAGCCCTCCGCCAGAAAGCGAGTGCCGTCGCGCAACGGACGAAGGATGCTGCCAGCACCACCGCTCGCGACGAAGGTTTGGCTCCCCAGAGCCTGGCGGGAAGTTCCGGCGGATCCGGACCGCAACCTTCAAGTAGCAATCCGCCGTCTTTTTAAGCCGGCGTGCGGCTCCGGCCGAATCGCGCGCCATCTCGCGATCGGCCGGACCAGAGGGCGGCGACGGATTTCCAGTCCGTCCCCCCGATCCCTCTCTCCCTATGAGCAAATCCAACTCAGTAAAGTCACCGACGAGCGACAAGCCGGTGAAGGACGATCCTGAAGGCGCGCGCGCCCGGCAGGACGTCAGCCCGGGAAAAGCAAAGCAGGAGCCGGAGCGCGGCCGCCACGCGGAAAAACCGACGCAATTTCCCAGCAAAGGATGGAAGGACATTCTTTGGCGAACCAAGGCCCAGTTGGAGGAGGACAATTTGTCCATCGTCGCGGCGGGCGTGGCGTTTTACGGTTTTGTTGCGGTCGTCCCCTCGCTCGCGGCCACCATCGGACTCTATGCGCTCATTGCGGACGCGAGCACGATTTCCGAACATCTCAACTTGCTGGCGCGGGTCGTTCCGAGCCAGGTGATGCCCCTGCTGGAAGAACAGGTGAAACGCATCGCTTCCGACGACAAGGCGGCGGGATGGAGCGCTGTCGTGGGTCTGTTGATCGCTCTCTACAGCAGTGCAAGCGCGACGAAGGCGCTGATCACCGGGCTCAACGTTGCTTACGACGAGCAGGAAAAGCGGAGCTTCATTAAGCTCAACCTGAGTGCGCTCGCGCTCACCCTTGCGGCCATCGTCGGAGTTATCGCGAACATAACACTCGTAGCGGTGCTGCCGAAGGCGATGGAGTTTCTGCAGCTCAGCCCGACAGCCCAAACGGCCATCGGCTGGCTCCGCTGGCCTGTCATTATGGGCCTCTTCATGTTCGCGCTCGCCGTGGTCTATCGATTCGGCCCGTGTCGCCACCAGCCGCAGTGGCGCTGGGTGAGCTGGGGCGCGGCCGTCGGGACGCTGCTATGGGTGGCCGGTTCCGCGCTGTTTTCCCTCTCCGTCACGCAATTCGGGGGCTATGACACGACCTACGGGTCGCTGGGCGCCGTAGTGGTTTTTCTCCTTTGGCTTTTCATCACGGCGTACGTGGTTTTGATCGGTGCCGAATTCAATTCCGAAATGGAGCGGCAAACCGTTAAGGACACCACGGAAGGAAAACCCAAGCCCATGGGCCGGCGCGGCGCCTACGCCGCCGACACGGTCGGCCCCGCGAAGTCAAAGAAGGCGCCGACGGCGGAAGACGTGTGAGGGACCTAGCTGAGAGCTGAGGGTCCGAGGCAGGGCGCGTTATCCTTAACGCGCCGTCGGCAGAAACCCGTTCCGGCTTGTCATCCTCGGGCGCAGCGAAGGATTCAATTTGATGGGGCCGACGGCGGCTAAGCGGATCCTTCGCTGCGCTCGAGGATGACAAACCAAACGCCGGCTGAACCAGAGCCACCTGTTACAGGGGGGACTCAGTTCTCAGCGCTAGGCTCTCAGCCCGACTTCTTCTTCGGCTCTTTCAACAACTCCCGGACCAGCCGCTCAATCACCTCGGTCGGCGTCGACGTCATCGACGCCGGCCCGACGTACTCGGAAAATCCGATCGGCGCTTGGGATTTCGCGTCCTGCAGCCGGAGCGTCAGGCTGGTGAGGTGGCCCTTAAAATCCCATGACCACTGATCGTAGTAGGTCACCATCACCTGGGTCGTCGGCGGCATCATCGTTTCCGGCCCCGTGCCCGCTTCCACGCCACGAGCCCTCAGCGCGGCCGCAATCTTTTCGTCGAGGGCGTGATTGTCGTTGAGATTGCTCTTCACGAAATAGCGCCGGTAAGAGGGGACATCCCGGCCGGGGTCCACGCGGGTCGTGACGGAACTGCAGGCAGTGAAGGCCAGGAGACAGAAAAGAAGGGCCGAGCAGCGAAGGAGCACAGCCTAGTCAAAACCGTGCGTCGGCGGGTCTGCGAGCGGTTTTTTCGGGCGAGCGGAGCCAGCCTGGGCGCCATTAGGGAGCGGCGTCCTCGGTCCTTGAGCCCATTACCAGGGCAATCTTCTCCCGCAAGTGAGTCGACCGCGTTTTCGCTTCGCTGTTTCGAACCGCCATCCCGTAAGCGGCCGGTTCGCCGACCAGGAAGACTTTTTTCTTTCCCCGGGTGATGGCCGTGTAGAGCAAATTGCGCTGCAGCATCATGAAATGCGCTTTCAGCAGAGGAACGACAACGACCGGATATTCGCTGCCCTGCGATTTGTGAATGCTGATGGCGTACGCGAGCGCGAGTTCGCTTAATTCGCCGCGTTCGAAAGAATGGACGTCGCCGTCGAAATCGGCCGCCAAGGTGCCAGCGTCGAGATCCACGGATTTGACCGTGCCGATATCGCCGTTGAAGAGGTTCTTGTCGTAGTTGTTGCGCAGCTGGATCACTTTGTCGCCCACGCGGTATTCGCCGCCCGGCCCGCGCAGCCCTTTGGCGTGCGGATTGAGCGCCGCTTGCAGTTGGGCATTGAGATTTCCCACTCCGGCGATGCCTTTGTGCATCGGGGCGAGGATTTGGACGTCTCGCACGGGATTGAACCACGCGAAATGCCGCGGAATAAACTCGGTGCACAAGGCGATGACCTTGGCCAGACAGTCGTCCGCGGAGTTGGCCGGAATAAAAGTCAAATCGCTGAAGGTCTGGAGGGCCGCGATATCGTTGGCGACGGGCGGAAGGGAAGGATCGCCTGAGTTGATCGCGTGGGCGGTGGTCACGATCTGGCTCTGGCCTTGCTGCCGGTAGATGACATTCAAACGTGTGACCGGAACCTGTTTGGTGGCGATCAGATCCTTCAACACATTTCCCGCGCCGACCGAAGGGAGCTGGTCCGTGTCTCCGACCAACAGCAGGTGCGCGCGGCTCGGGACGGCCTGCATGAGCGCCGCGGCGAGCCGTGTGTCGAGCATGGACGCTTCGTCCACCACGAGGAAATCGGTAGCGAGAGGATGACCCTCGTTTGCGGTGAAGCCTCCCTTCGTGGCGTCGTAGCGGAGCAGGCGGTGGATGGTCGACGCGTAACCGCCGGTTGTTTCGGCGAGGCGCTGTGCGGCGCGGCCCGTGGGGGCGGCAAGGTGAACCCGCACTTTTTTCGCTTTCAAGATTTCGACTAGCGCGCGAAGACACGTAGTTTTGCCCGTGCCTGGGCCGCCGGTAAGGATCGACAATTTATTGGCCAGCGCATTGCGCACGGCGGCTCGCTGCTGTTCGGCGAAGGCGAAACCGGCTTTTTGCTCCGCCCATTGCACCGCCGCATCGATCTTGATCGGCGGAAGGCAGCTAGGGGCCCGCCCGAGCCGCAACAGCACGCCGGCGATCCGCTGTTCCGCGCGATCGTTGGCCGGAAGTTGGAGGGGGGCGCTGCCGGGCAGCGCGGCTCCGGCTGTAGATTTTGCGTCTTGCGAACCGACCTCGGGACCCTCCTGCCGGACGAGGTGGTGGGTTTCGATCAGCGCTTGAATTCGGGTCTCCACGCGGTCAGCGTTGGTTTCGAGCAGCTGAGTCGCGTAGTCTCGCAAGTCCGCTTCCCGGATCGCGGTGTGCCCTTCCTCCTGCAGCGTCTCCATTGAGTAGAGCAGACCGGCGTCGAGACGCGGCGGAGCATCGTTGGCGTAGCCTAGGTTGATCGCGATGCGGTCCGCCGTTTTAAAGCCGATGCCGTCGATCTCGCGCGCGACGCGGTAAGGCTCCCGCAGGAGGACCTGCTTCGCCTCGTTGCCATATTTGTGGACGAGTTTCACGCACTGGGAGGTTGTGACGCCGTAGGTCTGAAGAAAAATGTGGATCTCTCGCAGCGCCCGTTGGTCGTCCCAAGCCTTCTTGATCGCCGACGCCCTTACTTTTCCGATGCCTGGGACGGTACGGAGCCGTCCGGACTCCTCGCTCAGGATTCGAAACGTGTCGGTCCCGAAAGCGTCCACGATCTTGTTCGCATAGACCTTGCCGATGCCCTCGACCAATCCGCTTCCCAGGTATTTCCGGATGCCATACACGCTCGAGGGCAACTCGGCTTTGAAACTGTCGACCTTGAACTGTTCGCCGTGCTGCGCGTGTTTCGTCCATTGACCGAGCAAGTGAAGGGTCTCCCCGCACTGCGCCCCGGGAAGCGGCCCCACGATGGTCACCTTTTTGTCGCCTTCCTCCGCCCGAAACTCCGCGATCGTGTAGTGGTTCTCCTCGTTGAGGAAAAGAATGCGCTCGAGCACCCCGGTCAGGGCGACGGCGGCGGAGTTGGAAGCGGGCAGGGCCACGGGCAAATGCTTGAGGCTCGCGGCGGCTTGTCGATGGAGGAATTCAGCCGCGCTGAATTCAGTTTCTAATTTGGACTTCAGAGTTTGGAGTTGCCGATCCGTCGGGCCAGGGCCAATCCCAGGGAGGCAGTGATTGCATCGATGTTTTCAAGGTACGGGAGCCCAACTCCAAACTAGAAACTAGAAACTCCGAACTCAACGCACCGCGCCATGCCCGTCCCCATTCCCGCAGCCCCTGCCCAGGCCGAAGCGATCCTGCCGATCATTCAACTGGCGATCACGCCGGTCATTTTGATTTCGGGCATCGGCGCCTTGGTCATCTCGATGACGAACCGGATGGGGCGTATCGTGGATCGCACGCGCAACCTGGCGGGATTGATGCGGCAAGCCTCCGGCCCGGACCGCAATTACACCGAGCAGCAGCTTCACATCATGTTTCGCCGTGCGAAAATGATGCGCTTCTCGCTGACGATGGCGACGACCAGCATGTTTTTTTCAGGCCTGCTCATCGTGGTCATCTTCGTGAGCGCGCTTTTCGAACGCACGCTTGCGTGGGTGATCCTCGCGCTCTTCGGCACGAGCGTGGCCATGCTGCTGGCGTCACTCGCCGCATTCATCAGCGACATTTGGGTCTCCCTCAGCGCGCTCGGGGTCGAAGTCAAACGCGCCCTGGAGTCGCCGAGGCACTAGACCGCAAGGGTAGGGCGCGGCCTCCGGCGGAGCCGTCGCGTACGGGCGATGGGTGAATGCAAGGGATCACCGCAGCGCCTGTCGGCGTGATCACAGCCTGCGCTGTACTGTGCCTCCTTCGACAGCTCGGCCAGAGGCCTCGCCCTACCGCTTTTCAGAGACTGAGAGCAAATACACGCAGACGCTTTCCGGCCTCTACCTTCTGACTTCTGGCCTCTGGCCTTCAGCTTTCCGTCTCCCGCAGGGCCAAACCAAACACCTCACGTCCGACCGACCACAGATCCGGGAGCACCCAGGCCGCTCCCGCGAGACGCAGCTCTTCCTGTCCATGTGTTCCCGTGGTGACGCAGGCCGCTTTGATCTTCGCATTTCGGGCCGCCTCCACGTCGTACGGGGAATCGCCGACCAGGCAGGTCGAAAGCGCGTCGGCGCCCAGTGTTTTCAGAGCGTGCTCGGTAAATTCGCGCTCCGGCTTGAGCCACGGTGTGTCCAGCGCGCCGAAAACGCCGTCCAAAAGCGGGGAGACACCGAGATGATCCATCAAGGTCCGAGCCGAGGGACCATGCTTGTTGGTGAACACCGCACACTGACACCCGTCCGCTTTGAGGGCGGCGAGCAGTTCGCCCGCCCCCGGCAGGAGCGCCACGCCGTGAAGCATGTTTTTCGCCCAGAACTCGCGGTACGTGGGAAGTGCGCGTTCGAACAAGTGGAGGTGGGTGGTTCCGAGAAGCCGTTGGATCGCTACTTCCAGTCCGCCGCCGACGGCGCGGCGGACTTGATCCATGGTCGGAGCCGGGAGACCCAGCTCTTTGAACGTATGCGCATGCGACCGGTGAATGGCCGAAAAGTGGTCGATCAAGGTGCCATCCAGGTCGAAAAGTGCGGTTGAAAAGCGAAGCACGGCACTAACTTGGCGGATACAGGTATTACTACGCACGATAATTTTGAGGTTTTGCTTTTCCTCCATCCCGCTACAACCACACCAATGCCTGCCGCATCCGATGCCCTTCGCGCTCACGCACAAGCACGTGCCGATGGCGATGTATTCGTGGTGGAGCTCGGGGGGCGGTGGCGCATGACCGATCCGCGGCCGGCCTGGTCGCGGCTCCATTCAGGCAAACGGCCGGCCCGCGTGAGACTTGTGTTCGTCGAGCTCGAGTCGTGGGACAGTTCCCTGATTGTCTTTATTTCGACCGTCCAGGCCTGGTGCCGAGCCAACGATGTGCAGTTCGAAGTGGACGCGTTGCCGCAGGAAATCGCGACGCTGCTGAATCAATACGCCGCGGCCCAGACCAAGGAAGCCCCTCCTCCGGCCGGCCGGCCCGTTGGTTTTCTCGCGATGGTGGGTTATGCGGGCGGCGACGTGTGGAAGAAGTTCCTGGAACTGTCGAATTTCGTCGGCGAGGTCACCCTCAGCACATTGTACCTGCTTCGCCGTCCCCGAAAGTTTCGGTGGGCGGATTGTCTAGAGGAAATGGAAAAATGCGGCGCGATGGCGCTGCCGATCGTGGGGCTGATCAGCTTGCTGGTCGGTCTGACGATGGCCTACGTCGCCGCGGTCCTCTTGCGACAGTTCGGCGCGGATATCTACGTGGCTGACTTTGTCGGATTGGTCATGGTCCGGGAAATGGGGCCGGTTATGACGGCCATCGTTCTGGCCGGACGGACGGGCGCGGCGTTCGCAGCCACGCTCGCGAACATGAAGACGAACGAAGAGGTGGATGCCTTGGTGACATTTGGTATCCGGCCGGTGGATTTCCTGGTGATGCCTCGCATGGTCGCCCTCGGCTTGATGATGCCGTTGCTCGTGCTTTACTCCAATGCGATGGGAATCGTCGGCGGGCTCATGGTTGCCGCGACGGTCCTGCAAATCCCTCCCTCGGGTTATTGGATCGAAATGCTGACCGCGGTGGACATGTCCGACCTGCTCTCGGGCATGATCAAGGCGATCACCTTCGGTATCGTGGTCGGTCTCGCGGGCTGTCTGCGAGGCCTGCAGAGCGAGCGCAGCGCCGCCGGCGTGGGACAGGCCGCCACTTCAGCCGTGGTCACCGCGATCTTGCTGATCATTGTCGCGGATTCCGTTTACGCCGTGGTGTTCAACTACCTTGGATTGTGACCAAACCATGACCACTCCGCCCGTTCCACCGTCGGTCGAAGCCCCCGCCATCGCCGTGGACGGCTTCAAGTGCGGCTATGACGGAAAGGCGATCCTCGACGACGTGTCGTTTTCGGTGAAGCGCGGTGAGCTGTTTTTTGTCATCGGAGGCAGCGGCTGCGGCAAGAGCACGCTGTTGAAGCATTTGATCGGTCTCTATCGGCCGATGGCGGGCGACGTGCGGTACTTTGGAGAGGCATTTTTCCAGGGTGACGTTGCCCGTCGACAGGCGCTCCTGAAACGTTTCGGGGTGCTCTATCAAAGTGCGGCGCTTTGGAGTTCGCTCACCCTAAAGGAAAATGTCTCCCTTCCTCTGGAAGAGTACACCAAGCTCACACGCCGCGAGCGCGAGGAAGTGGTGGCGCTCAAATTGGCGCAGGTGGGATTGCGGGGATACGAGGACTACTATCCCTCTGAAATCAGCGGCGGCATGAAGAAGCGGGCGGGGCTGGCGCGGGCCCTGGCCCTCGACCCAGCGATCGTATTTTTCGACGAGCCCTCGGCCGGATTGGATCCGGTCACGTCCCGCAAGCTCGACGACCTCGTGCTCCAAATTCGCGCCACGCTGGGGACGACGATGGTCATCGTCTCCCACGAGCTCGACAGTATCTTCGGGATCGCGGATCGGGTGATCATGCTGGACCGAGAAGCCAGGGGTATCATCGCGGAAGGTCCCCCGCGCGAGCTCGCCAAGTCGAGCCCGGACCCGCGCGTCACCGAGTTTTTGCGACGGCGCGAAGGATTGCCCATCACCTGACTTTCTGTTCCGTCTGTAACCGACTGCGACCCATTTAACCTGTGCGGAGCCTAAACCTGTGAAGATCAAAGTCAGTCCTTCCATCGTCGGTCTGTTTGTGCTCGGCGCGGTCGTGCTCGGTGTGGTCGCCCTGCTATCCTTCGGCGGGGTGAATTTTTTCACCAAGCCACAGCGTTTCGTGGTGTATTTTGACGAGTCGATTCACGGCCTGGACCGCGGATCGCCGGTCAAGCTGCGCGGCGTTCGCGTCGGTCGCGTGATCGAACTGAACGTCCGCTACAACGCGCAGACGAATCAGTCGCTTGTCGCGGTCATCTGCGAATTCGAAAGCAATCGCATCATCGATCAGCATGGCCAGTACGTGGACGTGAAAACGTCGGAGGAATTGCAGAAATTTGTGGACCGCGGTTTGCGCGCTCAGTTGGGTTTCCTGGGATTCGCGACAGGTTTGCTGTTCGTGGAGCTGGATTTCATGAACGTGGACGAGTACCCCGCTCCCACCGAGCCGAAGAATCCGCTCTATGTGGTGGTGCCGGCGGTCCCCTCCACGATCGCGGCCTCGCTCGCGAGCGTGAACGAGATCCTTTCCGATCTGAAGCGGGTGGACTTCGCCGGTTTGAGCCGCGAAGTCCGAGGCATGATTGTCGATGTCCGCAAGCAGTTGAACACACTGGACCTGGCCGCGTTGAGCACCGAGCTGACCAAAACAAGTCAGGCCGTCGCCGCGCTCGCCAACTCGCCGGACATCCCCAAGACGTTTGCCAATCTCAACAAGGCCATTGATCAATTCACGGTCACGCTGGCCAACGTCGATACGCAAGTGGGCCCCGCGGGCGTCAAACTCAACGACGCGTTGACCCAGGCGAAGGACGTTTTGAAGACCATCGACTCGGCCGCAGCCAGCGCGCGGAATTTTGTGAACGCTCAAAGCGGCGTTGGCGAAGAAACGATGCGCACCCTGACCCAACTGGGCGACGCCGCGGCCGCCATCCAGCGTCTGGCCGACTTCATCGAACGCAATCCGAACGCCCTTCTGACCGGTAAGAAGGCGCCGAAGTAGTGCCCGATCATTCCCTTCTCTGCGCTATGAAACTGCCTCTCACTCGTTCGATCTCCACGGCGCTGGCTGTTTTCGGGGGACTGCTTTTCGCCGGATGCCAGGTCCTGCCCGAGGCTGTCGTGGACCCGACAAAATATTATGTGCTCAACAGTCCGAACCCGACCCCGCAGGCCGACAAGCCCGCCGGGAAACTCGTGATCGGCCTCCAGCCCGTCGAATTGCCCGGCTATCTGCGCGGCACGAAATCGATGGTCACCCGCACGGGGCCCAACGAACTTCGCTTCGACGATTTTGCCCGCTGGGCCGAGCCCCTCGATGCGGGACTTCGCCGGGTGCTGAAAGAGCAGATTGCGCGGGCGGATGGCGTAGCGCGGGTGGTCGACGGTTCCTCCCGAGATGGAAAACGCGATTACGATGTGTCTGTCCGCATCGATCGGTGCGAAGGCAGTGCGACCGGGTCTCGCAAAACGGCTCTGCTCACGGCGACCTATGAAATCGTCGACTTGCGCGGCGAAGGCTGCGTGGTGGCGAGAAAAACGGTTTCCGCCCCCGAAGTCAGTTGGGATGGCTCTGACAACGGAACCCTCGCGCGACTCTTGAGCGAGGCAGCGGCGAAGCTCGGAGACGATATCGCGGCGGGATTGAAACCGTAAGGATTGCTCATTGCTCATTGGCCAGCCACGCAGGCGTGAGTTGCCGTAGTGCAAGATTACCTCTTGCTAGGCGGCCCGATCGTAGCCCACGCGTGCGCCAAATGAGCAATGAGCGATAAGAAAATGAGCAATTCGCCGCGTCAGGTCTTCAACGCCGCCCGAATCCGCTCGAGGGCCGAGATCACGTTCTCGCGACTATTGAACGAGCTGATCCGCACGTGCCCTTCGCCGCATTTGCCGAAGCCGGCTCCGGGTGTGCACACCACCTGGGCGTTGTTCAGGAGTTGATCGAAGAACTCCCAGGAATCGCGGCCGGTGTTGATCCAGATGTACGGCGCGTTGTCACCGCCTACGCATGAAAAGCCCAGTTTGGCCACGGCTTCGCGGATCAGCGCGGCATTTCCGAGATAGAAGTCGGTCATTTCCTTCACCTGCTTTTTGCCCGCATCCGAGAAAATCGCCGCCGCGGCTTTTTGCACCGGGTAGGAGACGCCATTGAATTTCGTCGTATGCCGGCGATTCCACAGCGCGTGCAGTGAATGGGCATTTCCGGCGGTATCGTAGGCGACCAGCGATTTCGGGATCACCGTGTAAGCGCAGCGGGTGCCCGTGAAGCCCGCGGTCTTTGAGAAACTCCGAAATTCGACGGCAACATCGCGCGCGCCCTCGATCTCATAGATGCTGTGAGGGATTTGCGGATCGCGAATGTAGGCTTCGTAGGCGGAGTCGAAAAGAATGATCGCTTTGTTCTTTTTGGCGTACTCGACCCACGCGGCCAACTGGGCGCGACTTGCCACCGCTCCGGTCGGGTTGTTGGGAAAACAAAGGTAGATCAGGTCGGTTGCGGTGTTGGGAACCGCGGGAATGTATCCGTTGGAGGGCGTGCACTCGAGGTAGGTGATTCCTTCGTAGCGCCCATTGACATTCGCGCCCGTGCGACCGGCCATAACGTTGGTGTCGACGTAAACCGGATAGACGGGATCCGGGATCGCCAGGCGGACATCCGTCGAGAAGATTTCCTGGATATTGCCGCAGTCGCACTTGGACCCATCGCTGACGAAGATCTCGTCCGGTTCGATCTTGGCTCCGCGCGCTTGGTAATCGTGCTGAGCGATCGCCTCGCGGAGGAAAGCGTAACCTTGTTCCGGGCCGTAGCCCTTGAAGGTGGCGCGTTTCGACATTTCGTCGGTCGCGGCATGGAGGGCATCGATGCAGACGGGCAGGAGAGGCTCCGTCACATCGCCGATCCCCAACCGAATGACTGGTTTCTGCGGATTCGCCTGCTGGAAAGCGGTCACCCGCTTGGCGATATCGGAAAAAAGATACGACGCTTTGAGTTTAGTGTAGTTCTCGTTGATGCGGATCATGGCGGCTTAGGGCGTAAACATCCATTAGGCCGACCCACCGCCCGGGTTTCAAGTCCAGACGCCGCGCGAAGCGCGGCAGTTTGGAGTTTCGCGTTTGGAGTTTGGAGTTCAGGAGTGAGCCAATGGTGGTTCCATCAGGTTGTGTTAGCCTCGGGGCCGTTCCGCAGCAGCAGCACACGAACTGCGTCAGTCCTCTTGGTCCACCATTCCAAACTCCAAACCCGAAACTCCAAACCAAGCCTAAGCGGCGGCGGCCCCCCCCGCCGCTTAGGCTTGTGTTTCCTCGCGGCCCGCAGGTACTAGACTCCGTTCGCCCCATTTTCGCATGCAAAAGATCACCTCTGTTCGGGAAATGCAGACGCTGGCTGAGGAGCTTAGGTCCAAGGATCAGATCATCGGTTTAGTCCCGACGATGGGCGCGCTGCACGAAGGCCACCTGAGTTTGCTGCGGCGGGCCGCGGAGCAATCCGACACCGTGGTCGTGTCCATTTTCGTTAACCCCACTCAGTTTGGTCCCAACGAGGATTTCGCGAAATACCCCCGTGACCTTGAGCGCGATTTGCAGCTCTGCGAAGAAGCCGGCGCGGATATTGTCTTCTGCCCAACGGTGGAGGAGATGTACCCCAAAGGATACTCGACCTACGTGCTGGAAGAGGTGGTCGGCAAGCCGCTCGAAGGCGTCTCACGGCCCAATCACTTCCGTGGCGTGACCACCGTCGTGGCCAAGCTCTTTAACATTATTCGGCCGGACATCGCCGTGTTCGGCCAGAAAGACGCGCAGCAGGTCGCCGTGATCAAGAAGATGGTACAGGATCTCTGCTTCACGGTGAACGTGGTAGTGGCGCCGACCCTACGCGAGGTCGAGGGCCTCGCGCTGAGTTCCCGCAATCGCTACCTCACGACCACGATGCGCAAGGAGGCGCTGGCCATTTACGAAGCGCTCGAGAAAGCCAAGGACATGGCCGAACAGGGCGAGCGCCGCGTCGATCGGTTGATCGCCGAAGCGACCCATATTCTCGGCGAGCATCGCCGCGTGCGCGTGATCTACGTCGCCGTCGTGGACCGCAACACGATGGAGGCGCTGCGTGAAGTGCAGCCCGGCAACACCCTGA
This sequence comes from uncultured Opitutaceae bacterium, assembly GCA_964546955.1. Classification (GTDB taxonomy): domain Bacteria; phylum Verrucomicrobiota; class Verrucomicrobiia; order Opitutales; family Opitutaceae; genus CAZJLP01. Next base: position 63,631 of record CAZJLP010000020.1, on the reverse strand, counting down.
TGGCCATCGCCGCCTGGGTCGACGAAGTCCGGTTGATCGATAATATGGTGTTGTGAGAGGAAGTAGCGGGTAGCAGGCACTCGCCTACCTAGGGTCGCCGCTCCGCCTCATTCTCGTTCTCGTTCTCTTACTCCTACTCGTTCTCGTCCCCACCGACACGAGAGAACGGGGCGCATCGCTTTACGTTAAGCGGCGCGATTGGGATCGAGAACGAGTACGAGTAGGAGAACGAGAACGATGGATTCGGGCGATCGACTCCCTCTTTAGACAGTATCGGCTTTCAGCTTTTTCTACTCGCTACTCGCTACCCGCTACTCGCTACTATCTCCTACCTTCGCATGTCCCGAACGTTTGACGCCCTTGTCGTTGGCAGCGGTATCGCCGGGTTGAGCTTCGCCTTGAAGCTGGCTCAGCAGGGGCGATCGGTTGCCATTCTGACCAAGAAAACCAAGGCCGAATCGAACACCAACTATGCCCAAGGAGGGATCGCGGTCGTCACGTCGCAAACCGACGATTTCGATTCGCACGTTCGCGATACGCTCGTAGCGGGAGATGGCCTCTGCGATGAAAAGGCGGTGCGTGAGATCGTTCGCGATGGCCCGGCCCGGGTGCGTGAGCTGATCGAGTTGGGCCTGCGATTTTCCCGTGACGAGTCGGGCGCGTACGATCTGGGACGCGAGGGGGGCCACAGCGAACGACGTATTTTGCACGTCAAGGACATGACGGGCAAAGCGATCGAAGCCGCCTTGCTCAAAGCGATCGGGCGCGATCCGCGGATTGCGTTGTTCGAGCATTTTTTCGCGATCGACGTCATCACCACGGCCAAACTGCAACGCCAGAAAGCGAAAACCGAAAACCGCGTGGTAGGCTTGTACGCTCTCGATGTGCGTGATGGCCGAGTTTCCACGTTTGTTGCCCCCGTGGTCATCCTTTCGACCGGAGGCGCGGGACAGGTCTACCTCTATACCACAAATCCCGACATCGCGACGGGAGATGGGATCGCCATGGCTTATCGAGCCGGAGTCGAGGTGCGAAACATGGAATTCATCCAGTTTCATCCGACCGCTTTGTACTCGACCACAGGCGCGCGCTTTTTGATCAGCGAAGCGGTGCGAGGCGAAGGAGCGATCCTTCGCAATGCTGCCGGGGAGGCCTTCATGCCGCGTTATCATGAGATGGCGGACCTTGCTCCGCGCGACATCGTCGCGCGGGCGATCGACACGGAGATGAAGAAATCCGGCGCCCCGCATGTCTGGCTGGATATTACTCACCGAAACGAAGTGTTTTTGCGGCAACGTTTCCCGCAAATCTACCAGACGTGCCGCAAGCTCGGGATCAACTTGGCGAAAAACATGATCCCGGTCGTTCCCGCCGCGCATTACACGTGCGGTGGAGTCGCCACCACCCTCGCCGCCGAGACCGAACTTCCGGGTTTGTACGCCTGTGGCGAAGTTGCTTGCACCGGTCTGCACGGGGCCAATCGCCTCGCCAGCAATTCCCTCCTCGAAGCGGTGGTCATGGCCCACCGCGGCGCGGAATCCGTGAATCGCTATCTCGGCGCGCCGAAGTCGCGCCCACCGGTGAAAATTCCGGATTGGGTCGATCTGGGCGGCGGCGACATCGATGAACGTGTCGTGGTCTCGCACAACTGGGACGAGTTGCGCCGCACCATGTGGGATTATGTCAGTATTGTTCGCACCACGAAGCGGCTCGAACGCGCGCGGGCGCGTATTGCGAATCTTGGAAAAGAAATTCACGACTACTACTGGAATTTCTCCGTCGACTCCCAACTGCTTGAACTTCGCAACCTCATTCAAGTGGCCGAACTCATCGTCAGCTGCGCGCTGCAGCGCAAGGAAAGCCGGGGCCTGCACGCGATCGTGGATTACCCCGCGAAACGCCGCGCGGCACGGGATTCCCTTCTCGTGAAAAAGTAGCTTTTCGGCCGCTTTAAGGGCTGATTTTGCAGCGGCTTACGCATTTTGACGGGGGATGTGAATAACCTGTGAGTCCCCAAAAAAGGAGGGGATAGGGAGTTTCTCCTACGGTAAATCGCCCGACGTACTCAAGATGTTAAAATGCAAATGCTTGCGATAAAACCTCGGCCAGGTGTAGAGGGTATCGCGCTCGCGAACGCCTGGATTGAAGGTGTTAACATCCCCCTCTTTTGGGGGTTTTGCAGGGGAAAATCACCATTTTGGAGCAAAGAGGGGCCCTGGGCTTGCGAGGCCGCCGGTAACGGTCGCAAATCGGCGCCGCACAAATGACGTTTTCCAAGATCGCTATTGTGGGGGCCGGAGCCATTGGCTGCTACTACGGCGCCCGCCTGGCGCGTGCCGGGCAGCGGGTGCATTTCCTGATGCGCGGCGATCTGCCAGCGGTGCGAGAACGGGGCCTCCGGGTTTCCCTGCCGACCGAATCGTTTGAGCTCAAGCCGGTGAAGGCGCATGGCTCGGCGGACGAATTAGGCCCGGCCGACTTGATTATCGTCGGCCTCAAGACGACCGCCAACGGGCAGATCGAAAGTCTCTTACGTCCCTTGCTCCATCCGCAATCGACCCTTCTCACGCTCCAAAACGGGCTGGGTTCGGATGAGTTGCTGGCCGAAACATTTGGCGCGGAACGTGTGGTCGGAGGGTTGTGCTTCATCTGCGTGAACCGTGTCGCACCGGGTGAAATCCTCTGCATCGAACCGGGCTCGGTCGCTTTCGGGGAATTCGAGCGTCCCGCGGGCGATCGCGTGCGCGCGATCTCCGAGATGTTCAGCGCTGCCGGCGTCAAGTCGATCGTGGGCGACAACCTTGCTCAGTTGCGCTGGCGCAAACTCGTGTGGAACGTTCCCTTCAATGGGCTCTCGATCGCGGCGGGCGGACTTACCACGGATCGAATTCTAGCCGATCCTGCGCTCGAATTCGAGGTGCGCGGCCTGATGGCAGAGGTGATCGGCGCGGCGGCGAAGTTAGGTTTCATGCTGCCGGACGGACTGATCGACCAGCAAATCGCCATGACCCGCCCCATGGGAGCTTACCGCCCGTCCAGCTTGATCGACTACCTTGAAGGGCGCGAGGTCGAGGTGGAATCCATCTGGGGCGAACCCCTTCGCCGTGCCAAAAAAGCCGGCGCCGCCCTCCCGCGCCTGGAAGCGCTGTACGCCCGAATCAAGGAACTGACAGGCAAGGCGCGTCAGCCCTAAACGTCGTGCGGCCCGAAAATAGGGCGCGTTATCCTTAACGCGCCGCTTGGACGTCGCCACTATGGGCGTTCGGAAACTGCGCTCCGCTTCGAATCCTAATTCAGCTCCAAAAAATTCTTCAAAATCTTCATCCCGCCCTCGGTCGCGATGCTTTCGGGATGAAACTGAACGCCCCAGATCGGCAGCGTCTTATGCCGCAAGCCCATGATCTCGCCCTCTGCCGTTTCAGCAGTGACTTCAAGGCACGCGGGCAGTGAGGCTCGTTCGACCAGGAGCGAATGGTAACGAGTCGCCTGAAAATTCTGCGGCATCCCTTTGAACACGTCCGTGTTCTTGTGGCAGATGGGCGAGGTCTTGCCGTGCATCAGGCGGTCCGCGCGCACCACATTGCCGCCGAAATAGTGGCCGATCGACTGATGTCCGAGGCAGACGCCGAAGATTGGTTTTTTGCCCTCGAAAGCCTTTAGGATCTCCAGCGTGACGCCGGCTTCTTTCGGGGAGCAAGGGCCCGGGGACAACAGCACTCGATCCGGATTCATCGCCACCGCTTCGGCCGGCGTGATTTCGTTGTTGCGGTAAACGCGCTGCTCCACTCCCAACTGGCCGAAATACTGGACCAAGTTGTAGGTAAAGGAATCGTAGTTGTCGATGACCAGCAGCACGCGGTTGAATTACCGCCGGATTGACAGCCGGGTCAAGCGTGGGGCTAGTGATGACCAGACAGTTCGAGCACACCCATGGCCGCACACTTTCAGCTGCTAAAAACTGACATCGGCACCGCTGCCCGGCGTGGACGATTGCAGACCCGCCATGGCTGGGTCGAAACCCCGATCTTCATGCCGGTCGGTACGCAAGGAACGGTCAAGGCGGTGACTCCGGTCCAATTGCGCGAGATCGGCGCGCAAATTATCCTGGGGAACACCTACCATTTAAATCTTCGGCCGGGTAGCCATCTCGTGCGAGAACTCGGCGGACTTCATCGTTTCATGGGGTGGGACGGCCCCATTCTCACCGACAGCGGCGGTTTCCAGGTTTTCAGTTTGGCCAAACTGCGCGACATCCGCGACGACGGCGTTGCGTTTCAGTCGCATGTCGACGGGGCGAAACTTTTCCTCGGTCCGCGCGAGGTCATGTCGATCCAGGAAAACCTCGGCAGCGACATCGCGATGGTTTTGGACGAATGTCCGCCCTGGCCGTGCGATCGAGACGCCTGCGCACGCGCGGTGGAGCGCAGCCATCGCTGGGCGGCACAGTGCAAGCAACTCGCCACCGACAGCGGGTTCCTCGCGACGGGACATCATGTCTTCGCCATCGTCCAGGGTTCCACCTTCGATGACCTCCGCCGCAGCGCGGCGGAAGGGCTGGCCGCCTTGGATTTTCCCGGGTACGCGGTCGGCGGCGTCAGCGTCGGTGAGCCAGAGCCCGAGATGATCAAACAGGTCGGAGCAACGACACCCCACCTGCCCGTGGACAAGCCGCGGTACACGATGGGGCTCGGCACGCCCCCGCAACTTCTGAAAATGGTCGCACTCGGCGTGGACATGTTTGATTGCGTCCTGCCCACCCGCGTTGCGCGCAACGGATTGGTTTTCACCCCGGACGGTCCGCTGAATCTGAGAAACGAAAAATTTCGCACGGATCCACGGCCGATCGTCGAGGGGTTGGCGAACTATGCGGCCAATTTTTCGCGGGCCTATCTCCGGCACCTGACAGTCGCGGGCGAGATGCTGAGCGGCACCCTGCTCACTCTGCACAACCTGCACTTTTTCCTCGACCTGATGGCGCAAGCGCGAACTCACATCGAAGCCGGCGACTACGCCACCTGGCACCGCGCGTGGATCGAACGCTACGAAGCGGGGGCCAACCGCGACGCCGCCGGGCCGGTTTGACCCTGGGCGCGGAAGCGCCCTCGTTATCATTCTCGTTCTCTCACTCCTACTCGTTCTCGGTCCCAGCGTCATTTGGCCAGGCGCGATAGTGAATGTCATTCGGCTGGGTCTGTGGGGACGAGAACGAGTAGGAGTAAGAGAACGAGAATGATAACGATAGTGAGGCGTGACGCCCCTGCTACCTCGCACAAAAAAGCCCGCCGACCAAAGGCCGACGGGCTTGCACACGGAATGGTTTAAGGCTCGGGCTACTTAGAAGCGGAAGATGCCCGCGATGGCGTACTGCACGTGGCCTTCTTCGATGAGCGAGACGGTGAAACGCGCGGCGATGGCGCTGGTGAACCAGCGGTTGCCGCCGAGAGTGCCGCTCCACTGGCTGTTGTTGCCGGTTTCGAAGTCGTCGTTGTACGCAACGCTGGCGTCGAACGAGTGCTTGGCATCATGTACATATTCCACGCCGCCGCTGACACCCCAGGTCACGGCGTTGTCGTTTTCGGACCAGGCGTGGCCGAGGGTCACGGTGCCGAAGGGCTTCAAGACGCCTTGACTGAAGTAGTAGGTCGCTGAAGCGTCGAGCGACTGTGCGTCGATGTCGCTGCGACTTTCCACCCAAGCGTGCGTCGCGCTGAGCCCAACGTCGATATTGGCATTGATCGGCAGATTGACCGCCGCGCCACCCGCGAAGAGGTCAACGCTGCTTTTCTTGATGTCGCTGTAGACGAACCCCAGCGCGGCGAAACGTTTGCCGAGCAATCCCGAGCCTTCGGTCGCGCCCGGATTTGGCACCTGTGTGCCCGAGTTTTGCGCGAACGCGCTCGTGGCGGACGCAGCTGCAAATGCGATAATCGCAATTATTTTCTTAGTCATAGTCTTTGGTCTTAGTTTGGTTTCCCGGTGTAGTGGCCGGGAGGGTACGGAAGTAAGATTCGTCGGCGGTGGATCAATTAAAATAATTCACCTTTGGCATGGAACAAATTAGCTTAGTTCATGTGGGCTCTGCGGAAAGTTGAGGGTCTAGAGCTGAGAGTTGAGAGCTCAGATTGGGGTGCGGAAGGTAGGGCTGGGCCTCCGGACGGGCCGTCGTGTGAAGGCAACGATGCCTAGATGCCCTTTCTGCAGCGCCGTTTGGCGTAGGAACGAGTGTTCTTTGCTGCGCGTTATGCGTCGACGGCCGGTCCAGAGGCCCGACCCTACCTTTTTCGAAGCCCCGCGTCCGGTCTCTCAACCTTCAACTCTCAACCCTTCAACTCAGCCCGCCGCCCCCCCCGGGTTTTCCCCGACTGTTGCACCTGGCTAGCGGATTTGCTGGCCAAGCGGGGGAGTTTTGGCACGGTGAACCCCTCTATGCGTATCCTCGTCACCGGTGGCTCTGGGTTCCTGGGCAGTCATCTTTGCGACCGTCTCATCAAAGAAGGACACGACCTCATTTGCCTCGATAACTTCTTCACAGGCCGTAAGGAGAATATCGCGCACCTGCTGGGCAATCCGAAGTTCGAGCTGGTCCGGCACGACGTGATCGACCCCTTCAAATACGAAGTCGATCAGATCTACAACCTGGCCTGTCCCGCCTCTCCCCCTCACTACCAGTTCAATCCGATCAAGACGACGAAGACCTCCGTCATGGGCGCGATCAACTGCCTCGGCCTCGCGAAGCGCGTGAAGGCCCGCGTTTTCCAGGCGTCGACCTCCGAAGTCTATGGAGATCCTCATGTCCATCCGCAGCCGGAAGACTACTGGGGCAATGTGAACCCGATCGGCCGCCGCTCTTGTTACGACGAGGGCAAGCGTTGCGCCGAGACCCTGTTCTTCGACTACCACCGCGAGAACAAAGTCGATATCCGCGTGGTTCGCATTTTTAACACCTACGGCCCCCGGATGCACCCGAACGACGGACGCGTCGTTTCAAATTTTGTCGTGCAGGCGATCAAGGGCGAAGACCTTACGGTGTACGGCGATGGTTCGCAAACCCGCTCGTTCTGCTACGTCGACGATCTCATTGAAGGGTTTGTCCGCCTGATGAACCAGACGGAAACCGTTGGCCCGGTGAACATCGGCAATCCCGGTGAATTCACGATGCTCCAACTCGCCGAGCTCACTCTCAAACTGGTCGGCGGAAAGTCGAAGATCGTGCACAAACCGCTGCCTTCCGACGACCCGAAGCAGCGCCGTCCCGACATCTCTCTGGCCCAGAAATACCTGAAGTGGGAACCCACGATCCCGCTCGAGGAAGGCCTCAAGCGCACGATCGCGTACTTCAAGACGCAAGTCTGAGCCTCGTCGCTGAGATTCAGGTCTGATCAACCGAGCGCCCGCGCTGCACGAAACCCTCAGCCAACGGGGGGTTCCTCTGCCATCTCTGTGTCTGCGCTCCGGCCCTCTGTGTCATCGCTCCGAAAAGGGTTTAGAGCGACTGTACATCATATCTATGTAATTCATTGTTTATTAATGATTAATAAGTGATCAATCAGCAATCGACGATCGCCGCGACCCGACGCGATTTGCCATTTGCCAACCCGCTCCCTCTGGCTACACGTTAAGCCCCTTTTCATGATCTCTTTCCTGCTCAAGCGCTTTTCGGGACGTCACTACAAGAAGTTCCTGGAGAAAGCGCGTCCGATCGTCGCCCGCTCCAACGAGTTCGAGCAATCCTACCAGTCGCTGACCGACGACGAACTGCGCGCGAAAACCGACGAATTCAAGGCGCGTTTCCAGAAGGGCGAAACGCTCGACGACCTCCTACCGGAAGCTTTCGCTGCGGCGAAGAACGCAGCTCGCCGTCTGTGCGGGCGCAAGATCATGGTTTGCGATCACGAACTCGAGTGGAACATGGTCCACTTCGACGTTCAACTGATCGGCGGCATCGCGCTGCACGAGGGACGCATTTCCGAAATGGCGACGGGCGAAGGCAAGACCCTGGTCGCCACGCTTCCGCTGTACCTGAACGCCCTGACCGGCCGCAACACCCAGCTCGTCACGGTGAACGACTACCTGGCGCGCCGCGACTCCGAGTGGATGGGTTATTTGTACAATTTTCTCGGCCTGACGGTGGGCTGCATTCAGCAGCAAATGGCTTCCGATGTGCGGCGCGAAATGTATTCGCGCGACATTACCTATGGGACCGCCAGCGAGTTCGGTTTCGACTACCTCCGCGACAATGGCATGGCCACGCGCAAAGACGACCAGGTCCAGCGCGACCACTGGTACTGCATCGTGGACGAAATCGACTCCATCCTGGTCGACGAAGCCCGCACGCCGTTGATCATTTCGGGCCCTGCGCCGATCGAGCGGGAACAGCCCTATACGCGCCTGAAGCCCGGCATCGATCGCCTCGTCGCGGAGCAGACCCGCCTGTGCAATCGCCTGGTGAGCGAAGCCAAGGAACTCTTGGAGAAGCCCAACGTCTCGAGTGAAGAACGCCAGGCCGCCTCCCGCAAGATGTTGCAGGTCAAGCTCGGGCATCCGAAGAACAAACAGCTGCTGCGCCTCATGGAAATCCCGGACGCACGGAAGCTCCTCGACAAAACCGAGACGGAGATGAACAGCGACTTCAACAAGGAGGAGCTGTATCGGATCAAGGAGGAACTCTTTTACGCCATCGACGAGCGCCAGCACCAGGCCGACTTGACGGAACTCGGCCGCACGAAGCTCCGCCCGGACAATCCCGACGCCTTCGTCCTCCCCGATTTGGCCACCGAGTTTTCCGACCTCGAGAAGAAGACCGAACTGACGCCCGAGGAGCGCGAGGAGATCAAACGCAAGTCCCAGGAGCGCTACGCCGAAGTCTCCGAGGAAATTCATTCGATCAGCCAGCTGCTGCGCGCCTATTCGCTCTACGAGCGCGACGTCGAGTATGTCGTGCAAGAGGGCAAGGTGATGATCGTCGACGAAAACACCGGCCGCGTCATGCCGGGCCGGCGCTGGTCGGACGGCCTGCATCAAGCGGTCGAAGCCAAGGAAAACGTCACGATCGAACGCGAAACCCGCACCTACGCGACGATCACGATCCAGAATTATTTCCGCATGTACGAAAAGCTGGCCGGCATGACCGGTACAGCCGAGACCGAGGCGACGGAGTTCAACGACATCTATCGCCTTGCCGTGCAGGTGATCCCGACGAACCGGCCGTGCATTCGCGTCGACAAGAACGACAGCATCTTCAAAACCCGCCGCGATAAGTTCAACGCGGTGGTGAAGGAAATTCAGGACGCGAACGCTCGCGGCCAGCCCGTGCTGGTCGGCACGGTCAGCGTCGATTCCTCCGAGGTGCTTTCGCGCATGCTGCGCCGCACCGGCATCATTCACACCGTCCTCAACGCCAAATACCACGAGCAGGAAGCGGATATCGTAGCCCGCGCCGGACAGCGCGGCGCGGTGACGATCGCGACCAACATGGCGGGCCGCGGTACTGATATCAAACTCGGCGAAGGCGTGCGCGAGGCCGGCGGTTTGTATGTCATCGGCACCGAACGCCACCAATCGCGCCGCATCGACCGTCAGTTGCGCGGCCGTTGCTCGCGTCAGGGCGACCCGGGTCTTACGAAATTCTTCCTTTCGCTCGAAGACGATCTCATGCGCCTGTTTTTGCAGGGCAATCTCGCCTCCCGCCTGATGGAAGGCGCGATGAACGAGGGGGAAGAGCTCGAGCACCCCTGGCTCAACCGCTCGATCGAAAGCGCGCAGAAGAAGGTCGAGCAGCAGAATTATTCGATCCGCAAGCGTTTGCTCCAGTACGACGACGTGCTGAACAAGCAGCGCGAAGTGATCTACGGCATCCGCAATGCCGCGATTCATGCCGAGCGTCCGAAGGAGATCATCTTCGAACAAGTCGAAGAGGAAATCGCGACGCGCGTCTCGACCGCGGGTTTTGGCGAAAAAGCGGGCACCACGCCCGCCGCGATCGAAAGCCTCGTCGGATGGACGAATACCCATTTCCCGATCTCGCTGAAGGTCGAGGAGCTGACGGGCAACGACCCGGAAAAGCTCACCAAGCTGATCGTCGAGCGAATCCAGGAAGCGTACAAGGTGAAGGAGTCGGTCGAGATTCCCGAGGCCCTGGGCGCGCTCGAGCGGTATGTGGTCATCAACGCGATCGATCACCACTGGCAGGAGCACCTCACGGAGATGGAGAATCTCCGTCAGGCGGTCGGTCTGCGCAGCTACGGCCAGAAGGATCCACTCGTTGAATACAAGAGCGAGGCCTACAAGTACTTCGAGGAATTGATGAACAACGTCCGCCTGCAGATTTGCACGGGCCTGTTCCGCAGCGCGAGCAACCTGCAGTCCTTTGAGAACATGCTCACGCTGCTCAATCGCACCGCGCAAACCCAGGGTCCCGAAAACGCGCCCGCCGGCGGCACACGCAGCGGTTTGCCACAGCCCCAGGTGACGACCACGATCACGACGAGTGGCGGCAGCGCCGCCGCCGTGGCCGAAGCGCCGGAGGAAGAAATCAAGCTGCCCTCCGTCACCATTCGCCGGCAGGTCCCCAAAGTCGGCCGCAACGAACCCTGCCCCTGCGGCAGTGGAAAGAAGTACAAAGCCTGCCACGGCGCATAAGCCTGGGGACGAGCACCGCGTCCCAATCTTTCTCTTTAATCTTTTCCTTGAGGAAGCTCCGCAAAAGCGGATTGAGGTGGAACGCGACTTCCGGGCGTGTTGGTTTGGGCTCGCGCCGCTCGTAGGAATGCGTCCAGAAGCGCGCTCGGAGATCGCGCTCCACCATCTCGGCAGGCCACCGACGTCGTTCCGCCGATCATGCGCAGTTTAAAACCGACCTCCCGCTCGTTAGGGATGACCCTTCGCCCTGCCACTTGCCTTCAGCCTTGAGCGCGTCGATGGCTGCAGCGAGACTCCTTCCTTTCATGCCCGACACCGCTCCTGCTTCCGAGTACAATCCCTACGCCGAAAAGCCGCCCGGCTTCTTCGAGCGCCATGCGGAGTATGTTTGGGCTGCTGCCGTGTTTGTCGCAACCGTCGTATTGACCGTCGCCTGCCATCCTCCTTCGCGGGGACCGGAACTCGCGTACGCCTTCGCCTCGCCCGCTGTATTCTGGGCCTATACGCGGCCGCAGTTTAAGCTTTTCGCGCTGACGATGGCCGCGGCTCAGGCCGTCTCCTGGACAATTCTGCTCGGGTGGCTGCACAACGTAACCTGGCTCGGATTGTCGCTGCTCGGTCCCTTCATCGGAGCGTGGATTGGGGTTTGGTATCTCGCGGTCTGGTGGGCGATGCCTCGCCTGCTGGGACGAGCGGCTCCGCTCCGTATATTCGCCGTCTTGGGACTCGCTGGTTTGTGGGTGGTGATCGAGTGGTCGCGCACGTGGTTTCTGAGCGGGTTCCCATGGTTGCCTTTGTCCGCCACCCAATGGGAGCGCACGAGCATCCTGCAAATCGCCGCGTACACCGGGGCGGCGGGGATTTCCTTTGTCCTCATCGCGATGAACGTGGCTTTCGCCGCCTACGGCCACCGCCTCTTTCGCGAGAAGCTTCGTGGCATCAAAAAACGCAGCCAGGAATTTCTCTTCGCGATGTTTCTCCTGCTGGTGTGCTTGACCGTGCACGTCGTGGAGACGTATCGCCGGTTCGACCATCATTTGCCGGTGGGGCGGATGGCGCTAGTACAGCCGTACATTCCACAAGAGGTGAAGTGGAACGCCGCTCAAGGGCCGAAGATCTTGGATGTTTTGGATCAAGTGACGCTCAAAGCCGCGCACGGACGACTGAAGCCCGACTTGATCGTCTGGCCCGAGGCCGTGACGCCCTGGGCCGTCAAAGGAGATCCTGAGACGCGCACTTGGGCCGAAGACCTGACGCGCCGCGCCGATGTGCCCATTTTGCTCGGCTCGGTCGCCTTCGACGGGCCTCCGGAAAAACCAACCGCGTGGTACAATGGCGCGTTTCTGATCGATCCGAAGTCTGGTCTCCAGCCCACGGACTATGCGAAGACGAAACTCGTGCCTTTCGGCGAATACGTGCCGCTGCGTTCGGTCTTGGGTTGGCTGAAAAAATTTGTGCCGATCGGCGACGGCGATTTTGCGCCAGGTACAAAGCCGGGCGTCATCCCTGTGCAAATGTCACTCGGTTCAGTCGGGGTGGCGCCGCTGATTTGTTATGAGGACATTTTCCCCAATCTCGCGCGCCGCGCGACCAATGCCGGCGCGGATGTGCTGCTCGTGATCACGAACAATGGTTGGTTCGGAGAGGGCGGGGCCGCTTACCAGCACGCGGCGCACTCGGTCTTGCGAGCGGTGGAGAATCGACGTCCCGTGGTGCGTTGCGGCAATGGCGGCTGGAGCGGTTGGATCGACGAGTTTGGGTCCATCCGCGCCGTCCTCCAGCAGGTGGAGCGGGTCGACGAGAAGGGGAGCCCGCGCATGGTCCTCTCGACGAATCCCGCCGACAAAGGATCTGTTTACTTCCGAGGCACGCAAACGCTGTCAGTCACGCGCGACGCGCGCTGGATCGGCCGCCAGACGTTCTATGCGAGACACGGCGAGTGGTTCCTCCTCCTCTGCATCGGCCTCGTAGGCCTCGGTTGGGCCGCGCTGGCTTTCGGTCCGGTCAAACCGATCGTGATCGAGGAAGACGAAGGTCTCACTCCGCTGTAGAGCCAGAAGCTGGAGACCAGAAGTCAGAAGCCAGAAGTTAGACCCGAGCTTTGTTTGTGACAGAGAGGACGGAAGAGGACGAACAGGAGGGCACAGAGCGGTTGCAGTGTGGTTAGCGGAAAGTAGCTACGAGCGTGAGCGAGTGGCAGGCTCGACCTCGATCCATTGCTCATTGCTGAATGTTTATCGCTTAATGCCTCCCCAGCGCGCCGATCAGCACCAATCAGCGAAAATGAGCATTCCTGCCCTCGCTCGGCCATTGCCGAGCGAAATCATCAGTGTGGATTAGTGGTTTCAAAATCCGAAGCCGGCTCCTTCGTGTCCTTTTGTAAAATGGTTTGAAGAAAACGGAATCGAGATCGGAGACCACCGAACCAACGTCGTCCTACCGCGGAGAGCTGGCTTCTAACGTCCGTCTCCGACGCTGGCGCAAAAAATACCAAAGCACGGCGAGCAGAATCAGTGGGATCGCAATCGGCACAAACAGCGCGAGCAGAGACGTGGCCGTTGCGCCGCCCGCTTCGACCGTGGCGATCGCGGAGTTACCTGTGCCGCCCGTTGCCAGCGTGGATGCACCCCGCGTCACGACCGTCGTGGCTTGAACCAGACCCGCGGCACCTCCGCCCGCGATCGCCGCGAGCGTCCATTTCATGAACGGGTCCATATCCGTCAGAACCGCCGCCGTCGCGATCATGCCGGCGACCACCGCGCACGGGGTCGTGATGGAATCGAGAAAATTGTCCACCCAGGGAACGTAGTAGGCCGCGATTTCCAGGACCGTCGCGATGGCCAGCGTGATCAGAGCGATGTCCCCGCCGAGCCAATTGAAATGATCACTTAAGGTGAGATAGCCGCCCCGCGCCGCGACACTCATGACGAGCAGCGGCACGAAGACGCGAAATCCGCATGCGGCGCTGAGGCCGAGCCCCATGGCTAACCCAAGGATCGCTTCCATCTGCTCATCCTAGGCCGAAAATGCCCCGAACGCCATTGGAAAGGCCGATTGTAATTTGTAGTCAATTGGCCGAGAAACTCAGGGCTGAGAGCTGAGTCGCGATAGCAGATGGCTCCGTTTCCACCAGCGTTTGTCATCCTTCGCTGCGCTCGAGAAGGACAAACCGGAACCGCTCTCACCACTCCGTTTCTAAGCTCTTGGCTCTCGGCAACTCCAAGCTTTTGACTTTTAGCGTACGCTATCGCCTTTACTGTGCGCCTATCTCGCTGAAACTTTGAGACAACCCTCATACTACCCATGACCTTATTTCGTTCTCTCGTCTTTTTCTCGCTCTCCCTTATCCTGGCTGCAGCCGGCCTAGCGGAGCCGCTCCCGTTTCCGAAGTTGGGCGTGGTGCCACGGGAAGGCGGTTTTCGTATGGAGGGTTACTGGGTCTGGGATGGGTCCGTGATCAAAGGGGACGACGGCAAGTATCACATGTTCGCGTCGCGCTGGCCCAAAGACATCACCTTCCATCCGGGTTGGATGACCAATTCCGAGGTGGTCCGAGCCGTCGCCGACAAACCCGAAGGTCCTTACACCTTCAAGGAAGTCGTCCTGCCCGCGCGGGGGGTGGAGTACTGGGACGGCCGCGCTACGCACAATCCATCGATCACCAAACACGGTGACACCTATCTATTGTACTACATGGGCAGCACGCACCCGCTGGACGACGCGCCGCGAGGTGAGAAATTCAATCTCGACGACCACCGCTGCATCGTGGCCCGGGCCAACAAGCGCATCGGCCTCGCGACTTCCAAGAGCCTCAGCGGTCCCTGGCAACGGTTCGACAAACCGATTCTCGATACAAAACCGGGCACATACTATAGTTTTCTGACTTCGAATCCTGCGCCCACGGTGCACAAGGACGGCTCCGTCTTCCTGATGTTCAAGGCGCGTCGTTATAATGATAAGGGCAAGCACGGCGCCATGGTGCTGAGCGCCGCAAAAGCGAAAAACTATCTTGGACCGTATGAAGTGATCAGCGATCAGCCGCTGTTCAGCCCCGACCATTTCGGCGAAGTCGAGGATCCGTTTGTCTGGCAGAGCCCGGAAGGCGGGTACGAAATGATTGCAAAGGACATGACTGGGAAACTCGCCGGCGAGAAACACGCCGGGATTCACGCCTATTCTCCTGACGGCAAGAATTGGAAGCTCGCCGCCAATCCCAAGGCTTATAGCCGTAAGGTGACATGGAGTGACGGCAAGGAACAGGTCATGGGACAAATGGATCGCCCCTTCCTTCTTTTCGAAAACGGCCGCCCCGTGATGCTTTTCGCCGCCAGCGGCGATGGCCCTGGCGGCTTCGCCAACATGACCACGAGCTGGAATGTGGCGATTCCGCTGGTGAAATAGGGGGCGGTCCACGGGGGCCGCCCGGTTTTGGTTTTTTGGGTTCACACGCGTGCTACCTGTGCTGGCACGTGTGGTATTCCCAAAGCGGAACCTGCCGTCCCGGCAGGTTGGTTCGAATCGGCGTGAGCTCGGGTTGTGTCTCGCGAAGGATTCGAAGTGGACGAAGGTGAAGCTTTGTTTTGCGACACAGAGGTCGGAACAGGACGAGCAGGAGGGCACGGAGCGATTCCAGTTTGATCGCGGGAAAGTAGCTACGAGCGCGAGCGAGTGGCAGGATCGACCTCGACCCATTGCTTGTTGCTGACTACTTATCGCTTATTTCTGCCCCGTAGTCGCGAGCGCCAGCGAGTCGGGATCGGTTACTCAATACTCAAAACTCAAAACCGAAATTCAAAGCGGCCACTACCAACGCACGGCTTTGAATTTCCACCCTGGCACCTTCTTCTGCATCTCTGGCTCGTCGTTGCGCTCTTTGATCCCGCAGCGCTTGTAGGTTTCGTGAGCGCGAGCGAGGGCGGGGCGGTCGAGTTCGACGCCGAGGCCCGGCCCTTTCGGGAGGACAACGCACCCATCCTCGAATTTAATCCTGCCGCCGACGATGATTTCTTCCCATTGCCAGGGATAGTGGGTGTCGAGCGCATAGCTCAGATTCGGCATCGCGGCGCCCAGGTGGGTCATGGCCGCGAGCGAAATTCCCGCGTGATTGTTCGAATGCATCGATACGCCGCGGCGGAAAATTCGACAGAACGCCGCCAGCTCCATGGAGGAGTGGAGGCCGCCCCAGAAGTGGTGGTCGGTGAGAATGATATCCTCCGACTCGTGCTTGATGCTGCCAGGAAGGTCGTCGAACGACGTTGTGCACATGTTCGTCGCCAGCGGCATCTTTAGTGCTTTGCGCACCGTCGCCATGCCGTCCTGGCCGCGTGTGGGATCCTCAAAATACTCCAGAATGCCTTCGAGCTCCTTGCCGTACTTGATCGCCGTGTCGACCGTCCACAGCGCGTTGGGATCGAGGCGAAGCGGAACATTCGGCCCGAACGCCTTGTGCAGCGCCTTCATGCTGGCGACTTCGATCGCGGGTTCGAACACCCCGCCTTTCAGCTTGATCGATTTGAAACCGAACTCCTTCACCATCGCATGAGCCTGGGCCACGATCTCGTCCGGGTTCTCGAGCGCCTGTTTCTGACGCGCGGCCGCCCAGCCGGTCGCCTTGGGATCCGTGCCGAAGGCGAGATCGCCGCCGGCTCCTTCGTACTTATAGAACAGGTACGCCGAGTACGGCACCCGCTCGCGCACGATGCCGCCGAGGAGTTGGGCGACGGGAACGCCGTACGCTTTCCCTTGAATATCCAAACACGCCACGTTCATGGCGCTGTAGACCTGGACGATCTTCCGGCCGTCCCACGGTTTGTCTCCCCGGGAGGCGGCCGTTTCCGGCGCGGCGAATTGAATCAGCTTGGCCTTGAGCGCGTTCCAGTTGAGCGGGTCCGAGCCAATCACGGCGTCGCGCACGTTGGCGAGCGCCTCATCGATCGCCGCGCTGCCCGGAACTTCCGCCAGCCCCCGCAGCCCCGTGTTCGTGACGAGTTCGATCACCGTCCGCAGACAATAAGGCGCGTGCAGACCGGCGGCGTTTAACAAGGGAGGATCGCCGAGCGCAATCGGCGTGATGTGCATTTCCGTGATTCGCATGGGGGGAGAGCGCGGCCTGCGGCCGTAGTTTCAGTTTAGCGTTTCGAATTGAAAGTGAAGTTGTAGCGGCGAGCGCCAGCACCCGGGGGCGGCCGCCCCGCCATCTTTCTCTTAATCTTTCCTCTTCTACAGAGAAGCCACTCCGACCGCGTACTCGCACCGGACTCGAGCCCGGCTGGCATCTCGGTGGAGGAAGAAAGATTGAGAGAAAGAGGAGAGAAGAAAGAGGAACGAGAAAGTCCTGAGCGCGTTTTCGGCGTTTTTCTACGAGGAGCGCGCGCTCCAAGCCAACGCGCCCGGAGGTCGCGTATCACCCCGATCCGCTCTTCGCCGGAGTTTTCCAGAGGCTCTTTACGCTTTATCTCATTCCGGGGATTCATTTCACGGTCTGCTCAGCAAAGTGCGACTCTCACTAGGCCAGCCGGTTCGAGTTCACTTTCCCCGCAGCGTAGCCGCGTACCCGAGCAGCGCGCCGTTCACTCCGCCGCCATCGCTGCCCAGCGCCACGACCGTGATGCCTAACTCGCGGATGCGCGGGAGTTGCGCCGGATTGAGCAGCAGGATTCCCGTCGCTTTGCCTGCGTTCTTCGCCGCGGCGGCGACCTTCTGCAAGGCGTCGAGATACAGGGGATGCTCGAACTGCGATTGAATCCCTAGCGCCGTCGTCAGGTCCGTCGGACCGACGAAGAGCACATCCACGCCGTCGACCGCCGCGATCTCCGCCGCATTGGCCACGCCCTCGGGCGTCTCGATCTGGGCCATGGTGACGAGCCACTCGTGGGCATGCGCATAATACTCGTCGAAACTGGCGCCGAAGGAACAAGCGCGGTTCAATTTTGCGACGCCGCGAATTCCGCGCGGGGGATAGCGCAGCGATGAAACCGCGGCGCGTGCCTCGTCCGCTGTGCTGACCCAGGGCACCATCACCCCACCGGCGCCGATATCGAGGACCCGTTTGAACCGGGGCGGTTCGTTCGCCGCGATGCGGACGATCGCGGTCGCGGGGGTGGCGGCGGCCGCCTGAAGCTGATGCAGGATCGTTTGGTCGCTGCCAGGGCCGTGCTCGTGATCGAGAAGGAGCCAGTCGAATCCGGCGCAGCCCGCCATCTCGACGGTGAGAGGCGACCCGAGATTCAGGAACGTGCCGCCGAGCCACTCCCGCGCGAGCACGCGGCGTCGAAAATCGCCGGTGAGTTTCATGACGCGGTGTACAGGCGGTAGAGGGCTTGCGTTCCGCAGTCTTCCCAGCCTTTTGCGGCGACTTGGTCGTAGAGCTTTTTGGCGCACGCGAGACCCGGAAGGTCGAGTTTCATCTCGGCCGCGGCTTCGAGGGCGATGCGCATGTCTTTCAGAAAATGCTTCACGTAGAAGCCCGGCGCGTAGTTTCCGCTCAACGCCCTCGGAGCGAGGTTGGTCATGGCCCAGCTTCCGGCCGCTCCGCCACTGATGCTTTCCAGCACGCGGGTGGGTTCGAGGCCCGCCTTTTGGGCGTAGGCCAGGGCTTCCACCCAGGCGAGCATGCCTGCCGCGACGGCGATCTGATTTGCCATCTTGCAGTGCTGACCGGAGCCGGGGCCGCCGTGGCGGACAATGTTCTTTCCCATCAGGGACAACACCGGCAAAGCGCGTTGGAAGCCGGCTTCGTCGCCGCCGGCCATGATGACGAGGCGCGCCTCGCGCGCTCCGATGTCTCCGCCTGAGACCGGTGCATCGAGGGCAATCAGGCCGCGTCCCGCGGCCGCTTCGGCGACGCACCGAGCGAGCGCGGGGCTCGAGGTCGTCATGTCGATGAGGAGCGTTCCCGGCTTCGCCGATGCGACGATGCCCTTGGGCCCGAGGTAGGTTTCCTCAACATCCGTCGGAAAACCCAGCATGGTCACGACGGTCTCCGCCGCGGCCGCAGCCTGACCGGCGGAATCGTGCCACTGGGCCCCGGCCTCGATCAGAGTCTGCGCTTTTTCGCGCGTGCGATTGTAGACGTGGACGGCGTGGCCGGCTTTCAGCAGATGCCCCGCCATGCTGCGGCCCATGACGCCGGTGCCGATGAATGCGATTGCAGGAAGTGTAGGCATAGTCGATTGCGCGTTCTGAGAGGAAGGGGGGAAGTAAGGAGAGGGAGACCCTCTAGCCGGCAGGGCCTAAAGGGGGCGGTCACGTGTCTGCTCGCGATGTTTGAACCGGCGGGTGGGGGTAGGGCAAGGGTGTTTTGCAGCCGCACCGCGGCTGCAACTCTTTCTCTTCCCTCTTTATCTCGGAGCGCCCGAGAAGTAGCTACGAGTGTGAGCGAGTGGCGGTTGACGGGCCCGTAGCGGCAAGCGCCAGCGAGTCGATCAGCGCAAATCAGCAAGAATGAGCGTTCCTTGTCGATCCTCGAGCCTTTCAGATTTGGACAGAAGATGACGAAGAAAACGAAGATCCGTCGGCTACCCATCTATCTGTTTCGCTAAACGCGCCTAATGCCGGAGAACTCACTGCCACGAAGATCTCTTCGTTACCTTCGCGTCCTTCTGTAAAATGGTTGAAAAAGGCGAAGTCGAGATCGAGACCACCCACGGCTCGCCGGGACGTTTTGCCTACCTTCGATCCGCTCCGAGAGAAAGAAAAAGATCCCCGGACATACCTTCTGTTCCGGACGTCTTTATCCACACCCAAAAAAAGAACGGAGGCGTCTCCCACGCCTCCGTTCTCGTTACCATCTTGTTTCTCAGCGGGGCGGATTTGACTCCACCCCAAGTGTAATGCCTCGAATGGGGTTCAGGTTGTCATCGATTGGAGAGTGTTTGAGAACAAGAGAGGAGGACCGTGCGGTCGTCGTGCGTCGGCTTACCGGTCAGTGTTCGATATTGTACGAAACCAGCACATTGAAGCGGTCGCCGAGGTTGCGGTTCGGTTGGACGTAGAACTTGTCGAAGACGTTTTTCGCCGTGACGTTGATCGTGTGCGACAAAGCGCCGCCGGTCTTGAATTTGTAGGCGGCGCCCACATTCCAAACCGCATAAGCAGGGGACTTGATCGTACGGCGGCCGTCGTGCGTCACCGTGAAGCCGAGCGTGGGACTCCCCGGTGTCGTGTCGCGTATACCGCCCGCATTGTCCACATACGTCCAACCGACGTAGCGCATGCTCACGTAGACGTTGACCGCCTTGTTGATGTCATACTTCAAGGCCGAGCCGATCTGATCGAAGGGAATGCGTTGGGTCTGACGG
Source organism: uncultured Opitutaceae bacterium (assembly GCA_964546955.1). Taxonomy (GTDB): domain Bacteria; phylum Verrucomicrobiota; class Verrucomicrobiia; order Opitutales; family Opitutaceae; genus CAZJLP01. The sequence continues at coordinate 43,694 of CAZJLP010000020.1, read as the reverse complement.
CTCATGATGTCGAGATCGCTGCCGCGGTCGGTGAGCCGGCTATCGGTCCAACCGTAGGAAAACAACCACTGCAGGTTGTCCATCACCCGCCAGTTCATATCGATTTCGAAACCTTTCGCATCCTGGCCGCCTTCGAACTGGGTGATGAGCGGGCCGCCGGGATTCGCGGGATCGACCTCCTGGGTTTGCACGTTCTTCAGGCTGATGTCGTAGAAGCTCGTGGTCATGCTGAGCCGGTGGTTGAATGCGTCGAACTTGAAGCCGGTTTCGTAACCGAGTCCCGTTTGATTCGGCGAAAACACACGTGGCTCCTGCGTGAGGTTCAATCCGCCGGGACCACCGGGCACAAACGACTCGCTGCGGCTGGCGAAGAAAATGATGTCGGGCGTGATTTTGTAGTTCAGGCCGAACGTCGTGCTGACGTTGTCGCCATCCCAGCGCGCGTCCTCCGGCAGCTGCCCCGCCCGGGGGCTCGTGGACGGAAACGTGGAGAAAGCGTCGTGCGCGTAATTGTGCACGCGGTCGTAGCGCACGCCGCCCATGAAAATTAACCGATCCTCCAGCATCCAGATCTGGTGCCGAAGGAACGTGCCGAGCGTGCGGGCGTAGTCCCAGCGATCCCGGCTCACGACGTAGTCCGTGCGATTGAAGGGCACATACGGCGTGTGAACCGGATTGTTCACGTCCAAGGTGGTCGGCCCGAACGTCGTGCTGGCGGACTGAAACGTAGGCCGATCGCCCTGGTTGCTGTAGTAATCGACCGTGAGCAGAGTCTTGTTGGTCGTCTTGGCCACCGGATAACTCGCCACGAAGTCGATCGCCGCGCTCTGCCCGCGGCCGATCAGGAAACTGTAGTTCGGCCGGCGGGTGCGGTTGATCATCTGGCCCACCGCAGGGTCATACTGCGTCGAAAGAATCGAAGCGTAGCTGTAGCGTGGGCTCTTGTAGGCGTTCGCACCGGCGCGCATCGAAAAGACGCTGCTGAAACGATGTTCGAAAAACGCCTCGTAGTTGAAAACCTCGCGCTCGTTCCAGTCGGTCGGAGACGAGTAGTGTTTATTCGCGAGTTCCGTCGCCAGCCCCGTGTAGCGGACCGGGCTGCCGGGGATGACGGTGAACGGAATGCCGATCACGTTGTTGTGCTGGAAACTGTAGTCGAAATCGACGCTCAGGCTCGTGTTCTTGCTGAAGTCGTATTTCAGGACCGCGTAGGCCGATTTCGTTCGCGTGGCGAGGTTCGGGCTTTCGTAGGTGCGGTGGAAATACGAGGCGTTGACCAAATAGGACAACTTCGAGCCGCTGCCGATCGGCACGGGGCCGGTCACTTCGATTTCCTCGCGCGTGGTGTCGTACGATCCGGCCGAAAGGAAAACCGTCTGGCGCGGTTTCGAGCGCGGCTGTTTCGTCATGATGTTGACGATGCCGCCCGGGTTGGTCTGCCCGTAGATCGCGGCGGCCGGACCTTTGATGAACTCGATGCGGTCCGCGGCGGTGCGGTCGAAATTGCCGAGGCGCGAGAAGCCGTTTCGCAGGACGATATTGCCGCCGAAGCCGCGAACGTTGAAGTTGCCGCCTTGATCGAGCCCGGAGACCGAACTGGCAAAAGCCAGCTCTTCGGTGATGTCGAGGACGTTGAAATCCTTGAGCAATTCCGAGGGGATCGTGTTCACCGCGTAGGGAAGGTCCGTGACTTTCACGGCCACCCGCGAACCGGAGGTCGATTCGGCGGAGAGATAGCTGTTGTCCGCGCGTTCTCGCACGGTGAATTCCGAAAGGCTGACCACGTCGTCCGCGGGTGGCGGCGGTGCGGCCGGGGCTACGGGTTGGGCCTGACTGGTCGCGCCGACGAACGCGATGCTGACATGCACGAGTGCCGTGCGCATGCGATGAGTAAGGGTTTGCATGGTATTACTCCTACGTGCCCCGTAACAGAGGGGAAACGAGAGAGGGCGATCGCCGCGTGGTTGAGGCTGCGGTAGTCATGCGCAGGGAGGGGGGCGAACGCTGCGTTGGTACAGGGCGCTGACCATCAGCGACAAGGAGCTGGGTGTTCGCAACACAGATTCCTATCCGCTATTTCATTTACGCGCGGAAGTGCGATGATAGTGTCATCGTTGACTCCCTCGCCTGCCCATGATCCCCAACGTCAGCATGAAGGATATCGCCGAACGCGCGGGTGTAAGCGTCTCGGCGGTTTCTCTCAGCCTCCGCAACCGCCCCAACATCTCCCCGGAGATGAAAGCGCGCATCGCCAAAATCGCGGACGAACTGGGCTACCGCCCGAATCCTTTCGTCGCGGCCTTGATGCGGAGCCGTCGTCGCAACCAGCCGATCAAGGCTCAACCGGTCCTGGCGCTGGTCTGTGCGCTGGATCGGCCCGATGCCTGGCGCAGCTCGCCCTCCACCACGGTGAGGCTGATTCGGCAGGGCGCTTTGGAGCGCGCCGCCACCCTCGGCTACCGGGCGCAGGAATTTTGGCTCCACCAAGAAGGGATGTCGGCGTCGCGATTCAGTGACATGCTCTATGCGCGGGGAATCCAAGGCATCCTCCTGGGGCCTCTGGCGGACGGCGCGTCGCCGCCCGATCTCCGGTGGGACCATTTTGCGGCGGTCTGTATCGGCGTCCCTTCCAAATCGCTGGCCTTGGCCTCGGTCGGAAACGATCACTATTTCAGCGCGCTTCGCACCGTCCAGGAGTGTCACGAACTCGGCTACCGCCGCCCCGGCTTGGTGTTGCGCTCGAGTCAGCGGGAGCGGTTCCAGGGCCGCTGGGAGGCGGGATTTTTCACCGCGCAAACAATGCTCCCCAAGATCGGGCGCACGCGTCCGCTCCTCGTCGACAACCTCGAGGACCTCGAGGCCTTTCCCCTCGCGGACTTCAAGCGTTGGCTCACCCGCGAGAAGCCTGATGTAATCATTACCTACAACGCGGAGCTGGTGGAAAAAGCCCTTCTGCGACTGAAGCTCCGCGTGCCGACGGACTTGGGCTTGGTCAGTTTGTCGTGTCCCGCGGTGCAGCATCGCATCTCGGGCGTGTATCAACACGGCGATTTGATCGGCGCCACGGCGGTGGATGTCCTGGTGGGCAAGATCGAACGCCACGAACGCGGCCTGCCCGACCAAGCCGTCACCACGATGGTCATCGGACGGTGGAACCCCGGCGAAACCCTCCGCCAGCCCGTTTCTAACCACTAATGATCCCTAATCCTCGCCTTGTCATCCTCGAGCGTAGCGAAGGATCCACTTGGATCCAGACCGCCTATTGACCCACAGCTCGTCGGAAAAAGATGAGTTCGAGCACCGTTTCCGGATTAGCGGCCATTAGCTTTGTTTTGTGACCCAGAGGCCGGAAGAGGACGAGCAGGAGGGCACAGAGCGGTTGCAGTGTGGCTGCCGAGAGTAGCTACGAGCGTGAGCGAGTGGCAGGATCGAGAGTCGACCTCGATCCGATGCTTATCGCTGGTTTTCTGCCCCGTAGCGGCGAGCGCCAGCGAGTCGGGATCGGTTACCCAAAACTCAAAACCCAAAACCGCGCGCTACCGCCCAAAATATTTCGCCGTCGCCTCCGTCCGCGATTGCACGTGCAGCTTGTCGTAGATGTGCTGAAGATGCGTGCGGACCGTGCTCATGCTGATGCCGAGCCGCTCGACGATTTCCTTGTAGAGAAACCCTTTGGCCAGGAGCTCGAGGATTTCGTGCTCGCGCGGCGTCAGCTTGGCCACGTCGGAGGCGGAGCGCTCGGCCAGATGGAAATACTCCACGACTTTGCTCGCGATCTGCATCGACATCGGCGCGCCTCCCGCGTGGGCCTGCTCGACGGCGGTCACCAGTTCGGCCGGCACCATTTTTTTCAACAGGTATCCACGCGCTCCGGCGCGAAGCGAATTGAAGATGAGATCGCTCTCCTTGTACGCGGTCAGCATCAGCACCTTCAGCTTCGGCATCTGGGCGGTGAGCTTCGAGACGCACTCGATCCCGCTCATGCCGGGCAGGTTGATGTCGACCAAAGCGACGTCGGGCTGGTCCTGCGGAATCCCTCGCAGCGCGTCCTCCCCCGTGCTATACGTATTCACGCAACGGAGCTTCGGCTCGCGGCTGAGAAGGGCCGCGAGCTGCTCGCGCGTGCCTTGATCGTCTTCAACGATGCAGAGTGTAATGGGAGTCATGCTGGGAAGATGGAAGCGGCGGGGGACAATCTTTCTCTTTCCTCTTTATCTTTATCTTTATCTTTATCTCGAAACGAGGGGGCTGCGACCAAGGTTGCGTACAGAATGGCTCTAACCCTTGAGAGAAAGATAAAGAAGAAAGAGAAAGAATTCACGGCCGGACTGATTAGTATTTTCCGTTTTGCCCCCGCCACGGATAGGAAAACGTAATTTCCGTGCCCTTGCCCGAGCCCGGCTCGCTTCGAAGCGCGAAGCTGCCCTGGATTTCCTCCATGCGCTGCTTCATGTTCCTCAAGCCGTCGGCCCCGGGGTCGTTCACCGTCGACGACGCGAAGCCGCGGCCGTTGTCGTGGACGATGATGGAAAGGCATTTCTCATCCATCACGACGCGCAGCACCACTTCGGAAGCCCCGGCATGGCGCACGACGTTGTGGAGCGACTCCTTCACGGCCAAAAACAGATTGTGGCGAATCTCCGCCGACACATGGCGATTCGGGATCTGGTCGGGCAATTCCATCCGGCAGCTGATCTGCGCCGTATGCAGGAACTCGATCGCGAATTCGCCGATGTAGTGAATGACGCTGGGGAGCGTGTCGTTGCGCGGGCTGACCGCCCAAATGATTTCGTCCAGCGAGTCGGTCACATGGCGGACCGTCGATGAGATCTGCTGCACGTATTGTCCATTCTTCTGGTGCTCGCCGTCGCGCAAGGCGAGTTCGCTGAGCAGCGAGATCTCGGTCAGGCGATTGCCCACGTCGTCGTGAATGTCGCGAGCGATGCGCGCCCGCTCTTTCTCGAGAGCCGCCTGGCGTTCAAGTGTCTCGAGCTTCCGGCTCAAGCGGCGAAACGAAACGTAGCGCACGGCCGCGCCCACCGCCACCGAGAATAGGCCGACCGCCGCGATTCGGAACCACCAGCGCTGCCACACGAACGGCGTGACGCTGAACGCCAGCGCCGCGCCGGTCTCGTTCCAGATTCCCTCGTTGTTGCGCGCGATGACACGAAACCGGTAGTTGCCCGCTTCGAGCCGGGGATATTTCGCGCTTCGTTCGTCCGTCGAAATCCAGTCGCGGTCGAATCCGTCCAGCCGGTACCGAAACTGCACGTTTTCCGGCGCGCCCAGCGCGACCGCGGTGAAATCGAAGAGGACTTGGCGATGGCCGGGGTCGAGCGCGAGTTTGCTCGGCGATTTGTGAAGCGCGACAAGTTTGCCTTTTTTCTCCGGGCCGAGAGGCAGCGGACCGCCGTAGAAAGCCACCGCTTCCTCGTCCACCGCCACGCGCTTCAGGAGCACGGAGGGCGGCTGTGATGCGATCCGGAGTCGGCCGGGATCCGCGATGGCCAAGCCGGAGCGCATGGGAATGACGATGCGGCCTTCGCGGCTGCGAAACGCTCCCGGCCAAAACCCATACTGTGCCTGCAGGCTGGGCAAACCCTGGCTGCGCCCATAAACCACCGACTGCAGAGAGGCTGCGCGGCCTTCGGCCACCGCGTCGAGTTCGTCTTTCCGCACTTTAAAAAGGCCGCGATCGCAGCCAAACCAAATACTTCCGCGGTCGTCCGAGACGATCTGGGACAGATTATTGTGATAAAGTCCGTGCTTGGGCAGGATCAGCCCGAACTTTCCGGCGCGCAGCCGGCCGACGCCGTGCCCTCCGAAGCCGAGCCAAAGGCTGTTGTCGCTCGTGACATGGAGGGCGCGGATCGAGCTCGAAATACCGCCCAGCGGCTCGCTGGCGTCGACCAGTTGGTTGCCTTCGACCCGCAGGAGCATCCCCTTCTGCGCGCCCACCCAAATGGTGCCCCTCATGTCTTCGACGATGGTGCGCAGGTGCGCGGCCCCCGCGGGAACCGACAATGAAACGAATTTGCCCCCGCGATAGACCTGGAGGGTGGTCGGTCCTTCGCTGGCGAGCCAAAGGTCCCCGTTGCTGCTGGCGAACAGGGAGCGGACGGTACGAGCACTCAGCCCGTCCGCCGCGCGAAAGGTCTGCAGGCGGTTTTGATTCCGGTAGTGGAGTTCGCCCACCGCGGTACCGATCCACACTCCCCCCGTCGTGTCCGCGGCGACACACGTGGCGCCGCGCACCGCGTGGGCTTCGTCGAGCGTGGTGATTTTCCAGCCGTCCGGCTCGCGCTGGGCAAGCAGCCCGTTGCTCGTCGCCGCCCAAAAGACTCCTTCGGTGTCCTGGCAGACGGATTGCAGGTTTTCGCCGACATTGCCGTCCCCGGGCGCCTCTAGCCGAATGGCCCGCGGCGTGATTCGGTTGAGGCCTCCTCCGATAGTGCCGACCCACAGGTTTCCTTCCTGGTCTTCGGTCAGCGCGGAGATTTCGCGATCGGACACCGGAACGTTTTGAAATTTCACCCCGTCGTAGCGAAGCAGCCCGATGGAGGATGTCCCGATCCAGAGCGCGCCCGTGCGGTCTTCGAGCAAAGCCGTGGTTTCGCCGCGCACGCCCGCCGGTTGAAAGCGGCCGCAGTCCTTGAGCGAACCGCCTTCGTCGAACTTCCACAGTTGCGAATTCGCGCTGATCCACACGCCTCCGCTGGAAGCGGCCGCCACGCGGGGAGCGGCTCCCGTCACCCGCACCAGCGATTCGAAACGTTCGTTGCGAAAGATTCCGACATTCGCATCCTTCGCGAACCAAAGCCTGCCGCGGGAATCCGTGGCCAGGGTGCCGCGGGCGCGGGGCGGCAATCCGTCCGCTTCGGTCCACCGTTTGACGCTGCCGTCTTTCACGCGTCGGATTTCTCCGCCGAAATACGTGATCCACATGGCGCCGGTCGCGTCTTCCACCAGGCAATCGACCGGCAGGTTCATGGCTTTGGCAAAAGTCTGGGTTGCGCCGTCCTGAAGCCGGATTGCGCCATCGTGATCCGCCGCGACCCAGAGGGCGTTGTCCCGTCCGCGGCTCAACGCACGGATGCGATGCCGCGAATCGATGCCGATTTCCTCCGGAGCGAAACGCTCGAAACGCACGCCGTCGAAGCGCGCGATGGAATCCGGCATGGCGAGCCAAAGGTGGCCGTCCTCCGCCTGCGCGATGGCCGCGATATTGTTGTTGGGCAACCCATCGGCTACGTACCAGCTTTCGATGATCCACTCCGAGCTCGCCGAGGTGGCCGCCCGCGCGTTCAGAACGGTCAGCGCCACCAGGGCAAACGCCGCGCGCAGGACGAGGGGGGTGGCCGTCGTTAACACGGGCGCATCCTAGCGCAGCCCCTGCGGGAGTCGAGGCAGTGCGGCGGCGATCCGGTGGGGTGCGATCTCGCGGTCATTTTTCGAAGGCGTCGCTCGAAAACCAAAGGGGCGATTTTTCCGGCGCCAAATGGTGATCCCTAACTTGTTGCATGAGGGCGGCTTTTCGTTCGGCCGGGAGGGTCGTGTTTTGCGCCAGGTGGCGCTCGAACCCGGATTGGTCGCGCGCGCCCCAGCGCAGCAAGAGTTGCTCCTGGGTGGAGACTCGCAGCGCCGGATCGCCGATCAAGTCCGCCCACTGGAGAGCCGCCAGCGGGTCTTTTTTGATCAGGGACGATTGATGAACCAAATTTGCGATCAGCACCTCTGCGTCGGGCAGCGGCTGATTTTCGGCCAGGCGATCCCCCAGCCATTTTCCCGCCTTGCTCGCGTCTTCTTCCAGCCAGTCGCTGTAAGCGCGCCGCACGACAGTCGTGCGGCCGTCCTGCGAATCGAGTTCGGCGCTCCATTTCAACGCCGCTTCCGGATCCCGCGTCACCCAGTCCGCCGCGAGCGAGGCGAGGGCGGAGTTTCGCTCATCGGTGACCGGGAGCGCCTTCAGCCACTGGCCGGCCTCGACCGGCGACGCTTTGGCGAGTTCGATCGCCACGGTGGACAGCGCGCCGGGGCCGACATCGTTTTTCAGCGGGTCGCGTGCCCACGTCTCCAGCGCGGCTTTCGCTTGATCCAGTTTTCCATGACGAACTAGGCCTTCGATGCTCGCGAAGACCAGGGCCTGCGGCGGGATCTGCGCTCGTTTGTCGCCGGTCAGCAGGAGAAAATCGGTGTTGGCGAGGAGAAGCTTTTCGTCGCGCTGGGCCAGCTCGTCCGTGACGACGTTGAGCAGATTGCCGTGGGAAAGTTTTTCCAGGCGCTGAAGCGGCTGCCGAAAAAGCCATTGCCAGGCCGCCCGGGGTTCCCGCGCCGTCCATTCGCGCGTCAGGTCGGACACCCACATTGCTTGCTCGTCTTCGTTGCGGCCCAGGGTGTGAGCCAGCTCGATCGCCAGTTCCGGTTGTTTCAGGGCCAGCGAGCGTAGCCAGGCGAAGAGTTCGTTGGCGGAAGCGCCAGCGGCGATCTTGGCCCGTATGAGCGCGCCGAGCTCATCGAGAGAGGCCGTCGCCAGCAGGTCTTTCGCGGGCGCTGCGGGAGCGATCGGGGCTGGTTGCGGCGCTGAGGACGGCTCGGTCGGGACAGATACGTTCGCGGTGGATGCACCGCGGTTGTCCACCCGGGACCACGCCCACCAGCCGCTGCCGAGCAAGGCAGCCAGGCCGAGGGCAATGGGGAGCAGGGGTGGTTGTCGCGAATCCATGAATACGAGATGGAGCGATGTCTCCGATCAGCCTTTCGGCGCGGTTTTGTTGGCGTCGGCCGCAGGCGGCGCCGGTTCGGCCGGTTTGCTCGGGCCGGGGAATGCCTCGTTGGTCGGATCGGCTCCCGTGGTCTGTTCCGCCTTGTTCGATGGCGTTCCGGAAACGATGGCTCGCACGCGGAACCCCAGTTTGGTCTCGAAAGGAAAACCATGGCTCACCAAATGCGTCGTGCCGGGCTCGAGGAAGGCGGAAGGACGAAAATCGGCGTCCTCGCTTTTGATCTCCAGGAGGAGTCCTTCGGCGTCGGACGAGCGGTCTTTCCATCCGAAATGCATCGCCGCCGGGGGGATCAACGTGACTTTGAAATCGGCCGGCGCGGCATCCGCCGCCGTCGCGATGGACTTTAGGGATTTTCTTTCTTTGTGCGCGACCGGTTCAGGTTTCTGGTCGTTGAACGGGGTTAGATCCTCCTGAGGGCCCTCCTTGCCGGTCGTGACGAAGACCTCGTTCGAGGCGAGGCCGTAGAAGGGTCGCACGCGGAAGACGAAGCGCGTGTGCGGGATCAGATTGGGGTGGCGATAGGCGGTCGTGTTGGGCGGCACCACTTCGATGATCGCCCATTCGTCGTTCGCGTCCGGGCTGTATTCCACAAAGTACCCGGCCTCGTTGGTCGCGTTGTCCTTCCATTTTAGATCGATGTTGATCGGATCCGCGAGGGTGGCGGTCAACTCCGTGGGCGACGCGTAGTCGCCCGAGGCAGCCGCCGCGGCCAACGCCGGGCCGCCGAGCACGGCGGCTCCCGCGAGCAGACCATGGATTCGTTTGAGTAAAACGTGTCGTGTCATAAGCAGGGAGGGAACGGGAAAAAAGACGAAGAGGACCTACGGTTTGATCAGCGTGGCGAACGCGGGATCGATTTCCTGATTAAGCTCGGGCCCCGTCACTTTCTTCGCGGTTTGAATGAACTCCGCGAGCACGCCCTTCGTTGATCGCCCTTTGTTGTTCAAGAACCCGATAAAACTCATCGTAACGCCGCCTTTCTCCCGCAGGCCGCTCAACGCCGTCACCTCGTGCGTTTCCGCCGTGATCGTGTACTCGGCGCCCGCCGGGATGAAGTCGAGAATCGTGACCCTGCCGAAGGTCTTGCCGATATTCGCTGCGCCGCCGGCTGGCAGATCCGTGAGTTTTCCGGCCGGGCGTCCATCGCTGCGCCCGAGATAAAGATGATCCATGTCGTCCTGCAGAATGAAAAGGTACAAGTCGACCGTGGTCTTATAGGTATTTCCGAACAGGTGATCGTAATGGTTGCCCGTCTTTCCGCGCGGCGCCTCCTTCGGCGCGGCTTTTTCCTGCTTCGGTTTTCCGTCGCCGACGGCTCCGATTGCCGTGTGCGCGAACGCCGCTAACGCAAGGACGGCAGCCATCACGAAAAAAGCGGATATCCTGCGAAGGACCTTGGGCATGGGGTTAACGGGGTAGGTTGTTTGAAAACGCTCTCAACTCTCAACTCCGACTAAAAACGCAAGGGGTCTGCGCACCTGCGCAGACCCCGTTCTCAGCGGAATGACTTAGCGCCGCCAGTGCGTCACGTTGCGGAATTCCGCCGTGGACCGTCCACCGGAGGGCAGACCGTTGTTGTACGTTCCGTTTTTGAAATACCAGTGACGGTCGGAGGTCGGCATCGAACGGCTCACCTTCTGCGAGCCATTGATGTAAGCCTTGCCGTCGCCGTTGGCGGGATTGAACAGCGCGTTCAAGCGAAACCACGTGCCGGCGAGGCCCGTCTGGAAGACAGACGCGTTGTCGTTGCGGATCGAGCCGGGAACGGTGACCTGAATGTAGATCGGTTCGCCGCCCGTGTTACTCTTGATCTGCATGATGCAGGTTTTCTGAGTGCGCGAGTCGAAGCGGATATCGCCCTGCCATTGGTTGTACGTGCTTTGGCTGGGCCAGTCCGCCCAGCGTTGCTCGACGCGTTCTTCGCCGGCGCAGACCCAGGCCTTGAACACGCCGCTGACGTTCGAATAGCCGCCGCACCCATTCGTGCGGTTTTGGACGCCGGGGGTGGGAGGCGTGTAGCGGGTGTAACCGTCCGTTGGGGCAGCTTGAAGCTGAGCGACCGCGGCGAGCGCGAAAAGGGCAAGCGAGGCGGTTGCGAGGGTTTTGAGGTTCTGATTCATTAGGACTTCAGGGTGGGGGTTTTTGAACGGCGTGAGCCGAGTGAACCGGCCAGAAGGATTCTGTCCGGGGTTTCCCCGCTTTCCCCCGTGGCCGCCGAACGCAGAGACAACGAAGTCGGCCGCGTCCAATGACACCGAGGTTCAGAGGGGTAAGTTGGGTACGTCTCGCGGACGGAAAGGGCGAAACCTCATCGACGTCAGCGCTGGGGCTTAACCCAGGAAGGGGTTTGATACGGCGAGAAAACCGTGAGCGCATTTAATCAAACCCACGCCGAATCGCCCATCGGATGTTTATCCGATTTGGCCCGTTTGTTTCGGCCTTTTGCTCAGTAAGCCTTTTGGTCAAAGACGGATGTAAAATAGCACAAAAATTGCAATAATGTGCTCAGCGGCTCGTCGAAATCAGTCTGCGAGGACACCGCGAAAGCAAAAAAATCCGGCCTGCGAAACGCGGGCCGGATCGACTCGGAGAAGTCCGCACGCTCTCTGGGGAGCGCTGAGGTGCGGTTATCGCCTCCAGTGCGTCACGTTGCGGAATTCTGCCGTGGACCGTCCGCCGGAGGGCAGACCGTTATTGTAGGTGCCGTTTTTGAAATACCAATCGCGCGACGAGGTCGACATCTGGCGGGAGACGCGTTGCGAGCCGTTGACGTAGGCTTTCGAATCGCCGTTCGCGGGATTGAAGAGCGCGTTCAAGCGGAACCACGTGCCAGCCATCCCCGACATGAAAACGGAACTGTTGTCGTTGCGCATCGTGCCCGGAGCCTGGACCTGAATATAGATCGGTTCGCCGCCGGTGTTACTCTTGATCTGCATGATGCAGGTTCTCTGAGTGCGCGAGTCGAAGCGAATATCGCCTTGCCACTGATTGTAGCGGGTTTGGCTCGGCCAGTTGGCCCAGCGCTGCTCGACGCGTTCTTCGCCCGCGCAGACCCAGGCTTTGAAGATGCCTCCGGAGTTGGAGTATCCGCCGCAGCCATTCGTGCGGTTTTGCACGCCCGGGGTGGGAGGCGTGTAGCGAGTGTAGCCGTCGGTGGGGGCGGCATTCAGCGGAAGCGCGGCTGTCAAAGCGAGGCAGGCCGTCATTGCTAATGCGAGTTTGGTGATTGTCTCTTTCATGGTCTGATTTCTTTCTGGGGTGATGCGCCGGTGTTGTCACCAGCGCTTGGATACGCGGCGGATGCCGCGGGGGTGAACTTTCCACCGGCCTCGTCAGAGATCGCTCGAACGGAGCGAACGGGGGGTGCCGCGAACAATGGAAAGGGTGGGGAGTAAGGCCACGCGAATTAGTCTCGATAAGGGGTGCGTGACTAAGCGCGCTGCCGGGGTGTTGACTTGACGGCGTGAGCCGTGCGCCGATTAGACCAAATTGGGCCTGGCTAATTAAATCGGATGTTCATCCGATGAACCACGAAGCCACCGCGTCAGACTCACACGATCCGAGATCAGGGTAGGACGGATTATCCTGATCCGCTGGTTCGAGATCCGTGATCCCAATCCCGCATTCGACATTGGACAGCCCTGCCTTGTTCGGCCGGTCTACCGCAACTAATTTACACACCCCCGGGGATTCCCCGGGTAACCCGTTGCGGGATTTCCGCGCGCGCTGGGCTAGACAACGCGCGGCCCGTTTTCAAACTAGGAGCTGTTAGTTGAAGCTGGACTGGCGGGGCTGCTCGAAAGAGAGCCCCGCCTTGCTTTTTTCGGCAGCGGTGGGAGCTGCCGGGCCTTCCGCGGCGAGTCGTTTAGCGCGATGTGCTCTATTGTTAGTCCGATTTCGTCGCCACGAATCGCTCATGAGGTGGTACCAAACCGTACCAATGAAACGGATTCCCTGTCGATCATGCACATCGCATACCCACCAGGTGCTCACGCTTGGTAGATTTATTCTAGGCGTCCGGCGGATGCGGGCAGAAGTTATGAAACGCTTAAGACAGCGGAGAAAGCATATAGTAACCTTGCGTTGTATGGCCACGAGTCGCTGGGACCAGCCGTGGCTAATGTATCATATGATCTCTTCGCGGCGCGTTTGTCCGCGAGAAATCCATTCATCGCTCCTCTCGTTCTCTCTTTTTATAAGGGTGCGGGAGACAACGTCACAGTTGGCTGAATTTAAAAATCCAGCGAAGCCGGACCGCCCCGTGTCGTTCATTCCGTCGGTGGCTTAAAGTGAGTATGCGTTCACGTCACTGATTTTGCTTCAATGACTCCTCCATGCTCCCCTCTTTTGTCAGCGTTCTCTGCGGAGCGGTTTCACATTGTTATCGTGAAAGGGAGTCTCCTTCTTGCTGACTCGCTACGATGCGCCGCGCTCGAGGCATATCCCGATGCCAAAATCACTCTTTGCCAGACCGGTACGGCAGCCTTGGCGGCGATGCAGAACAATGCGGTGCACCTCGGCCTCTTCGGTTTGACCCTACCGGACATCGATGGGCTTGATCTGCTGGCCCACGTGGCGGTAGAGCGGAGAGTTGGTCGGCTTCTCATCGTGTCGTGCCGGCGCGATGAACGGGCGCGTTACTGCCTGCGCGCGGCTCGGATCGGCGGCTTCTTCGATTCCTCGCGCGATGATCCTGCGGCGTTGCCGGCTGCGATCCGGCGGGTGGGAGACGGTGGCAATCATTTCGGCGCCACCTGGAGGTCGCCTACGCCAGGGGAGAGGGGTCCTCCGTTGCACAGCTTGCTCACACCCGCGGAGCTGCGAGTTTTCGCCGTCATAGGCGATGGTTCTGATGACGGGCAGGCCGCTGTCCAGTTGAGTTTATCTGCGAATACGGTGCATCGCCACCGGCAGAATGTGATGCACAAGATCGGCGTACAGACGCGGGCGGAACTGATCCGAGTCGCGATCCAGCGAGGCTTTGTGCGCTTCGTCGAAGACCGGGTTTTGCGTCCGGGTTTCGACGGTGTGCCGTCGGCGCCGATAGCCGGTTCGATCGGCGATCAGTTAAAAACAGGAGATCTAAAGTCGCTTCGAGCGAACACTCATTCTGTCCGTGAGGATCCGGTTTTATCCGAAGTTTCCGGCCATTGAATTTAGAAGACGCCTCAGCGGTGCGCAAGTTAGCCCCCTTCGCTTTTACCTGCTCTGTTTAGAGTAATCTGCGCGCTTTTTATTGCACAGCGCTTCCCTTCATTTCGCATCAACCCAGCGTGCGCATCGGCGGAACGGCTTCAGCAGCAGCCTGGGCCGACTAATTCTTTAAGCTGCTTCTCCCGTGACGTTCATGCGATTCCACCGCTCGCCGCCCTTCGCAATTGGTTTTCGGACCGATTTTTAACAAACGTCATTGACACCAGGTTGCGCCCGCTCAACTTGTGCCCTCCCTTTTGTTGCAGGGTGGAGCAGCCTGGTAGCTCGTCAGGCTCATAACCTGAAGGTCGCTGGTTCAAATCCAGCCCCTGCACCCAATTTAGCCCTCCCACTGCTCGGGAGGGCTTTTTAGTGGTGAGCTATTACGTGTATCGGCTGGGCAACTCTGAAGGCAGGTTCTACGTTGGTCTGACAACTGACGTGTCTGTCAGGCTGACCCAACACAATGCTGGCGAGAGTAAATGGACGGCGAAATACCGTCCTTGGACCGTGGTTTGGACTATCTTCGCATTTCTACGAGTTGCTTGTCAGGTCCCTTAGGATGCTTGATCGAGACGCCGGGCCTAACCGGCGCCGGCTTCAGGACACTGGCGGCTGATCAAGCATCTCGGTAAGGATACTCTACATGCCCTCCAATTACTCGGAGACACTCCGCTGGAAGAGCCGTCAGGCTCGATCGTCAACGAACGCCATCGCGCAAAATTACCAGCCAATCGAAGTAGAACTCTTCCTGAAACATTTTGAGGTCGGATGAGCAGTACCCGCGTTCTGGTATGGATCTAGCAGCTGCACGCCATTCACATCGGTACTCGTTGCAGGAACGAGTGCCGTTCACGCCAGAGAGTTTTTAGATCCTCCTATGCCACACGCGTAACGTAGACACCCACACCCATGAACACGTTTCACGTCTGGACTTCTTGGTCGCAACCACAGCTTTCCCTCTGGCGCGACCCAAGCGCAGGCGACGCCTCGACCCAACAGTTCGACGCCTCTTTTCGCTCGCTCGAAGCTTCCGGCGCCCTCCGCTTCGAGGCGCTGCTGAACGATCAGGTCCATACGCCCGCCCATGCCAAGGTCCGCCTAGGCAACGACTGGGAGCAAAACACCAAACACCTTCCCCGTACGGCCAACTATCGTTTCCACGAAAGCTACTGGTTCGTTCACGGTGCCGCCCGCGTCCTCACCGCCGATCCGTTTTCCCAAGCGGTTACCCGCGTGACTATTCACCTCATTACGGCAAACCGCTACAAAAATGCTCACCTTTATCTTTGGCTGCCGGGAGCTCCGGGCATCGCCGCCCGCCAAGTGACTAACGGTGTATCAGAAACCACCGGGCGCCGCTTCGTTGTGAATCTGGATGGCATCGAACGGTACCTTTTTCTCTTTAAGTTTTTTAACCCGGCAAACGGCGACACCGGTGCCGACTGGGAGCCCGATTACGCTAACAAACTTTGGACCTCCGCCGACGGATCGGAAATCTGGGTGCATAGTCGCGCGGACGCGATCAGCACTCGTGCTCCCGAAAAACGTCTCCTTCATGTCCGCTATCGCCAGCCCGATGCGTCCTTGCCACCCGTTCTTCACCTCTGGCAGGAAGACTCCGACTTCGGTACCGACGTCGCGGGCGTCCCGCTTTCCGACGGGTGGTTTTCTTTCGAGCAGCTCGTCTACACCCAGCGAAGCTATGGCTTCATTTTTTTTACTCCAGGGTCTCCTGCCGTCTGGGAGGATCCCGAGGCTCAGCGCAACGTAACGCTTCGCGAGGGCGGTGACTCGTGGACTACGGAGGGCAACGGGCAGCTCCGGCAGGTTGGCCCCAACGGCGTGTGGACTCTGGAAGGTGATCATGAACTTTTCGGTGCGCCTCCGGTCGCCGATCGCACCGTCACAATCGAGATTTGTGACCAGGTCCCGGAGCTCTCCTTGCGCGGCCCGCTCGTCCTTGATGTGTGGATCAATCGAGCACGCTCTCTCCTCCATCGCGGCCGCTCCGCCGGCCCCACCGGCCGATGGTCATTTTCCACGTTTCCCGAGATTGTCACTTCGTTTCGTTTTCGCTTCGGCGATCGCACCGAACCGCTCGACCGACACACGTTGAAACTGTCGTCATCGAGCCCGGTTTCAACCCATCGATTCGTCGTTCTCGGCCGGTCCGACCCACTCCCTCTCCGACCTGCCATCTCGCCCAATCTTTTTCTTGATCCCCCGTTTGCGATCAAGCGCCCTGGCGTCTGGGCCGAGGGCAACTTCCTCCGCTTCGTCGTGCATTGCCCCGACGCTGCCACCGCGGAGATCGTCGGCGATTGGACAGGCTGGGAAGCCTCCCCTGTGTCCATGCAATCGACCCGCGACGGAGCCTACTGGTGGGCCGAAATCTCCAAAGCCACGATCTTGGGAAACTCATTCGCCACCATAAACGGCGTGCGCTACAAGTTTCGCTTCAACCAAGTTCTGCTCACCCAGGATCCCGCGGCCGACTGGGTCGAGAGCTCCGATCCTCAGAGCGCTTCAAAACTCGTCGATCACGACCTTCACGTGTGGCGCAGCAACGCCTGGCAGCGGCCCGGCTGGGAATACCTCTCCATTTACCAGCTGCATCCGTCGCGTTTCTCGGACCGCCAAAATCTGCGCGGGCTTCCCGCTGTCACCCGCGAACTCAAATCCGGCTACCTCAAGGATCTCAACGCCACCGCCATCTTGCTGATGCCGACCTGCGAATTCGCCGGCGACCAGAGCTGGGGCTACAACCCTTCGTTTTTCTATTCCGTCGAAACTTCGTACGGCGGCCCCGCCGCATTGAAGGAGTTCGTCGACACCTGCCACGAACGCGGCATCGCCGTGATGCTTGACGTCGTTTTCAATCACGCCGGCAGCTCTGATAATGTGCTCTGGGAGGTTGCCTGCCGTAGTTTCTTCGATGGCGACACCGAGTGGGGCGCGATGATCAACTTCGATCACCCACAGGTCGTCCACTTCTTCGAACAGAATCTCGTTCACTTCATGGAGCGCTACCGGATCGACGGCTTCCGCTTCGATTTCACCCGCGTCATCCGCTACGGCGGCAGCGGCACCTACCACGTCAGGAAACTGGGCTCTGGCGGGGGCTGGGAATTCATGCAACGACTCCGCAGCGCCGTTCACCGCGTCGACACGCGCTGCCTACTCACCGCGGAAAACTATCCCAACGAATGGGACCTTACTTGGGATTACGGTCCGATGGATTCTCAGTGGCATGACGAGTTTCACGACCGGCTGGTCGAGGCCTCTAAGGGCTTTGACGTGATGAGCAAACTCGCCGACGCGCTCAAGATCACGCACGGCGCCGCCGGCCGCTGGCACGCCGTGACCAATTTCCCCGAAAGCCATGATGAGGTCGGCAACGTCAACGATCGCATCGTCAACGTCGCCGGCCCGGGCCAGGGTTTCCGCCGCAACAAGGTTGCCGCCGCCATCACGCTGTTTTCCCGCGGCATTCCCCTTTGGTTCATGGGCTGCGAATCCGGCGAATGGCGCCAGTTCGACAAAGACAGCTCCGCCCCGCTGCCCCTCGACGTATACGAATCTGCGGAATGGGCGAAACAACTTCGCGCTTGGTGGCGGAAACTCGTCGAGATCCGTCGCGGTAACCGGCGCATCGAAGGCCCGGCCCCGATCGATGTCCACTTCGCCCAATACGGCCTCCTCGCGTTTTCGCGCGGCGAAGGGAGGGAGTTTTTTGTCGTCCTCAACTTCAGCAACTGGTCCGGCCAGTGCTCCCTCGCCGAATTGAATCTGCCCTGGGGCGAGTACAAGGAACTCCTCAACTCCACTTGGGGCGACTACCGGATCACCGCCGAGAACGAGGACGAACATTCGAATGGCGGCTGGGACGCCCGTCTCCGCCGCGAATACACGCTCAATATCCCAGACTACGGCGTCGTCGTCCTGGAACGAGCTTAATCCCTAGGTTCAAGCGGAGTGCACCACCTCCGCTTGTAGTCGGCATGATTGGCTGCGCGAAAAGATCAACGTGGTATAAGCGAAAGACGACATGTCCGTACAATTCGCCGACTTTTAGCCACTTTGCGCATCCGTCGCCCAGGAGTCCGCGTTGGCGACTCCGGCGGCCAAAGCGACCCGCGAAGGCTTGCGAACTAAACCAAGATAGGTCCCCGTTTTGGGCGTGATTGTCGCTGCGGTCGATGTAATCCTTGAAGGCAACTTTAGGCCAAATCCGCACGCATGGGGGCAAAACAGCAGCGCAAACGTGGTTCGCCTTCGGTCCCGATGTTGGCGACCGCAGGTGACGCCTTGGCGGTCCGGATTGCCGCGCTCCTGGCTCAGAAGTCCGTTGCGTTCGACGCGAAGCGCATGATGGGCGGCATCTGCTTCAAGGTAGCCGACAAGATGTGCCTCGGCACCGCGAAGAACCGCTTGATGGTGAGATTCGATCCGGCGCTGCATGACGAGGTCCTGTCGCGCCGGGGCGCCGGTCCGATGGATTTCACGGGCAGGCCCATGCGCGGTTATGTCTTTGTGCGGCCGGAGACGCTCGGCAAGGATGCGGCCCTGGCGGCATGGATCGACCTCGCGCTCGAGTACAATCCCCGAGCCAAGAGATCCAAAAAACGAGCGGCCTCGCGGAAATGAATCGCGGACTCGGCGGTGGCACTCAACTCAAGGGCGAGGGACGCTGCTGCACCTAAAAAACAGATCGACACCCTCCCGAGCGTCGGATCGCTCGAAAAGGCCTAAAGCCAAAGCTGTACGCTGAACGCCAACCCAAAAACCAAAACCCAAAACCAACACGGTCATGCCCAGCATCCTTTCCGATGCCGCGTCGCGCGCGGAGGCCTTTCTCGGCGCCCTTGAAACCCGTTCCGTCGCGCCGAGTGCCGCCGCGATCGCCGGTCTCAAGGCACTGGACGTACCCCTGCCTCCTGCGCCAACCGATGCCGCGGAGACCTTGCGCCGGCTCGATGAGATCGTGTCACCCGCGACCATGGCGATGGCCGGTCCTCGCTTCTTTGGTTTTGTTATTGGTGGCTCGCTGCCGGTGGCGCTGGCGGCCAACTGGCTTGCGTCAGCCTGGGACCAGAATACGGGGCTCTACCATCCGACACCGGGCACCGCGATGGTCGAGCAGATCGCGCTGCGCTGGCTCCTGGACGTGTTGCACCTGCCTCCGACCTGTGGCGGCGCTTTCGTCACGGGCGGCAGCGTGGCCAATCTCTGTGGCTTGGCGGCGGCTCGCCATGCCGTGTTGAAAAGGGTTGGTTGGAACGTGGAGAGCGATGGCCTCTTTGGTGCGCCGCCCGTCACGGTCATTGTCAGCGCCGAGGCGCATCCCTCCGTGACGAAATCCCTCGGGATCCTCGGCCTCGGCCGCAACCGAGTGATCAAAGTGCCGACCGACGGGCAGGGGAGGATGCGCGTCGAAGCGCTGCCTGCGCTGTCCGGCCCCACGATCGTCTGCGTGCAGGCGGGCAATGTGAACACGGGCGCTTTCGATCCGATCGATGCCATCTGCCGGCGTGCCCATGCCGCCGGTGCATGGGTGCACGTGGACGGGGCCTTCGGCCTGTGGGCCGCCGCCGCCCCCTCGCGGGCCGCTTTGACCGCCGGAATCGCCAACGCGGATTCCTGGGCGACGGATGCGCACAAGTGGCTCAACGTGCCCTATGACAGCGGCCTGGCCTTTGTGCGCGATCCCGAGTCCTTGCGCGCGGCGATGGCGATGACAGCGGAGTACCTGCCGACCCAGACTGAATATCGCAACCCCGCCGACTTCACGCCCGAGTTGTCGCGCCGCGCCCGCGGCGTCGATATCTGGGCCGCGTTGCACTCCCTCGGACGGTCCGGCGTGGCGGAGCTGATCGAGCGCAATTGCGCCCAGGCCCGCCGCTTTTCACAGCGCCTGTCGGAGGCAGGTTTCACCGTCTTGAACGACGTCGTGCTCAATCAGGTGCTGGTTTCTTTCGGCGATGCCGAGCGAACCAAACAGGTGATCGAGAAGATCCAGCGCGACGGCACGTGCTGGGCTGGCGTGACCGTCTGGCAGGGGCACACCGCCATGCGCATCAGCGTCTGCTCGTGGGCCACCGCCGACCAGGACGTCAAACGAAGCGCCGACGCGATGATCCGCGCGGCGCAGAGCTGAGACCGCGCCGAGTGTGCTCGTTTGATTCCCCCGCGGCGGCCCTCCGCGATCTTTCTCTCTATTCCTTATCTAGGCGTGGTTGGGAATGAGGATCGGAAGGTAGGGCGAAACGTCCCCGGTGAGCCGTCGTGTGCGAGGGACATGTCATAACATTCTCGTCGCGGCGCGAATTTGGCGTCGGTACGACGTTCCTCTGCACCGGTGTCCGCTTCGACGGCTCACCGGGGACGGTTCGCCCTACCTTCAATCCGTTTTTCAGAGGCTCATCTTTCTCTTAACACGCCCTAATCTTAGTTCGAGCGCCGGAGGTGGAACCTGCCGTCCCGGCAGGTTAGTTCGATAGCCGCACCACCGCTGCGCGAATGTTCGCGTGCGACGTCCGTCGCCACGACGGGCGAGTCCACCGTTTCGACTACGCCCTTTCGATCTCCCTCGCCACCGCAAGCTCCCTCATCCGCTCATGGGGTTGATTCTTGCACCCAATGCCACACCCATTGTTTCCGGGATCTTCGTGCCCGGAATGTGGCGTTGTCCCCATCGGCCGAGCGCGATCAGCACGCCACTCAGCTCCTCGCCTTTTCGGGTCAGGGCATAAGCGTAGCGCGCGGGTTTCCTCTGATACGGTTTGCGGGTCACGATTCCGGCCGCCTCTAAACGGTTGAGACGGTCGGCCAGAAGGTTGGACGGGATGCCTTCCGGCGCTGCGGCGAAGTCGCCGTAGCGCGACTTGCCCATCAGTAGGTCCCGCACCACGAGGAGCGTCCATTTGTCGCCGACGAGATCGAGGCTGCCGGAGATGGGACAGCTCGAGCGAAGGGGCGGTAAGATGTTGCGGGTTCGAGGCATGGCGGCAGGATAAAAATGTTACTTGCAAAAAGCAAGTAACAAGGCGAGCCTCGTGTTACTTTCAAAAGACAAGTGACACTTATGAATCTTCCTCGCCAACGTTTCCTTCTCCTCCTCGCCGCCTGGGCTGTCGCCGTGGCGACCGCGGGCGCCTTCGAAGTGCTCCGTCATCTTCCTTCGTTTGTTGTGCCATTGCTGGTCGCGGCTCCGGCGATTGTGCTTTCGATCGGCAGCCGCCGCTGGGCGTGGCTCGCGAGCGTGGTCTCGGGGCTGAGCCTGCGGTCCCTGCTCGCGCTTCATCTCGTCCGTTTTGTCGGGATCTATTTTCTGTGGCTGCATGCCTGGGGACGGCTCCCCGCGGATTTCGCTTACCGGGCAGGGTGGGGAGACATCGCAGCTGCGGCTGGCGCGTGGGGGCTGCTGCTCCTGCGTGACGAGGCGCTTCTGCGACGCCTTCTCCCTTGGTGGAACGCGTTTTCATTGCTCGATCTGGTCGTCGCGGTCGGCACCGGAGCGTGGCTGAACGTCGCGCATCCGGGATCCATGATCGAAATCGCCCGCTTTCCTCTCGTGCTCGTTCCGTTGTTCTTCGTACCTCTGTTGATCGCGAGCCATGTTGTGCTCTTTCACCGACTGCGAGAGCTTCCACGCGGCGCATCGGCCGCCGCCGGCGCGGCTCGGTTGTCACTGGAGCCGGCTACGGCACCCGATCGCGGCCTTTCGGGGCCTCCGAGCCTCAAACAAAGGGTGGCCTTCGCGCTGATCATGGGAGTGGTCACCACGGGCGTACTCTCCTTCACCCTCCTTTCCCTCAACCTCGGCTACAACGACCGGTTTCTCCGGACCTGGCTCCGATCCTGGGCGATCGGTTATGTGTTGGTCATCCCTGCCATCCTTATACTCGGCCCGATTATCCAGCGCGGGGTGGAACGCCTGCTGACAAAACCCGTCGCCCGACCCGCCGTTGCCGCGGATGCGCCAACGGGGTAGGGAATTGCTTCAGAACACGCCGGTCGGTCAACCGACCGGCTTTTTTCTGAACACGGTGATGCGTTTCGGCGTCTCGCCCGGGTAGCCCGCGACAGGCTCGAAGACGAATTGCTCAGCCGTGAGGGAGACGATGCGGTCCTGGATTTCCACACCGACGGGGACATGATCGGGGTCGCTGGAAGATACACTGGTCAGGATCAGCACCTTATCTTTGATCCTCCACTTCAAACTCACCCGGGTGAGCGGAGCCGACGGGTCCTTTTTCGGTACCATTTCGATGCCCGTGCCGTCTGCGAAATAGGTTGATTGGCCAATCGGATGCTTGTCGCTGATGGGCTGAGATTGCCAAGTCCCCACAAGGAGCTGGCTCAATTCGTCCGAGGGCGCCGACGCTGCCCAAACCTGCACAACAGTGAAACACAAGACCGTGAAGAGGGTTTTCATAGCTGGTCCGGCTGATATGGCATATTCCCTTCGGCGCTGCCAGCGTTCGTTCGATTCAAGCGCACGCAAGCCGCTGGGCGTCTAACCCGCCTTCGCCTCCTTCGAAACCTTTGCGAGAAAATCGCCGTCAGGCGCGGCCGCCCAGATTCTCGGGCGGCCGTTGTCCACGGGGGACCAACCTCATTTCGACGAAAGAGGCTGGCTCTGTTCGGTGGCCCCCCCGTGGCGGTTCGTGGGCCGGGCTCAGGGCGTCGTGTAACCGATGATCGCGAATTCGTTCGGACGATCGGTCGGCGCGGGCCCCGTGCTGATCACCAGGTACCGTCCGGCTGGCACGACGGGCGACGCAAATTCCCGATCGCGCGCCCACTGCTGCGTCGCCACATGCGGCAGATTTTGCGCGGTCGCGAAGTTGAGCGCCGTCGCCGGCGTGCCGTCGGCTACGTTGTCGTTGTCATCGTCCCACCAAAGGGCGGCGAATCCAGGATGGTTTCCTCCGCTGTAGGGACGATAACGCGTCCAAAGACCCGTGATCCGCACCTTCGCCCAGTCGGGTCCGAGGTCAATGTACCAGTGGCGATTGGCATACGCCGTCGTCGTTCCGGAATTGGCGTTGGGATCGTCTCCGATGGGCCTGCTCTCCTGGACGTTCCAGGTGGGCTGGGCATCGAACGCTCCAATCGCGGCGCAATACTCGCTGCCCACGGCCGTGCCGCGGCCCGCCGGAGTCAGCACGCGGAAGGTGGCGGCCTGCTCGAATTCATACGCCCCGACGTCATAGGCTGAACCCTGCGGCCGGGACACCCCCTCGAGGTCAGTCGTGACGCCGAAGGACGCGGCGTTGAGGCCGGCATCGATCGCAGGGGACCCCGCCGCGAGATCGTAGTCGTCCGTGGCCGCGTCGGCGAAGCGCACTTCCGCGACCGTCTCCGCGCGAAGATTGTGCGACTGGCTGAAGGAAGGCGAACCCGAGTTGATGAAGGTGCCCTCGATGGGATCGGCAATGATGTTGTTGTGAAACGCGACCGGAGTGTCGACGGAATCGTAAACCGTGATGCCATGCTTCACCGGCTGCACGATCGTGTTGTTGATCAAATCCGTCCTCGCGGAGGGGAGGGCGGTCAGTTCAGTCGCCCCTTTGCGGACAATGATCGCGTCCTCCGCGGTGGGCCGGATGAACACGTTGTTGTAGATGCGGCTCGCATCATAGGGCGTGTAGAACAACGCGGTGCCCGACATCGCGCCAGCCGCGCGGACCCAGTTGTTGTAGATGTTGACCCGGCTCGCGCTCACCGTGATCCCCTCGTTCTGCGCCAGATCGGACGGTGCGACGGCATAGCGATCGACGACATTGTTGTAGATGGCATTCTGACCCTTGCTGCGGTTCAGCTGGATGCCGTCCCAACCCGTATTGACGATCACATTGTCATGGATCGACACGTTGGCCACCCAGGGATGTCCGTCAAAGGTCCAGCCGATATAGAGCCCCTCGCCGCGCGTATCGTGAATGTAGTTATGATGTAACTTCAAGCCGTCGAGGAGGGCGTTGGCCGGATAAGTGACTCCCGCTTCGTACTTCGCTTGGATGCCGGAAAAGCCGACGTTGCCGATCTCGAGATAGGCGACCTCCACGTTCTTCGATTCGACGAATGTGCCCCCGATCCACGACTCATTGTAGTGGTTGTAGTCGATGTCCACGCCGTTGGAGTCGGCTTTGGCCACCTTGATGCCGTGCTCATAGGCGCCCGGCGCGGGAGTTCCTTTGAGCACGACGTTCTGGACGCCGTACAACTTGATGCCCGTGCTCAGCGTGGTGCCTACATCGTCGATCACCAACTGACCGCCGGTGTTGGTCACGGTGATCGGGGCGGTGGCGGACCCCTGCGTCAGATTGACGAGGACCAAGCGGTCCCGCGTGTGTCCTTGGATGAGCACCTTGTCGCCCGGTTGGAGGGAGTGCGGATACTTCGCGAAGTTGATCATCCCCTGGTGCGTATCCAGGATCTGCTTGGTGAGCAGCAAGTCGGCGCCGATTGCGGTGCTGCAGAACGCCGCGCACAAAAGCGCGGCGAATCGAGGAATAGCGGCCGAGAGGCCGGTGGGGGCTGGAGGCGAAACGAACATTCCATTGTGCTTCATGATTCGGATTTGGTTTTTGATGCGGACGGCGAACGCCGCCGCCTTCTGCCTTTTCTCTCCCGCAAACTGGATCAACGGCGAAACGCGCCGGACCGTACGGCGGGCCAGAAACATTTCAAGCGACACAACGCCGCCCCTCGCAAATTGAGGTTATCACCCGTGGGGCTTCTGCCTGACCCCGTTTGCGCAGCCACACCGCCGAAGCAACCGTCCCTAGTGCAGGCGAGAACCTGGGGTCGTCGCAAAAACCTCAAGAAATAGACCCGCGCTGAACCGCTTCATCACCGTTCGCCGTTCCCAACCGGACAGGTGTAACCCTTGCTGCCCCCAACTCCGCCAAGTGATCCCAATCAAACAGGCTCGAGAAGGGTAGCTTCCCGAATGCCAGGATTCGCGGTTTATCGCTATTCCACTATCCCATTTTCGACCCTGGCCATTTCAATTTCCAGGCGATCAGTGCAAGATCAATGTTCTCTTCGGTTCGCCGCGCTTTCTTGGTGAGAGCGACACCGAGTAGTTGAACACCCGGCTGCGGCTGCGTGGTTCGTCGCGAACGTCCATAATTATGACTTCATGCCCGTCCTTGGTATCTCGGTGCACGATTTCCCGGCCAAACTTCTGTGCTTCGGCAATGAGATCTTCGATCGTGGGGCGGACAATATCTCGGCCAGGGGTTGAAAGCTTGCGGATCATGTCCCCGACTGATGTAGCAAAGCCCTTATCCCGTTCCTCGGTTGCGGGTTCATTGCCGCCGATGCCGTTATCGACGAGCGTCAGCACACGATTCTGCCCTGCACCTACAACGGTGAGGGTCAGCTTTTCGGGGTTGAAGACCACGATACGGTGGCCGACGAACTCCTCCCCGACTCCGAGCCAACGGCTCGTTTTTGATTCGGTGTCGTACAGTGCAAACCGGGAGGATGATGCGGCCGACACGTACCCAATGAACTGCAGCTCCGCATGTGCAATAGCCATAGGGAAGAGGGTGACGAGTGCGAACGTAACCACTGAACCAAGTATGCGCTTCACAGCGGAACTTGTATCACATCGTCCCTCGATAGCGCGCCAAAAAATGCCAGGGCAACCAGCGAGAATCCAATTACCCGAATGCCAAGATTCACTGTTTGCCGAGGTGATTTTCTAACGCACAGTCCATGGAACGATTGCAACGTGCAAAGTTTTACCCCGCCGGCGCAACCATTGCGCGAGAGGGGGCTTGATCGACATGGATCAATCCATTGATCCATAATCCAGAGGAACGCTAATCCTCGCTTACGCCCGCTAATCTCGAGCCACCGCCGAAATCCGTATCTATTCGCGTCCATTCGGGCGCATTCGCGGTTCAAACGAAATCACCAGGGAACATGACCTTCATCACGGAAAAATCCCCCTGACGGGCCATCGCTGGGCAACGTTGCCAGCTTCACCGAGATTCGTGCGCCATCCGTGGGGGTGCGATGCCCGCTGAAGCCATTCAGATCCGTGGCACAGAAACCAGGGCAGGCGCTGTTGACCTTGATCGAGGTTCCGCGGAGTGCGGCCGCCATCAGCACCGTGACAGCATTGAGAGCGGCTTTCGACGAACAGTAACCGAGCCCTTTGAAGTTCGCATGCTCCCACAAAGGATCGCTCAAAAAAGAGAGTGAGCCGAGGGCGCTCGATACGTTGACGACGCGAGCGGCCGACGCGGCACGAAGGAGGGGAAGGAAGGCCTGAAGCACCGCAACGGGTCCGAAGACATTGGTTTCATAGGTCGTCCGCATTTCGCTGACCGAAAACTCCGTGGCGGAGCTCGCGCCATCCCGCAGGATTCCCGCATTGTTGATGAGCGCATCGAGTTTGGCCGTGATGGCCGAGACTCGGTCCACCGCAGCGGCGATGCTGCTCGCATTCGTCACGTCGAGGGGGAGTGCAATCACTTCAAATCCTTCTTTTACAAGCCGATCCGCCGCGGACTCGGTTGCTACCGGATCTCTTCCGCCGATAAAAACCGTGAAGCCATCGCCCGCCAACTGCCGAGCGATCTCAAGACCGATGCCTTTGTTCGCGCCGGTCACCAATGCGTATTTTCGTGTATTCATTTTATAGTGTCACTGACGAGTGGATTCCCGTGCAGCTGACACGGTGACTTTAACAAATTAGTCGGAGGGCCTCAATACACGGACTTTCGCGAGATTTGCCTGATTTTACGCCAGGGCCGTGCGTTCCCGCCGCGACGCACAGTGATGGCGTCTCGCACCATGGCCTGGAAGAGAGTGATTGCTCACGAGCTCCCACATAGATTGCTTGAGACGATGAGAAGCAACGACGGCGCTTCGAAGGAAACCTTGGGCCGCAGAATGGTAAACCTCATCGCCGACCAAGCTCGTGGCGAGGGCTTCAGTCCGTCGCAGCTACCGGGCGTAAGGTTCATGCGTTCTACGCACTATGTTGCGACCAGTCCCGTCATGTACGATCCTTCGATCGTTGTGCTCGCACAGGGTCGGAAGATCGGCCGCCTCGGCGACCATTCATTCGTCTACGATTCGCGGAATTACCTCGTGCTTGCCGTGCCTTTGCCGTTTTACTGCGAGTCATTCGGTTCCGCGAAAAAGCCGCTCTACGGACTATCGATCGGACTCTCGCCAACCTTGCTGGGAGAACTGGCCATGCAGGTGCCGGCGCGCAGTGAGAACCTCGCCAACCCTGTGCGCGCTGCGGACGCAGCTCCGCTGGATGAATCGATCGAACGGGCCGTAGTGCAGCTTTTGGAAACACTCCTGTCGCCCCTGGACGCAAAAATCCTGGGGCCGCACTACGTCCGAGAGATTGCCTATCGGGCGCTGTGCGGTCCTTTAGGGGCCAATCTACGCGCCCTGGCCTCGCCCGACACGTACTTTGGTCGGATCTGCCGGATTCTTGATTGGCTGCACAGCGCCTGCGCCCAAACGTTCGACATGAATCGGCTCGCGCGCGAAGCCGGCATGAGTACGACGACCTTCCATGTCCATTTTAAGGCGGTCACCGGCTCGTCTCCGTTGCAGTACCTGAAGACAATCCGGCTCCAAAAGGCTCGCTTGCTCCTGGTAAATCAGCGGTCGAGTGTCGCGAGCGCGGCGCAGCAAGTAGGGTACGAGAGCGCTTCTCAGTTCAGCCGTGAGTTCAAGCGTTACTTCGGCGGCACTCCGCTCGCTGTCGCGGCTGACCTCCGGGAAAGCATGCTCCAACTTGCGTAAGCCGACCGAGAAACGGGTAAGCGTCCGCGTGATCTGATAGCCTCCCCGCGCGACAACCTAGCCTGAGTCTCGTATTTTATTCGCGTCCATTGGCGTCCATTCGCGGTTCCAAACAAGGATCGAATCAGGGCATTCGCACGCTTTCGACTTCTACTGGCTCGAGACAAACCGCAGGCTCACCTCCATGAACCTCCGCTTCAACTGGGCCGCCGCAGCTGCAGCGTTTGCCCTTGGATCCGTGTTTTGCACCGCTTCATCCCCGGCGACCACGCTCGACGAGCTGGAAAAACGAGCGCCGCGTCAGGAACCGACCCTCACACAAACTCGGGCCCTTGCCGCGGAGTTGGAGGCCTTCATTGAGACCGACACGTTGAAGAGTGGCGACGACTTCCTGCGAGCCGCCCTGCTGGCGAGGACGGCCGTTTCCCCCGCGGCGGAATTTCGAGGCCGCCGGGTGGTCTACGAACTCCTCCTCGCGGCGTTCGCGCGCGGAAAGCGCGAAGCCGCCACGCAGCTGCCGCAAGCCTGGGACCTCCTCATGATGTCACTCGGACGGGGCGATCGGCTCGAACGCGGATTCGGCGCCATCCGACTGGACTTGTCCTCCGATTTCGTGAGTGAGCCGGCGCCGTCCGTGGTCCGCGCGATCTGGCGCGACGCCGAGGCGGCTCGCACGGCGGCCAAAGCGAAAAACAACCCGGAGCTGGAGGAAATCATGCGGGCCGACCAGGCCGCGCGGAAAGAGTGGAGCAAACTCACGCCGCAGCTAATGGCTGAGATTGGTCAGGCCGATCGCAGACGGTACACACGGACGTGTGAAATCGTCGCTGCCGGCGCCCTCGCCACCAAAGAAGATTTTGCCAACGCGTCCCTGATCCTGCAGCACGGGGAGACCTTCACCTCATACCGGCTGGCCCACGAACTCGCAGTGTGTTCGCTTTTGCTTGGCGATGAGGGCACGGGCCGCTGGCTCGTCGCGGCGACGTACGACCGCATGCTCAATGCGGCGGGGCACGAGCAACGCTACGCGACCCAGTGGATCGACGATAGCCTCATGGACGTGGACACGCGTGGCATCTGCGACGCCGAGCGGGTGGCGCTGGGCTGTGGCGGAATGAACAAGGTGCTGGGAGATAGCCTCGTCCGCAAAGCCGAACAGCTCGTTGCCGAAGGTAAATTCGACCAGGCCGTGACTGCCGCACGCACGGGCCTCGAACGACGCACCAAAGCGTACGCCGCCGGTGCCTGGCAGGTCCACAGTGCCGGCCGCATTCTCGGCGCGGCCTTGCTAGGGCAGAAGAACTATGACGAAGCGGAGGCCGTGCTGATCCGAGCCCACGAAGGCCTCGCCGCCCAGGAGTCCGCGATTCCGCCGCCTTACAAGACTCGCATCGCCGAAACCGCCACCCTCCTCGCCAACTTGTACGCCGAGACAGGCCGCCCCGAAAAAGAAAAATCGTGGCGCGCCCGCGCAACGCCACCGTCGAAGTAATCGCCCCAGTCCAACCCATAGCCGATCTCGTAAGAGATTGGCTAGTCTCTGCACCGTCCCCCCTCCACAAACCTTGCACCGCATCTCGAACATCACATTCTACAGCGATGGTCTCAGATGACTTTGGCGCCGGGGAACCTCCCTCCCGCAAACGCCAACTCTCCCGCTTCGAATGGATCAGTCTTTGCCTGCCGGTTTTGTGGTTGCCGTTGGCGTTCGTGACCGCGTTTTCGTTCGACGCGCCGGTCGAATCGAGAATCGGGAAGGCACTGATACCTGCCTTCGACATCGTGTTAATTGGCTTTCCGGCGCTGTGGTTCTTGAGCCTCGTAGTCACGGTGGCTCAGGGGATCACGGGGGGACGAAGCGAGTTCGCTCGTATCCTCGCTATGGCGAGCTGTGGCTGGTTCGTCCTCCACGTGCTACTGCTTGCTCTCTTCTTCGCCGTTTCAAGTTGACCCGCGCCGCACCGCCACCCGAAGTGTGTGCCATGCCTCAAGCTCCGAGTTCGCAGGACGTCCGCGCTGCAAGGTCGCGTCGCCCTGAGTTACCCGGAATGTCCGGACCCACTTACTTCTCTTCTTGGCCGCGCTGAAGCACCGATGCAGTGTCACTTGATGCGCACCCTCTTGCGGCCCTTCACTCGCGTGCTCGTTGTCCTTGGCGTGCTCTTCGCCGCTGGCTGCACACGGAAACCACCGATAGAGAAATTCGACGTCGGGAGCTGCACACTCGCTTTGGTGCGCAGCGGGACGGGCGGGCCCATGGTCGTTTACGAAGGCGGTTCCGGCGCATTTTCGGGAATTGATAGCGGCGACAAGCTTCGCAAACAACTGGGCTCCCTCACGACATTTGTTACTTATGCTCGGGCCGGACGCAGTCCGTCGGGGCCGGCAACAAGTCCCCGCACGCTGTCGAATGTCGCGACCGAGCTGCACACGTTGCTCACGAAAGCCGGCTGCCGCCCGCCCTACGTGCTGGTGGGAGCCTCCCTGGGTGGCATCTACGTTCGTGCGTTCGCCACGCTGTATCCGAATGAAGTCGCAGGTTTGGTTCTCGTCGAAAGCGCCCATGAACGGCTGTGGTTCGAGGGTGATCGACTCTTCGACCTCAAGCCGGGCACAGCCGTCAACAGCACGATCGATATCCTTCGCGCCCGTCCCGACCCCGTATCGGTCCGTGAGCTGGAAGACCTGTCAGCCGTCTGGGCCGCCGGCGATCTCGGGTTGCCCGGAAAACTGCCCGACGTCCCCCTCGTTGTGATCACCGGCCTCAAGCCCGATCGTCCCGCCGCGCAGCTGAAAGTCCTCCGTCAACTCCACGGCGAAGTGTTCGCCTCCTCGTCCCACGGCATGCACATCGTGACCAGCAAAAGCGGGCATCACATTAATTCTGGCGAACCTGAACTCATGGCCACCGCCGTCCGCTGGGTCGTGGATGCGGCGCGCTCTAAAGTCGCGTCACCCTGAAAGCGATCCACCCCGGCAGAGCAACCCAACCCAATTCGGGTCCGCCGACCGAAAGGAGAGCAGCCGCGGCTCCGATCCCCAGCAGGCCCATGATACCGATCCCCAGCGCCGGCCAGCCCTTCATCGGATAAACCGTGCGGTACATACCTCAAAATCTGGGTGCTAGCGGAGCGGCTGGAAATCGCACCCCCGAAACCTGACCGCGCGCTCGGGCGGTGGCAATCTCCAGCACAGGGCCGTCCGCCCCCATGGCTCGGGCCATACGCGAATACTGTCAGCGCTCCGTGCCCTCTGTGTCACAAAACCGAATTGCGATCGAAAATTCCCGACTCAGCTTTTGACCCATCCTTGCGCGAATTGCCCAGGACGGACAAAAGAATGCCATGCGGTTTTCAAGTTTCATGGCGATGTTCGGGCTACTGGTCTCCCGGTTGGTAGGTCAAGAGGCCCCCACGTTGACGCCTGCAGAAATAGACGAGCAGCCAAGGTACCGCACCCCCCTGCAGATTAGCTATCCGTTCGAGCTAGCCAGATCGTTTACAGGAGGTGAAGTCTTCGCGACCGCTCACATCGGAACAGATGGAAAGGTAACGCGTTGTCTCGTAGACAGTGCCACGCATCCGGATTTTGGCAACGCGGTGTCAGCAGCGCTTTTTAGATGTGAATTCGTTCCTGGCAAAAAAGGAGGCCAAGCGGTGGCAGTGGCAGCGCAGCAGCAAGTCGTTTTTATGGCTATGTACACGCTGGAGAACAACGAACTAGTCGCAGTAGACGGGAGTCAATACCCTGTAAGGAAAAGTCGGCCGTTTAGTATGTTCACTGTGATGCAGTTTAACAACGGTCCGAAAGCGGCAACAATGCACAAAAGCCCGCATGAGGGGTTGCCTCGGTACGATAGAGCGCCGCAAGCTCTATCGGAAATCAAAGCAGCCTACCCGTACGAGCTGTTGGTCGCCGGTACGACAGGGAAGGCGACAGTCCGATATTTCGTGGGGCGAAATGGGGATGTGGTCTACGCCAAGGTGATCAAGGCGTCGCATCCTCTTTTCGGAACTGCAGCTTGGGCGAAAGTGGTGTCCACACGGTTTCGGCCAGCGACGCGACAGATGGCCGGAACAGAAGCCCCGTGCCCGGCCGAAATGTACACGGACATCACGTTCGCACCGAGCTCGACGGACGTCGCGGTCGACGAAAACACCCACCGACTCATCGACGAGCTCAAGAGCGTTTCATCGAACATACTTTCGTCTCCCAAGCAGCTCGACGCTGCCATCAAACCCGTTCGCCAAGTGGAGCCCTTTCTTTATGAGAAGCGCGAGAACCCACAACGTGTCGTGTTTGAATGCATCATCGATCGCAACGGCATGCCCCAGCTCGCCCGCCCCATCGACGCGACGGGGCTCGATCCGAAGCAGATTCACTCAATTCTGACTGCGCTTTATCAATGGCGTTTCGAACCCCCGCGCAAGGAGGGGCAACCGGTCGACGTCCGAATCCGCGTGCCGTTCATGTTGTAGTACCGGTTCGATCGTTGCTTGTGCCTTGAAAACTCTACTACATCGAGCGAAGCAGGAATCGAACACCAGCCGGAATCTCCACTCCGCGACCGCTGACCCGCTGCCGTTTTCCTTTCGGCCTTGCGCTAGGGGGAGATTGATGAGCGGACGATTGAAGTTAAATTGAAAAACCAACTATGGAGAGCAGAGTACCAGTCCCGACGGACAATATCTTTAAGTTCTATGCTTTGTTTGGACTTTTGCTGTTCATCTTTTGTTGCGGATCTCTGCTTTATGTCACACGAGCTTCAAACGAGCTCATTTTCTCTACTCTCCCCGAATTGGAAGGCCTGAAGCAGATCCCTCAGCGGTCACACGTAGAACAGACGCGACTGGCGCTTCTCGAGCGGAAACTGGAAATCAAAAAGGCCGATAAATCCGCGTTGCTTGGTGCACTCGGCATTCTTCTGTGCATCGCGCTGGCCACCATGGTGTATGGGTTTTGGAAATGGGAGAAAGAACTGCAGCCAATTCTCGATCGGACCATCAAAGCCCAGATGGAGATCGCAGAGCTCCAGCTTCAGAAGCTACGGCGAGAATTGAACACCGAAGAGCACAAAGGGGAGGGGCCAGGGGGAGGTATCGTCGAGGCGCCACCGCTGGATTCCGCTTTGCAGACTGAGAGCAAGGCGCCTCAGAAACCTATCCAGGCCGGCACGGCGCCGCGCGAAGCTCCCCCCGACCGGGGCGATAGAGCAACGCTTTCGTAAGGCCGAATCGAGCGTGAGAGCCCGTGCTCTCAGCCGACCGCCGGGGCCTGAGAGCGATGGGTTTTCCGCAGGATCTGCCAAAAATCACGGTTTGACCCCTTCCGCTTTCTTCAGCCGAGCCGCGACCCGTTTCCCGGCTTGAACCAGATACGTCGCCGGGTCCGACCAATCCTCATTGTTGCAGAACAGCGTCTGCTTGCCGTCCGTGAGGACAAAGATGGTGCACGCGTCAGCCTGGGCCGTCGCAAAAGCCGCCAGAAAAGACGCTGAAACCGGTTTTTACCGACGACGATCGTTCGACGTTCGCAACCCGACAAGTGCAATCCTTGGTGTCCGAAGCTGTGCATCGCGCTGATGACCATGGCGTATGGATTTTGGAAATGGGAGAAAGAACTGCAGCCAATTCTCGATCGGACCGTCAAAGCTCAAATGGAGATCGCAGAACTCCAGCTTCAGAAACTACGGCGAGAATTGAATACTGAAGAGCACAAAGGTGCAGCGGTAGGAGCAGGTATCGTCGAGGCCCCACCGCTGGATTCCGATTTGCAGACTCAGAGCAAGGCGCCTCAGAAACCTATTCAGGCCGGCTCGGCGCCGCGCGAAGCTGGCCCCGACCAGGGCGATAGAGCAACGCTTTCGTAAGGCATGGGTCGTCAGACCATGACTTGGTCTCCGTTCCGGCGGACGACATTATTTCAGCGTCGACCGAATGCCATGATGCGCCCCGCGAATCAGGAGCCATGGCTGCATCGGTCCGCCAGTACGAAATCCCCGATTGCAAGAATCACGGTTTGACCCTTTCCGGCCGCTTCTTCACGTTAGTACGCGTGGTCCGCCAAGCTTTCTTGCTGTCTCTTGCAGCGACACGATGTGTTTTAGTTAACTGCGCCGACGTCGTCTTGGGGCCGAGCTTTAGTTGCGGAGAGGGTATGTCCGTAGATCGTACCTGCGTCATTGACCCTTCCGTCACTTTCCGGCGGCTCCTTTCCGGCCGGCTCACCGCCCTCACCGCCGCCTGCAAAGCTGCTAGCCTAAGGGATGTGCGGTGATCAGCCGCGGACGCTGATCGTCCGCGCGAACCTCCCACACTGTCCGGACACATGGATTGGTTTGATCAGGCGTCGGTAGGTTACAGTCCACTGAGTAGTTCGTTGCGTATGCGGTGGTCTTAACGCGTCTCACGAGATTGTGTTTAGCGTGATGGCGCAAGGCATCTGCAAACTCCTCCCATTCGCTCAAGTGAAAGCCGCGTCCTCGGAAATACTTGGCCTTCGGTCCGCCGACCGCATGGTCAGCTTTCATCAGGTAGCCGATGATTTTAGTTTCCTCCACCCACGCCTGTTCTTTGTTAGGGAGGGGCTGTATGCTCACCGAACAACCTCCAGGCGTGAAGCAAGCGCGGTGATGATGGTCGAATTCTTGCGCCCAGTTGCGATTTCGACAGCAAAAGCCTCGCCTTTGTTGTAGACACTTACCACTGCGCCGGTCGCCCCCGCGGGAAAGATCTCGCCATCGTCCTCGATCGGCTGGACCAAGCGGACGCGGTCGTGCTCTTTGATGGGCGTACCTTCTGACGCCTGTCTTTGCACCGAATCCTCCTTCACGACTACTGTATCATAGAGACCGTAGTGTGTGAGCCCCTCATGGCTTTCAATACCAGTATAGCGCAGCGAGGCATCCTCATAACGCCGGAACGCGAATATCGCCTGATTCATTTGTTCAGTGTTGAATACCCTGAGCCGCACTAGCAGGTGAAAATCTTTTACGGTCAAGCCAGTGACGGTCTCAAACAACCCCGTCTCGATCTTGGTGATCACGTCTTGCAGCGTGTTTTCTCTGAAATCGGTCAGATACATAAACGCCGGGATGCGCGTCGCAAACTTGATGAGTTTCTCCTGCACCAGCTTCCGTTTAGACTTAAGCTCCTTTTCCTCATCTGAGAGTTGCTTCTTCTCTTTTTCGGATAGGCCACCGGCCTTCGCCTTGTTCTTGAGTTCTTTGATCTTATCGCTTTTATTGATTATGGTCTCGATGATATTTTCGCCCAAAGAGCGCCAGCCCTCGATGCGCTCTACAGCGGCCATTGCTTCTGGGTTTTCCAGAATTCGGCGTAAAGTGTCGTTATCCACATTCACCAGCAATGCGCTTTCCCACTTGCGCGCGAGTAGTGTGGCCGAGGTCCCGGCCATCGCAATGTCGAGGATGCCTGCCGCATCGATTTGCGTCATGTTCGCGCCGTCATAGGCCAATACGGGAAGGAACGAGATCAGCTCCTTCACCGCATTTTCCGGGTTCCGCTCGTGGGGCGAGAGACCGATCGCGTATTCAGAGAGCTGTCGCAACGCGCGTGTCGGCGCGAAGTCGAACACAAAACAAGCCGGCTTTAGGATTTCCTCCTCGTTCGGATCGTCGCCGTGAGGATTCCTAATGGACCACGGAGATTGTACCCGGAACGCGGCTTGGAAATAGGTCTCCGGCGATTTGAGGTTACGCAGCATTAGGATCGACGACCACTGCGGAACTGTCACTCCGGTGGTGAGCTTGCCGCAGGATAGCGTGATTGTCTTGGTGTCGAGGCCACTGCCGATGGCACTTCGGACGGGTGGTAGCGCATCCAAACCGATTCCCGCCGTGGCGCCAGCGGCTACCACCACATGATAATCGTGCCAGAAGACATTTTGCTTCTCCGTGAGTAGCTTCGCCATCGCATGGCACGCAGCAACGTTCGGGAGGAACCAGAATGAATGCTGAAGATACGGCAAAAGGCGGACGTCCGAATACGGAAATGGCGGTCGCGTTCCAGTCTTGAGGAATTCCACAGCCTTGGGTGCGTATGAGCCGCGAATGATATCCAGCCATTTCTGCACATCGCTCTTGTGCCTGAACTCAGACTTCTGGCCCGTGCCCGAAGCCTCGAAGAATGCGTTCAAGTCGAACTCATCGAATTGCCCGGAATTGGCTATTGCGATCAATTCGTCCGGCATCTGATAGGTTAAAAGACGCATCTGCGGGAGCGCGCTATAGGGATTCCACTTGTTGCGGCTTTTCTTCGCGAACTGTTCCTTGACGCGCTGTTCATCCGTGTAGGTCCAGTTGAAAATTTGCTCCTCGATGAACTCTCCCGTAGCGAGGGCTTTGAACGGTGTGCCCGAAAGGTAGAGGTAGGCTTTCGAGCTAATCGGCAGAAACTCCGTCTCTTTCTCCGAAAGCTCTGTCAGATCTTCGTTCACGTGCTCCAGGCCAGCACCGTATTCGAGCCTGGCTTCCTTTCGGGCAACCGCCTCTTCTTCGCCCTCGAACAGTTCTTTTGCCGTTTCGCGCCATGCCCCGAAGTGATATTCGTCGAAAATGACTAAGTCCCACTTCACCTTGTAGAGCCACGTGTGCCTCGGTTTGATGTTTCCCTCGTCGTCGCGACCAAGCAAGTCCTGGAAGGACCCGAAATAGACCAACGACTTCTTTGCAGAGACCTTAGTCGGGTCACCACCGAAATTGCGAGACAGGTATCGCCAGCCGCCGAAGTCCGCGTGCGATTCAAGATCCGTTTGCCACGCATCTTCGACGGCGGGCTTGAATGTTAGCACGAGCACGCGCTTGGCCTCGAGTTTCCTTGCGAGTTGATACGCTGTGAAGGTTTTGCCGAAGCGCATCTTCGCGTTCCAAAGGAAGCGGGGCACAGCGTGCCTATCATCCTTCCAAATAGACTGGAAGTAGGCGTGGGTCTTATCCACAGCAGCCCGCTGCTCGGCGCGCATCGCGAAAGTCTCAGAAGGCGAACCTGTAAAACGCTGCCCGGTTCGTAGCTCGTTAAGAACGGCTTTCACGTCCGTGACCGCGCAGCGCACCCACTCAAGTTCTACGTTTTCGAACCTTTTTCTAGCAAGCGCTGTACGGACCTCGTGATCGGTAAAGATCGAGCCGTCATCGCGTACCGCAGACTCGTCGAGTTCGATCGAGTAGTTCTTGATCGCCGCTGTTTTGAGCTGCTGCGCGACGCGTTGCTTCACCTCTCGGGTGGTTTGTCCTATCTTGAGGAGTCCCTTATGCGCTTCGTCGTGGATTGAGTAGGCGTAAATACGCGGACGGATCTGCGGCTTTGTAACCAGGATTTCCTCGACTGTGGGCTTTCTCATTCGTTTTCGGCCGCCGTCATTGAGCGGATCAAACCGCTGATAAACGCGATCTCTTTCTTTGTGATGCCATACTTCTTGTAGAGCATCTCGTCTGTCCATTCGCGATCCATCGGAAGGTCTGGTACAAAGGAAAATCTTTCACTGTAGAGGTCCTGTGTGTTCTTCCGTAGGGAGATTAGGAACCGCACAAACCGGGTTGTCAGGTAAGCCGCAAAGAGCTTAGCCTCCTTCTCGGAGTCGAATCGCTTAATGACAAGATACGTTTCGGTGCAAGCAGATCCCGGTCCAAGGATGATAGGGTCGCTTGTGATCCAGTAGGGAAAAGATCCGCGTTCGCCATATGCGCGACCCAAAATAACCTTCCACTGGTCGATCCAGTCTTCGTTTCTGGGGACAGCCTCACGTTCGATGAATGTATCACCTTCAGAAGTCCGTAGCTTGATAGGCCGCTTCAATCCTCTTGCGTTCTCTTTACCGCGAAACGCCGTGCGCAGGCCAAACGGCTGAATCGGCGACACGTGCAAGCCAAGATGATTCATTTTCGCCCCATTCGGCCACACCCTTTCTAATATAGAAACGCCAATGTTGTAACGTACGAAGATGTCATACGCGTCCAAATATCGTTTTACCGATTCTGACGGCACTCCGGGCGCTATTGTCCGAACCTCACATGGGCCTTTGTAGGAACCATCCCAAAGAAAATATGAGACCCCGCCCGCAATGTCGATGCCTGGAAACACATCAGCTGCATTTGGAAAATCGACGAGGACACGGAGCTGGTGGCTGTTCAGCATCTCACTTCGATATTCATCAAGGCCACGGCCTCCCGCGAACCATCTGGACGGCGTCACAAATACTGCGAAACGTGGATCAAGTGATTTGGCCGCTTGAACGAACTTGTGATAAATCGGCATCGCGAAGCTGCCCACCGATTCCCCGCCGCTCTGACCAAGTTGGTACGGCGGGTTTCCGATAATCACGTCGAATTGCATGTTTCCTCCAAATATTTGTGCGAGACGAGTTTTGATGTTGTCGCTGTGAATGAAAGCGTAGGCGTGAGTCTCCAGCTCTTCGGTGCGATCGTAATCCCGACGATTGGCGCCGCAATACTTGCACGTATTACCATCCCACGTGTGTTTGACTCGGCCGAACCAAATATTTCCGTCGTCGCTGTCGAAACCCTTGGCGACAGAGTGCTTGCCAGCAGCATGCTTCGAGCAATAGACGCTCCGGCGGGCAAGTAGGCTCGTGAGTCGTGTTGTCGCGATACCGAATACCTGCGTCGTCAGGATGTGATTTACGCGCTTTTGAAGCTCCGGCATTTCCTTCTCCAGCCCTTTGGTGAGTCGACTCGTGACTTCGCGTAAGAATACTCCAGATTTTGTGCACGGATCCAGGAACTTCACGGTCTTGTCTGCCCAGATGTTTGCTCCCTTATTATCTGCTGCCCAAGCCTCGGCTAAAGTGTCTAGCATCCTGTTCGCAAACTCGGGCGGCGTAAATACTTCGTCGTTAGAGAGGTTGGCAATACATGTCAGAATGTCCGGGTTGCGACCCCGCAGTGTGAAACTCGCTTGGTCACTCATGCCAAGGTCTCCTTCCTGGCGGCCAGCTCTGCGACTGTCATCGGCACGTAGGTCTTGGCCGGCTTGAAGATCTCATGTTTACCGCGTTGATCGAAGAGGGAGCCTTCGGGGCTCCAGACCGAGGCGCCAATGAGGTTGTCGAGTCGGAAGTCGCGTCGCTGGAACCGACCTTTACCTAAATACCCCCACTCAGCAAAAGTGAGTGGCTGGCCGTCGTGTGCGCGCATCGTCAGAGCGTCGCCATGAACCAGATTTTGCGAGAGTACATAGGTCGCAGCGCGAAATAGGTCCTCCGTCGCGTCGAGGTTCAGATACCCGGCGAAAAGCTCCAGCAAATTACTACGACACTCGCCGATATTGTCGGGCAGCAGCTCGATACCGTAGATACACATCAAGGCGAGCAATGCGTAGTGACGTCGCGCGAAATCGGACGTGCCGTACTTGAGTTCTACAACGGCAAGCTTTCGGCGTAGAACCTGCACGAGGAAATTACCGCTGCCGCACGCCGGTTCGAGGAAGCGCGAATCAATGCGTTCGGTCTCGCCCTTCACGAGATCGAGCATTGCTTCCACCAGCCAAGAAGGTGTGAATACCTCCCCGTGGTCGGCAACGCGCTGTTTGGACTTAACGAGACTCATGAGCAGATGTGATTCGATAGATCAGAGTGAGACGGACTGTGGTGCAATCCTTTGAGTGACCCGATTTAGCATTTTCCCTTGTACGCGGGTCGAAGTGGCTCGGTCCAATCATCTAATACCGTCACCGCGAAGGGTATGGCAGGGGGGCAAACCGGAATATTGAAATCACGTTCAGCAGTCTCCGCCGAAACGGGGCGGCCGGTCCACGTATTACCATGGCGGTGTTAAGCGCTGCGAACTGACCGGCAATTGCGCAGCAGTCACATCGAGCGCGACAGTTCCGGGTTGCGGGGTACCTGTCCATTCATAGCCTCGTGGTTCCAGTCATGACTATCACCGACGCGATCGGCGGGACGAGCGTCTCGTTGCAGTTTGATCCTGCCATTTCGGTTGGCGTTGATGTGGGCGGCTCGGCCAAAGGGTTCCACGCCGTTGCGCTCAAGGCCGGTAAGTTTTTCGGACGTCGGTCTTCGGTCGAAGCCGCGGATATCTACGCGTGGTGCCAGGAACTTGGGGCCGCGACGGTGGCGATTGATGCGCCGTGCCAGTGGAGCGTGACCGGTAAAGGCCGGCAGGCTGAGCGCGATCTAGCCGCAAAGCGAATCTCATCGTTTTGGACCCCGTCGCGCGAGGTCGGTGAGACCAAGGCATTTTACCAATGGATCTTCGGAGGCGCCGAGCTGTATCAGCTGTTCCAATCGACCTACCGGCTGTTCGACGGTTCGTGGACCGACAGGCCGGTTTGCTTGGAAACCTTTCCACAGGCCGTAGCTTGTGCCTTGGCAGGTAAGCTCGTCCGGGCTTCCGAGAAGAGGTCAAACCGACGCGATATCCTAACTCACCTGGGCATCGACGTCAGCCAGCTGCCTACAATCGACTACCTGGACGCCGCTTTGGGCGCCGTGACGGCGGAGGCCTTTAGGCGCAAGGCTTACCAGACGTACGGAGATGTCGCCGAAGGGTTCATCGTCGTGCCGGAGACGATTCCTGGACTTGGCGAGAAAATCGTCACGTTGGCCGAGAAACCGAAGTCACCACTGCAGGACGACTGGGAGCGGCGGTTGGGCGCGATCTACTTCATCGCGGCCGGCTCTCCTCCCGTTGCGATCAAGATCGGCACCGCACCGTTGGCCGAAGTGCAGAAACGTCTGCTGGAAATCCAGGGGTTGAATCACGAGGTGCTCGAACTCCTGGGCATCGTTCCATTCACTGAAGGCGAGCGCCCGCGCGTGCTCGCGCAGCAGGAGGAATTCGCCCTGCACCGCAAATTCGGACACCTGGCCCGCTTCGCCGCCGGCGGACGGAAGTCTGAATGGTTTTATCCGGGGCACGATCTGTTGGAGTACATCTCCACTGCGGCGAAGAAACCGGAGGAGTTTGGCATTCGCCGGAGCGTGGCGCTCACAAGAGAGGTCAGCCGTCTGGCAAACACTACGTGAATTTCTGGTGGGTGAATCACAAGCAGACGTTCCGTCACGAGTTTCGTGGCGGTTACCTCTGGTCGCCCAAGGCAAAATCGAACGGCACACTAAATCCCTATTACGATTCAATGAAGCTCGTACGCCCGGGTGATGTTATCTTCTCGTTTGCCAACGCACATGTTCAAGGCATCGGGATCGCACGCTCACACTGCTATACTTGTCCCAAGCCCGACGAATTTGGGCATGTTGGAACGTCATGGGAGAAGATTGGCTGGCGTGTTGACGCCGCATTTTTCCCGGTCGGAAATAAGCTGCGGCCGAAGTCATCGCCCCTGCTCGAGAAGATTGGACCCTTTGTTGGTAGGACGGGGTTCCCGCTTCTCGCCAATGGAAATGGACGGCAGGATATCTACCTGACAAACGTCTCTGAGGAGTTCGCGCATATTCTATTCTCTGCGATCGGTGACGAAGTAGATGTTCTTTTGGCTGCTAGTGTGTCGGAACGGGCTGCGACAATTGAGACAGCGCTTCCCGGCGTACTGGAATGGGAGCGAGTCGAAGAAGTAAAGATCCAGAATTCGTTGCTCCCGGAAACTGAACGTCTGGCCCTAATCAGGGCGCGCGTTGGACAAGGAAAGTTCAAGGAGAACGTCTCCGATTTTGAAGACCGCTGTCGAATTACTGGGGTTACAAACCCAGTTCACCTCGTAGCTAGTCATATTAAACCCTGGCGTGAATCGGCGAACGACGAGCGCTTATGCGCGGCGAACGGCCTGCTACTTACACCCACCATCGACCATCTCTTCGACAGAGGCTTTATTTCATTCGGGGATTCCGGCGAGACAGTTATCTCGCCTGTCGCGGACCGCGAGTCGCTTCTGAAGTTTGGAATCGATGCCGATGCGCCGCCACACGTCGGGAAGTTCACCACCGATCAGAAGCACTTCCTAGAATACCACCGGAAGTGGATCTTACTTAAGACAGGCTCGTAACACCGCCATGCTGAGCTTCAACACGCTTCTCTATTCTGAAGGGCTCGATCCCAAGGTCATCAAGTTGGTCCGACACCAAGACATTCGGTGGCAGACCCTTACGATCTCTGGCGCGCGGATCGGCCTGAAACAGCAAAAAAGGGTCAAACCGTGATTATTGAAATCCAAAAGCTGAATACAGGAAGGTCGGAAAGGTGTGGAAAACTGAAGCGGCCGTCTGGACAACGTTGCCCGCAGGAATTTCTCGCCTTTGCTTGGCTTGCGCATGAGCTGAAGCAATGAATCAGTTCTGGGTTGGGGTGGGGGTGGGGGCTTACATTCTGTTGTTCATGGCCGCAGTTGTTGGCATCGGTGTTTGGCGGCGACGGAAACACCGGGTGCGGCCGCCATTGGAGTTCAAACTGCTGCGCGGCGCCGGGGAATCCTTGCGGCGGAGAGTTCAGAGGTTCGATGAGGAGTGGTTTTTTTACGGAGTGGGTGCCGCTCTCGCGCCCATCTTGCCGGCATGTGTGACGCTCTTTGGCTTAGCCAAAGCCGCGCCGCACATGAATGCTGCGGT
The DNA here is from genome assembly GCA_964546955.1 of uncultured Opitutaceae bacterium. Taxonomy (GTDB): domain Bacteria; phylum Verrucomicrobiota; class Verrucomicrobiia; order Opitutales; family Opitutaceae; genus CAZJLP01. The sequence goes on along the minus strand of CAZJLP010000020.1, from coordinate 1,368 downwards.
GGGTTTGAGCTTTACCTTCCTGGCATGGTTGCTCGGCGCTTTGGCTTCTGGACGTTGGTTGCAGGGAAAATTATTTCGATACAGTAACGATCATCTCGGTTATCTCGGAGAACGAGCCGTGGCCGAATACTTGGAAAAGCTCACGAAGGAGGGCTACCTCGTGTTTCACGATGTACCGGCGGTAGGAACAACAGCTTTCAACTTGGACCATGTGACCGTTGGTCCAACTGGCGTCGCAGTGGTCGAGACGAAAACTCGTCGAAAAGGCAGAACCAAGCACGACCGCGCTGCGCACAAAGTTTTCTACGATGGCAAGCAGTTGATTTGGCCGTGGGGAGAGAACCGCGACGGACTCGATCAAGTCATGAATAACGCTGACTGGCTGGCAAAGTGGCTCTCCGATCGCACGGGGCTACGCCTACCTGTTAAGCCGATCGTCGTTCTTCCTGGCTGGTGGGTCGAAATGCGCGCCCGAGGTCCGGTAACGGTGATCGATCTCAAGCATGTCGCTGATGCGGTTCGGGGATACGGCGAAGTCACGCTCAGCGCCGAACAGATCGATCTCATCGGCCGCCAATTGGACGATCGCTGCCGAGACGTAGAAGACTGATACAACTAACAAGCGTAATCTCAACGGTCGACTCGCCTCCGGCAGACAGAGCTTCCAGTGAAGCTTTTTGTCGGTGTAACAAACAAGTGGTTTCGTTTTTTGGCGGCCAGCCCAGTCTGGCCTTTTTTCGTTTCTGCTTTATCCTGGATCGACGGTGCGCTGCGGTACTTCGCCGACCTCGCCGACCTCGTGAAGCAGAGTTTCTGGCCGATCGGGATCGCATCTCCGGCTCGACCCAGGGTTGACGGGTGCGTGTTAGACACCCATTTGCACAATCCCTGCGGGAACCCCTTAGCGGGGATGTCAGGTTTTAACTGAGGGCTGACGACTACAAAACTTCAGCTTGCCTGAAACCAGCCAGGCGGTTGAGCTAGGGTGTTCCAGCTCTGTATCCGGGTTTCAACTACGATAGCGTTCGAGGCGGCGCCTGTGAGGTTAATAGGCCGTGTTTTGGATCGTTATTCTAGGCCCGTCGGTTTCCAGCACTTCCGCTTCAACTCTTCGTTGTCTTTATGTCCCGCTTCTCTGCCTTGGTTTTCACCGCGCGCACTTGCGCGCTGATCGCCGTTCTTGGCTCCACCGTTTTTGCGCAAACCGCTGACTTGAGTCCCAGTGCCGCGCGGTGGTCAGTCATGGTGACGGCGCTGGATTTGGCGGCGACGGGCCGGGACGCCGAAGCGGTTTCGCAGCTTGAAGCCCATGTTCTAAAATCGTCCGCGGGTCGGGCGCTCGCGCCCGATTTGGAGCTTGCGAGGTTG
>CAZJLP010000019.1:76507-80038 GCA_964546955.1 uncultured Opitutaceae bacterium | reverse complement strand
GCCACGCTCAGTGCCCGCCGCCAGCTCGTGCAGGCACTTTTCTCGCCTATCAATGAAGACAACCTCAACGCCGACGACCAGGTGGAGCTCGTCGCCGCTCGCGCCGAGGGCCGCAGCCGCTTTACGGTCGATCCGGATCAATTGAAACCCTGGGCGGAACTGTCCCCCGAGCAGCTCGCCGAACGGTTTGTCACCACGTTTCTGCCGGTGAAAGTCGATTCCTCCTTCCGCGAAGCCGTCCAGAAATTCGTCGGGGCCGCCAGCACTCCTGCCCAGCGGGTGGAGCGCGTCCGCAATGCGGCGATCACTCTTCTTCAGTCTCCCGAGTACCAACTTTGCTAACGACGCCGATCATGAAAAACCCAACCCACAGCCTCCCCACGACGCGTCGCGAATTCCTGCGCCTCTCCGGCGGCGGCATCGGCCTGCTCGCCTTCAGTCATTTCGCGCCTTCCTTTCTCGTCCACTCGACCTTGGCCGCCACGCCCGCTCCCGAAAAAGACCGGTCGATCCTCGTGCTCGTTCAGTTGGCCGGCGGTAACGACGGGCTGAATACAGTCGTCCCCTTTGAAGACGCGGATTACTACCGGCTCCGGCCTACGCTGGGGATCGCAAAGGACCAAGCGCTTCGCCTCAACGAATCGCTCGGACTGCACCCGGCCTGCGCCGCGCTTCACGGTCTCTTCAAGGACGGCAAGCTAGGCATCGTGCAGAACGTCGGCTATCCCAACCCGAACCGCAGCCACTTTCGTTCGACCGATATCTGGCAGACCGCGAGCGACAGCGACGATGTTGTTTCAAATGGCTGGGTCGGCCGTTTTCTGGACAACGCCTGCAGCGGCGCACCCGACCAAAAGACTGAAACCGACCCGGTCGGTATCCATCTCACGGGCGAAGTCCCTTCGGCGTTTCTCTCGGAGCGCTCTCATCCGACCTTTGGCTTCAATCCTAATTTGATCAACCGGCGCGACTCCCAGCGGAATTTGGAGCTGCTCGAGACGCTCGTTCAACAAAAGGCGCAGGCCGAGGGCAATGCCTCGTTCCTGAAGCAGACCACGATGAACGCGCTCGTGACCGAAAAACGGGTACAAAAAATCATCGGTTCCTACAAACCCGCGGCCACCTACGCACCCAGCAACTTCTCCCAATCGCTCAAGAATGTCGCCGCGTTGATTTCCGCCGGACTTTCCACTCGGGTTTATTTCGTGTCCCTCGGCGGCTTCGACACGCACGCCAATCAGCTCAATCTCCATCAGAACCTCATGAAAACCCTTTCGGACGGCTTGTCCGCCTTCCAAAAGGACCTCGAGGCTCACCGGCTCGACGGTCAGGTGATGACGATGACCTTCTCCGAATTTGGACGCCGCCCGATGGAGAATCTCAGCCGGGGCACCGACCACGGCACGGCCGCCCCGCTCTTTGTGATGGGCACGAAGGTCAAGGGCGGCCTGCATGGCACTGCGCCTTCGTTGAAATTGGAGAAAAACCAGGACCTCAAGTTTAGCACCGACTTTCGCCAAGTCTACGCCACCGTCCTCGACCGCTGGCTCGGCGCCCCCCACGACGCCGTCCTCGGCAAAAAATTCGAGCCGCTAAGTTTTGTTTAGGAATTCTGAACCGCGAATGGACGCGAATTCGGACCGTTCAGAGTCTGAATTCCGAAAGGCAGGGCGAGGCGTCCCGACTCGCCGCGCTCACGCCATTCAGCGAGGCCACCGGATGAGTCTTCGCCTCCCAGGGCTCGTTATTCGCGTCCATACGCGGTTAAATGCTGCAGGGGGCTTAGGGCAGGCGGGCTTGGATCAGTTTGCTGACTGAACCGAAGTCGATCAGGCCGGCCTCGGGCCGTTTTTTCAGCGCCCCGATGACTTTGCCCATGTCTTTTTTCGACTGGGCGCCGGTTTCCTGGATCGCCTCGGCGATCAAGGCTTCGACCTTGGCGGCGTCGAGCCCCGCCGGCAGATATTTCTCAAGCAGACGAATCTCGACCTCGTTCGCGGCGACCAGATCCGCGCGACCTCCTTTTTCGAACTCCGCCTTCGCGTCCGTCAGATTTTTGACGGCCTTGCGCAGCGTCGCCACAACCAAGCCGTCGTCGATCGGTTTGTTCTGTTCCATCGACGCCCGCTGAATCGCGGCATCCGCCGTGCGCAGGCTGGTCGAGGTGACCGCATCGCGCGCTTTGACCGCCGTAATGATATCCGCCCGGAGAGTTTCGTAAATGGAAGCCATGGGCTGAGACTGGACGCCGACGGGAGGGCGATCAAGTTACTTGCACATTTCTCAATGCTCATTTGCAAGCCAAGGCCATCGCGCCATCGCAGAACACGTTTGTCAGTTGCCGCGCAAGCATTCGACTCCACAATCACAAATGAGCAATGAGCGATAAGAGATGAGCGATCTTCCCTTCCCCTCCCGAAATGTCCTCGGCGGCCTCTTGAAGCCGTGTTCGGTCGACCCCGTCACCGGATTTTTCCGCAACGGCAGCTGCGACACCTGCGAAGAGGATGAAGGCTGCCACACCGTGTGCGTTGAAGTCAGCGTCGACTTCCTGGCCTTCAGCAAAGCCGCCGGAAACGACCTTTCCACTCCGCGGCCGGAGTTCGATTTTCCCGGCCTCAATCCGGGCGATCGCTGGTGCGTCTGCGCCGCCCGGTGGTTAGAAGCCCTGGAAGCGGATCGAGCCGCGCCGATCGTCCTGGCGTCGACTCACGAGCGCACGCTCACCATCGTACCGCTCGAGCTTCTGCAGCAACACGCAACCGCCTAGCTCGGTCATGGTCAGACCGTGGTCTGGCGCGGAGGCAGGGGCGGTATATTCCTCCACTCAACGATGTCGTGTCCCGAACCGCACTCAGGACAGGTCGCGATCGATTGTCGGGTGCCACAGTGAGGACAAACGCCGTGATCGGCAAAGGCATCGAAGGCGCGCTGGCACTGCGGACAACCCCAGATCGGCGCGGCGGGCGGTGCCGTCCGGCATTTCGGACAGGCAAATCCGTCGTGCCGCGGCACCTTCTCCAGCGCGGCGAGCACCTTGGATTGGCGAAACCCCTCGTAACATTGCTGGGCCACAAAAAGCAGCAGGATGAGGGTCCACCACCACTGGCGTTGCACAGCATAGACCGCGAGACCGGCAATACCGATAAATCCTATGATCGAAGCGATCTGGAGACTCTTGGCGCGGCCCAGCGGAAACCAGAGCAAAGCCTGCAGGATTTGACCGCCATCCAGGGGGTAGACCGGCAGCATGTTGAAAATCAATAAGCCGAAATTGATGTAGGTGACCATCGCGAGGCACGCATGAGCATCGCTTCCGGCGAGTGCCGTCGAACCGATGTACCATTGGGCGAGAAACAGCACAGGGATTAGCACCACATTGACGAGCGGGCCCGCCGCTATGCTCCATAACACCGCGCCGGGCCGTGGGGGCGGCGAAACAAAAGCCACGCCGCCAAAGGGCCAGAGCAGAATGCGCTGGGCGTCGCCGCCCACCTGGCGACAAGCGAGGGCGTGTCCAAACTCGTGCAG
>CAZJLP010000019.1:75691-76479 GCA_964546955.1 uncultured Opitutaceae bacterium | reverse complement strand
ATCGCAAAAAGCGCGAGGGACTCGATCGCGGGCCATACCATCGAATCGTAGTGGCTGTGCTTCTGGCGCGTCACTTGCCAGAAGGCGATGAGGAACCAGGACCAGTGCAAGTAGACCTGAATACCCGCGAAGCGAAAAAGTTTGATCGAACCGTCTGACTTGGGGATCACGGCACCACTAACCGTAATAACGTAACAAGAAGCGAGCCACTCCCCCCTCCGCCGACCAATAAGCAATAAGCAATCAGCAATAAGCATTAAGCAATTTGCCGGTGCACCGCTCCGGCTTTCCGCTTTCCGCCTCCGTTCTTTGCCCTATGCTGCTTCGTTCCCATGCCCGATCCGGTTGCCGTAAATTCCATGTTCTCCCGCATCGCGCGTCGCTACGACGTGGCGAACCACATCCTCAGTTGCGGGATCGACGTATGGTGGCGCCGGAAACTGGTCCAAGCCGTCCGGCGATCCCGCCCACAAAACATCCTCGATTTGGCGACCGGAAGCGGAGACGTCGCTTTTGCGTTGAGCCGGGGTTTACCGACGACCGTCTCCATCGTGGGCATGGATTTCTGTCAGCCCATGCTCGATGAGGCCGAAATCAAAAAAAAGTACCATGGCGGCTACGAGAACGTTGTATTCCGAGCAGGCGATGCGCTGTCGCTGCCTGTGAACGACGCCTCCGTGGATGCGGTGACAATTTCCTTCGGATTGCGCAATCTGGCGGACCGGCATCGCGCGCTCACCGAAATGCGCCGCGTGCTGAGACCCAACGGCCGAATTTTTGTTTTGGAA
>CAZJLP010000019.1:26391-75681 GCA_964546955.1 uncultured Opitutaceae bacterium | reverse complement strand
CCTTCCGCTCATCGCCGGCGGTGTGACTGGCGATCGCGCGGCGTATGTCTACTTGAACGAGACAATCGAACTCTTTCCCTCGCGCGAAGCGCTGGCAAAAGAGATCTCGGAGGCCGGCTTCACCGACGTCACCGCCAACGCCCTGTCTTTCGGGATGGTGGCGCTGCACGAAGCCGCTCGCTAATCGAGCCTCGATCGAGCGCAGCACAGAGGCCACAGAGCGCCGACACAGAGAAGATCCGGAGGCTCTCCCGTCCTTAGTGTAGAAAATATCCTGCGTTCGACTCGGCTAAGGAACTGGGACGCGAGCAGGTGGGCCGGCCCTCCATGCACTCCGGTTCGTCCTCCGTGCCCTGTGACGTAAACTTCGGCTCCTACCGCGAACTTCAGCTGAACGACTTGCCGCAGCCGCACGTGCTCTGGGCGTTGGGATTCTTGATCTCGAATCCTTTCCCATGCAGTCCGTCATCGAAGTCGATGTGTGAGCCGGTCATGTAAGCCAAGCTCGCCGGATCGATTACTATTTTAACGCCTTCGCTTTCCAACTCTTGGTCTTCGGCCTTTGGCGCGTCGAACGACATGCCATACTGAAAGCCGGAACAGCCTCCCGACTCCACGAAGACGCGGAGCCGCTTACCGGGTTCGTTCAGCTCTGATTGCATCGTGCGGACCTGAGTGGCCGCGCGCGGCGTGAGAGTGATCATCCGGTCAAAATAAATCGCGGGGCCCGCCTGTCAACGGGTCACGACAACTTTACAGCAATTTCCGTGCTAGGTTGCATCTGCGCTCTTGCCACAGGGTTGGCGGTCCCCTTTCCTTTGGCTCCGTGGCCTCCCTCAAGCACATCTTCAACGAGCTCCACTACGAGCTCATTCGCAAGGTAGCAGAAGGGGGTATGGGGCTGGTGTTCGAGGCCGTCCAAAGAGGTGCCGGCAATTTCCGCAAGATCGTTGCTGTCAAGTTGATCCGGGAGGAGTACTCGACGATCACGGAGTTTCAAAAAAACTTCATCGGCGAAGCGCGCTTGGTCGCGGATCTGATTCATACCAACATCGTCCAGACCTACCATCTCGGCCAAGTCGGCGGACAATATTTCATGGTGATGGAATTTGTGCGGGGAGTGAATCTCGAGCAGCTGCTCGAGCGGCACCGCGCGTTGAAACGGCAGATGCCGGTAGATATTGCCTCCTTCATTATTTCCCGCGTCGCGCGCGGTCTGGCCTACGCGCACCAGAAACGCGACAACGAGGGCCGGCATCTCAACATAGTGCATCGCGATATCGGCCCGAAGAACGTGTTGATCGCGTTCGAGGGCGACGTGAAATTGACCGACTTCGGGATCGCGAAGGCCCTGGACCTCATGTATAACGAGGAGGGCAAGGTGATCGCGGGCAAGGACGAGTACCTCTCGCCGGAGCAGGCGAGTTACGCCGTGACGGACGCGCGGGCGGATCTTTTCCCGCTGGGAATCGTCCTGACGGAACTGCTGCTCGGTCGCAATATTTTCCGGTCGACCGATCGCCTCGAATCGCGTCGCAACATCCTGACGATGCCTATCCCCAAATTCGGCACACTGAGGCCGGAAATCGATACGCGCCTCGAAGCGATCATTCAGAAGGCGCTGCAACGCGATCGCGACAAGCGCTACCAGACGGCGGCGGAGATGCTGACCGACCTCGAACTTTATTTGTATAGCGACCGCTACGGCCCGACCAACGAAAAGCTCGGCGTTTATCTCAAAGAGCTGATGGACCATCGCGAGCCCGGCGTTTTCGCTTCGCTTTCCCGCGCCCCTGCCCCGACGACCACGTGAGAACCCCGCAAATGAATTTCAGCCCCGTCGAAGCAGCTTATGAGCGGACCCGGATTTAGCCAAGACCTGCGCCAACGCCAGACTCAGTCCCTGGTACTGGCTCCGCAACTGCGGCAATCCCTGAAGATTCTTCAGGTGGCGGCGCTCGATTTGCGCTCGGTCATCCAGGAAGAGCTGCAGAACAATCCCGCGCTCGAGGAACTGCCGATGGAAGGCGTGAGCCTCGACAAGGAGCGCGACGATACCGCGGCAGAAGCCGGCGAAAACGGCACCTCCGACGAAAGCGACCGCCGCGAAGAGATGGATTTTTCGAAGGAATTCGAAATCTTGCACAAGCTCGACGAGGACTGGCGCGACCACTTTTCCAGCGCCGGCGGCGCCCAGCCCTATACGTCCGAAGATGCCGAGAAACGGCAGCACTTCTTCGACTCGCTCGTCACTGAAACCTCCTTGCAGGAACATCTCATGCGGCAGGCGGAGATGATCGACGTGACCCCCCAAACGATGGACGCCATCCGCTACCTGGTGGGCAGTCTCGACGACCGCGGTTTCCTCACCCAATCGCCGAACGACATCGCGCTCCAGACGAATATCCCGCTCGATGTGGTCCAAAACGGAGCGAAGCTGCTGAAGACCTTCGAGCCGGCCGGAATCGGTTGTCAGACGCTTGAGGAATGTCTGCTGCAGCAACTATCGGCCAAGGGTCGCAGCGATTCTTTGGCGGCGCGCATCGTACGAGACCACTTCGCCCTCCTTTCGCGGCGCCGCATCCCGGAAATCGCGCGCAAGCTGGGCGTCCACATGGACGACGTGCAAATCGCCATCGAGGAAATCGGAGCCCTCGATCCGGCTCCGGGCCGCCGTTTCGCGGACGACAACAATCGCGTGGTCGTGCCGGACGTCACCGTGGAGAAAGACGGGGAAAAATGGAATATCATTCTCAACAGCGATTACATCCCGCGGCTTAGGATTTCGAACACGTACAAGGAGATGATCGCGAAGGGTACGCTCTCTAAGGAGGAGCGCGACTACATCCGCGAGCGGATGCGGTCCGGCAAGTTCCTGATCAACTCGATCGAACAGCGCCAGCAAACCATCGAACGAATCACACGCGAGATCATCAATGTGCAGCGCGAGTTCTTCGAGGAAGGTGTCTCCAAGCTGAAGCCCCTGACCATGACGCAAATCGCGGATGCGGTCGGCGTGCACGAAACCACCGTCAGCCGCGCGATCGCCAACAAATACATCAAGACGCCCCACGGCGTTTTCGATTTCAAATTTTTCTTCACGCCAGGATATCAAAACGACAACGGGGCCTCCGTCTCGAACACGAGCGTGAAGGAAATGATCAACGACCTCATCGCCGGCGAGGACCGCAGCCACCCGCTCAGCGACCAGGAGATCGTGGCCAAACTGCAGGAAAAAGGCATCAACATCGCCCGTCGCACGGTCGCGAAATATCGCGAGGAACTCGGTTTGCTCCCCAGCAATCTGCGGCGCGACTACACCTGACGCCGCGCTCGGCCGCGGCCTTCCGCGCCATGCCTCTCTTCTCCTCTGCCTTTCGCATACGCCTGGGACGGATGCGCCAGGAAACGGTAGCCCGCGCCTTCGCGGCCATTCCTCGGGGCGCCTTAAGGTTCCTTCCCGGCACCTCCCGACACTTCGGTCCGCCTCGTCGCAGCGCCTCGATCGCCGACTATCTGCGCCAGCATCCCGGCGAATGGCGGCCCGTCCAAGCGCCGTCCCGCTCCGCCTACCCTCCTCCGCGCGCTTTGCGCAAAGATGAAGCGCGGCTGACATGCCAATTTACCGGTACAACCTGGAACGAATTGGGGGTCGCTACCATTCCCGGTGGACGCGTGCTCGACCATCAGGCCTGGCCTGTCGGGCGCGACGACACTTTTCTCTTCGAGTTCGCTTATCTTGGGGAGCGGCCCATTTGCCCGATCTTCCTGATCTCGAAGCTCCATCCGCCGCAGCGGATTAAAGGCAACGCGCTCAATCTCGGTTCCTGCTGGGCCTCGCTCAACTACGGCCATTTCGTGCTGGACGCACTGCCCCGGCTGGATCTCTTTCTTCGCGCCGGCTTGCGGCTGCAGGATGTGGATTGGATCGTGATCCCGAACTTTCAGGGACCGTCGGCGGAAAGGCTGATCGAGAGACTCGGATTGCCCCGCGCAAAGCTGCTTCGACCCCAGCCCGGCGAACAGTACGCCTTCGACGTTCTCTTTCAGCCATCGTACCCGGGAGCGAGCGCCTACTACCATCCTCTCATCCCCGAGTTCTATCGAGGAATTGCAGCGAGGTCAGGCGTCAAGGCGTCGCAGAACCGGCGGCGCCTCTACATTCCTCGGCGAGGCGGCACTCGCCGCATCTCGAATGAAGCCGAGATTGAACGCGTGTTGCTCGAACGCGGTTTCGAAACGGTCGATTTCCGAAAAATCAGCGACGATGCAGCACTCTTCGCCGGGGCCGACGTGGTGGTGGGCCCTCATGGGGCCGGCTTGGCCAATGTGGTTTTCTGTCCGCCGGGGGGCAAGCTGCTCGAATTGATTCCGAGCAATCATGTATTTCCATTCTACTACAGCGCCGCCTCCGCCGCCGGACTCGACTACTGGGGCCTGATCGGTCCCGCCGAGGGCCCCGAACTGACCCATGACTTTGCGCCACCCAGCGATTCTGATTTCCGGATTGAGCCGGCTGAGTTGGAAGCAGTTCTGACGGCAATGAACGTGACGCGAGAAGTCGCGACGAAGTAGGACGGCCGCCGGCGTGGGCCGTGACGGCCGGCTGGCCGGCAGCTCACCGCCGAACAAACCTGCCGGGACGGCAGGTTCCACTTTTGGAGGGACGTAGCTCCCGTTACTTCCCGATTCCGTACGCGCGGAAACCGAGGGCGCGCAGCTTGGGCAAATCGACGATGTTTCGGCCGTCGAAAAGAAAGGCCGGTTTGGGCATCGACGCGTAGATCTTCGCGTAATCCAAGGTCTTGAACTCGTCCCATTCCGTCACGATGGCTATGGCGTGTGCGCCCTGGGCGGCTTCGTACGCCGATTGCACGATCGTCAAACGCGGGCTCGTGCCCCCTTTGCCCAAAACGTCATTGCGAATTTCGTCCGCGGGGACTTTCGGGTCGTAAACCACCACGTTCGCATGCTCGGCCAGCAAATCGCGGCACACGTTGATCGCCGCGGATTCGCGCGTGTCGTTCGTGTCCTTTTTGAATGCAAAACCGAGGACCGCGATCTTCTTGTCGGCCACCGTATTGAACAGCGTGCGCACGATCCGGGAAGCAAATCGCTTCTTCTGGTAATCGTTCATCTGCACGACGTGCTCCCAATAAGCCGCCACCTCAGGCAAACCGAAGTGCTGGCACAGGTACACGAGATTCAGAATATCTTTCTGGAAGCAGGACCCGCCGAAGCCGACCGACGACTTCAAAAACTTGGGACCAATGCGGGAATCCTTGCCGATCGCGTTCGCGACTTCGTCCACATCCGCGCCGGTCGCTTCGCAAAGTGCCGAGATCGAGTTGATGGACGAGATGCGTTGAGCCAGAAACGCATTGGCCACGAGCTTCGAGAGTTCGGAAGACCAGAGATTCGTCGTGATGATGCGGTCGCGGGGAACCCAGCGCGCGTAGACGTCCACCAAGGACTTGACCGCTGCGTCGCCTTCCGGCGTGCGCTCGCCGCCAATCAGCACGCGGTCGGGATTGATTAGGTCGGCCACCGCGGTTCCTTCGGCCAGGAATTCCGGATTCGAAAGAACGGAGAACTTCGTGCCCCGCGTATTCGCGCTGAGGATTTCTTTGATCGCCTCCGCGGTTTTTACCGGGATCGTGGACTTTTCCACGATGATTTTGGGGGTCGTGGCGACATCGGCAATGGTTCGCGCGACCGACTCGATGTAACGCAGATCCGCAGCCCGTCCGGCGCCGACACCGTAGGTCTTCGTCGGGGTATTGACCGCCACGAAGATAATGTCGGCGCTGTCGATACCGCCGTGCACGTCGGTCGAGAAGAACAGGTTCTTCCCGCGGCGCTGCTTTACGACATCATCGAGGCCGGGCTCGTAGATCGGCAGCGTGTCCGAATTCCAAGCAGCAATGCGGGCGGCATTCATATCTACCACCGTGACTTGGATATCCGGAGCCTTGAGGGCGATCATCGCCATCGTCGGTCCACCTACGTAGCCAGCTCCAATGCAACAAATCTTCATATATGTAGCGATCACGTTGCCGGCTTAAGCGGCCGAATCCAAGGAGGATTTTCCCGGAAACTGCCTTAAGGGTGCCCCCGATCAACTGCCTCGTCGCGCAGGTCCTGCACTCGGCGTCGAACCCGCAGGTCCCAAGAACCAAATTCGTCTAAAATTACGTAAGCCGTTTAGCTACCGCGGCAAACCGTTTTCCGGCACGCTCCAAATCGGCTGAACTCAGCACACCGAAGCTAAGTCTGACGTAGTTTTGAGGGGCATCGTCCCCGAAGCACAATTCGCCCGGGACGTAGAGCACGCCTTCCTCGACGCAGGCCCGGCAAAATGCGCTGGTCAGGCCGGTGTCGCGGTCCACCGGGGCTCGAAGCCATAAGTAGAGACCTCCCGCAGGCTCGTCCCAGGTCCACCCGCGCGCCGTAAGTCCTTCCGCCATGAGCGTTTCGTGCAGGGTTTTCATCTTCCGCTGGTACGCAGGCCTTAAACCACGCAGGTGATCTTCGAACTCCCGCCCCTCTATTAAGATCTCGAAGAGCGCTTGGTTGTAGTTCGCGGTGCCGAAATCGTGGTGTCCCTTCACGTGAAGCATCCGTTTCAACCATGACTCATCGGAACAGACCGCGTAGCCAACCTTCATGCCGGTCGCAAAAGGCTTGGTCAGCGTAGACAAGTACAATCGAGGGAAAGTCGCCCATGCGGGCAGGGTCAGCACGCTGCGCGCTTCCCACGCTTTCTCATAGTATAGGTCGCGATAGGCGGCATCCTCGAGCACGGGCACACACGCCCCCACGCTCAGTAACGTTTCCGCGAGGCCCGTCTTCTCAGCTTCAGTCAAACTGCGCGCGGAAGGGTTGGAAAAATAACTGACAAAATAGACGGCCTTCAGGCGCCGGATGTCGCCCGTGCGCGTCATTTCCGCGAGCAACCCCTGAAGCGCCTTCAAATCGAGCTTGCCCGCGCCGTCCACCGGCAACGAACGCGCTCTCACCCCGAGCCCGGTGAGCATTTCGAGGAATACGAAATAACTGGGTCGATCCACCAGCACGATATCACCAGGGTCGCACAGCACCTGCACGGCGAGGTAGAGGGCTTGCTGAGATCCGTTTGTCACGAACAAGGAGCGTTCCGCGTCGGCCTCGTCTATGCCTCGCTCCTGCTGCGCGAGGCGCCGGGCGAGCGCCCGGCGGAGCATAGGCCTGCCCTGATTGGATCCGTACTGAAGAAACTCCCGCGAATCCGTCGCTTCGATCAGTCTTTTATTCGCGTCGAGCACGGCCCGCGCGGGGAGCGTGGCATTGTCGGTGAATCCGGCGGCAAGCGATAGCAGCGACGGATTTTCAAGCGCCAGCGCCATGAGGCGAGCGATCGTCGGAGGCTGCGCTCGTTCGCCAAGGGCCGAAAAACGAACGGGCGTGGAGGGTTGCATGCCCGAGGCTCCTCCCAATTCTACCGATGAAACAAGGGCAAACCGCCCGTACCGGCAAAAACACGGACGACTGTGCCCGCGCTTTTTCGCTTCGCATCGAGCCTGCCGCGTGTGAATTTGATTCTCCTTCGGAATGCTTCGCCTTTTTTTGCCACCCAATCTCGCCGCCGCGGCCCCGCGGAACGCTATCGCGGTCAAGGTGGAACTGGAGCTATCACAGACACCCGATGCCGGCCTGCTCCCCGCGCTCGCCCTCCTCCAGCGGTGGTGCGGCACGCCGCAGCCGCCGGCTTTTCTGCAGCTGACCCGCGCCCAATTGCGTGAATTGGCCGGTACTCTCCAAGGTCGGCCAGTCTTCTTTTGGATCAACCAGCCCGCGGCCCCCCTTCTCTGGATCGGCCCCGTCCTGCGCGGCGTGAGCGATTACCTGGAAGACCCGCCCAATACTCCCGCAGCCGAAATCCCGGGAATTCACGCCACCAGATTGGGTTTACCGATTAGCAAACCCAAAACCGAAAACCCAAAACTCAAAACCGCGACGACCAGTTCGACGCTGACCGTCGATGGTTCGGAACATTTCCTCGCGGTTACACTGCCATCGCGGGAACATGTGGCGTACGGAGCCGCGCTCGATTTACTGAAAGCCAACGGATTCGTGCTCGAGCCCTCGAATCGGAAATGGTGGCTGCGCGACCGCCACAAGGCCTTGAATTTCCTCGCGGCGAATGCAGAGCGGCTGCGCACCGAATTCTTTGCCGAGTTCACGCCAAACTTCGAAAAGAACACCGAGCGTCTCGGCACAACCGAAATCGTCTGCGAGGCGGTCGAGGGCGACGAAGGGTTTGACGTGACGGTGGGCCTTCGCGCGGGGGACGTCAGCGAAGACACGCTCTGGGCCGCGGCCGCCACCAATCGCGGCTACGTCGAATCGGGCGGCAAAGTCTATCTGATCGACCCCACCCAGATTGCGCGCGTCGCCGCAACGCGGCGCGCGCTGGCGGGAGATCTGGCGCCCGCCACAGGCAAATCGCGGCGTACCCACCGTATCACTACGGCGGGTCTGGCCGAGGCCGAGGTGCTGTTGACCGAACTCTCGCCGCACTTTCAGCCGCCCGCCGCGTGGAGCCGCCGCAGCGAAGCCCTGCGGCATTTGTCGAAGTTGCAGCCTGCGCCCCTCCCCGCGAACTTGGACGCCCAGCTTCGCCCTTATCAGCGGCTCGGCGTGGCCTGGTTGTGGCATCTCCACCGCCTCAAGCTCGGCGGCATCCTCGCGGACGAGATGGGCCTGGGAAAAACCCTCCAAGCCCTTGCCCTCCTTTCGGCTCTTCGCGCGACTCGCGAAAAAGCATCGGCCGATCGGCGATCCCAGGCCCCAAACGCCAAACCCGAAACCGCAGGCCGCGGCCTGACGCTCGTGGTCTGCCCCGCCTCGCTGGTGGAAAACTGGCGCCGTGAAGCGGCGCGGTTCGTTCCCGAGCTGCGCGTCTTCATCCACCACGGCGCCCAACGCATCGGAGATTCCTCCGGCGTTCCCGACTGCGACCTGATCGTCACCTCGTATGGAACCCTGGCGCGGGATCGCGAGCGTCTCGCGGAAATCGATTTCGATTGTGTCCTGGCCGACGAGGCGCAGCACGCGAAGAATCGCCGCACGCAAAACGCCCAAGCGCTTCGTTCGTTGCACGCGAACGCTCGTTTCCTGCTCACGGGCACGCCTTTGGAAAACAGCCTGGACGATCTGCGCTCGCTTTTCGAAATCCTGATGCCCGGCTACATCGATGCCGTGCCCGCAGGGACGAGGGGCGACGAACGCGCCTGGCATGACGAGCGGCTGCGCGCGAAGACAGCGCCCTATATTCTGCGCCGGACCAAGCGCGCGGTCGCCCCGGAACTGCCCGCGAAAATCGAGCAGGTGATCTATTGCGCGCTCTCTTCCTCCCAGGCTGCCCTCTATCGCGGCGTACAAGAGCAATCGGAGCGCGCGTTGCTGGACCTGGAAGCCTCTGGCGCCTCCGAAAATTCGCTTCGTCTGGCGACTCTCACCCAGCTCTTGCGGCTGCGGCAGGTCTGCTGTGACCCGCGCCTGCTTCCGAACACGCCGCCTGAAGCGGCCAGTTCGGTCGACTCAGCCAAGTTGGAAGCGTTTCGTGAAGTGCTTTCCGAAGCCTTGGACGATGGCCACCGGCTCTTGGTGTTCTCGCAATTCACCTCGCTCCTGGCACTTCTCCGCCAGGAACTCGAAGGCCAGGGCGTGGCCCATTGCTACCTGGACGGTTCGATGAGCCCGAAGGCGCGGCAGGCCGAGGTAGATCGCTTCAACGGCGGGAAGGAAGTTGCCGTGTTCCTTATCTCCCTCAAAGCCGGCGGCACCGGGCTCAATCTCACCGGCGCGGATACGGTCGTGCACTTCGATCCCTGGTGGAACCCTGCCGTGGAAGCACAGGCAACCGACCGGGCACACCGCATTGGCCAGACCCGGGTGGTGACCAGCTACAAGCTGATTTGCAGCGGTACGGTGGAGGAAAAAGTGCTTCACCTGCAGGCGTCGAAACGCGCGCTGCTCGCGGATGTTTTCGACGCCAGCGATGCCGCGTCCGCCCGGCTTAGTCTGACGGACCTGAAATCGCTGCTCGCCGGTTAGGTGGGCGACGCGCGGCACCCACCGGGGCATTGTCGGCCGGTGTATCCGACGGGTGAATCGGGTTATGCCCCATTTTTTCGCGATGACTCGCGCGTATAGTGGCGGCATCATGAAAATCCGCGATGTAATGACTCCGCACGTACACATCATCTCTGCGGACGACTCTCTGGTGGAAGCAGCGGCGCTCATGCGCGAACTCGACGTCGGCGCGCTGCCTGTCTGCGAGGAAGATCGCCTGATCGGAATGGTGACCGACCGAGATGTTGTGATCCGCGCTTTTGCCGAAGGGAAAGATCCCGCGACTACGCAGGTCCGGGAAGCCATGACCTCGGGGCTGGTTTATGTCCACGAGGACCAGGATGTACATCAAGCCGCCCATATCATGGAGGAGCATCAGCTGAGACGATTACCGGTGTTGGATCGGGAGAAACATCTGGTGGGAATCGTGACACTCGGAGATCTCGCTCTCGACGCCGACCCCCACCTCTCCGGAGAGATCCTGAAAGACATCGCGCGTCGCACGCTGGAGTTTTGAAAAGCGTTCCCGGGAGGACACCGCGCTCCGGCCAAAGCCGCGCGCCCCAATCCGCGTCTCAATCTCGGCAAAGTTGCCTAGCCGGCGAACAGAAACGAGACGTGTGTTTACGGAACGTCCCTTTCGCCTTCAACCGGCGCGGGAGCTCACTTACCTCCAGCGTACCCTACAAGAAAGCCGGCGGGAAAAGACGCAGGTGCTTTGGGAATGGCATCGAAACTGAGGTACGAACTCATCCCCTCTGCTTCGGCCACCTCAAAAAGGGTCGGAATCCGACCTTCGGCCGGAAAATCTTCGGGCGCAAACCCTTCCCACGCGTGGTCGATTCCCAGCGCTCGACACCGCTTCTCGCGCAAGTGCTCCACGGCGAGCCGGGTACACTCGCGAGCATCGTCGGAGCGGAACATGAACTCCGCTGTGCCGCGGTCGAAACTATCGGATTGTGCGATATCGGTGATGGCGAAGCGGAGATAAATCATGAGGACGCGTCTGAAGTTGGAGTGTTGCGTCAAGATTACACGCCCGGCCCATCGACTTCCATCGGGGTCGGTGGGGATTTTACACTACGGGGTTTTTCCGGCGAGCGGCAGGAATGCCCTACCCCAGAAGGGACGGGGGCGCCCCCGCCCCCCGCAGCAATTTAGTTTCTCTCGCTCGACTGGTTGCTGCGACAGATCGTGTAACCTGCTGACACGCAACCGACGAGAACTCACATAGCGCTCGCTTGCGCCAAGCAGACCTGCCCCTACGCTCTTTCGCGGATGAAGTACCTTCCGGAGAAGCCCGCGCTGACGGGTGAAACGCTTGAATCGCTTGCGGCACGCCTGGCCGAGCGCGGCGAGCCTGCTTTCCGCGCAAAACAGATCATGGAGTGGGTCTACAAAAAACGCGCCCGGTCCTGGGATGAGATGAGCAACCTTCCCAAGCCGTTGCGAATTTGGCTCGAGCAAACCTTTCAATTTCTGCCGGCGGCACTCGTCATCAATCGCCAATCGGCGGACGTTACAGACAAGCTCCTCTTGGAATTGGGCGACCGCTCCTTGATCGAAACGGTCATCATCCGTGTGCCTCAGGAAGGCGTCGGGATCGACCGCTCGAGAAAAACCATCTGCATTTCGACTCAAGTCGGTTGCGCCATGGGCTGTGTGTTCTGCGCGAGCGGCCTGGCCGGCCTGAAACGCGATCTGTCAGCCGGAGAGATCGTCGCCCAGCTCTTGCATGTATGCTACTTGGAAGACGCCCGCACACCGCGGGCCCGAGCGGAGTTGGCTTCCTTCGACAACATCGTCGTCATGGGAATGGGAGAACCGCTGGCCAACTACGACGCGTTGCTGCGGGCGCTGACGATCGTCAATGCCGAGTGGGGGCTCGGGTTTGGCGCGCGACGCATCACCATCTCGACCAGCGGGCTCGTCCCGCGGATTCTGAAACTCGCGGACGAGCCGCTCGGGTTTCGGCTGGCGATCTCGCTGCATGGCGCCACGGACGAAGTCCGCGAAAAGATCATGCCCGTCAATCGTGCCTTTCCCCTCGCGAAGTTGCTCCCCGCCGTGAAAACCTTCTCTGAAAAACACGGCCGGATGGTGACGTTGGAATTCATTCTGATCGAAGAAGTGAACGATTCGCTCGAACAAGCCGAGAAGCTGCGGAATATCGCCCTGGATCTTCATGCGCACGTAAACCTGATTCCGTACAACACGGTCGAAGGCTTGCCGTGGAAACGGCCGAGCCTCACCCGGCAGGACAGGTTCGCCGAGATACTGAGTTCGGCCGGCGTATCCGTGACTTTGCGACGTGAAAAAGGGCACGACATCGATGCCGCCTGTGGACAACTGCGTTTAAAGACCGAGAAGGAACGCGAGACCGTGGCCCTCGCCTGAGCTCGCCCAGACCCAACCACGGAACTCTCGTGAAGAAAATCAGCGCGGAAACCGTGCAAGCGGATTTCAACGAGCCCACGGCGGTGGTGCACTACGCTCGCGCCGCGCATTTTTTGGGACTTTGGAAATCCGAGCGCATCCTGATCGAGCGCTTCTTTCCGGATCGCGCGCTTTCCCTCCTCGAGGCGGGTTGCGGCGCGGGTCGCGTGACGGTCGGACTTTGGGACATGGGATTTCGAGACCTGACCGGGTTCGACTTTGCGCAAGAACTGCTGGACCAGGCGCTCCACCTCGCGGCGGAGCGGGGCGCAGAAGGAATTGGGTGGCACCACGCTGACGCCACCCGTCTGGACAAGTGCCCCTCCCTGGCCGGAAGAAACGGGAGTTTTCACGGAGCGTTGTTCATGTTCAACGGCCTGATGCAAATCCCGGGCCGCGCCAACCGCCGCGAAGCACTGCGCCAGTTGCACTCCGCGTGCCGGCCGCGAGCGCGCCTTCTATTCACGACTCACGATCGTGAAACCACCCCAGGGGAGCGCGGCCTGTGGGGAGCCGAGGCCAAACGGTGGGCGCGCGGCGAACAGGATCCGCGACTGCTCGAATTCGGCGACCGATATTTCGAAGACGAAGCCGGACGGACCTTTATGCACCTCCCAGATCGGACTGAAATCCGGGAAGACTTGGAGTCGACGGGCTGGTCGCATGTCTTCGACGCGATGCGTCCGGAAGTCGCCCGCGAAACCCGCGCCGTCCGCGACTTCTCCGACGAGTGCCGCTTCTGGGTTGCGGAGAAGACGGGCTGAGAATCCAGAGCTAAGCTGCTACCGGAACGACGCCGGGGTCTTGTCGGGCTCGTCGCCCGCGGCTTCGGACGCCACTTCGGCTTCCGAATTTGACGGAACTACACCGATCCGGCAAAGACACAGGTCCATGCGCGCTCCCCGGCGTTTCTCCATCTTCGTCTCGCAGCTTCTCGCCGTCATTCTCATCGCCGCCGGACTTCACGCCCAGAGCTCCAGCAACGCAACGGCTCAGAGCGAACGCGAGCAAGCGATCGCCTTGTTCAAGGAAAAGAAGCGCGCCGAGGCTAAAGTCATCTTCGAAAAACTGCTGCGGCAACACCCGCAGGATGCCGAAATTCACTATTATCTCGCCGTCATCTCGGCCATGGCGGACGACTGGAAGACGGCGATTCCGCATGCCGAGAAATCGGTCGAGAAAGAACCGACCAACGCGGAATACCATTTCGGCCTGGGACAAGCCTGCGGCCTTGCGGCGCTCAAAAGCGGCATGATTTCCCGACTCGGCTATGCGAAGCGGTGTCGCGCGGCCTATGAACGGGCAATCGAACTCAATCCGAAACACGCTCTCTACCGCACGCAATTGATCCAGTTCTACATGCTGGCGCCGGCCATGATCGGCGGCGGGATGGACAAGGCGCATGCCCAGGCAAACGAAATCAAGAAATTCGATCCCATCAGTGGAGCGCATGCTGCCCATACGATCTATTCACGGGAGAAAAAATACTCCGAGGCGTTCAAGGAACTCGAGGACAGTCTGAAAACAAAGCCCGATGATTATCTCACGCACTTCCTCATTGGACGCCTCGCCGCGATCAGCGGCCAGCGGCTCGACGAAGGATTGGCCGCACTCCAGCGGTGTCTCGATCTTTCCGTCCCGCCGGACGCACCCCAGCACGCGAACGTGCACTGGCGGCGCGGGAATCTCTTCGAGAAGAAAGGCGACGTGGAAGCCGCGCGCAGAGCGTACGAAGCCTCCCTCGCGCTGAATCCAAATTTCAGCAACGCGAAAGATGCTGTGGCGAAGCTGCCGGCGCCGAAGTAGGGCGTCCTCCAATGGGTTCGACACCCCGGCAGCAAAGCGCCACAGTGAACGCTGACGCATGGCAACGCCGCCCCCCCCTGCTTCGCTTCCACTCGCCGCACCGGTCACCACAAAAGCCCTGCAGATTTGTCTGGTGGTGGCGGTGGCCACGTTCTCCTGGCTGCGGTTTTCCTACAACGCGGCGGATTGCGATCTGTGGGGTCATGTTCTGTATGGGCATCGCGCCTGGCTGCGCGGCTGGTTGGAGCCGACCGATACGCTTTCGTGGACTGCAGCCGGCAACCCCTGGATAAATCATGAAGCGCTGGCCGAACTTGTCATGGGGCTCGCACATCGCGTCGGCGGAGCAACGGGGCTGTGGCTGCTGATGGCCGCCTGCACCCTGACCACCCTTTTCCTCGCCGGGCGGGAAGGGTCGCGTCGCGGCGGTCGCTGGACCACGTTTTTGCTTTTTGCCGCATCCATTAACATCCTAGCCCCCGGGTACGCCGTTCGGCCACAGCTTTTCACCATGCTGGCTCTCGTCGGGACCGCCATGATCCTGCGTCGCATCGATGAGGGGCGAGTCGGATGGCTGGCCGCTGTGCCGCTTCTGTTCGCGCTTTGGGTCAACTTCCATGGCGGCTATCTGGCGGGTTTAGTCCTCCTTGCGATCGCCGCCGTTGCCATGGCCGCCCAAGCGTGGCTGCCGGCCTGGCCTGCTCGGCGGTTCTTCGAACCGCGCCCGTCGCGGAAGACGTTAACCGTGTTCTTGATTTTGCCGCTAGCGGGTTTGCTGGCCGCGCTCTGCAATCCCTGGGGATGGCAGCTGATTTCCTGGACGATCGATACGGTGATCCTGCCGCGACCCTACATCACAGAATGGCAGCCGGTCGGCTTTGCGGCCGTTGCCCGGCTTCCGGCGTTTGCCATCGTTTTTTATCTGGTCGTCGCCGCCTCTCTATTCTCCTGGCTGTACAGCACGCGACCCGTGCGGCTTTGGGAGGCTGCCTTGGTGGCAGCGTTGGCGGTAATGGCGACTCAACACCAGCGCCACGTACCGCTGTTTGCGTTGGTCAACCTCATGTTTACCCCCGCTCACCTTAGGAGCGCCGCGGAGCGACTGGTACCTTATTGCAAAGACCTCATCCGGGTGGCGGGACGGCCCCTCCTCAAAACCGCGGCGGGGGCGGCCCTGCTGTTTTCGGCCGGCCTCAGCTTGGTGCAAAGCGTCGCCCCTCCGCGCGAAAGCCTCTTCAGCATCGAGGCGGCCCGAGACGAATTTCCGATTCACGCGGCCGCATTCATGCGCGAATACCGCTTGGGCGGAAATACGCTCACGTACTTCGACTGGGGGCAATATGTCCTTTGGGAGTTGCCGTACAATCCGGTCTCGTTCGACGGTCGGCTCGATACGGTGTATCCCGTCGCTGTCATGGATGCTCATTGGCAATTCTATCTGGGAAACGATCCGGGCCCTGCCCTCGACGTGACTCGAGCCGACGTCGCGCTGGTGCCTTCCTCAGCCGGAGCGGTCGACTATTTGCTGCGGCGGCAATGGCGGGAGGTGTACCGCGATCCGTTGGCCTCCGTGCTGGTGCGTTCTGCCGCTGCGTTTCCCCTTCTCGCGAAGGCGACGCTGCCGGCCGAACGAGGTCCAGAGGCCGTAAAAGGACGGGTCCCCTTCCCTTCGAGCCTTCCGCTCCTGGGCACCTCCTTGGCGCCCCGCTGAGGCGACGGTGTCGGCTTGCGCGCCCTGATTCTGTCACACAAACTGGTCGATTCGATGCCCTCGCTGACTGATCGCACCTGGCTATGGCTGGCGGCCGCACTGTATGTGGCGGGCTTTCTGCTCGGCACCATTTCGCTTCTGCGGGACCGTCGTCACTCCCGCTTGATGATGTACGCCATCATCGTGGCCGGCTTCTCGCTCCAGACCGTCGGTCTCTACATCCGGGGTTTGCGCGTGGGGGGATGCCCGATCGGAAACCTTTTTGAAATCCTGCAGTTCACGGCGTGGTCGGCGACTTCCCTGTACCTCGTGATCGGAGCCACCTTTCGCTTCAGCCTGCTCGGCTACTTTACCTCCTGCCTCGCGGCCATCCTGACGGTTTTGTCGCTTTCCATGCCCGGCTGGGACCTTTTTCGCAGCTCCGCCTTCAAGGGAAATCCGTGGATCGAACTGCACGCGAGCCTCGCCCTCTTTAGTTACGGTGTGTTCGCACTGCTCGCGCTCACGTCGTCGATGTACTTGCTGCAAACCTATAGCTTGCAAAATCGGAATCTGCGCGGGGTTTTCTCGTTTTTGCCCTCAATGGTCGACCTCGATCATATCAGCACGCGGCTGCTCACCGCGGGGGTCGTACTGATTTCCTCGTCCCTCAGCGTCGGCGCGGTCTATTGGCTCCGGGACCCATCGAGCGTCGACGTGAGCAAGCTGGTGATCACGGTCGCGGTCTGGCTGGCCTACGCCATCGCGCTGGTGCTGCGCTGGCGAGCTGTCCTGATCGCCAAGCGTCTGGCCTGGACCTGCATTGCGCTCTTCGCGGCCGCCCTGATTTCCCTGGGCCCGATCAATTCGAGCCGCAATCCCGTGCCGGCGGAGAAAACGAGCCGCCCGTGATGAGCCAATCCTCCGCACGGATTCTTTTTCTTTTGGGTGCCAGCCACCACACCGCGCCAATCGAACTGCGCGAGAAGCTGGCTTTGACCGCCGACAAGATGGGATCGTTTTGTCACGAACTCGGGCAGCTGCCGGGACTGCAGGAATTCGCCATCCTCAATACCTGCAATCGGGTAGAGTTTTACGGCGTGGCGGCTGGCCGGGAAACGGTGCACGAGCTGGAGGCGGCATTTTGTCGCTTCCAAGGTTTTCCGTCGGATGAATTCGGCCGAATTCGCCAGCACACCGCCGGCGTCCAGACCGTGCAACACCTCCTTGAAGTGTCGTCCGGCCTCGATTCCCAAATGCTGGGCGAGACGGAGATCCTCGGTCAGGTGAAGGAGGCCTACGCGGACGCCCAGCAGCGCAAGACCGTCGGCCCGGTTCTCAATCGTCTCTTCCAAAAGGCGTTCCAACACGCGAAGTACGTGCGCACGCATACGGCGATTACCGAAGGTCAGATCAGCGTGGCAAACGTCGCCGTCGAACTGGCGCAGAAGATCTTCGGCCAGCTGAGCCGCACCCGAATCCTCCTGCTGGGCGCGGGAGACATCGGCGAAAAGACGGCCAAAGCGTTTGTTAGCCGGGGCGCCGGGACGCTGACCGTGGCGAGCCGCACGTTCGACCGGGCGATGCAGTTGGCGCAGGGGTTGGACGCGAAGGCGCTACCCTTCGACAACTTCGTCCATCACCTCTCCGAGTTCGATGTCGTCGTCTGTTCGACCGCCGCTCCGGCCGCCGTTGTGACAAAACCCAACGTTGCCGCCGCCATGAAGTCGCGCGCCGCCCAGCCCTTGTTCCTGATCGATCTGGCCCTGCCTCGCAACGTGGCGCCCGACGTGGCAACCCACGAAAATGTCTTCCTCTACAATCTCGACGACCTGGCGAAGATTGCCGAAGAAAACCTGGCTGCGCGTGTCCTCGAGGTCGCCAAGGCCCGTGAGATCCTGCGTCAAAAGGCGGACGGAGTCTGGAAGCAGCTCGGCCTGCCGACGACGGCGCGACCGAGCGGTGCCGTCGATTCGGCGTTTGAACACCGCGCCTCGCCGTCCTGAGCGGAGCGGTTCGGAAATCAAGAGGACGGACAAACCAAGGCGAGAGGTGGAGCCCGCCGTGGTGTTCGGCACCGCTGTCCCCGGGCCGTCGTCTTACCAATCCTGCACGCGGGGGACTCCACTCCGAGTCGTGGCGCGCCGGTTCCCGAACTCCTCGAGCGAACTTGTTGCATAATTTATGTCCGATTTCGGATTCGGTGGGTGTCTATTAATATAACGAAACTTTGTACGTTTCAGCACGTCAGACCTAACGAACCACCGCGCTCCATGAGGAAATTTAACGCTGTCGTCGCGCTTTCCGCCGTTGTTTTCTTTTTTGTCGTGTTCGTGGTTTTGCACCGGCCGAATCCCCGGGCGGCATCTCCGCCTTTTTCACCAGGAGGGGCACGTGTCACCTCATCGTCACAAACGGCGGGCTCGGGCGAAACCCGATCGACCTTGTATCCCCAGGCTCACGACATTTTTCCATCGCCTGATCCCGCAAGAAGGCTGTGACCGATTTTATCAACGTTTTCAGGTGGAGCCCGACCCTGCTTTGCGCCGGTAATCGCAAAGCTATTGAGCGTGTTAGTGTCCTCATGAGGTCGCCAAGCAAGCCAGGTCCAATCCTCGCTCTTCACGTCAGCGCGTTCAAGGTCTCAAGCGCGCCGACGATGAGTCGGGTTCCACCCCGAACAACGCACAGTTTACCCCGGGCTCGCCACATCGCATCACCAGTGACTTCGGTGCCTCCGACCAACGACCCGGGATCAATTTAGCTCGTCACACCCAATATCGTCCACCCACTACGGTTTGGCATTCTTGAGCAAAGCGAAGAATCCAGTCGGACGTCGACGCTTGTGCACAACGGGATCCTTCGCTTCGCGCGAGGATGATAATGCGGAAAGGTAGGCGAGGCCTAGCGTGTACTCACCGCTTAGGTGACACTTCGGCAAGGGGTTGATCAGGGGTCTAGGGAAGCGAAGCTCCCCACATCCGTTGGATTGAGGCATCCAGAGATAACTATGTCGGGGAAGGGGACGGCAGCCCCCTACCCCAGCTGTCGCAGCAGCCAATCCGCGGGGGTTCCGCTGGCCGGGCGGCGCAAAAGGGCCTTCAGGCGCTCGGCGTGCTTTTGCGTCCGCTCGCGGCGTGCAGGATTGCTCACACACTCGTTCAGCTCACTCGCGAGCGCGTCGGGCGTGGCTGCCCCCTGGATATATTCGGGGTACATCGGCTCCTTGAGCAGCAGATTGGCAATGCCGAGATAAGGAACTTTCACCAGCCATCGACCCAAGAGGTAGGTCAATGGATTGGCCCGGTACACGATTGCGCCGGGAATTCCGGCCAAAGCGCAGTGCATGGACATTGTCCCGGAACTGGTCAGCACTGCCGAGGCTGCGACGGGCACTCCGGTTTGGCGCAGCGAAACAGTCGGCGAAGAGGGAATGGCGCGCAAAACGGCTTCGATCTCGCTGCTTGGATACAACACGACCGCTGGCCGCGACTTGAAGCCGGCTAATCCAGCCAGCATGACCGGAAAAATCCGCGACACGGCTTGCTTTCGACTTCCGGGCAACAGCAAGACTGGGCCGGCGGGATCGTAACTGACCGGCGACTCATAGTCGTCGGCCAGGAACGGGTGGCCCACGAACTCGGCGGGAAGCACGGTGTCGCCGTAGCATTCCGTTTCGAAGGGGAAAATCACCGCCATTCGGTCAAGATGCGCCGCCATTGAAAACCGCCGGGACGCTTTCCACGCCCAAATCTGCGGGCTGATATAATAGAGTGTCTTGATGGTTCCGCCGCCTTTGACCGAAAGTCCTCGCTCGTGAAGTGCCTTGGCCAGCCGGAGATTGAAGCCTGGATAGTCGATGAAGCATACCGCGCGCGGTTTGTGTTCCGCTATCCAGCGAAGGGTTTCGGCGAAAAGCGCTTTGAAAAATCCGTAGTTCTTCAACACCTCGACCAAGCCCACCACCGATGAAGCGGTCAGGTCGTAGAGAAGTTGCGCCCCCGCCGCCGCGAGTTCCGGTCCACCCAGCGCGGCCACCGCAAGCTGTGGATCACGAGCGCGCAGATCACGCACCATCCGCGCGGCGTGCTGGTCGCCGGAATGCTCGCCCGCCACGATCAGAAGGTCGATTTTCCCGGAAATCGGCGGAGGGAAACGCAAAGGCATCGAGGCGGGCATGGGGAGTCGGGGAAATTTCAGCGACTGCGGATAATGTTGTCAGAGGTCATGGCCTCATCGTTCGCACTCCCCGAAAACCGAGAAAGAACTCATCTCTTCGCCTTGCGGATCTGGTCAGTGATCGTGATCGCGACATCGAGGGCGGACTTGCCGAGGGCGGCACCGACTTTCGGCTGCTGCAGTCGCGCCACGCTGTCGACAAAGTGCGCCAGTTCGATCGCGAGCGGCTCCCCTTTCTCGATCGGAATTTCGTGCACCGGGATGGAGCTCGCGTCTCCCGCCTTCGCGAGTCCGACTTTGAGTTTCACGCCGTATGCGATCAAGTCGCTCTTTTTGACCAGATGGCCCTTCTGATTCATGAAATCGAGCGAGAGATACGCGTTATCCTGAAAGACGCGAATCTCACGGTTTTTCTTCAGGCTCATTCGGCTCGCGCTCAAATTGGCCACGCAGCCGTTCTCGAATTCGATGCGGGCGTTGGCGATATCCTCCGTTTTCGAAAGGACGCACACTCCCACACTGTCGATTTTGCGGATGGGCGACTTCACGAGCGCCAGCACGATTCCAATGTCGTGGATCATCAGATCGAGCACCACGCCCACTTCGGTCCCCCGAGTCTGATAGGGCGCCAGGCGCTCCGTCGTGATGTACTGGGGATGGCTGGCCTCCTTCTCGAGGTAGCTCATGACCGGATTGAAATGCTCGATATGGCCGACTTGCACCAAGCGCTTGGTTTTGTGTGCGGCCGCCAGCACTTGCTCCGCCTCCTCCAAGCTGGCGCAAAGAGGTTTCTCGATCAGCAGATGACAACCCTGCTCCAGAAGAGGCACCGCAACCTCGGCGTGTTTGTCCGTGGGCACCACGACTGAAACAGCGTCGCAGGACCGACCGAGTTCCTCGATCGTGGCAAACCGGCGGCACTCGTGTTTCGCGCAAATTTCGGCTGCCCGCGCATCGTTTGTTTCGAAGATGCCGGCAAATTCGACATTGGGCAGCGACGCGTAAATCCGCGCATGGTGCTGCCCCAAAGAACCGACACCGACGACGC
Organism: uncultured Opitutaceae bacterium; assembly: GCA_964546955.1. Classification (GTDB taxonomy): domain Bacteria; phylum Verrucomicrobiota; class Verrucomicrobiia; order Opitutales; family Opitutaceae; genus CAZJLP01. Next base: position 54,406 of record CAZJLP010000019.1, on the reverse strand, counting down.
CACATTTGATCTTGGGCTTGGACATGGGGCTGAGTGGTAGAGACGCGCCGGGGGAGATGCAACCGCAGAGCCGCGCCGCGGCTCTGCGGTTGCGGGTTTGGAGTTTGGCGGTTAGAGTTTGGAGTTCGCCCGCGGAGCCGAGACTGTCGCGAGCGCTAGCGGGTGAACGAGGCATCGTCCGTCCGTCATAAGCCGCTGCTTCGTCGTTGGCTTCTGCCCGGGCCACTGCGCTTGTCCGACCCTTCCTTCGTTCTCTTCGGATCCTTCGCGAGACACTCCGTCCCAAGCTGTGCTATCGCACGCGTTCCCAAATTCGCCGCGAGCCCCAATCCTTCATCAAGAGGTTGCGGCCATCGACCGCGATATGGGAATGCTCCGCCATCTCACCCAACACCAGCGACAGCCGATCGTCCACCAGCTGCCATCGGCCGCGTTCGATTTCGGAGGTGCTTTCATACGAGGCCGCGGCCGACACGGTGTGGCTCCACGCTTCATATATCCCCTCCGGTTTTATGACGAGATGATGGTCGGTAACGACACTGACTTCCCGGCTGCTCAGCGCGTCAGTGTGGCGCCAATGGCCCACGAGCAGGGCGGAGCGATGCGCGGTTTCCGTTTCGGCGCCCGCCGCATTCTCGTTCAAAACCTCCTCGGACTCGCCGGTCGGCACCTGCGCGGCCGCGCGCTCAAATTCGGCCACGGCGCCTTCAACATCGCCTTGTTGCGAACGTCCGAAGAGCCCGCAGAGAACCGCAAAAGCCTGCGGAGTGGGCGGGGCACCGTCCGGCGGATGCGTCGCAATCCGCAATATTTCCTCGTCCACCGCACCGACCACATCGCCGCGCTCCTTCATGATGGCGATCCGCGACGCACTGTCCTTCGCCGCCGCCAGCCGAACGATCAACACGCGAGCCGCGAGCAGGACACCCGCCCGATCGATTCCATGAAGCCGGCTCTCGCGCAGCAAACGCTCCATCAACTGCAGCTGGGCGTGCGCGGAGCGAGCAAGGTCGTCCCGCTGCAGCAACGCCTGCACTCCCTCCTCCGACTCGGGACTCAAAACGAAATGCGCGTGCTCATGCATGGCCCGCAACAACTCCGCCAGGGTAACTGTCTGGTCGAGCGCGGCGGAAAACTGGGTCAAACCCGAAAGGAAAGCCTGCATGCGAGGCATTCTCTCACGGGCCAACAGCCGCCGCAAGCCGGCCTTCGTGCAGAAAAAGTTTGCGGCGGGTCTTGGCCGCATGAGCCGCATTGTGCGTGACCAAAACGAGGGCGGTTTCCGTCTCGGCGCACAAGGACAACAGCAATTCGATGACCGAGTCGCCCGTGCGTTCGTCGAGATTGCCCGTCGGCTCGTCGGCCAGGATGAGGGGCGGCGCATTCATGAGCGATCGCGCGACCGCCACACGCTGCCGCTCACCGCCCGAAAGCTGATTCGGCAGATGATGTGCCCGCTCCGCGAGGCCCACTTTCTGCAGCAAGAGCGCCGCGCGGGCTCGCTCCGTCGGCCCAACACCCCCGACAATCCGCCTGGCCATGAGCACATTCTCCAACGCGTTCATCTCGGGCATGAGGAAAAACGACTGGAAGATGATTCCGAGGAAACGAGCGCGCGCCACATGATCTGCCCGTGCGAAGCCTTTCCAGGTCAATTCGCCTGCATCGGGCGCGTCGATACCCGCGAGCAGATTCAAGAGCGTCGATTTACCGGAGCCCGATTCACCGCGAATACTCACGCTTTCGCCGGCCTCGATTTCGAACGAAATCTCGTTCAAAACCTGGATCGTGCGGTCGCCGCTCAGGTAGGTCTTCCGAAGATTGCGGGCGATGAGGATGGGATCGGCCATAACGATCATTCGCTGCGCAGCGCTTCCACCGGTTTGAGGCGGGCAGCGCGTCCCGCCGCGATCAAGCCTGCCAGGGTGGCCAGCAAGATCGAGCAGCCCGCGATCGTCGCCACCTCAGGCGCGGTGATGTGCGCCGGGACCTGTGTGAACTGGTAGATTGCGACCATGGCCTGCCAATTGCCGGTGAGCCTGCCGATAAAATGGAAGATGCTGTTGATGTTGGCGAGGGTCAGAAAACCCAAGCCCAAGCCCAGCAGCGTTCCGAACACGCCGACCAGCAGTCCCTGGAGGCAAAAACACGCTGCGGTTTGCCAAGGCGTGGCGCCCAAAGCCCCCAACAATCCAATCTCGCGCGTTTTGCGGACAACCGAAATCCACAGCAGCGCGCTCACGAGGAAAACGGCGATCACGAGGACAAAGCCCATCATCAGCGTCACCATCATCTTTTCCAACCGCAGGGCGAAGAGAAAGGACTCCCCTGCCTCGATCCACGTCTTGACGGCCGGCCTCGCCTCTTGCGGCAGGGCCGCTCGGATGCGGCCCACGGCGGCAAACAGATCCTCGCCGGGTGCGAGCTTCACGTAGAACATGGGCATCTCAGTCCGCAAGTTGTAGAGGTCCCGCATGCGGCGGTCCGTCGTGATCACCACCGAGGCATCCAGCTGTTGATGGCCAAATTCGTAGATCCCGACCACAATTAGCTCGGTGGCGAGTTTGTACTCGTCGCGCTGGATGCTCTGCAGCATGACCGGGGAATATAATTCCACTCTGCTTCCGATCTGCGCGCCCACCTGCTGCGCGATCCCCGCGCTAAGAATAACCGAGTCGTCATCCAGCTCGTCCAGGGACCCGGTGAGGTATTTTCGAATGGGGACGACTTGTTCGATCGTGGAGGTATCTACGCCCAGGATACTGGGGAAAGCCGGCAGGTCGCGGTATTGGAGGTAAGCCACGCCGGCGAAGGTCGGCGTCACGCCCGTGACACCGGGCACGGCCCGGATTTTATCTTCAATCTCCCGCGGCGCTCCGCGCCAGGCGGGCACATTGACTTGAATCTCACCCCGCGTGTCCACAATCATGCCGCCGTACTTTTTCCCAAAACCGCCCATGACGCCGGTGGTGGAAATCAAAAGCCACACCGCGAGCCCCACGCCGAGAAGCGAAACGAACGTGAAGACCGTAAACCGCCTGCCGGTGGGGAACAGCTGCTTCAGCGCGAGGTAAAGGTACCAAGGCATCGTTGAGAAGAGCGGCCTGAAAGCCTATCCCCGCTGCGACGACTCGATTCCGCGCAGAAGTTTGCGGTCCGCGACAAACGGCCCAAACGGCAAGAACGCGGCGACGAAAAGAACGAACGATCGACCGAGAGGCCATTCGTACTCGAGGTGGGCTTGGATCACGGCGAGCACGTAGGCAAGAAACAGAACACCGTGAACGAGTCCCACCACTCTCACCATCAGCGGTTCCCCGGCGGCGTATTTGAGCGGCATGGCGATGCCCAACAAGATCAGAAAGGAAAGGCCTTCGAGAAATCCAACGAGGCGAAGTCGACCGAGCGCGGTGGAGAGTGTCATCAGGGAGATCAAATTACTTCACGAGATTTTGCCCAGCGCCAGCGCAATTGTCGCAGCGTCCCCGTTCGGTTTCCGAATCAAAGGCGGATCAAGGTCGTCTCTCATTCGGTAAACAAAGCCGCGGCCCTGGCAGTCGGCTCCGGTCGAGAAGGCGCGGTGGTTGTCTTTTCTTCAGTTGGAAGCCTTTGGGGCTGCAGGGGCCGGTGTTGCGGCGAGCAGTTTTTCGGCTTCCAACCAGTCCGTCAGCCGGTGCAGCCACTCGCTGACCGGCAGGCCGAGTTTTTTCATTCCAAAGGCGTGGCCGCCGCGCGAATAGACATGGAGTTCGGCTGAAATCTTCTTGGCGAAGAGATCCTGATACAACTTCACCAGCGGCTCGGCATGCGATCGGTCGTCGCCCGCGGTCAGGATGAAAGCGGGAGGAAAGTCGTCCGGCAGCGGGCCGAGGTCGGCGGGACGCCCCGAATAGATAAGCCCGAGAAAAGCCGGGCGCTCGCCTTTTGCCGCACGAGCGGCCGCCAAAACCGCCAGATCGCCTCCCGCGGAAAAGCCCATCATGCCCACCCGGTCCCCGTTCAATCCCCACTCCGCTGCACGGCTGCGCACGAGTTTCATCGCCTGCAGAGCGTCGCCCACTGCCGTGTTCATCGTGTAGATATTCCCCTCGGTGCGAGGAAGACGGTACTTCACGATGAAAGCGGCAATGCCGCGGCTGCAGAGAGCGCGCGCGACGTCGTGACCTTCATTGTCGATCGAGAGGTGGCGGAATGACCCGCCGGGAAAAAGCAACAGGCTCGTCCCGTGCGCGGAGGGCTGATCCGGTAGATAAGCAATAAGCGCGGGACGGTGCACATTGCTGACCGCGCGGTTCACGACACCGTCCGTACCACGCTCGACCCACTTCTCCTCCCCGCTTTGGCCCTCGGAACCGGGGGCGACTCCCGGCCAAAGAGGATACTCTTGCGGCGGCGCACCGTTTGCGGAAAGGGCCGCCAGGAATAGACAACCGACCAGAAGGGGTAATCGACTCATGAGGACAGTCTTACTGCAGCGGCGGTCGCATTGCAGCCGAAACCTTTGCAAAGTTATTGCATACTTATTGCATTAATTCAGGATGGTTCCCGCTTCTATGATGCGGTGGTGCCCTTTCTCTCTCCGTGCCGTGGTGCTGGTGGCAACCCTCACGGCATCCGTCTGCCAGGGTAGCGAACTACGCTTCAGAAGCGTGTCGCAAGACGTTCGGGTGCCGCGAGGACAGAACGAAGTGCGGGTCGAATTCATTTTCCGGAACGAGGGTCGAGACCGAATCGGTCTCCGCCTCCCCAAAGTCGCCTGCGATTGCGCACGCGTCGAAACAGGCGGAAGAAACGTTTACCGGCCGGGAGACAAAGGACGCGTCGTCGTGGTGATTCCGACTCAACGCGCGATCCGTGGACCAAGCCGGAAAACAATCCGTCTCCACACCGACGAACGCTCCGCGAACACGGTCGAACTGGCGGTCAACCTCATCCCCGAGGAATCCGAGACCGCTTTGGCGGACATCAGATAAGGCGCCTCTGAAAAACGAGGCAATGAGGTGGAGCGCGATCTCCGAGCGCGCTTTTGAGCGTAATTCTACGACGAAACGCGGGCCCCAAGGCCAGCGCGCTCGGAGATCGCGCTCCACCACCCAACTGGCCTCCTTCGGCGTACAGAACGAACGGTGTCTAGACGCCCACGTCGACGCCGTAAAACAAATGTAAGTCTAAACCGGGAGCGTAAAGGTTTGGAGTTTTGAAACGAAGCTATCTCATCATTGGCCAATAGCATACGCACGTTTCCTCCGCGTCTGCCACGACGCATATTCTCTCCTCCCCCCTTTCGCTCCGAAAAGCTGTTTCGGCGGTGGTCTCGGGTATTTTTTTGTCTCTGCGTCTGCGCCCTGCCCACGGTTGTGGCGGCTGCGGGCAAAGCTCATCCCAAGTACAACGTCGACCACTGGGGCGTCGACCACGGCTTGATGCACGAAAACGTCGGCGCGGTCACGCAGACCCGCGACGGCTATTTGTGGATCGGTTCCGACGGAGGACTCGCTCGCTTTGACGGTGTGAAGTTTCTCGCCCACCGCTGCAAGAGCACCCCGGGCCTCGTCGGCGACACGGTACGCGCGCTTTTCGAAGATAGCAAAGGCGTGTTGTGGGTCGGGACCAACCGCGGCCTATCGCGCTACAGCGACGGCAAATTCGAGGCCGCGATCGAAATGCCGACCACCCACGCGGTTTTCGATGTGTGCGAGGATGGCGATGGCAACGTCTGGATCGCCACTCAAAACAGCCTGGTGAAGTATCGGAACGGCACCTACACGACAATTACGGCCCCCGCCCTTCCCGAGGGCAGGGGAATCACTTCTGTATTTGTCGATTCCCAGAAGAGACTTTGGATCGGTGTGGTCGACTACCCCGGAGTCGTCTGTTACCAGAACGGCAAGTTCGAGCAAGTGGAGCACAGCGGAGCGATCGGCTCCTTTGTCACGTCGATCGGCGAAAGCCCGAAAGGCACGATGTGGTTCGGCACGAACGGCGCCGGGCTTGTGCGTCAGCGGGAGAATCGGTTTGTCCGGTTCGATTCCGAACACGGCTTGGCCGGGCGCTACGTCACCGAGCTCTATACAGACCCCACGGGTTCACTTTGGATCGCGGCGTTGGGCCTCCAGCGTTTCAGCGAAGAAACATCGAGTTTCGAGACCGTCGCGACCAATGCGACGCCGAGCATCCGGCACGTGTGGAGCGACCATGAAGGCAGCGTGTGGGCCGCCACGTATGGCGACGGATTGCTGCGCGTTCGTCCGGCGCGCTACAAGATTCTCAACGCGGAGAGCGGCCTGCCCGGCGACTTGGTGCGAACGGTCATGCAGGACACCATGGGGGCCATCTGGCTCGCCCAGGGCGGCTTCGGAGCGGTCAAGGTCGCGGGAGACGGCACGACGACCCGCCTGCTGCCCCCCGACCACGAAATCCAGGGCGATGAGGCGCTCTCCACCTTCACCACTCGTTCGGGTCACACCTTTTTTGGCTCTCAACGGGCCCTCTACCTTTGGCACGAGGGAAAATTGACCTCGCATGTCGAGTACCGTCGGAGCCGGGCTTTTTTTGAAGACTCCAAAAGCAAAGTGTGGATCGGCACCTTTGAGTCTGGCCTCGTGTATTGGAAAGACGGGGAGTTCACCCGCCTGCCCCTCCCCGCCGCGCTCGCCAAGGCCACCGCCTGCTTGTTCGCCGAAGACTCGGACGGGACGATCTACGTCGGTACGATGAGCCACGGAGTCCTTCGCCTCAAAGAGGACGGCGTCGATATTTACAATACGAGCAACGTCCTTCCCAGCGACGAAGCCCGCGCTCTTTTTGTCGACGCCGACCGAAACCTGTGGGTCGGCACCAAACGAGGCCCGGCGATTCGAATCGACGGCAAGTGGCATTCCCACGCGTGGATGAGCGAAATGATCGATCAGTACGTCACGGGCATCGTCAACATCCCTGACGACTACCTTTTAATCAACACGTCCCGCGGCGTGATGCGTTTCCACCGCAAGGAAGTCATCGATGCCGTTCGCAATGGCGTCCGCCCGGAACGCCTTCGACAAGTCGTGATCGCGGAAGCCGCACGCACGGGAAACATCGGCGCGGCGTGCTTTCCGGGCACCTGGACCGCGAAGTCGGGCGAGGTCTGGATCGCGGCCCGCAAAGGCGCAGTTGTCATCGACCCGCAGAAGATCCGCCAAGATACCCACCTTCCGCCGATCAAGATCGAGCAGCTGAACGCCGACGGCACGAACCGCCTGGGCGGCAGCGCCGTAAAACTGAACGCAGGCACACGGCAGCTCACGATCGAATACAGCGCTTTGACCTTCGTTCAACCGAACCGTGTTTTCTTCAAGTACCAGCTCAGCGGCTACGAGGACGAGTGGATCGATGCCGGCACGCGCCGGGTCGCCTTCTACAACAACCTTCCCCCCGGCACTTACGCGTTCCGAGTGAAAGCTTGCAACAGCGACGGCGTCTGGAACGAAACCGGCGCCTCGGTGGCCTTCACCGTTCTGCCCTTCTTTTATCAAACCTGGTGGTTTCGATTCGCGTTCCTCGCGGGACTGCTCGGCACATCGGTGGGCTTTTTCCGCTGGCGAGTACGACGTTTTCAACGGCACGCCAAGGAGCTGGAGCAGCAGAACGCCGAGCTGGAACGTCGCATTGCCGAGCGCACGGCCGAGCTGGCCAAGTCATTCGCCGCGCTGAAGGTCTCGGAAAATTTCTATCACTCCCTGGTTGAAAGCCTGCCGCAGATCATTGTGCGCAAAGACGTGGATAGTCGTTTCACCTACGCGAATTCGGCTTTCGCGGAGCTCGTGGAGAAAACGCTGCCCGAGATCATCGGCAAAATCGATGCGGACGTCTACCCGGCGGAGCGCGCCGCCAAAAATCGGGAAGAAGATGTCCGCATCATGGCCACGGGCAAGGCGGCGGAATACGAGAACATCGTCGAAAAGAACGGGCGGAAACGTTACCTGCACGTGAAGAAGGTTCCGATTTACGCCGAGCGCAACCAGCCGATCGGAGTGCAGGTCCTCTTCTGGGACGTAACCGTCTTCCGCGAGACGGAGGAGAAGCTCAAGGAAGCCCAGTCGGAACTGATCGAGACGTCTCGGTTGGCCGGCATGGCTGAAATCGCCACGGGCGTCCTGCACAACATCGGGAACGCCTTGAACAGCGTCAATATCTCGGCGACGTCAGCCACCGAGCGCATCGCCGCCCTCAAAGTGCCGAGCCTCGCCAAGGCAGCGCAATTGATCGTCGATCAAAAAGAGCGCATTGCGGAATTTTTCGCGACTGACCCGCGCGGCCAGCAGTTGCCCTCCTTCCTTACGCAACTTTCCGAAAGCCTGCAATCTGGACGCGAAGGTGCGATGAGCGAACTCAGCGCGCTCCGCACGGGGGTCGAGCATATCAAGGAGATTGTCGCCGCGCAGCAGAGCTACGCCCACGTATCGGGCCTGACCGAAATGGTGCCGGTCGATGAACTGGTGGAGTCCGCGCTGCGCATCGCCGAGGCTTCGCTCGTGCGGCACCATGTCACGATCACGCGACACTTCGCCCCCGTGCCCCCCATCCGCATTCAGCGGCAAAAGGCGCTGCAGATTCTGGTCAACCTCGTGAACAATGCGAAGGACTCGATGAGCGAATGCGGCCGGACGGACCCTCAGTTGAACCTCAAGATCGTTCCTTCGGACGCCGGCGGGGTGCAGATTGAAGTGAAGGACAACGGCGTCGGCATCGCCAAAGAAAACCTCACGCGCATCTTTGCTTTCGGGTTCACCACCAAAAAGCAGGGACACGGCTTCGGCCTCCACAGCAGCGCCCTCGCCGCCCGGGAAATGAACGGCTCTCTGACCGTAGCCAGCGAAGGCCTCGGCCAGGGCGCGACCTTCACGTTGACACTACCCGCCCCCGACCCGGCGTCCGCCCGCGTCTAGATCAGATTAGGGAAGCGGAGGCAGGGCGAGTGCCGCACGTGACTACGCTCCATTCACGCACGGCGCGCCGGAGCGAGAGTCATGAGTGTCACCGCGCCGAGCGCGATCAGGACCAAGGCGCTGAAGACATAGCCGGTGCGATGCATCGGTCCGATCTCCAGCTTCAATTCCAGGGGAGCCGCTCCATCCACCTGCAGACTGCGGGTGAAGGTCAGGACCCTTCCGCGTTCGGGGAGAGTGACATCGATGGCGCCGGGGGCAGGCTCTGCCGCGAGTTGCTGATCGACGAGGCGCGCCGCGATGCCGCGCAACGCCGTGTTTTCCTCCAAGGTATTTCCCATCAGCAATTGATCGAGCTGCTGGGGATCGAAGTTCACTTTCCCCTGCATGTACGGATTGAGACTCGCCGCCTGCTCGAGTTGTTCGTTGCGCGCCGAATCCAACCGATTGTTAAAGTACATGCGCTGGCGGCGCGTGTTCAGACTGATCACGGTTTGCTGCGTCTTGAGGTTCCGCAGCTGCACCCTCGCGTCCTCGTTCGACGCATCGTCGAGCGCCTGAACATTTGTGGCCCGGCTGAGCACCTCGCCGGCCTTTTGTTGGTCGCCCTGCTGCAGCAGCGTATTCGCCTCCTGGAGCATGGCCGCGGCCTTCTTGGCCTCCGCCGAACGCCTCGAACTGACCAGCCGCTCATACTGCTCGACTCCGAATCGCCCTGCTGCGCGATCCTCGCGGAGCCTCAAGCCTCCGCTATAGTCGTCGAGGTCGTAGCCCGCGGGCAAAACCACGCGCCAGGAAACGTTTTCAAGGGGCACGTTCAGGCTCGGACCCGTCAATGTTAAATCTCCTCCCTTTGCCGCCGACGCCGCGTAAACCAACCTCACCGCCGCGCTGCGCTCGCCCTGCGTGCTCGGTGCGACGTGAAAAAGGAAGTCCGTGCCTTCGCGAACAACCGACACCGCCTCGCCGTTGACGAGCGTATTGTAAAGCCGGGCGCCTTGGGGCAGGCGAACGCGCAACGTGCTTTTCTCGACCACGTCCATCTTAAGCTCCACCGCGGTCATGAACGTACCGGCCGGGGAAAACAGCGTGGTCAGATCGCTCTGTGTCACCCTCAGCTTGAGGGCTTCAGCCACATCGTGTCTACGGACCGCCACGGCCAGCGGCCCCTCGGGTTCGGCGACCCGGAAACAAAGGGCTGGAACGCTGCGGTCCGCGCGATCCTGCAGGGCCGCGGGGACCGCGCTCCAATCGACACGGTTCCAGCCGCGCGGAAGAACATCGGCCGCGAGTTCGAGACGGCCGCCGCTTCGCACCGTGACAAATTGGACCGCTTGACGCGCACCGACAAAAACGAGCGGTGCGATCGCTTCTTCATTTTGATCTCGCGCCGCGGGTCCTTGAAATTCTATTTGCACGTCCGTCTCTCCGGCGATCCCGCGCTGGAAGCGGATTTCCCAAACATCCGTTTCGCCCCCTACTTTGACCATATCGCTCACCGCGGAACCGGCCGCGCGAACCGTGCGGACTCGTTCTTCGCTCAACCCCAGAAGCCGCACGCGCAACTGTTTGACCACGGCATTCTCGACGCGGTAGCGGAGGCCGATGCGCGTGAGCGTCTGCCCTTCGCGAAGCGTCACTTCCTGCAAAGACTGCACCGTTACCCACGCGTCGAGGGCTTCGATCCCCACGCGAAGGGTCCAATTCTCCTGAAGAAGACGAAAAGCGAGCGTGCCTGGTTGAAGTCCGCCCATAGCCCGGGGGTCAAGTTGAGTGACGTTTTCCCTTTCCGCCGCACGCAATCGCAATCCCTTGCCCGGTACAATCATCACCTCTCCCGTTTGGCGCGTCCCCTCGCGGAGCGACACCCGCGGCACGGCCCACGATGCCTGCGCCTTCGGAGCGCTTCCGGCGAGAGTGAGCGCAAAGGTTTGATCGCCCATCGTGCGGCCATTGAGGTGCAGCGTCACGATTCGCTGCGAACCCTCCTGGGATTCCGTCCACTGGCTAAGCGCCGCCCCGGTGGCTGCCTCCAGTTCGAGCCCCTCCGGCAGCGCGAAACTGAGTTTAAAGAGACCGACCCGGGTGATGGAAACAGTCAGATCGGCCGACATCACCAGTCGATCGTCGTCGAGCGAGATCACGTGTCGCGTCGCCACACGTACTTCCGCCGCCACCGGCGCGATCTTGAGTTCGACTTTGCCCGGTGCCTGGCCGTAACGCCACACTTGCTGAACCGTCGCCGCGGCCAGTGCATTTCGGTTTCGGGGCAACACGCTGGCGTCAAAATCCTGCGTAGTGACCGCAGACAAACCCGTGGCGCGTATTCCCTCGGGCTGCGCGTCGGGTCCAAATGCAAGCGCGATCATCCCCACCTCTCCCGCCGGCCCGACCACACGCAGGGGCTCTACCATCAGATCGAACGGCAGCGCGCCGGAACCGAGCTGCGTTTCCACGTCGAACTTGAATGGTCCGCTCTGGGCCGGTTCCAGCGCGACATGCAAGCGGCGTTTCTGAGGATCAAAGCGCCAGGCGCCAATGGGCCCGCGGGCGACATCGCCCACGGTCAAACCGGCCGGCACGTCGATTTCCAATTCACTCACGCGTCCTTGGACAGGTCTGACCGTGAAGCGCGTATATCCGTTCACCACACCGGGACCCGGGACATAAAGATTCGTGCCTTCGACAAAAAACTGCGTGGCTTCCGCGGCGAGATCCCGCCGTTTGGGCTGCAATTTGATGACGGGGGAAGCCGTCGGAGCGAGCACCAAGGTGGCACCGCTCCGGTCGTCCGCCAATCCCGGCGTGGGTGAGATCCGAACGGCCGCGGACGACGTAAATTCCCAACCCGGCTGCTCGAGCAGCAGGGTGACGCGCTGGCTCGCCGCCAGCCCCGTCGGCAGCGGGATCGCCAGCGTGCTCTGTGGAAATGGCATTTCAAATTTGGCGCGGGCGGTAAACTGCCCCGTTCGTTCCGGCGCGACACAGTATGCGATCTGCCCGTCTCGCTCGATCTTGCTGATCCGGAGCCCGTCCCCTTTGAACTCGGTCAACAGCGCCGGAGGCCTCAAGAGGAGAAAACTATCGCCGATTCCGCCGCGAACGGTGACTTCGACCTCGCCGAAAAGGCGGTCAGCGCGAATGACCCAATTTTGCACAATGGACTGAGCAGGCTTGAGTCCTTCTTGCTGCCACGACACCGGCTCCCTGGTTTCCGCAGGCAACGACTGCGCCGCAGGACCGACGACGAACGTCGTCAGGCCGATCGCAAACAGAAGCGAGACGATCGGCGCCGCACCCGCGACCGGCGCGGCCGGAGGGTCTTCGTTCGCGCTCGCAGGCCGCGAGCGCCCGAGGACGCCGCGCAAGAGGACGCCAAAGAAAAGAGACGCAGCCAGCCCCCCGAAGAAGACAGCGGCACCGCCGCGCTGTGCCAGCCACCCTGCGGCTAGAACCATTGCACCCAGCACGGGAAGCCAGCGGTCCATCCCGACCGGCACCGCCAACAAGCCCCGCCGGGCTGCCTCGGCCGATGCGCGCCGGTTGCGAAGCACGCTCGCGACCAGAATTCCCCCGCCGAGCACCGCCACGATCACTCCGGAGGGGACGATCATGGCGCGCCATGGAGAAACATTGGCCACGTGTACGGAGACCGTCTCTTCCGCCGGCACCATCGTGGCGGCGTAGGTATGTTCCGCGAGATTGGGCCGGCGGTTCGCAGTCGCCGTCACCATGAGCATCAACGCGCCGCCAACGGATAGCAGCGCCACTACCACGGCCGCTCCTAGCCGCGCGCCGGAAACGCCCTGACCCTTGAACAGCAAGGCGCTCAGAGCGGCCAGTGCGAGCACGACGGCCGTCGACAGGCCGGCTCGGCGCGAGATCCATTCGAATCCGGTTTCTGTCAGCGGGGGATGCACGAGTTGATCATTGCCGCCTTTTGGCACCAGCAATCGCCCCGCGTCCGCTCGCAAAATCCACTCATGGATGACCGAGGGGGCGAGAGTGCGCGGGGCCAGCAGCGTGGCTCGCGACGCGCCGCCGGCGGCCTGGCCGAGTCGCAGGCTCACCGACACGGGCTCGTTCGGATTCAAGCGCGCCGGAAGCGGAATCAACGTTTGATTGCCATCGATACGCGCCGGAGTGACTTCGTTTTCCACGCGCGCTTCCCATAACTTGACTCCTTCGGGCAAGATCAGGCGCAGCGCTTTGCGACCGCGCGTCTTCACAAAGTACCGCGCTTCCGTCACAATCTGACCCTCGCGCGATACTTGGCTCGAGAGCTGGGCAAAATCGACGATTTGATCCACCGTTTCGCCCGCAGTGTACCACTCCAAATTCATTTCGAGCGAAAATGGCCGGGCTGTGTACTGATAGACCGCGAGCGAAGGCGAGGTTGTCAGCAGCCGGAACTCGGCTGGAAGTTCGAGCGGTTCCAAACGCAGCAAGCCTCCATCCGCCGTTCGCACATCGTGTTTCACCTGTAGCGGACTGGCTATCTGGATGAACCCGCGCTCTGCCTGCACGCCCAGCGGCTTCACTTCACCGGGTTTGATGACGCCACCCCTTGCGCTCATTGGCTGTTCGAACGTGATCAGAAGCGTGGCCGCCCCGAGCACCGGCTGGTGCAGGGCCACGATGACCTGATCGCCTTCCCGGCGCCAATCCTTGCGGACATTCTGACCGACGACGTCGATGTTGCCCACGGCGGCCGGCACTTCGATCCGCCATTCGGAAGTCGGCGCGCCCACCACAAAGTAGTTCAGCAATACGCTGCCGTAGACCACGCCCTCCTTCACCGTATACAGGTGGAAGACGTCTGCCTGTACGCTTTGACCAAGGGCCTCAATCCGCAAATCCACCGCCCAATCCGCCTCGCGCAGGCGCCAGGCTTGCTGCAAGCCGGGAGTGGGCGTCGGAAAATAGGTCAAGGGGACTTCCACCAGGAGATCCACCCGAGTCGGCACCATGCGATAACCCGCGGTCGCGACCGCGCCAACGTGCCCGCGAACTGCCTTTACGCCGGGATAGCGCAGCGGCCGCAAACGCCAGTCACCGGCCGCGGCCGATTGGTTCTTTTCCAGACGCAACTTCAACAATTGACGCCCTTCGATGGCGGTCGAGAAAAGCACCCTGACCGCGCGATATCCCTCCCGCGCGGCGGTCTCGGCCGCATAATCCGCCACCCCGGAGCCGGTGAGAGCCACGACCGTGTAGTCGTCCGGAATCTGCAGCGACCACTCGCGCAGCGGCGCCTCCCGCACGTCGAGTTCGACGCTCGCACTGATCACTCGGTCGGTTTCTCCCAGCTCATAGGTCGCGATCTGCGATACATTCACCTCCGGCTGTATTTGGCTGGCCACGACGCGATAAGCATAACCCGCCGACGGAAAACGATAGACAAAGACCTGCCGGGTCGCCGCCTCGATCGCCGGACCCGGATATTGAGACGGGGAAAGCTGCATCATGCCCACGCTTTCAGTCACCTCCAGCCGCACGGCCCCGGCGTTCGCTACACGGAGGAACCCCGAATGACGGACGACATTTTCCGGAATCAATCGCAGGGGCTCCGCGCGCACGGGAAAAGCGCCAAGTTCGGCCTGGCTCCTTACGGTGATCTCGCCCTCTGTCTCGACCGGCCGGCTAAAACGAACTTCCAGCACCCTGGTCGCCCCTTCGCCCACGACCTTCCACCCGACCACATTCGTCCCGTCCACTCCGAGGATTTCACCCGCACCCTCGATTTTGCAGCGGACGGCGCCCAGTTTTCCTTGAAGCACGCGAAAAGCGATCTGGGACGACTGCCTGAGGAGTCCCGCCCCCACCCTCACTTCCGCCAGTTCGTACCCGGTGAAAAAGAGCGCTCCCTCCGCTGCCTCCCGAGTTCGTTTCCAGGCCACGTTGGCCGATCCATCCGCGGGCAAAAACCCCTCCCAGCCTCGGGCCGTCGCCGCGGGCACAATGGCGGCGTCGGGTTTAAACTTCACATCGGTCCCCAGTCCGGCGAGCCGCAGTGGCACGACCGCCCCGGCGGGCATCGAAAAACTCAACGTCTGCCAATCGCCATTTTCCCTGACTTCTGCCGAGAACGAGATGTCCACCGGAATGACCCCCTCGCGATCCGCCACCAATTCATAGGCAAACGCTCCCTCCTTCAGGGCATCGAGTTCAACGTGCCAGCCATCGCCCGCCGTGTTTTCGTTCAACGCGGCCTGTCCGGACAATAGGCGCAAACGCGCTCCGCTCTTCAGCGCCTTCAATTGGCCTGTGACGCGAAATTGCACGCTGCGTTTCGAGTCGCCCAGTTGGCCATGCAGCTGGGCCGCGATCAATTCGGCGTCGGCGAGCGCCGCTCCCCGTTGAATCAAGCGAAGTTCAAGCTGGCCTTCGTTGACACTGAAAAATTGCGCCCCTTCCGGGCCAATGCGTCCTCCATCGAGAGCGGTGAGCCCCCGTGCGGTCGTGACCCGGAAATCGATCGAGGCGTCCGCCGTCACGGCGACCTTGCTGGAAAAGCCAACCGCGTCTCCCGGCCCCAGCAACAACACGGCTGCAGCGCCCGGCACGGCGGGTTTCGCGAGCCGGCTGCGCACGAGCACTTCGAGTTGCTGGCTCGCCTCTTCGTCCTCCGAACGGGCGATCTTGAGATCCAGGAAGCGTCGTCCGATGGGAGCCGGTTGGGCTTTCGCGGAAGCGAGCCTGGGTTCGGGCGCGGCTTGGCGGACTGACCACTCCAGCAATCCTTTCCCCACAACCTCGACGATTTCACCGTCTCCCGACAACGACAGGGTCAGTATATCCGCTTTGCCCTGAACCACACGGAGCGTCACGCGCGCTTCGCCGACGATTTCCTGGGCGCTCACTTTCACCCGCTGGTCCACCGCGGCCGAAAAATAGAGCGGCGTCGGCGGCGTCAGACCTTCCGCGTGGATGACGATCCGACCGGCCGCGGACGAAAGGCCCCCGGCGCCCGCGGCATCGGGACCCGGCTGAGGGGCGGCGAATGCCGCGGCCAGGGTGGCGCTGAGCAGGAGGACCAAACGGAGCACGGAGATATCGTGGGGAACTTTCATGATCATTGTCGGGTTTAGCTGGAGAATGTGGGTCAGGGATTGCTTCCGGCCCGCCGCGATCCTCGCACAAGGGCCTCGTGAAGTTGTCAGTCGGCCGTCAGGCTTTTGTCAGAGGGTTGTCATGGCACGGTGTACGGCGTGCCCCGTTAGGCGGAATCGTTCTCTTACTCTTACTCGTTCTCGTTCCCAGCGGCCCGTGCCGAACGTCAATTTCAAATCACCGCTTTGCCGGGCAGTGAGAAGGAGAACGAAGCGGTCACCGCAGGTTCAATCGGCGCATCTGCTCAAACATGGTCGCGAGCTCCTTCACGCGCGGGGAGTTTGCGTAGTGGCCGCGCAAGCCGGTCACGATGGGGGCGAGTTCGTCGAGCTTGATCGCTTCAGCTGGAGCGCCGCCGCGAAGTTTCTCCGCGAGAAGGGCCGCGGTGCTCGCCAGTTGCATCGTAAAGGAGGCCCGCGCGAAGCTTTTGACCTGCGCGTCGTAAGTGAGAGTCCACGAACGTTCGACCATTTGGCCCGTGTTGGCGTCGCGGAACCGGACAAAAACGTCGCCGAGCTCGCCTTCCCCCTGCGGCAGGGGCTCGATCTGGTACACCGCAATGGCGGCTTCCTCCGCCGCCAGTTCAGCCGCGTCGACTTTGTCATTGCGGAAGTCGGCTTCCTTCAGGCGGTGCTGCTCGAATCCAATCAGGCGGTAGCTGCCGACCCGGGCGGGATTGAAGCGAACTTGAACTTTAACGTTCTGCGCGGCGGGGCGCAAAGCCCCCGCGAGTTGCCGAGCAAAGCCCGAGTCCGCGTCAGCCGGCGAATTGAGCACGTAGTAGCGCCCGTCTCCTTTGCGGGTAAGCGACTCCAGCATCTCGTCATCCAGGCCGTCCAAGCCCACGCCGCACGCGTCGAAAGCGATTCCTTGCTCGCGCAACGCTTCGATCGAGGCGGCCAGACTGGCTGGATTTGCGTTCCCGAGGTTGGCCGCGCCGTCGGTGAGGAGCACCATTCGGTTCTGCGCGTCCGCGGCCTTGTGCCGGCGTGCGAGTTCAGTCCCGAGTTTCAGCGCTTCCTCCAGATTGGTGCCGCCTTCGGCCGGAGTTTTGGCGATCGCCTCAATTGCCCGAAGGGCTTGATCGCCGGCCACGCCATCGATCAGCAACCGGGGCGTGCGGGCAAAGCCGATCACCGTCAAACGGTCGTTGGGACCGAGCAGCCCCGCGAGGACTTCGAGCCCGCGGCGAACCGAGGTCGCGCGATCTTCGCGCTCCATCGATCCGGAGGTGTCGAGCAGCACCGTGAGGCGAAGCGGCTGGGCCGCTCCCCGCCCGACTGCCGGCACTTTCATCGCGATGCGCACGAGGTTCCTCTGCTGCAGAAAAGGGTGAGCGGCCTGTTCGAGGCGACAGGAGATTTTCTCCGCCATGGAAGGCGCGGAATCGCCGTAGTCGAAGGCATTGTAGAACTCCTCCGGGCGAATCCGCTCCGGGTCCGGCAGCTGGCCGCGAGCGAGCGCCGACTGGGCCAGCCGGAAGGAAACATCGCTCACATGTAAGGAGAAGGTCGATACGGAGGAGGTCGCCGCGGCCAGTTCTTCCACCAGGCGTTCCTGGGGTTGTTTCGGCCGCACAAGCGGCAGATCGGCAGCGGCGGCGGCGCCGGTGACTGCGGCGGCTTTCGCGCTCATTTGCCGGCTTCGGACTCCCTCGCTTTTTGGTGCAGGGACTGGCGCCGGCTGAGGCGCGGCGCTCACGGCGAACGCAGACAGCGTGACGGTCTGCTCTTCAACAGACTTCGAGTCGGTCCCCGCGGCCTTCTCAGCTTCGTTCTTGGAGGCTTTGGCATCTTTAGCGCCGGCCGGAATGCCAAACGTGATTCGATCGTCGGCGGACCGTTCCTTGCTCAATCCACCGATGGAAGGCGCGTCGCCGGAGGCAGTCAGAAATCCATCGGCAAAAGTCGCCGGACCTTTTGGCAGAAAGCTATCGTTGGAAGAACTCGATGCCAGCCCCCGGGCGTGGCTTTCGTATTGTGACTGCACCACATGCTCGTCGAGCTTCACCGTCTCCATCGGCGTTCCGGTCTCGTCGAGCCGAGGCACGGCTCCGACCGGCGTCACCGGTTCGGACGAGCCGGACCCGAGGGGAGCCGGCACCGGTTTATCGAAGACCGACTTGGCCGGCTCGCGACCAAGCGTCACGGATCCGGAATCGCGCTCGCCTCCACCGGCTCCGGCAAGCTTTGCCTTGTTCAGCGGGTCGCTCGCTCTGCCCTCGCCGGACTCAGCCGGGGCTGAGGCCGGTCCAGCTGCGCGGCGCGACATGGTTTGATCGACCCCAGACCGATCGCCCGCCGGAGTGTTGTCTCTTTTCTCGGTATCACCGGTCGCGGTCGCTCGCGCGTGGTCGAGACCCGTGAGCGGGGGTGTTTCCGCGGTCACTGTGACGGCCTGATCTGCACTTTCCGCGGAACCGGAGAACGTGGAATCAAGGGTCCAGTCGCCGACGTTGATGAACAAGGCGACCACCAAACCGGCCGCGATCCCCGACATCCAGATCGCCTGGCGTGAGATCTTGCGACTCAACACGACGAAACGGGGAGGTGAACCGAGCGAGGAGGCCGCACTCGGCGTCAACGGCTTCCGATCGGCCGCTGCGCCGATTGTCTCCAACAGTTTAGCCCGCCGGTCAGATGAGAGGGTCAAAGCCTGCTGCGCGGGTTTGTCCGCTTCCGCGACCAAGCCGTGTACGGCTTCGATGCGGCGCTTGAAAATCGCGAGCTCCGGTCGAGACCCGAGCAGGCGCTCGAGTTCGGCGCGCTCGAAATCGGAAGTTTCTCCGAGCACCAGCGCGACGATACGCGCTTCCATTTCGAGGTCCTGGGGGTTGGCGGGATGATTGTCGTCGTTTTTCATGATGTGCTCCTTATCCCCGGCTCCCTTCGATCCCTGCCCGCCGCAAACCGTCAGCCAGCCCTTTCAAAAGGTGATGCAAGCGATAACCGACATTGCTCACGCTCAGTCCGGTGCGCCTGCTGATTTCCTGATATTTCAAATCGTCATGATATTTTAGGCTCACCAGCTGTCTGTCCTCCTCCGGCATCTCCGAAAGCAACAGTCGAACGATCCCGACCGCTTCGTTGCGCCCCATCGCCTCGGTCGGCAGAGTGTCTTCGGTCGCGACCGTTTCCTCCTGAAGCTCCGCTTCGGGTTTCCGGGCGCGCAGGTGATTGATCGCCAGGTTCCGCAAGCTGCGGTACAACCAACCCCGTGGATTTTCCACTTCGCCCCAGACGGGGTGCAGACGGAGAAAAGTTTCCTGAACGAGCTCTTCCGCGATACCCCGCCGGCCGACCAACCCGAGCGCATAATGCAGGAGCGCGCTCTCCTCCTCTTCGAACAGCGCAGCCAGACTGAGTGGTTTCGCGTTGATCATACCGCGCAGCGGCACCAGCGCCTGCCGGACAAGAGGCGGCGGTGTCGGCGATTGTTCGTTGAGCTGGGCTTCCATGGGGTCTTCACGCTGGAGACATTCATCGGGCTCCGGCTATAAAGACACCCAAGCGGCGGATTTCTTAGATTTTTGAGGGGGAATTGGCGGCCTCCGGAATGCCCGTTCATAATACGCACGGAGGCAGCGAGTTCGAGCATAAGACGCCATCCGTAAAAAACCGCTTGATAAGCGTCCCTCCATGAGGCTTGCTGACCCTTCCTTGTTCGGGCTGTAGCGTAGCCTGGTAGCGCGCTTGCATGGGGTGCAAGAGGTCGTGAGTTCGAATCTCACCAGCCCGACCATTTTCAGTAACGTAGAGACAGGAGATCGTGAGCCTTTTCGCCGCAGGCGAAATCGAATGAGCCGGAGGCGCACAAGTCCCACCAGCCCGCCTATTTCCCCTCGGGAGTAGGCCGCCCAAACGCACCTCCCGGATCGCGTTAAAGCGCTGGCTATGGCATCTTGGCCACAATGAAGACGATCCTTGCGCCCATCGATTTTTCGACCGCCACCGATCCCGTCATCGAAGCTGCCAGCACGCTGGCCAACGCTGTTGCGGGACGCATCGTGCTGCTCCACGTCGTTCAACCCCCTGCTCTGACCAGCGACTATGGCCTCGCTTTGGATACGTTTCAGGAGGCCATCACCGCGTCGCGGAAACACGCCGCGCAACGCTTAGCCGAGCTGAAGGCCCGGCTGTCGGCCGCTCCTGCGTCGGTGGAAATCGAGCAGAAGTCCGGGATGCCCACGGAAGAAATCCTTATCAGCGCCGAGAGGCACAACGCGGACTACATCGTTGTCGGCTCCCACGGCCACACTGCCCTTTATGATCTGATCGTAGGAACGACGACGCATGGCATTCTGCGGAAAGCGAAGTGCCCCGTTGTGATTGTGCCGCCCGCGAAGGACCCAAAGAAGCAAAAAGCTCCCTCCGCGCTTACTCCGTCGCTGCAGGAGGGATAAAACGAAAGGCTGAACGCTGAAAGCTGAGAGTTGAACGGACACCGAACCAACGGTCTGCACATTTCCAAGTCACTCGCGCCTGACCCCGGATTCAGCCTTTCCTTCCTCAGCCTTCCTCGCTCAGCCCTTGTGGGTGTCGAACCATTTCGTATCCGCGGGCGCGGCGTTGGCGGCGAGTTGCGCGAAAACCTCGTCGATTGTTTTGGCGACAGAAAACAGTTCGAGATTCGAGGCCTTGTTGAACCGTTCCGTCACCATCCGCTCGAAGAAACGCAGCAATTCGTCGTAGAACCCGTCCTGGTTGAAAAAAACACAGGGCTTACGCAGGACATCCAGCTGCCGCAGAGTGAGAATCTCCATGATCTCCTCCAGCGTGCCCCAGCCGCCGGGAAGGGTGAGGAACGCATCGGCCCTGGTTTCCATCAGCAGCTTTCGTTCGCGCATCGTGACTACCGTGATCAGTTCGTCGGCTTCATCGAACGCCAGCTCCTTCACCTTCATGAAATCCGGGATTACCCCCACCACGCGCCCTCCCGCTTGCTTCACGCCTCGCGCAACGGCTCCCATCAAGCCCGTTTTCCCTCCGCCGTAGACCAGGCCCCAACCCCGCGGCACCATCTGGGAACCGATCTGCCGTGCAAGGTCGTAGTATTTCTGATCGAGCCGGTCGCTGGAGGAACAGTAAACGCAGAGAGTCTTCACGGGATGTTTGAAGGGGGAAAAGAGACGGGTGACACGAAAATAGTGGAGAGTTGAAGGTAGGGGCGAGGCCTCTGGACTCGCCGTCGTGTGCCACAAACGTAGCATTCACACATCTGCGCAGCGCTGGACGGCGTCAAAACGCATGTTCTTGTTCGGCGCCTCTCCCTTCGATGGGCGGCCCAGAGGCCCGCCCCTACCTTTCGAGCCGTTCCTTCAAGCTTGCTCTATCTTTCTCTCGCCGAGATCGACCGCGTCTGCCTTCTGAGATAAAGAGATTAAGGAAGCTCTGAAAAACTGCGGCAAGTGATGATCGAGGTGGAACGCGATCTCCGAGCGCGTTGGTTTGGAGTCCGCGTCGCTCGTAGAAATACGTCCAACAGCGCGCTCGGAGATCGCGCTCCACCTCAGAACAGTCCTTTTTCAGAGCTTCCTTAAGATAAAGAGAAAAGAGAAAAAATCAGTCACTTGAAGCCCCCCGCCCCTTCCCCACCCCCCACCCGCTACCGCGGACGTATCGCGCCGTCCCCGACCGGCCATCTTCACCTCGGCCATGCGCGCACCTTTTGGATCGCGGCGGAGCGGGCCCGTCACGCGAACGGTACGCTGGTTTACCGCAACGACGACCTCGACCGTGCCCGCTGCCGGCCGGAGTTTTCAAGCGCGGCCATTGAGGACCTGGGATGGCTCGGACTGGACTGGCAGGAGGGGCCTGATATCGGCGGTCCTCACGCCCCTTATGACCAGAGTGCGCGCATCGGGCTCTACCGCGCGGCGCTAGAGCAACTCCACGCCGCCGGACTTATTTTCCCCTGCAGCCGATCGCGCCGCGACGTGGTGGAAGCAGCCGGCGCGCCGCATGAAGGGGGCGAGAATGACGAGCCGGTTTACCCGGTTGCATTCCGTCCGCCGCCCGGCGCACCGCGCATTCCCTTGTCGGCCGGCCCGATCGAAGTGAATTGGCGGCTGCGCGTACCGGACGGCGAATCGTTGCTTTTTCACGATGGGCAATGTGGCCTGCAACACGCCACAGCCGGTCGCGATTTCGGTGATTTTCTGGTCTGGCGCAAAGACGATACACCCTCCTACCAGCTCGCATCCGTGGTCGATGACCTCGCGATGGGCATCACTGAAGTCGTCCGCGGCGCGGATCTCGTCACCTCCACCTTCCGCCAGCTCCTCCTTTTCCGGGCTTTCGGAGCGCAGCCTCCCGCCTTCTATCACTGTCCGCTCATGACCGACGACAAGGGCGTTCGGCTGGCCAAACGCCACGATGCCCTGAGCCTCAGGGCCCTGCGAGCCCAGGGACTGACACCGGCCGACGTACGAAAGAAACTCGAGATCTGACATTTGGGATTTGAGATGCCTCCCCGCCACGGTCCACCCTCCTTCCCCTCCTGCCATGGTCAAAATCGGCGTCCTCAACATTTCCGACCGCGCGAGCGCCGGCGTCTACGAAGATACGCCCGGCCAGAATCTGGTCGCACTCTTGCGCGAATGGCTGGCGACCCCCTTCGAGTTGGACTATGCCGTCATCCCCGACGAGCGCTCCCAGATTGAGGCTGCTCTCCGCCGCCTCGCGGACGAAGCGCGATGCTGCCTGATCCTGACGACGGGGGGCACCGGTCCAGCGCCCCGCGACGTGACGCCCGAGGCTACCACAGCCGTCTGTGAAAAACTTCTGCCCGGCTTTGGGGAGCTCATGCGCACCGCTTCACTCAAGTATGTACCCACTGCGATCCTTTCGCGGCAAACCGCCGGCATCCGTGGCAGGAGTTTGATCGTGAATCTCCCCGGTCGGCCCAAGGCGATCCGAGAAAACCTCCAAGCGGTTTTCCCTGCCATTCCTTAGTGCATCGACCTCATTGGCGGCCCGCGACTCGAGAGCGATGAAGCGAGGATTAAGGTGTTCCGTCCCAAGGAATGACCGGCACCGTGCCGGGCTCTCGCGTTTTGCTCGAGGCCTACATAAAATCCTTCCCACGCACGGAGCGATCTCCAATGCTCGGCGCGAATGGGTGATGCCCTCCAGCCTCAACCACCGGCCGCCCTGGCCCTGCCTGCCGAATCGTCCTCTCCCTCGACGACGACCGCAGCTGCGGGCGTGGAGCCGCCCGCGCCTCCGGCACTCCCACCCCCCGCGGCCCCTCCCGGGGTCCCCATCGTATTCACGGGAGACGCCCGCGAATTTTTTCGTATTTGGGTGGTCAATACTCTCCTGACGCTGGCCACGCTCGGGGTCTATCTGGCCTGGGCCAAGGTGCGCCGGAAGCGCTACTTTTACGGTCACACCCGCGTGCTCGGCCACGCGTTCGACTATACCGCCCGCCCCTCGGGACTGCTCGTTGGGAACATTGTCGTTTTGATTCTTTTTCTCGGATACGCCTTCTTCGGGCAGGCCTATCTGGCGGTGCAACTGGCCACGGTCGGGGTCGCCGCCATCGCGCTGCCTTGGCTGATCGTGCGAGCGCTGGCCTTCAATGCGCGCAACACGGTGCACCGCGGGCTGCGATTTCGCTTCCGGGGGACCTACGGCATGGCCGCGGTAGCCTATGTCCTTTTCACCCTACTCAGCGTGCTTTCGCTGGGGTTGATGTATCCCTATCAGGTCTATTTGCGGAAATCGCTCTTCATCGATTACAGCCGATACGGCGACAGCTCGTTCCATTTCGAAGGCGAAGCGAAGGGCTTTTATGGCATCTATCTGCGCGCCTGGGGGCTGTACTTCGCCGGGGTCTTCCCTCTGATGATTGCCATCGGCATTTTCATCGCGTGGCAAGCGCGCGACCTTGGGGCCGTGACGGCCCCGCCTGAATGGCTCAACTATGTGGTCGGCGCCGCGATGGTGCTTTTTGTCACACTCGCGAAACTTTATATCCGGGCGCGCCTTTTCAACTACGTGTGGAATCACACGTTGCTGGACCAACATCGGTTTCGCGCCACAGTTACCTGCAGGCGACTGGTGAAAATCCAATTAGTCAACCTGCTGGCGATCGTCGGCACCCTGGGCCTGGCGACGCCCTGGGCAATGGTTAGAAAAGCGCGTTACCTGCTCTCGTGCCTGGAGTTTGTGCCGGCAAAATCGCTCGATACTGTCGAGGCTTTTGGCCGGTCGGAAAGTTCCGCGGTGGGCGAGGCGGCAGCGGACTTTTTTGGCATCGATATTGGACTATGAAGACTTTTTCCGCCCATTACTTCGACGGAAAAGTCGCTCGCGCCGTCCCGGTGACCGTCGCGCTCGACCGCCTCGAATGGGTCGTCACGGGCGATAATCTCAACGTCACCATCCGGGCTTCGGAGGTTCAGGTTAGCCCCGCACTGGGGCAGGGCGCTCGTTTTGTCGTCCTGCCTGGAGGGGCGCGGTGCGAAGCGGCCAATCCCTTGGAGATCGAGAAGGCTTTGCGTGCCGCAGATCACCGGGTGCCGGCGGGCCGGTTGCGCTGGCTCGAGGGTTATCCGTTCGTAGCGGCCAGCCTCGCGCTCGCGCTCACTGCCTGCGCCGTCCTCGGTTATTTCTGGGCGATGCCCAAGGTGGTCGAGCGCATCGCTTCGTCGCTTCCCGCGAGCGTGGAACGGCGCCTGTCGGATGGAGCCCTGCGCAGCTTGGACCGCGCCTACTTCCAACGCAGCGATCTCGACTGGCAACGGCAGGCAAAGCTTCGCAGCGATTTTAAAACACTCGTCCAAGCGATCGGTTACAAAGGCGAGGCCAAACTCGTGTTTCGTCAAATGCGGGACGGTTCGCCCAATGCCTTCGCGCTGCCCGACGGTACCGTCGTGCTGCTCGACGCCTTGGTGGACTTGGCGGAAAACGACGACGAGATTTTGGCGGTGCTGGCCCACGAGGTCGGCCACCTGCACCATCGACATGCCTTGAGAAGCTTGTTCGAGGACTCCATTACGCTGGTGCTTGTCACATCGATCACCGGCGATGCCTCGGTCCTTGGGAATCTGGCCGCCGCGCTGCCGCTCACGTTGCTCTCATCCAAACACCAGCGGGCGGCGGAAAGGGAGGCAGACGAGTTCGCGCTCGCAGCGCTCAAACGCGCCGGAATTTCGGCGGTCCATTTCGCCAACATCATGGAACGCCTGGAAAACGTCTCGCCCGACGAAGGCTCCTATTTCAGCAGCCATCCGCCCACCGCCGAGCGAATCGAGCGTTTTCGCAATCCCCCGGCCGACTCTAAAACGGGCCGTTCCACCACGCCCGCGGAAGAATCGAAGTCGGACCGTTGATATAGCAGGCGTAGTAGAGCCAGAAGACGAGCACGCCGAGCAGCCCGAGGAAGATCAGTTCGCCCACGAAACCGGCGCCTTGCCGGCTGCCGCGGTGCAGTCCGCGCACCACCCGCTCGAGCGCCGGTGCAACCGCGAATGCGACGACCGACCCACCAAACAGCACCAGAAGCATGATCACCGCCACGCGCACAAACGCATTCCCGATCATCTCCGTTTTGTACGAAATGAGATTGTTGACGAGATTGAGCAGCAGCAAACAGCACGGCAAAACGTAGTAAGCGCGGACAACATTGCTCGGCTTTTTCATTGGGAAAACGAAAACGTAGCGAGGTGCGGGTAGCGAGTAGCGAGTAGAAAACCTGCGCCGCGCGCTCCGGAGGGATGGAGGAATGCCGCTCGACCTGTGCCTTCGTTCCACGAAGTCCGTCTACCCGCTACCCGCCGCTCACTACTTCAAAAATCACAGCTCCGTGTACTTATCCGAGCGCCCTTTCGCTTTTTCGACCGGATATTTTTTCGCGTTAGCCCCCATCTTTGCTTCGATCACGGCAGCGACGTCGATGCCGGTCATGTTGGCGAATTCCAGGGCGTAGATGACGACATCCGCCACCTCCTCCTCGATCTTTTTACGTTTCGACGGTTCCTGCGCGATCGCCCGCGAAGCCTCGGGAGCGCACCAGAGGAAATGCTCCATTAACTCACCCGCCTCTGCCGCCAGCGCCATGCTTAAGTTTTTCGGGGCGTGAAACTGCTCCCAATCGCGTTCGCGGGCAAAGGCGAGCACGCGCGCTTTTAAATCGGCAAGTGTCGTGGAGGCATCGGTAAGCGTGGCCATAAGACCCTGGATACTGCGGAAGAACTATTTCTTGGCGAAAATAAAACTTGGCCCACCGCCTGCTTTATGTAGCTTACCACCCGTCCAATGATCGGTTCCTATCAACATCACCGCAGCTGCCGAGGCACTTCGTCTACGAAGGCCCAGGCACTTTGCTGCGCCGTGATGCGTCCGATCGTACAAAATTGGACGAAACAGAACCACGGCGCGGGCTCCCAGGCCTAAACCTCCGACTTAATCGGAAAACGTTTAGAGCGAAGAGCCCGGCCCCTCAACCGAGGAGCATACGTCCATCCATGCACACGATCATCCATCCGCACAAAGCCACCACCAGTCGCAACGCCATTTCGGCGCGGGAGCAATTCCGCAACCCGAACTACGACTGCCGTGAGCACGCCGACGCCTTCAAAGTCGCCGTCTACGTGCCAGGCGTCGATGCGTCCGGCATCGAGATCGCGATCCGCGGCAGCGACCTCACGGTCACCGCTCGAAAATCGCATTTCGTGCGCGTGAACTGGCAGGCCCTGCACCTCGAGAGTGCGCAGCGCGATTATCAGCTCCGGCTGAGGCTCGGGTTCAATCTGAACTACGAGCGGTTGGAAGCGGAGATCTCGAACGGCGTACTCACGTTGAGCATACCGAAGACCGCCGCGGATATCGCGTCCCAGCCAGTCCCACACAAGCGCGTCGCCTGACTCCAATTGAATCTCAGGTGCGGGCGGCCGCGCCGACTCGATCTCCCGGCTCTTGGCACCTCGCTTTTCTGCCTCAACTCAAGGCCATTTCACGCACGATAATCTTTCTCCCGCTGCTCCGCGCCGCTAACGCAGTCTCGACTGTGTCGTCTGCGTTACATTTCGCGAGCAGCGGGAATAATATTTGGACCTCCGACGTAATTTCGGTGTCCTGGAAAACGTAGTGCCTGTGGCAGCACATGGGCCCGTTGCTTTAACCTTCTTCTACGTATTTTTTAATTAAGCAGACGTAACTTTGTGACGATTTTTAGGTAACCTCAGAGAAAGTCATGGCCTTCCCCACCCCACCCACCCCGCCACCGAAACCCAATCCCGGATCGAACCCGGCGCATATTTCGCCGATGTCTCAGTACGACGATTGGAATCGACGGGTTTTTCGGGCGCCCTCCCTTCCTTCCAGTACCCAAATCTGGTCCGAACTCCCTTTTACAGCGCGTTTTCGGGCCAAAGATCAGAGGGAGAAATGAGCGGCCGCAGGGCGCGTCCCTGCAGGACTGCTCATTTCTTGTCTCTCATTGCTCATTTTTCATTGGGCAGGCCAGATCGGGCGAAATAAGCAGTAAGCGATAAGCGATAAGCCCAAAGGAAGCTCTGAAAAACGCGGGGCGAGGACCGGATCGAGGTGGAACGCGATCTCCGAGCGCGTTGGTTTGTGACCGCGGCTTTCGTAAGAACACGTCCAACAGCGCGCTCGGAGATCGCGCTCCACCTCAAGAGGCTTCTTAGCTATAAGCGGTGGATCGGGCGTAAAGCTTTGATTCGGGTACCAGGCTCCCGTCGACCGACACTGCCTATTCGGCCCTCTTCCAATGAGAAATGAGCAATTCCCGGGACCGCCGCGTTCAATCCTCAAATTCGCTCACGCTGACGGACTGGCCGTTGTGCTTCTTACTGAGCTTGAGGATGAAAGGCGCAGCCTTTTTCGCCCAGGCCTCCGCTTTAGGATAGCTAGCAGCCCCATCGGACCAGCATTGCCGGAGCATATCGGTGTCGATCACGCCCGGATTGAGCGGCACGGCCGACATCCCGCTGGGCAACTCTGCGG
>CAZJLP010000019.1:14608-26381 GCA_964546955.1 uncultured Opitutaceae bacterium | reverse complement strand
AGCCTTGGTCAATCCTTCGATGGCCCATTTGGAGGCGCAATAAGGTCCGACCTCGGGTGAAACTGACCTCCCCCAGCCGGAGCTGAAATTGACGATCACGCCTTTCTTGGCCGCCACCATGGCAGGGACAAAAGCGCGCACCACATTGGCCACGCCCTTGATGTTTACATCCACGAGCTTCCCAAATTCCGCGGCGGGAACGTTCCAAAGGGGCGCGGGCGTGTTCATCAGCGCCGCGTTGTTGATCAGAAAATCGGGCGGCCCGTGCAAGCCGAGCACGCGTTCGGCCCAGATTTCGACCTTCGTCGCTTCCGCCACATCGACTACCGAGAAATCCTGCGGCGCGGGGTGAGCGAAGCGAAGATCCAAGACTGCCTCCCCGCTGCGACCGCAGCCGATAACGGTATGCCCTTCCGCGATATACCACTCCGCTAGCGCCCGGCCCAAACCTCGCGTGACCCCCGTTATGACGATTTTCATGGTCGGAAAGTAGCGAGTAGCGGGTAACGAGTAGCGAGTAGAAAAAGCAGACTGAGGATATCGGATCGAGGTAGGGTCGGGCCCCGGACCGGCCGTCGAAGCGGGAATCGCATTCAACGCTGCGCGTTCTAACGCCATCCGGCGCTGCGAATGGAACAGCTAGGGAGCGCTGGGTGCACACGACGGCGGGTCCAGAGGCCCGCCCTACCTCTCAGCCCAAGCCAGCCCCTCCATATGCTCGCTACTCGCTACCCACTACTATTCTGCCCCACCGCTACCGTGTCTGCATGTTCTGTTTCGTCAGCCCCATCTTGCGGCACGCATCCATGACGAAAGCCACTCGCTGCCACGTCGCCCCTTCGTCCGCGCGGACCAGCACAGGCGTGTCGCGGTTCAAATCCTTCACCTGGCGGAGCAACTCGAGCAGCTGGGCGTCCGCCAGGGGTTTGCCATTGAATTTCAGCCCGCCGGTCTTCTCGATCTCGATCGTCACATTGCCGCGAAATTCGTTTTTACCCGCCGTATCCACCTTTGGCAGCGTGATATTCAGCGTTTGGTTCGTGGAAAACCGCATGGTTACGAACGCGAACAGAACGAGCATCACCAAGACATCGATCAAGGGCACCAGAGGCAGCTCCGGACGCCGATAACGTTTTCCGCGCAACCCGCTCATCGCACCAATTCGTTGGTTGTCGCCGGGGCCGCCTTGGCTCCTGTCGCGCGCGCCAATACACGTTCAAGCAACACGTCCAAACGAGCGGCGTGGTGATCGATCCGCCGCTGCAGATAGCCATTGCCGACCAACGCGATCAACGCCACCACCAGACCGAGCAACGTGGCGGACAGCGCATAACCGACGCTTTCGGTAAATTTCACCGGGTCGGGCATACGCGTCTCCGGATCGATCACCGCGAAAGCGGTCAGCAATCCCCACACCGTGCCGATCAAACCCACGAGCGGCGCGCCGGTATAAATCGTATCCAGATAACCCACGCCGCGCTCCATCTTCATCACCTCAAGGCGGGCATAGGCTTTCGCGCCGTCCACATCGCCGGGATGCCGCTCCACAAAATTGATGATCCGCCCGAGAGCCGAATGCTCGCCGCCCGAGAAGGGGCGGCCTTGCAGCACCGCATCGGCGAAATCCATCGGCATGATCGCCGCATTTCGCAGGGCCACACTGCGTTCACAAATGATGAAAACGGCGATCACGGAAGCAGCGCCCAACACGTAGGCAAGGGGTCCGGCCTCCCTGAAGATACGCACCAAATCGATAGCGGCTAGGAGCATAGATAGACAAAAGATGACGACATGTGACGCCAGCGCACGGAAAAAGGTTCACGAAATTTTCCCGTCCGGCTGGAATAGTTGAGAGCGGAGAGTTGAGAGACAATACGGCGGAAGGGCCAAGGCATGACGGGCGCGCAATTGGATATCAATGGGAAGGCCAACCCGCAGCGGCCAAGGGGCACCCCAAAAGCGGAGCACCGCCCCTTCGGGCCCGTCCGTCTCTCAACTCTCAACCCTCAACTCTCAACCAGCCTTCCGTCATGCAGCCAGATACGGCAACTTGGCAGCGGTCTTGATGACATCATCCTTACCTTCGAGCAATTCGCCGATGGCGTCCCAACGGCCGTTCACCAAGGCATCGCGAGCCGTATCCCGAATTGCCGCTTTGACGGTCTGACCAGCAAAGCGGATCTCCTGTTTGGCCACATCAATCACGACTTCCGTCTGGGGATTGGCTTCGATCGCCGCCGCAATCTTCGCGATGTCCGCGCGGTCGGCGCACGCGCAGGGCATGCCGAGCGTCGTGCAATTGCCGAAGAAAATCTCGGCAAAGTTCTCCGCAATGACTGCGCGGAAACCATACTTTTGAATGGCCTGCGGCGCATGCTCGCGCGAGCTCCCACAGCCGAAATTGGCGCCCGACAGGAGGATCGAGGCCCCTTTGAAACGTGCGTCGTTCAACGGATGCGGTTTGTCCGTGCCGTCCGCATTCTTGCGGACGTCGAAAAACAAGTATTCGCCGAGCCCGTCGAAGGTGACGCACTTCATGAAGCGCGCTGGAATAATGCGATCCGTATCGATATCGTTGCCCGGCACAAAAACGCCGCGCCCGGCGACCTGAGTGATTTTAGCGAGAGACATATAAATTTTGGGAACCGTTAACGCGCACTAATCCAGCCGATTAATTGGTCCGGATTAGTGATCAGGTGTGGAAATGAGCGGTTACGCTTCGACGAGTTCGCGGACGCCGAAGACCTCGCGGGCGTCGGAGACTTCGCCCGTGACGGCGGCGGCGGCCACCATCAGTGGACTCATCAGCACGGTGCGTCCGGTCGGACTGCCCTGGCGGCCCTTGAAGTTGCGGTTGGAGGAACTGGCGCAGAGCTGGTCGCCAATGAGCTTGTCGGGGTTCATCGCGAGACACATCGAACACCCGGCGGCGCGCCACTCGAAGCCCGCTTCGGTCAGGACCTTGTCGATACCCATCGCTTCGCAGATTGCGGCGACCCCCTGGGAGCCCGGAACGGCAATGGCCTTGATCCCCGGAGCCACCTTGCGGCCCTTGATGTACTTGGCGACTTCCTGGAAATCGCTGAGGCGCCCGTTCGTGCACGAACCCAGAAAGGCGACATTGATCTTCGTGCCTTTGATGGGGGCCCCTGGCTGGAGCTTCATGTAAGCGAGCGCTTCTTCGATCGACGCCTTTTCGTCCGCGGTAGCCCGCGCGGGATCAGGAATTGTTTCTTCGATGCTGATGCCCTGCCCGGGATTGATGCCCCAGGTAACCGTGGGTGCGATGTCCTCGGCGCGAATGTTGACCACATCGTCATAAGCGCAGCCGGGATCCGAAGCGTAACTCTTCCAACGCACGACGGCCTCGTCCCACGCCTTGCCCTTGGGCGAATAGGGGCGGCCCTTCAAGTAGTCGAACGTCGTTTGGTCGGGGTTTACGTAACCCACGCGCGCGCCGCCCTCGATCGACATATTGCACACGGTCATGCGCTGCTCCATGGTGAAGCCGTCGAAGACGGAGCCGCCGTATTCGTAGGCGAAACCCGTGCCGCCGTTTACTCCGAGCATGCGGATAATGTGGAGAATGACATCCTTCGCATAGACACCGGGCTGGAGCTGTCCGTCCACATTGATGCGGCGTACCTTGAGCGCGCCCAACGCGATCGTTTGCGTGGCCAATACGTCGCGAATCTGGGTCGTTCCGATACCAAACGCGATCGCGCCGAAAGCTCCATGGGTAGAGGTGTGCGAGTCGCCGCAGGCGATCGTCGTGCCGGGCTGAGTGATTCCCTGCTCCGGGCCGACAATGTGCACGATGCCCTGCTTGCCGGTCGCGCGGTCGAAAAACGTGATGCCGTATTCCTTACAACTCTTGCGCAGCTCATCCATCATAGCCTGGGCCAGCGAGTCGCGGTACGGTTCGACCAACTGATCGGTCGGGATGATGTGATCCACCGTGGCAAACGTGCGATGCGGCATGAGGACCTTGAGTCCCAAATCGCGCAACATCCCGAATGCCTGGGGACTTGTTACCTCATGGATGAGATGCGTGCCAATGAGCAACTGAGTGTGCCCGTTGGCCAGCGTGCGAACCGTGTGGGCATCCCAAACTTTCTGAAACAATGATTTCGGCATGGAAAAGGCAGAGTGTAGGAGGTGGAGGAAAGCGGGTCAATGCGGGCCTAAATCGTTCTCTTACTCCTACTCGTTCTCATCCCCCAGGTCGTGGGCTAACGGGCGCCTGGCGATCAGACCCAGCACGTGAGATCCTAAACGAGAACGAGTAGGAGTAAGAGACGAGAACGAGTCGGAATCCTACCACACTCTTGCCATACCTGAAAATACCTATTTGGTGCTTATTGATGCCTCGCGAGTATCAATTTCCGTTCGAGCTCCGTCACTTGGTGTATTTTCACGAGGTGGCGAAGCACCTTCATTTCCGAAAAGCCGCCGAAACGCTGGGAATCGCTCAACCCGCGTTGAGCCGCCAGATCCGACAGCTCGAAAAAGGGTTGGAGTCCGGCCTGTTTCTCCGCACGCAGCGGCGCGTCGAGCTCACGTCCGCGGGCCATCTGCTCCTCGACCGCGTGGAACCCCTGCTTCGTTCGCTGCAGGCAATCGGGCGGGAATTGAAGGCGGCTTCGAAAGGGGAAACCGGGCGCGTCCGGATCGCCTTCACCGGATTGGCCATGGCGACCGTCCTTCCGGAGATCTTGCGCGAGTTCAATCGGCAGTTCCCAGGCGTCCGGCTCGAACTCAATGAAGTGCCTTCGTCGGGGCAAGTGGAGGCCTTGCAGGCGGGCGAACTCGGTTGCGGCTTTTTTCACCCCGACGCTACCACCCCTGGAGTCCGTACGCGTCTGCTTTTGCGGGAGAACAATGGTATTCTTCTTCCGCCCCGCCATCCCCTCGCCTCCCACCAAGAGCTGCGTTTGCGCGACCTCGCTGAAACCCCGTTCATCCTTTTTCCGCGTGCGCACAATCCTGGTTTTTACGACCGGATCCTCGCGGCCTGCTCGCGAGCCGGCATCACCCCTCGCATCGCGGAGGAAGTCTGGCCGCGCGCAAACGGCATTGGCTTGGTCCGTGCGGGTCTCGGTGTGACGTTCATGACCCCGTCCGAAGCCAGGAACGTACCGCGCGACGTGCATTTTCGTCCCCTCCGGGGTCATGCCCCGGAAAGCCGATTGGTTGTTGGCTGGCGGGCTACACCGGCGCCCGATCCGGCCTTGCAGGCCTTCCTGACCATAGCGAGCGCTTCGGCGACCGATTAGCGCAAACGAGCGCTCCTCCCACATAAGCGCCACCCGCCCGTGCCGCGCCTCCTCCTCATAGTTCGAAGCCGGGGGTTGAACTTATCGCGGAAACCCGCGATTGATCTTGGTTCATGCGTTCCCCTCGCTTCTTGCTCGCCGTTGCAGCAGTCGGCACGGTGCTGCTCGTTCTGACCGGCTGCCGCGATCGCGAAATCGCGACTTATCGCGTGCCCAAAGAAACGGCGCCCGCCCCGGCGGCAACTCCGCCTTCGAACATGGGCGTGATGCCTGGAATGGCGGCGCCGACCACGGGTATTCCGAAATGGGACGTGCCGGCGGGCTGGCAGACCTTGCCTTTGACGGGAGTACGGGTCGGAAACTTCGCGATCAACTCACCGGCAGGCTTGACGGCCGAAATGGCGGTCACGTCCTTTCCCGGCACGGTGGGCGGCGATCTTCAGAACGTGAACCGCTGGCGCGAGCAGATTCATTTGCCGCCGATCGATGAAGCGGCTTTGAGCGCAGTCGTCCAATCTCTCACGACGGACGCAGGAACGTTCCACTGGGTCGATCTCGTGAGCGATGCACCGCTGATTGAAGGGAAGCATCTTTCACGAATCCTCGGCGCCTGGCTGAAACAGCCCGGACGGGTGTGGTTTTTCAAGCTTTCCGGCGAAGCCGCTCTGGTGGCGACACAACGCGAGGCCTTCATGGCATTTCTCCGCTCCGTCCGCTTCGACTCCGAAACGGCGGCCGCCCCGGGAGGTCAAATCAAACCGGAGGCGCCGCCCGCTGCGGCTCCACGAGCCGCCGCGCCCGGTTCCACCCCACCGAAACCGGGGGCTTTGAGCTGGACCGCGCCGGCAGATTGGAGCCCAAAGCCGCTCACCTCGATGCGCAAGGGCAGCTTTGCCGTCCGCACAGGCTCAGGCGAAGCCGATCTTTCGATCATCTCATTCGGCGGCGCCGCCGGCGGGCTGACCGACAACCTCAATCGCTGGCGGGAGCAAGTGCGGCTGCCCGCAGTGAGCGCCGAGGAGATCAAAACCCAGGCGAACACCGTGGAACACGGCGCTTTGCGTTTCACCGTCGTCGACTACGCTGGCACCACCGCCAATGGACCCACTCGGATCGTCGGGGCGGTGCTGTCCCTGGAGAATGAAACCTATTTCTTCAAGCTGATGGGGCCGGACGCCGTCGTCGCCGCACAGAAACCCGCCTTCCTGGAATTCCTCCGCTCCGTGCGGACCCCGTGATCATGCGAGCCATCTGGCAAAGTTTTCTCGATTTCTTCGTGTCGCTGCGACTGACCGTCGTCCTGTTGCTGCTGTCGATCATGTTGGTCTTTTTCGCCACGCTCAATCAGACGGAGCTTGGCATCTGGGGCATCCAGCAGAAGTGGTTCCATTCGTGGGTCGTGCTGCATCAAGTCGGCGACCGGCTTGCGCTTCCCATTTTCCCGGGCGGCTACTTCCTGGGCTGGTTGCTTTTTTTCAATCTGCTGGCGGCGCACATCGTCCGGTTCAAGTTCAGCCGCAAAAAAGCCGGCATTTGGATGACGCACGTGGGGTTGATTCTGCTGCTCCTCGGCGAATTCTTTTCCAGCGTTTGGCAGGAGGAGTTCCAGCTCAGGTTTCGAGAGAACGAAACGAAAAACTACGCGGAGCACATTCGCCGCGACGAATTGGTGCTGATCGACACGACCGATCCGCAATGGGACGAGGTCATCGCAATCCCCGAAGAGCATCTCTCCGACGGAAAAACAATCGCCCATCCGAAACTTCCTTTCCGCGTAAACGTCCGCGCCTTCTATCCGAATGCCGTCGTGCGCAACGCGGATCAGGTGCGTCAAAAGCCGCCCGTACCCGCGGGCGCACCGCTCCAATCCTCCCGGATTGCGGTGCCCCTGCCGATCACCTACAAGATGGACGAGCGCAACATGCGCACGGCCTATGTGGAACTGGTGCCTGTCGCCGGCGGAACGAGCCTGGGCATGTGGCTGGTGTCATCGGATCTGGAGGAGGCGCAATCGTTCACGCACGAAGGAAAAACCTGGAAGATCGCGATTCGCCCCCAGCGGCAGTATCAGCCATTTTCTCTGACGCTGTTGCAGGTGACCCACGACGTCTACCCGGGATCGACGATACCGAAAAACTTTTCGAGCCGGGTGCGAGTCCGCTCCGACGACGGCCGTGACGACCGCGAAGTCCTGATCTATATGAACCATCCCCTTCGCTACGGAGGGCTCGCGTTTTATCAGTTTCAGATGACGGCCGCGGAAAAACATTCCGTCCTTCAGGTCATGCGCAACCCAAGTTGGCTGATGCCGTATATCGCGTGCATCCTGATGAGTCTTGGCCTTGTGTTCCAATTTGGGCTTTCCCTTCTGAATTTTGTCGGCCGTCGAAACAAATCCACCGCAGCAGTTCCGTCCGCTACCGGGCCCGCTCGGGCTTCGTCATGAAACGCTTCCTCGTTCCCGTTCTAGCGGTTCTGGTTGGGTTGGTCGTCCTGACCAGGTCCTACCTGGCGCCGGCACCGAAATCTCCCTTCAACATCGTCGGTTTCGGCGAACTGCCCGTCCTGGCGAATGGACGCCTCAAGCCGATCGACACGGTCGCCCGCAATACAATCCTCAGTCTGCAAGGACGGCAGCGCGTGGCACTGCCCGAAGGGGGAAGCCTGACGCCCATCGAATGGATGCTCGACGCTTCGTTCGCGCCCGAGAAAGCCGACAAATACCGAACCTTCGAGATCGACGATCCGGACCTGCTGAGCTTGATCGGGCAAACCGAGGATTCCGTGCGCATCCACTATGACTCCGGCGCGAAACGCGTCATGGCCATCCTGGGCTTCCTTCCGAGCCGCCACCGGCGGTTCTCCTACGCCGACATCGCCCCGCACCTGGCTGAAATCGACCGACAAGGAAAGTCCGCGTCGGAAAGCGATCCGAAGCAGCGGACGCGTTTCCAGAAGGCCGTTTCAAACCTGCGGAACAACCTCGTTCTGTACCAGGGCCTGCAATACAGCCTGACGTTCGGCCCCGACCCACAGTTTTTCGAGAAGCTAGGACAGCTTGAACGCAACTTGGGGGCCGGCGTGGCCGCCATGCGGGCCAAGATGGCCAACCAGCCGCACGACGAGGCGCTTGCCAACTCCGTGGAGCGAATGGCCCAACAATTCATCGCGATGGCCGAACGAGCCCGGCTTCTCGCCGCGCCGCCACCCGACGAGACCGACAAGACGGCTTGGAAGTCCAGTGGCGATGCG
This sequence comes from uncultured Opitutaceae bacterium, assembly GCA_964546955.1. Taxonomy (GTDB): domain Bacteria; phylum Verrucomicrobiota; class Verrucomicrobiia; order Opitutales; family Opitutaceae; genus CAZJLP01. Next base: position 17,853 of record CAZJLP010000019.1, on the reverse strand, counting down.
CTCTTGAACAGTTTTCGGGCCGGCCAGCTCGACGGCATTGCGCTCGCTTATGCCGCGCTCGGCCAAGCGTGGCGGCAAGGAAAGCACGAACAATTCAACACGATCGTTCGGCTTTACCGGGACCAACATCTCGCCTCGCGGTACTCAGCGGAGCTCAAAAAGGTGAAGCGCGAAACCGCCTTCAACAAAGCGGAGCCTTTTTACACGAGCATGGTGCTCTATGCCATCGTGTTTCTGACCGCCGTCGCCTCTCTGTTGAAATATCCGGAGACCCTCCGCCGCGCCGCCTTCGCGATGCTGGTCCTGGCCGGTATCGCCACGACAGTCGGAATCCTCACCCGCATGTCGCTCGAAGGGCGCCCGCCGGTCACCAATCTGCACTCCTCCGCGCTCTTTATCGGCTGGGCGGTCGTGATCTTCTGCATCGTGCTCGAACGCATTTATCGAATGGTCGTGCCCACGATGGCGGCCGGCGTGATCGGCTTCTGCACCATGCTCATCGCTCACCACCTGGCGATCGGGAGCGACACGCTCGAAATGATGCAGGCGGTGCTCGACTCGAACTTCTGGTTGGCGACCCACGTCGTCGTGATCACCCTCGGCTACGGCGCGACATTCCTCGCCGGATTTCTCGCCATCATTTACATCGTTCTCGGACTTTTCACGAAATGGCTGCCGCGCTCACCTCGGGTCGCGGCAGAGACTACGAGTTTGCCGTCGTCCGGGACCACGACGGCTGCCGCGCGCGGCAAAGCGGAATCGGTCGGCGAGGCCCTCGGCCGCATGGTTTACGGCATCGTCTGTTTCGCCACGCTCTTCAGCCTCGTCGGCACTATCCTCGGCGGCATCTGGGCGGACCAGTCGTGGGGCCGCTTCTGGGGCTGGGACCCGAAAGAGAACGGCGCTCTCATCATCGTTCTGTGGAACGCCCTTATTCTTCATGCTCGCTGGGGCGGGTTGGTCAAAACGCGGGGAATCATGTGCCTCGCCGTGTTCGGCAACGTCGTGACGGCGTGGAGCTGGTTTGGAACCAACATGCTCGGCATCGGCTTGCACAGCTATGGCTTCATGGAAGCCGCCTTCTACTGGCTTTTGGCTTTTGTCGCCACCAACGTGCTGATCATCGGCGCCGGTCTCCTGCCGATGAGCGTCTGGCGAAGCTTCCAAGGTCAAAAAGAAGCGTAAGACAGGGACGCCGACCCGGGGCGATTGCTGCTAATCCAAATACGGAAGATCAGGTGTTCAGACGCAGGATCCTCTCACCGGCCTGTCATCCTAGAGCGCAGCGAAGGATCCCATTAGATCCGCTACACCGCTAAACTGGATCCTTCGCTGCGCTCAGGATGACAAACCGTTGCCGCATCAGGCGTTTTCGGAGGGCTTCGGCGGAATCTCGCGATAGCGCGGAGTCACCTGGGCGATGTTCGGTTTGATCTCCGCTTGGATCCCCCCGGAAGCCCAGCCCAGTCCGGAAAAGAGGATGTCCTGGAAAGAAGGATTGGTCCACACGTCCTCGCGGTGCCCGAGGGAAGTATAGAACACCCGGCCCCGGTCGTGCCGGCGCGCCCAAGTGGCGGGATAAGGACCACGTTCATAATCAACTCCCACCATGCCCGCCGTTTCCTGCACAAGCAGCACGTGAAGATCGTCTGCGTAGTCTTTAAATGAATACCATTCCTCGGTCAGCTCGAGCGAGCGCAGCCGGTCGAAGCCAGGCAAGGCGGCCGACGCCACCCGCAACCGGGCTTTCTGCTGCCGCCCATGGCGAATGAACTCGCCTCCCAGCATGCGGATGTAGGGATCGGATGCCTCGCCGTAATTCTGGTAACGCTTGGACCGGTCGTTTCGATCGGTCTCGACCGTTTCCCCCGTGTGAAACGTGTCGGCCGCGGAATGACAGCCGACAAAGCCCTTCCCTCCCGCGATTGCATCGAGCAAGGCCTTTTTCCCTTCCGGCGAGACGCCCGGGTGTTTGTCTGTCCCAGGGGCACTCAGATCGCCGCTCGTGTAGAAAAACAGTGCGTCGAACTGCTCGAAATATGCGGGTGAGAAAAGACTGCCATCCTTGCTAAATACAAATTCGAAACCGTGCTTCGGTCCCTCCGCCGCCAGGATCTGCTCGGCAAAACTCGGACGACTTCCGCGCCGTTTGATGACGGAGTGCTCGTAGGCCGATGATTTGGTGAAAAAAAGGACCTTCTTGGTCCGCTCATTCTTCGTGTCCTCTCCGAAGGCAAGCCGGGGGCGCAGCGTAAAGCCAAGCGCAGCAGCGCCGGCCAGGGTAAGCAATTCGCGTCGGGTCATGATGCAAAAGACACGTCAGCGACAGCGCCGAAGAAAGGGAAGCCCGTTTTCTACCCTTTTCGGGAGGGGGTACGGGAACCCTGGGGTATCTTGCCTAGAAATGCAGCCTACAAACGCCCCCAAAGAATCGTTCTCGTTCTCTTACTCCTAATCGTTCTCAACCCCAGCGGCGGGTTTTCCTTGGCTCCCGGTCTTTTTGTCGAGAACGAGTGGGAGTAAGAGAACAGAACGATTTAGGGACAGGCCCACCCCCCCCTCTTACGCCAATAACTCCTCCGCGTGGGCGAGCGCGCTCTTCGCGGTGCGATCACCGAGCATGCGTGCCAGCTCGCTGATGCGTGCTTTTCGGTTTTCGTGAATGGCGGAGATGGAGACGACGGCCCGATCCTTCGATTGGTCTTTGGCGACCACCAGATGGCTGTCGGCCTGCGCCGCGACTTGCGGGAGATGGGTCACACACAGCACTTGGTGATTGCGAGCGATCTCAGCCATCTTCTCCCCCACCACTTTCCCGATTTCGCCGCCGACGTTCGCGTCGACTTCGTCAAACACCAGCACCGGGACTTCATCGAGGTCGGCCAGGACCGTCTTCAAGGCGAGCATGACGCGCGCAAGTTCGCCGCTCGACGCGATGCGATTGAGAGGCAACGGGGCCTCGCCGACGTTAGGCGAGAAAAGAAACTCCGACCGACAATCCCCCGCTGGCCCCAATTCAGGCAGCGACTCGAGTTTCACTTGGAAATCCGCTTTCTTGAACCCGAGCTGGACAATGCCCTTCGCCGCCACTTTGGCCAAGTCGCGCGCCGCCTTCTCCCTAATCGCCCGCAAGGCTTGGGCTTCTTTGCGGGCGGCCCGCTCGGCGGCGCCGATTTCCTTTTCCAGACGCGCGAGCGTTCCCTCGAGATCTCCCTGGACATCCAAACGCTGCCGCATCTCGTCCC